>CAXMWX010000004.1:0-37612 GCA_963422205.2 Gammaproteobacteria bacterium | reverse complement strand
CATCACCCCCGCCATGCCCAGCTTGACCCAGGAGGCCTGAATGTTCCTGATCAGCGGATGCAGGGCGAGCCGCGCCACCGCGTGCATGAGCAGGGTCTCGCGAAACGTCGGGCCCGGGCGGCTGCGGCCTTTTTTGTACAGCGGTGCCTGCATGTGTACGTAAGGCAGCGGCACAAATTCGGTAAAACCGCCGGTCTCAGCCTGCAAATCACGAATACGCAGCAGGTGTCGCGCCCAGTGTATCGGGCGTTCTACATGACCGAACATGATCGTGGCCGTTGTGGTCAGGCCCTGACGGTGGGCGCTACGCATCACCGCCAGCCAGTCGCTGGTGTTGAGCTTGTCGGCACAGATAATCTGCCGTATCTCATCATCCAGAATCTCAGCCGCCGTGCCAGGCAGGGTGTCCAGCCCGGCGGCCTTCAGTGTGTGCAGAAACTCATCCACCGATACCCCGGCGGTGCGGGCACCGTGAGAGACTTCCAGCGGCGAGAAGGCGTGCAGGTGGATCTCCGGCCGGGCCTGTTTGACGGCCCGGGCAATCGCCAGGTAGGTCTCACCGCGGTAATCAGGATGGATGCCGCCCTGCAGGCAGACTTCAGTGGCGCCCCGCTCCCAGGCATCGGTGACACGCTGCTGAATATCGGCCAGTGAAATGTTATAGCCGCGCTCACGCAGGTTCTCAGCGACCCGCCCCTTGGAAAAAGCACAAAAACCACAGCCGAAATAGCAGATATTGGTGTAATTGATATTGCGATTGACGACATAGGTCACGGTATCGCCACAGGTCTCCGCCCGCAGGCCATCCGCCGCCGTACACAGGTAATGCAGATGGCGGCCATGCACACTGAACAGGGTGACTATCTGCTGCTCGGTCAGCCGCACACCCGAAGCGGCCTGGTCAATGAGGGCATGCAGGGCCGGCTTGATAGCGGGCGCCGGGCCGGGGGCGGGCAAGGCGAACGGAATCGCCGCCTCACTGCCGGGATGCCAGCCATCGGTACGGGCATAACCCGCCGCATCGCTGTGCTGCAACACCCGCCTGTACACCTGCTCATCCAGCCAAATGCCGGACGCCCTCACATAGTGCGGGTAGACCGGCAGCCGCGGCACGAGTTGTTTGCCCGCCGCCTCGGTGACCTGCCGGATGCGCGCAAGCTGCGGCCAGGGTTCTTTGGGATTGACATAGTCCGGCGTGACGGGCGATACGCCGCCCCAGTCGTTGATGCCCGCGGCGATTAACGCCGGCAGGGCGTTTGCGCTCAGGTTCGATGGCGCCTGGATGCTCATATCACCGCCGAAGATCAGCCGCGCAACGGCAATGCTCCAGAGCAACTCTTCCCGGTCGGGCGCTGCGGCATGCTGCATCTTGGTGCCCGGCTTGGGCGTGAAATTCTGGATGATGAGCTCCTGGATATGCCCATGCGCTTCATGCAGTTCGCGCAAGAGCAGCAGCGATTCAATACGCTCGCGCCGGGTCTCACCAATGCCGATCAGAATACCGGAGGTGACCGGCACCCGCGCCGCCCCAGCCGCCGCCAGGCTGGCCAGACGGACGGCGGGGTGTTTGTCCGGCGAGCCATAATGCGGCCCGCCCGGTTCGGTCAGCCGCACCGCACTGCTCTCCAGCATCAGCCCCTGCGATGCCGAGACGCCTTTTAATGCCTCTGCCTCGGGCTGGCTGACGACCCCGGGGTTGACATGCGGCAGCAGGCCGGTCTCATCCATCACCCGCTGCGCCATGGCTATCAGGTAGGACAAGGTGCTGGCATGGCCCAGCGCGGCCAATTCATCACGGGCGGCCTGATAGCGCAACTCCGGCTTGTCGCCCAGGGTGAACAACACCTCGTGACAACCCGCCGCCCGGCCCGCTTCGGCAATGGTCAGCACCTCGCCCGCCGACAGATAGGCCGCGGCCGCTTTTTCCGGTGTCCGGGCAAAGGTGCAATAATGACAGACATCGCGGCACAGCCGGGTAAGCGGTATAAACACCTTCGGCGAGTATGTGATCGTCTCAGGGTAAGCACCATCCCGTAACCCCCGTGCGGCGGCCATCAGGGCCGGCAGATCGGTGGCATCGGCGAGGGCAAGGCTGTCTGTCGGCCCCAGCCGCTCGCCCTGTTCAGCCCGGGTGATACTGTGGGCAATGCTGTCAGTGATGGCGTCCATCTATGCCTTGGCTGCACCGCAAATCGTGATGATGAGCTGGATATAGACCTTGATGATGTCCAGCATGTCGCCGATGTGCGCCGCCTCGCCCTGATGCGTAGAGAAACCGCCGCCGCCCGTGCGAATGCGCCCGGCCGAGCCGTAGTTGACAGTCGGGATGCCGTAGCGATTCATGTGCGCTGCATCCGACATCCAGACCTCCGCCCCGAGCGCCGGCGCAGCGCCCAGCTGGTCGGTATGCGCCTGGATGATGTATTGCACCAATTCATGATCCTCCGGGATGGACGTGCCCGGCGTGGTCATAAAAGGTTCAACCCGGGTGCCTTGCAGATCAGGGTTATCGGCAACCAGCGCATCGATCAGCGCCCGTACCTCGTTATATGCGGTGAGCGGCAGCGCCTCCGGCAGCGTCCGCACATCCATGTAGATCACGCAGTTATCCGGCGTGCGGGCGCCGCGCCACGACCAGCCGCCTTCGATTGCCGATACATTGACCCTGGGCTGGAAACCATCGGCCAGGGTATTGCGCGCCAGATAATCGGGGATCCAGTCGTGGATGGCATCCAGCACACGCCGCGCCTTGTTGATGGCGTTGCTGTCGACATCCGACCAGGCGGTGTGGATGAGGCGGCCCGGCACGGTGATCTTAACCCAGCAACTGCCGCAATGGCGCGGGATCAACATCATGTTGGTCGGCTCGCCCAGCACACAGTAATCGGCGATCGCACCATGCGTGATGGCGTATTTGGTGCCAACACCATAGCCCTGGTATTGCGGGCCTTCGTGGTCGTTGACTGGTGATTTTTCGATCTCACCGGCCACCCCGGCGATCACCAGATCGCCGCCCAGTTTGATGCCGGCCCTGGCAATCGCATCGCTGGCAATCAGGTAGGTACCCATCGCGCTCTTCATGTTGAACGAGCCCATGCCGTAGATCCATTCATCATCGATCAAGGTGGCCTTGCACTCATAGCCGATGCCGCGATGCGCCTGCTCCGGGCCGAACGAGGTGTCGAGGTGGCCGTTAAACATCAGCGACTTGCCACCACCCTGGCCCTGCAAGCGCCCGACCGCATTGTAGCGATCATCACCGACCGGCTGTAACACCGAATCAAACCCGTATTCTTTTTGTATCTCATGCAGGGCGCGCGCGACCTCGCCCTCATAGCCGGTGGGGCTGGGGATGTCTACCAGATCCATCACCAGTTTTACCAGGCGTTCACGGTCGATTTCGGTGATCGCCTGATCGATGAGGTGTTTGTTTGTCATGTTGTTTTTCCTCTATTGCATCAGGCGTTGGTTTGCCGTTGTCCACGCATCCTATTCCTGAGTCAGAATCTCTGTTTCTATGTAACGCTTGAAACTATCGGCAGAAGCAAAGCACCTGAAACCGGCCTGGCTGGCGATGGCGAGCGCCTCTTCGCTCTCATTGATAAGTACGGCCACCGGCTCCGTAAGTCCCTCTTGGACTCCATAGGGCCAAGCCACATCAAAGACGGCACGCTGCTGACCGGTATCGGGATCGGAAAAATCATAGGAAAGCGCGCCGTGCGGTAGCCCCCTATCCTCAACCCAGTGGTTGAGCGCTCTGAGTTGTTCCTCTTCCTCTTCACTTGCGATGCCACCTACCATCGATACGGCGGCCGGCACCGAGGCTGGTGTACCTTCAAGCCAGCGGGTTTCACCGTGGAGCAGCTCGGCCATGCACGCGTTCATCTCCTCAGCCAAAAGTACCTTGCGCGCTTCAAGAAAATCCAGAAAGTTTTCAACCTTCCAAAGCATCGGATCACTCGGTACCCACTGCGAGACAAGTGCGCCAGGATGGGTTTCTTCCACTTCGGGGAAGTACTCTTCCGGCAAACGATCACGTATGTAAAGATTTGTATTCTTGGTCAAAAAGCAGTAGTTTGCCAGCGCATTGACTTGCTGTTTCTTGAAGTCGCGCCTGTAGAGTTGCGCCTTGGGGAATATATGATGCACTTCCAGTCGACTATTCCTTCCGAGCAGATCTGCCTTCAGCGGGAGACCCGTACCCCAGTCCCTCGCCTCACCCATACGGGTCAGGAGGTACAGCACCGGATAGAAACGCGCGCCGAGACTCCAGCCAGTAAAGTGACCGGGCTCAACGCGAAGCGCCCCATGCCAAAGCCGCAACTGCTCTAAAAGCGCATCCAGCCCGCCTCTCTCACCTTCGAGAGCAGCAAGGTCCTGATCAAGGGTGGTTGCACTCGACCCGGAGAAGCGACCCCACATGCCAGCTTGCACGAACCAGAAGAGGATCTTGTCGCGCTCCTGCTGATCCATCGCCCCACTATGCTGGTCAAGATACCGGGCCATAACTGGGATGGAGAAATGACCAAACAGCACTTGACCATGATCTAAACCAAGCCTGCCAGCAATCATGTTGATGCAATCGTCAATATGCTTGCTTGTACGCGTGAGACCGTCCTGAATCTCATCAGCGTTTTTGTCATGCAGGAACCGAAAATCAGCTTCGCCGGTCAGAACGGCGTTTACGGATCGAAGTAGCCAGTTCAGATCGAAATGATAACCCGCATTATTCCATTCTTGCAGCCTGGCCTTCATCTCGTTGCGCGCTTGCGGCCAATCCGAGCAGATCTTCGCCAGCGCCAAATCACCCTGCTTGAGTGTAGTGCCACTGCTATTGACACGGTTAAAAATATCAACAACGGTATCGATAGTTTTGTCAGCGCCAGTCACTTCTTCAATGTGAAGACCGATGTCTCTGATCCCGAGCAGTTTGCTAAGTCTGCCGAAATAGTCGCCAATCCTGGGCGCGAGTTCCGGATTGGCCGTCAAAGCCGAAACATTACCACCGAGACCTTCCGTCCCTCTCTTCATCAGCTCGGTGACATCGATCCAAAGTGGATCGTCCTTCATCTTGAGCGGCTGGTAGAAGGAGAACTCTTCGCGTTCAAGATGAAAGCGCAAGCCCGTAAAAGTCTCTGCATTGCCATCAAAAAACTTCGGCGGCCTGCCCCGTAGGACGCCGTAAAGCGAAGTCATGCGCTGCTGGCCATCAAGCAAAAGCTTAACGATGCCAGCGGCGAGTTTACCATAACCACGGTGAATCGCCCCCTTCGACTCCGTTGCCCAGATAAGAAGCCCGCCAACCGGGTGCCGACGATAGAGTGAGTCAAATAGACCGCGCACCTGATTACGATTCCAGACATAGCCCCGCTGAAATTCAGGGAGAGCGATATGTCCGCTATCAATGTGGTCAAGAATCGTTGAAATTTTCATATCGAGCATGTTTTCACCATAAGGCTAGTAGCCAAGGGTCAGATACTGACCGATTTCAAGCGCATTTTCAATGGCAGCCCGCCTGGCACTCGCATAATTAAAACCGAGCCTGCTCGCACTCTCCCTAGAAAAAGGCAAGCGATGGCATCACACCATTCACCGCCCAATCATGCGACCAGAGAACATCCCCTAAACAATATACGTGGTCAGCGTACCCAGCTGCTCAATAGTCGCATCGATCCTGTCGCCGACTGCCAACCACTTCGGCACATCCATGCCCGCTGCCACGCCAGGCGGGCTTGCGATACCTCATGAGTTACACCAAATGCCTCACTTAAATGGCGAATACCATCCTGCTGCAAGAAAAGAGATTGCAGTAAACCATACGTATATATGTACTGAAGACCAGAAACATTGGGAAAGTCAGATGCAAGATATGAATCGATTGCATATAACGTGTCCTCTATCGTATCAATGGAAACGAATATTTGACTCCAGTTTGATGAGTTTTTAAGAAGATCAACTTGATAACGGTGTGTATTGATATGATCACGTACCGCTCGATCATATTCTTTCACCTGACAAATTAAGGATTCGATTTCCACCTATATGCAAGTTTATCTGCGTTTCAAAAAACCAACCCATTTAAACATAAGCTATAACATCTCTATCTGCCTGGAACTCATTGAAGTAATACCAACATCAATACCGTATTTTTCCTTAACAGCTTTTCGGAATACTTCCAAAGCATTTTCATGATTGTGCAAGAACCATTTAACATGATTTTCCAGATATTCATCTCTGATATCAGGTTTTCGCAAGTCGTTTGGCACCCTCTCCATTCTTGAATCAATACTATCAAATCCAATAAAACTCTCCGAAAGACGCGCATTAGTCATTTCTGTATAATCGGGGTTCAGTTCAAACCCTATAGCCATTCGTTTGACTTGTTGGCATACCCTTAAAGTTGTTCCACTTCCAGAGAAGGGATCAAGAACCAACCCACTTTCATTACTGGATGCTAATACCATTCTTTCTATCAGACCTTCCGGTTTTTGAGTAGGGTGATTCTGCCTGTTGGAATTACAATAATGAACATGAGAAAATTTCCAGACATCACCAGGATTTGCGCCACGCATATTGTTCCTTGCGCGATAATATTTCTGAGGAACACGAATATCATCTAAATTAAATATAAACTTATCTGATTTCGTAAACATTAAAATATCATCGTGTCTGGGTGAAAATCCTTTTGTTTTACCTAGTCCCTGCGTGTAGTGCCATACTATCCAACTATTAAAAAACATTTCTAGTTCTTTATCTAAAATGTCATATAGATATGATATAAACCTGACGCCCATAAACACGTATACAGTACCAGTAGGTTTTAAAACTCTTTTGGCTTCAGAAAGCCATTTTCTGGTGAACTTCAAATAATCTTCAAACGCTTTTGAATCATGATTGTTCCCATAGTCTTTTCCCAGATTATATGGAGGATCCGCTATGATCACATCAATTGATTCACTCTCTATTCCTTTGAATAATTTCAGTGCATCACCACATCGCAGGTCGATTTTCTTCATCTACTTAATCCACCCATTTTGTTCTGCATATTCAACCCACTGATCATAACCTTTTTTTGATGCAATAAACTTTTTGTCAAGTAATTTGCAAAACTCCCAAGCACTCCTCTTTTTTACTGAAACATAGTGAATATCGCGTACTTGAATTTGTCCAGTTCCCAATGCAGGATTGTAGCTAAGATCGAAATCAGATAAGTATTTTAGATCGTAAGCATTAAAATCCACTACTTCCATAACCCCCATCATCATTTCAGTTGCACTATCCTTGGCGCTAAATACCTTATGTTTAATCGACAAGATGATAAATATATAATCCGGATCGGTAACATAGGCCGAGCGGATACGAGCGAATGAAGTAATATTTGGAGACTTCCCACTATTCTCAATATCCTTTGAAGTCGCCTTAACGTCAACATAACCAGTAACGCTGGAATTTCTCTTTCTGGTTTTCTTGAACTGTAAAATTACGTCCGCCATATTCAGACGTTCACCAGCCTCAACATTTATTAATTGATATTTATTATTCTCATCTTCGAGACATTCTGTAAATACTTCATATACCCATGCCTCAATAAAAGGCCCGGCAATTTTATTTATATTTTCCATTGGGATGCCATATTTAAGATTCGTATTAATTACGATCTTGTTCCTTCTGTTGTCCATAGCATCTTGCATCATGCCTTCAATAGAAATTGTCATGAAATCTGAGCATTCTTCATAGTCTTCCGATTCTATCGGTTTTTTCAAATCCAGATTTTCATAGGCCATTTCATCCATTTCCTTTAGTGTTAGTCTGTGTGCTTTATTTTTAGCTATACACTTGGCCTAAACAATATACGTGGTCAGCGTACCCAGTTGCTCAATAGTCGCATCGATCCTGTCGCCGACTGCCAACCACTTCGGCACATCCATGCCCGCTGCCACGCCAGGCGGGCTGCCACTGGTAATGACATCGCCGGGATACAAACCCATGTGCGACCACCAGGAGACCAACTCGGCGGTCTTGTAGTGCATATCACCGGTGTTGGCATCCTGCCGCAACTCATCGTTCACCCGCAGCTTCATGTCCAGTCGATGCGGGTCGTCCAACTCATCAGCCGTGACCAAACAGGGTCCGAAAGGACATGAACCCTTGAAGCTCTTGCCCATGAGAATGACTTTATTAGAATGCTCGCGCGCTTGAATATCGCGGGCAGAGAGATCATTGAAGATCATAAAACCGGCAACATGATCCATCGCTTGTTCAGTGCTGATACGGTACGCCTCTTTGCCGATCACGATCCCCAGCTCGATCTCAAAGTCCAGCTGTTTGGTGAACACCGGAATCTCGACCTCGGCACCATCGCCGACCACCGAGGAGGGCGCCTCCAGAAAACCAGTGGGGTGTTCGAAGTGAAAATCTCCCCAGTTGTGCGACTCCCACACCGGGTCTCGCCAGCCGGTCAATTCTTCCAGGTGCTTGCCAAAATTGCACGAGGTGTGAACGATCTTGCCCGGCAGCGGCACCGGCGCCTGCTTGCTGATCTCATGCTCGGCATAGCGGTGGGCATCGCCGGCGGCGGCCAGCAATTCACGCGCCGTATCCATCATCGCCGCCCCGCCCTGCAAAAACCCCAGCATGTTATCGGGCAGCGCACCAGCAGATAAGGCCGCCAGATCGGCATACCGCCCATCCTGATACGCACCGATGGTGCGCCGGGCCGTCTCGTTTATATCAAAAGTCAGCAGTTTCATGGCGCATCACCCTCCATAAGGCATGGCTTGAGCCCAGGGATCACATGCTCGCCCATCAGGCGAATGGTCTCCAGATTATCCGCCTCGCTGGCGCCGACCACCTCAAGCAAGGGCAGATTGAGGCCAGCATCAACCAGCTCCTGCGTAATCGCCAGGCAATCCTCCGGCGTACCGGAGATCACCGTAAACCGGCGCATGATCTCATCGCTCACCAGATGCGTGACATTATCCTGAGTACCTTCTGCTATCGCTTTTCGGAATGGATCCCAGGCGGAGTCAGGTAAACCAGAACCGGACAAAATTACATCGTTTTTAATGTTTCTGATCTTATTCACCACATAGGTTCCGGTATAGGATCGGGTCGCATCCCGCGCCTTGTCGCCATCCTCAGAGCAGGCACAGAGGATGACACCACCGACCGGAAAATCCGCCGCCAGGGTTTTGCCCGCCCTGGCCGCGCCGGCCCGCATGTTATCGATAGCATAGCGGACGAAGGCGGGCGAGGTCAGGCCAGCCAGCAACATGCCATCGCCAGCACTGCCGGACAAGCGCTGCATGAATGGCCCGGTCGCCCCGACATAAATCGGGATCGTTGTCCTCAAGCCAGCGGCATGACGATCATAAGCCGGCATGGTGGAATGATAGAACTGGCCTTCGTAGCTGAATGGCTCGCCGCTCAAGACCTTGCGTATAATGGCCATGGACTCACGATGCACCGGCACCGGCTTCATCACCTCAATATCGTATTCCAGATATTCAATCCCCACCTTGCCCACGCCCAGCCCCATGATAAACCGCCCATCGGCCAGCTCATCAATGGCGGCGGCCTCGGCGGCCAGCACGGTTGGATGGCGGCTGTACGGCGTGGTGATCCCAAGGCCAATCGGCACGTCTTTAGTTGCCATAGCCACGGCGGCCAGGGTAGCGAAACAGCCGCGGGACTCCAGCCCATACTGACGAAACCAGTGATAGGCCTCGGCGATCCAGAAGCCGCCATTCATACCGGATGCCTCAGTCTGCCGGGCATAGTTCTGCATGGCAGACAACGGCTCGTAAGACTTGAAGATGACGCCCACTTTGGGCGCAATACGCATGGTCATGATGATTCTCCGAAGACGAAAATGTAAGGTAACGTGATACCAACGGGCAGCACCACACAAGCACACAGCGGCTATGATAATGGATACTGGCAGATTCGTCCTGGTTTTTGCTGTCTTAAATGATTGACCTCGGCATACCACACCACCGGCGATAAGGCTTCTCATCCCCGCCCTCGTTGGCAAGGCGATGGCTTGCACGTCTCATGATCCGATCAGGCGGGTGTGAATTGACTACCCGCCGCTAGGCGATTATCCTTGCCTCACTATGTATCCTGCACCGTTTCGCTACTTTCGTCCCGGCACTGTCGCTGAGGCGATCACGCTCATGCAGCAACTGGGCGATGGTGCCAGGCTGCTTGCTGGCGGGCAGTCGCTGATTCCTGTCTTGAAGATGCGTATGGATGAGCCGGCCGAGTTGATCGATATTGGCCGCATCCCGGAACTGATGCACATCACAATGACAGCGACCGAGATCAGGATGGGGGCACTGATGACCCATGCCGAGATAGCTGCCTGTGAGCTGGCAAGCCGGGTACCGGCAATCGGCGATACAGCCCGTGGCATTGCCGACCCACAGGTGCGAAACCTGGGCACCATCGGCGGCTCGGTCAGCATCGCCGACCCGGCCAGCGACTGGCCGGCCGTGCTGCATATCCTGAATGCGGATATTCATGCTCTGGGGCCCGAGGGCGAGCGCCGCATCCCGGTGCATGAATTTATCGTTGCTCCCTATACCAACAGCCTGAAGGCGGCGGAGCTGGTCACCGAGATCAGTTTTACCCTGCCGCCCGCACAGTCAGGCAGTGCCTATATCGGCTTTAAGAAAGCCGCCCCGGCCTACCCGGCCGCCGCCGTCGGGGTTCAGCTGACCCTGGATAATGACATTATCAGCACAGCCCGGCTGGTGCTGGGCGCCTCCGCCGCCGTGCCTGTCACCTGCACAGAGGCCGAAGCGGTGTTACAGGGGCAACGTCCAGAGCCAGCCGTGATACAACAGGCCGCCGATAAGCTGATCGCCCGGGCCGACCCGCCGTCCGATGCCCGTGGTTCTGCCGATTTTAAGCGCGCAGTCTTGAAATCCTTATTTCTCAAAGCCGCCGATACCGCCTTGCAGCGGGCGATGGGAAAGACCACCGTGCGGGGGAATGACTATGTCTGAGACGAAAGGCGACAAAGTACGCATCCGCATCGGCGTAAACGGCACGACCTATCAGCGGGAAATCGAGCCGCGCCTGTTGCTGGTTGAGTTTATCCGTGAGGAACTCAAATTGACCGGTACCCATATTGGCTGTGATACCAGTTTTTGTGGCGCCTGTACCCTGATCATGAATGGCGAGGCCATCAAGTCTTGTACCCTGTTTGCGGTGCAGGCCGATGGGTTTGAGATCATCACTGTCGAAGGGCTGGCCGGGGGAGATGAGTTGCATCCACTGCAACAGGCGTTTTCTGAACATCACGGGCTGCAATGCGGTTATTGCACACCCGGCATGTTAATGTCCTCGCTGGCACTGCTGGCCGAGAATCCGGCCCCTGAGGAGAAGGACATTCGCACCGCCCTGGCGGGTAACCTCTGCCGTTGTACCGGTTATCAGAATATCATCAAGTCTGTGCAGGCGGCGGCCAGACAACTACGGGAGGGGGGATCATGAAGCTCATATTCTCCGGCGAATTCACTGTCGATCAACACCGGCAGGCCGTCTATGATCTGCTGGCCAATCCGGCCCGCTTCGCCCCGCTGCTGCCCACCTTCCACAGCCTGGAGATGCAGGATGATCGCACCGCCCTGGTGCGGGTAAAAGTCGGCATCGGCAGAATCAGCAGCACGGCCTCAACCGAGTTATGCCTGGTGGAGGCAAAAGCACCGGCGCATGCCCGTTACACTGGCCGGGGCAAGCTCATGCAGGGGGCGTATGAATTAAGCGCCGCATTCACATTGACCGAGACCGACAAAGGCACACAGGTGCTGTGGCAGGGCGAGGCCGAGCTGGTGGGGCGGATATTATCGCTGGCCGGTGGCGGCATGAAAGGCTATGCCGAGAGAGAGATCAAAAAACTGATCGGTTGCCTGCAACAGGCCATGTCAGCCGATGCCGCAAACGCCCGGCCTGCTGGCAAAGGGGGCGGCTGGCTGTCACGCATCCTTGGCGATGCCGGTGATGAGGGCCAGCAGATGGCGCCAGACTGGCCGACAGCACTGGCGACACCCGCACCGCACCGGGAGCGCCTCGGCCGGGAAAAACAGCAGCGTATGGCCAGGGTGTTGAACAGCGGACGTACTGCACAAAAACTGAAGCGCAAGGAAGATAAACGTCTGCTTACGGGCAAGGGGTTTTTTGTGGATGATTATCAGCCGGCCGGCCTGTTACACCTGGCCCTGGTGCGCTCACCCTATGCCCATGCCAGGATCGCCGCTATTGATCTCTCCAAAGCGGAGGCACTGCCCGGTGTGGTCTGTACCTTGACCGGCAAAGAGATCGCCGAGCAATGCGACCCCTTCATTCAGATCGGCGCCGGTGCACCGCAAGGCATCAAGGACTACCCGCTGGCGGTGGACAAAGCGGTCTATCAGGGCGATCCGATCGTGGCGGTGATCGCTGAAACGCCAGCGATAGCGGCGGATGGTGTGCAGTTGGTCAATGTGGTGTACGACGTCCTGCCACCGGTTATCTGTTGTGAACAGGCAGAGCAGGATGCGGTCATCCTGCATGGGGGGGCTGGCACCAACATCACCTTCAGCGATGTGTTTGACTACGGCGATGTGGACACGGCCTTTGAGCAGGCCGCCCATGTGGTCACGATCGATCGCCTGTATTTTCATCGTTTCGGCAGCACGGCACTGGAGACCAATGCCATCGTCGCCATCTGGGGGCCGCGTGATGAGATCGATCTGTTTGCCAACACCATCATGACTGTACCGCTGGTCTTCCTCGCCCCGGCCTTGCGCGTGAACATGGATCAGATCCGCCTGCGTACCTATGATATTGGCGGCAGTTTCGGCAATAAAATCTGTAACTATCCTTACATCGCTCTGGCGGCGGTGGCCTCGCGCAAGGCGGGCGGTGCGCCGGTCAAGTGGGTGGAAACGCGCAGTGAACACATGATGGCGGGCGGGCATGGCAGCGAGCGCAGCTATTATGATACCAAGGTGGCGCTGGATAAAGACGGCACGATCACCGCCCTCTGCTCACGGCATGTGGATGATGTGGGGGCGTATCCGCGTTATGAGCCGCTGGGCTGTGCTATCTGGTCGCAGGTGCTGCCGGCTGCGTATAAGTTACGCCATATCCGAATCGAGTTTACCCAGGTCACCACCAACAAAGGCCCGGCAGCACCCAACCGCGGTTATTCACGTCTGCCGCATATCTGGTTCATGGAACGAGTCGTGGATATTTGCGGCTATGAGTTAGGCATTGCGGCCGATGAGATGCGCCGGCGAAACTATATCCCTCAGTTTCCCTACACCACGCCCAACGGCTGCGTGTATGATTCGGGCGATCTGCCTGCCATGCTGGACAAGGCCAAGGCGCTGATTGGCTGGGATTCCTGGCATGAGCGCCAGGCGGCGGCCAGGGATGACGGCGATGCTCGGCGAATTGGCATCGGCATCGGCACCACGCTGGATTCTGGCACCAATAACTGGGGACAGGCGCGCTATGTGAACCCGGAGGCGCCCTTCTCCGGTAACTCCACGGGGGCCACAGCCAAGCTCGATCTGGATGGGCAGGTGATCGTCAGCCTGGGGACGTTTCCACAGGGCCAGGGCCATGAGACCACGGCAGCCCAGGTGGTGGCCGAGACACTGGGCATTGACCCGGATGCCGTTACCGTGCGTACCGGTTTTGACTCATTGAGCAACAGCCATACCGGGCAATCCGGTACCTATGCCAGCCAGTTTGCCGTCACCGGTTTATCGGCGGCACACGGGGCGGCAAAAAAGCTAAAAGACGAAATCAGCCGGCTGGCCTGCTTTGCGCTGAAGGCGGAGGAGGATGAACTCACATACGGCATGGGTGAGATGGGGCCAGAGGTGAGCGTCAAGGGCACCGAGCGCAGGATGAACTTCTGGATGGTAGCAAACCTGGTGAATGCCAACAGCGCCAGCCTGCCGCAAGCGTTGCGTGATATTACCTTGAATGTACGGCACATCTACATGCCGCCGTTTGAGGTGCCCGATGTTAAGACGAAGACCGGAAATCTGACGCTGACCTATGCCTTGCAACTGCATATTGCTGTGATTGAGCTAAAGCCGGCCACGTGTCAGTACAAGGTGCTGGATTATGCGATCGTGGATGATTGCGGCAAGGTCATTAACCCCATGATTGTCGAGGGCCAGGTGCATGGGGCGGCCTGTCACGGGATTGGGGCGGCGATGGTGGAGACCATGCCGTTTGATGAGGATGGTAATGTGATTTCAGGCTCGTTTACCGACTATGCACCGGTGACGATCAACAACATGCCAACGCTCAAATGTGCCAACATGCAATCCCCATCGCCGTTTACCTTTAACGGCGCCAAGGGCATGGGCGAAGGAGGCGGTGCGCCCTTGCACGCCATCGCCGCTGCGCTACAGAATGCGCTCTATGAACACGGGATCATCATACGTGATTCGCATAACTCGCCGATGGCGATGTTCACACGTCAGCAACAACCCGCCGGGGTGCGTGTTAAAACCCGATAAAGATCAATGCTGCACCTGACCTGGGAAGTTCGTAAAGACCGTAAGCTGTCGTAAATTGTTATCGCCAGTAAACTCATACTTTACCGTTTATGCAGCTGTGCCTGCTGGGATTGCATCGCATTTACTTTGTTTTCCAGCCAGTTGATGGCGGTCTGCTCATCCTGTTCGATGGCGATTTCCACCACCCGCTTGGCGCATTTCAACAGGTGTTTTGATTGCTGGCGTAAGTGAAAAGACTGCCTGATCTTTTGCTGGATTTGGGTTTGTTTTGTTTCGGCTATTTTCGGCAGCACCAGCTTGCCAAATTCATCTTTATTGATTGTGGTAAGAATAGTGCCGCTACATCCTTTTTTGAGTTGCAACTGCCCGACTTTGCTTTTCAACAAGACAAGCAGTGTTTCTGGATTGAAGTTTTCTGATCTAATCACATGAAAGCCAGTAGAACAAAGGGCTTGATCATATTCTTTTTCAATCAGCGCAATGCTTGACAAAGAACCTTCAATCGAAGAGACAATAACATCACCTGCTGAAACCAGGCGCCTCGCCCGTGTCGGCAAATATTTTCCCTCTTGTAACATACAACTCGTAATTTCACCATTGCGACGTCTCATGCCATGAGCCGCTTGTTTTTTTCATTGGTTCGGCGATGTACAGAATTGAATAAATCTCTTGCCAAATGATGAGACCCTGTTGCCATCTCGCCCCAGGAGTTCGATACCCTGGCCAGCAGTCATTGTTACAAAGATAGAATTATCGGTATTGATCATGCCTGATGCATACAAATCACCAAAAGCAGACTTGATTGCGTCAATACTCACATTTGGAATTGCTACAGGGAAAAACTGTCCAAACCCCCCTCTAATACTTGCTGGATCGATCCCATTGGCATTGAGGTAATCGATTGGATTGACCATGAATCTGAGTATTTGAAGGTGCAGCACTGAAAGCGAGCTTACCAAAGTCATGTAATAGTCTTTCTCGCCCTCTTCAACCTGAACCCCAATTGCAGAGTTAATGAGAATACCTCTGAAAGAATCCAGTTTCTCTTGTTGGTAGTTTTCAGCCGCACCTCTAAAACATTCTTTAAAAACATGAGCAAAATCGTCAGTGTGTAGAGTGCTTTCTTGAACTTGAGATTGTAGCTTAGTAAGATCCTCTGCTACACGCATAGTAAACTCTTCCAGCCGCTTCTTTTTTGATGTGGGTATGTAGTCCTCAATCAGAGACGCAATACCTCCCATAAAAGGAGCACTAGAAAGACCAGCTTTGAGCACGTTTAGAATGTGCTCAATAGCTTTAGTGTTGTGGTTTTCCTTTAGCAGTTCAACTAATGACTTTTCAGACTCTGGCATTAATTAGTTCCCTAGATACACAACGACCAAGCTCAACGGCAAGATAAAGCATAGTGAGGAACGAACGCAGCTTTATTTTGTCCGAGTGCATTGCCTTGTTATATTTGCATTTAATTGGTTGCATTTTCCAGCCAGTTGGTGGCGGTTTGCTCGTCCTGTTCAATGGCGATTTCCACCGCCCGCTTGGCGCATTCCAGCAGGTGGTTTGATTGCTTGCGTAAGTGAAAAGACTGCCTGATCTTTTGCTGGATTTGGGTTTGTTTTGTTTCGTGCAAAATAGGGATCATTGTTGCTTGCACCTGCTCAGGTCTCCAATGCAGAATGACAGAACCACCCACATCACGATTGACTTGTTCTTTGGTTAAAGGCGAATTTAGAACCAATGCCAGGTATTCATCTTTGATGAAATTTGATTTTGTTTTTAGTCGGAGTATGCCACTTGATGGAATCATCGGTTGCGGTGCTTCGCTTAAATAATAGGCTGTCCCTGGTGTTGCATCCTTGCTGAGTAATATTTCTCCCTTTTGGGGCTGATGTTGCTTTATCTGTTGATATAGCTTTTCAGAAATATATTTTTCCTGAGTTATCTCAAAAGGACTTAGGTTACTCACCCGAACAAATGGAATACCCTCCGCCTGATATTCACTACTACCAACTTCCATACATTTTTTGATTGTGACTAAATTCCCTAGCCTATCCCATCCCCCGGAATAGTTTTGTATGGCATGGATAATGTCGTCATATTTCGGCTGGAAGTATTCGGCATCGATACGTTCTGCGGTTTTGATTTGGGCGTAGTTTTTTATAAAGAAAAGCCGGTGTTTTGGTCGCCAGTCGGTCAGGCCAAGTTCGGCGAGGAGGAGGGTTTGGGCTTCTTTGTATTTGATTGCTGAAAGTTCCGTCACTGAAAACGAGCACTTTATTATTCTTTCAATCTCCGATTGAAACTCAAATGATGGAATGAAGACCTGAACTTCCTTTAAATCAGTTAAGTTCAACCCCTCTTGTATTGCCCCTCTTTTCCCTCTGAGAGAAAAGAGTTTTCCCGTATCGGTATTCAGATATGTAAGCAAATAAAATGGATTTATATTTTCAACTCTAATGATTGTGCTTTTACAGCTGAATATTGATTTAACATCTTTTTCAGTCGCAATAGCCACTTTTCCTAAAGTACCTACAACAGTAATTAGCAAGTCATTTTCTTTAATATGGTATTTCGGTAACGAATGATAAACTTTGCTTGGTATTAAGGTGGGTTCAGTATCATTTATCACAAAATCATTTATATCTTTATTTCTTACATAGCTATATTCTGAATTTCCTACATATTGGTTAGCTTTTACAGTTGAACCAAAGGGGCCAATAATAAAATCTGCTAAGTTTTCAAGTTTGTCTTTGTGATGACGATCTAATGCACTGATTCGATTTAAAACTTCCCTCCTATAGTATTCAGCGTCAATTCTGAATTCATGATTCAATTTTTGAAACATTATCGTTGAAACTTGCATCCCTACCTCTCCACCCAAAGCAACAATTTTTCACTCACATTGCACATTATTTATTTCTCGCCAGGCATGCGGTTTTTAATCGTTGCTTCAAGCTGCCTCAGTTCTTCATCATCCTGCTTGTCCGCTTGCCGGGCATCGCAGGCTTTTCGCTTTTGATCAAATTTTTCATATTCAGCCAGGGCGGTTTTTTCCATTTGTTCACGGCGGATGGAACCGGCATTTTGCAACAGCCCAAAATCATTGCTTTCGATCATGCTGTCGGCGTTTTCACGCCAGAAATCCATGGTGGTATCCATGCGGTTTTTGGCGCGTAGTTCAGCCGTTTCCAAAAAAATCACCACCAGACGATTGAGGGTATCAAGCTCATCTTCATCAAGATAATTTTTGGCCGTATAAATATCCTGCTTGCGAACGATTGCCCCTTGCCATGTGGTCAGCCCCATGTTGGCCTTGTCGGCACGGGCTCTTTGCACAATGAGTTCGGCGGCGGTTTGTCCGGTGACGGCATAAATCAGTTTGTTTTGCACCTCGGCAAAAAACATCTGGGTCGATTTATCGCTGGTGTCGTAGTCGCTGGACAGGGCAAATAAATCGCGCACCTTTTGATAAAAGCGTTTTTCGCTGGCCCGAATATCGCGAATGCGCGCCAGCACTTCATCAAAATAATCGGGGTGGCCATCGGGGTTTTTCAGGCGTTCATCATCCAGAATAAAGCCCTTGACCATGTAGCTGTGCAGATGACGGTTTGCCCATTGCCGAAACTGTGTGCCACGTGCGCCGCCGACCCGAAAGCCCACGGCCAGGATCATGGGGAGCGAGTAATGCCTCACCTGATACGCTTTGCCGTCAGGGGCAGTATGTAAGAAATCTTTACATACTGAATTTTCTGATAATTCTTTTTCTTTCAGTATGTTAGCTATGTGTGTGGTGATGTTGGGGCGGGAGGTGGCAAAAAGTTCGGCAAGCTGTTTTTGGGTGAGCCAGACGTTATGATCCTCAGCGTAAAGCGCAACCGATGCCTGGCCGTCTGCGGTTTTGTAGATGATGATATTCTGCTGTTCCATGCCGTTACTTCCAGAAGCTCAAGCGCTCATGTTGCGCCCATTCAATAAATGCTTCGGCGATGCCGTCCGGCAGTTCACCGGCGTGGTTGTGCAGATCGTGATCAACAATTAAATGCCCGTTTTTATCCAGCGTGTATTCCCCGTTGCCGTTTTTGGCATAGACATAGTCGCCGGAATTATCCTTGCCGCCTTGCTCCGATACGGCAAAAAAGATGGGGTAGTCGTCCACCCTGGGGCAGTGTTCGTCATGCCATTTCTGCACAAACAACACGCTGGTCTTGGTGCCGGTGTGGGGCTTGAAGGTGTTGCCATGCAGGCCGACCACGGCCAGGATGCGGGCATGTTCGGCAATAAAATCGCGGATGTATTTATCGGTGGTGTTATTAAATCGCCCTTGCGGCAAGACAATCGCCATGCGTCCGCCGGGTTTCAAAAAATCCAGGTTGCGCTCGATAAACAGAATATCGCGGCCGACTTTGTTTTGCGCCTTGCCATTTTTGTTGAGCGCCAAATCATAGTGATGCAACAGGCGGCTTTCCTTGATGTCGCCGGCAAAGGGCGGGTTGGCCATGAGAATATCGAAGTGAAATTGCTTGTTTTGCCCTGCCTGCTTTCTGAGTTTTTTCAGCCGGCGAAAGCCGTTGCCGTAGGTGTTGATCCATTTGGGATCTTTCTCGGTCTTATCCGACCAACGCGCAAAATCCAGCGTATTCAGATGCAAAACATTGGTTTCGCCATCTCCGGCAATCAGGTTAAGCGTTCGGGCAACGCGCACGGTTTTCTCATCAAAATCAATACCGAAAACCTTCGACACATCGTCCTTGTCTTGTTCAGAAATCTCGGCGTTGGTGAACAGGTGGCCGGTGAGTTTAAAAATAGTATGCACGGGAAAACCACAACTGCCCGAAGCCGTATCGATCATGTATTCGCCCGGCTGGGGGTTGAGCATCTGTACGCACATATCAATCACATGGCGCGGCGTGAAGTATTGCCCTTTCTCGCCTTTGGCGGATTTGCTGACCAGATACTCAAACGCCTCATCGACAACCAGCAAGTTGGAATTAAACAGCTTCACATCCTGCAAGCTGGAAACACAGACGGCCAGGTGGCTGTCGGACAATTCAAATGCTGAACCTTCAGCAAACACGCCCTGCCAGTGTTCTTTTGCCTGATTGAACAGTTGCTGTATCTTGCTTTTTAATTCGCTATCGGTCTGCCCGGTGTTTCTGAATTCCATGACCCGAAAGCCATCATCGGCGATACCACTGACTGCTTTTTTCAGCGCGTCATAATCCTGTCCATCAAGGTAACCCGGCGGGTTCGGTTCCTGCACAACCGTATTCATAAGCTGCTGTAGATAGTGATTAATCACGCCCTTATCTTGCTGACTTTGAAATTCATCATAGAGCTTGGTGAATATCAGTTTGAAGACTTCCTCAAACACATCCACGCCGGCATTGGCCAGCACCTCATCTTCCATTTCCAGGATGAGGTCTTTTAAGGATTTGCGCTCATTGGCAATTTTATCCTTGATGATGAGATCTTTCAGGGTAAAGCGCTCGCTGAGAATGTCTTGCAGACTTTGTGTCGCTGTGGGGATGTCGGTGATGTCTTCAAAATAATTCGGGTCTTTGCGGTGATAGCGGGAGATTTGCCCACCGTTCGTCCATACCCCGACAGGCGCACCGGTGGCGTTGCAGTAAGAGCGCAGTTGTGCTTTGCCGTCCTGGAGTTTGGGCTTTTTGGTCTCAATGATCATGTACGGCGTATCGGGCCGGTCTTTATCAAAGATGACCACATCGGCTTTCTTTTTCTCCCGGCCAAATGTGACCGGATATTCAAAGGTCAGCCTGTTCTTCGGATAGCCGTATTGCTGGATCAACCTGGCCGCATAGAGTTGACGGACTACCTCTTCCGGCTTGAGCTGAATGTCTTTGTCTCTGACAATGCACTGGATGTGAGGGGTTTCTTTGCCTCGGGTTGGCCTGGTGAAAATTTTTTTTCGTAAATCATCAATTTCATCATCAGCAAATAGCGTCAGCCGATAATTGCTGTCCTTGAGTATGGTCTGGATAAGGTCTGGTTGCATCAGTGGGTTGTTACTTTTTAGTATTGATCAGGCGGTGCAATTTTATGTTTTTATCATGTGCATAAAATGTCACTGTATAAATCTCACTGCACAAGGACACGGCTATATGCCACCGAGCGCCTGTCAGTTGCCTGTTGACTCAGCCAGCACAGATCAGCATACCTGTCGATATCACGTACCAGGCCCGGTGGTGTTGTGATGACCAGCGTGATATTGCCCTCTGCTGCCGCTTTGCAGTAGCTGTTAAAGCTGTCCGGCCCAAACAGCAACGGCACGGGCAGGGGGGCGGTATACAGAAGTGCATTCGTGCCACCATCCTCGCTGGCCGGGCATAAGGTGATACCCCCCCGGTGGGCGGCATGCAGCTGGTGCAGATCAGCCTGGCTGAGTTGCGGCACATCCGCCGGGATAATCAACACCTCGCCACACGGCCCGGCATCCAGCCGCCCGATAGCCGCCATGACATCCTCACCATAGCCCTTATCTGCTTCGGTGATCATACCTTGTGTTTTTTCATGGGCGGCCAACGGCATGATGGTCTGATCGCTGCTGATCATGCTGATGCCGCTGATCAACTCACATGCCTCCAGCGTGGCAAGCACATCGGCACACATCAGGCGGCTAAGTTCAATGCGCTGCTGCTCATTCAGCCTGTCGGCCAGCCTGTTTTTCGCTGTCGTTAATTTTTTAACCGGTAAAATAACCCACATGCAGTTATCACAAGCCGGTGACCGTCAGCCCCGCATGTTGCGTTTTATAACGTTTGTTGATATGAATTAACAGGCTGGTCATGGCCTCTGTCGCCGCCGAGTTGGCCAGCTTCCCGGCATCAATGGCCTTGCAGCCGGCATCTTCGGCCAACTGCATCACGGCCTGGCGCACGGCCTTGTCATCAGCCGTCACCAGGATATCGCAATGGATCGGCCGGTCCTGGGCAAGCAGATCAGCGGCAACATTATGAAAAGCCGCCGCCACCTCGGCAACATCCCCCACGGCGGCCTGCGTGATCAATGCCGCACTGCCCGCCTCTGGCAGGCGCACGACAGCCACGTTCGACACTTGCAGGGGTACCGTGGTATCGATCAGTATCTGCCCTCGCAAGTGCGGTTTGATGCTGGCCAGCGTGGCATTCTGGGCGGCAAAGGGAACAGCAATCACCACCACCTCGGCCGCCTCAACCGCCTTGCCATAGGCCATGCCGGTGACAGCCTGATGCCCTACTCTCGCCTGCATCTCGATGGCGGCATGATGTGCTTTCTCTGCATCGCGCGAGCCGATGATCACCGCATGACCGGCATGCGCCCAGCGCCAGGCCAGCGCACCCCCCAGGCTACCCGTCCCGCCCAACACCGTAATAGTTTTTTTGTCCATGCCCCTCTCCATTCAAACCCGTTGGAAGTATACCAACAGTCTGCCCATGCTATCTACCTGGGCTATCTACCTGGGCTTTTCTCCCAGGACTGCTGGCCTAATGCGTAGGTTTCGCTTACTATGCGCTGTATGATGTGGCCAGGCATCAGGGCGATCAGAGGGCATCATCGCTCGGTCAGTTCCTGGCAGATAACTACCATGTAAGGCGTGGGAGACTCATGACATGCACATGCAAGCCGCCCATGATAAGATCAGCCGCTTGTTCCAGTGAGGTAGACATGAAACAAACGATAAACATCCTGCTCTGCCTGTTGAGCGCTCTGCCCGTTGCCAGTATGGCCGCCGAGGTCAAGGCGGTTGACATGGACCGGGGGGTCAGAGTCCTGTCGGTCAATGACATCTCATTACCCACCCGCCTGTACGGTGCAGGCACGCCCGTGCTGCTGTTGCATGGTTTTCCTGATTCTCGCCATGTCTGGCGTTACCAGCTTCAGGCCTTGGCCGATGCTGGCTTTCAAGTCATCGCCCCCGATCAACGCGGCTTTGGCGAGGCCAGCCGCCCGGAAGGCGTGGAGAATTACAAAATCCGCCTGCTGGCGGCCGACATGCTGGGCCTGATGGATGCCTTGTCCATCGACAAGGCGCACTTGGTCGGGCATGATTTTGGCGCTAGCCTCGCCTGGTATCTGGCGGCCTATCACCCACAGCGTTTTTATACCTTGACCGTGATGTCGGTCGGCGTATTCGGCAATCCCGGCTGGGATGATATTCGCCAGCGCGAGGCCTCCTGGTATTTTGATTTTTTTAACAAGGTCGGGCTTGCCGAGCAGACCTTGATGGCCAATGACTGGAAGTTTTTTAAGGCATTGCTGCGTCATGGCGGCGATCAGGCGCGCTTTTTACGCGATCTGTCACGTCCCGGGGCGTTGACAGCGGCGCTGAACTGGTATCGTGCGAATACCCGTGGCTGGGGAGGGCTTAACACCGGCCCCATCTACCCCCTGATCGATCTGCCCGTGATGGGGATTTGGAGCAGTGATGATCCGTTTCTGCTGGAGCCACAGATGCAGCAATCAGTGATTAATGTCAGCGGTTCGTGGCGTTATGAGCGTATTGAAGATGCCGGACACTGGCTCATGCTGGAGAGACCCGCCGAGCTCAATGCCCTCCTGATCGATTTTCTACAGAGCAACCCGCCCAGGCCTTAGCTCCTCCTTAGCCATTATAGCGGGGCGATGCGGTAGAGCCTGCCATCGCGCTCATCGGTGAGGAAATACAGCAGCCCATCCGGCCCGTTGACGATATCGCGTATGCGACCATACTCACCATCAAACAGGCGCTCCTCGCCCGTTACCTGATCGCCCGCCAGGGCGAGACGCGCTACCTGGCCGAACTTCAACGAGCCAACGAACACATTCCCCTGCCAGGCAGGCAGTTGATCGCCGGTGTAGAACGCCATCCCGGAAGGGGCGATAGACGGCGTCCAGACATGCCTCGGCTGCAACATGCCGGCCTTATGCGTACCCTCGCCTATCTTCGTGCCGAAGCCGTAATTCACGCCATAGGTGATGATCGGCCAGCCATAATTGCCGCCGGCCTGCATTAGGTTCAACTCATCGCCCCCCTGCGGGCCGTGCTCATGCGTCCAGATGGCGCCCGTTTGCGGGTGCAGGGCGAGGCCCTGCATATTGCGATTGCCGTAAGTGAAGATCGCCGGTTCAGCCCCCGCCTGACCGACAAAGGGATTATCCTCCGGTATACGGCCATCGGGATGCAGGCGGATCAAGGTGCCCGCATGGTTGGTCACAGCCTGTGCCTGCTCACGCTGACCACGATCGCCCAGCGATATGTACAGATAGCCCGCTTTGTCGAACAGCAGGCGGCTGCCAAAGTGTCGCCCGCCGCGGTAACGCGGCTTCGCCACGAACAGAGTCTGTACGTCTCGCAACTGATCAGCGGCTAATACCGCACGGACCACCTCGGTGCTGTAACCGCCCTCCCCCTTGCCAGTGTAGGCCAGGTATATGCGCTGATTGCGGGCAAAATCCGGATCCAGGGCAATGCTCAGCAGCCCGCCCTGGCCTCTGTTATGGGATTCGGGCACGCCCCTGAGCGTGATCTGCCGGCCATGGGCGATGTGTTTCAGGCGACCGCCCAACTCGGTGATGAGCATGGTGCCATCCGGCAGGAAGACCATGCCCCAGGGCCGGTTCAGCCCAGCGGCGACTTCCTCGACTTGGAAATCCACCAACTCAGAACGGTACGGCTGCCCGGCATGAGCCGCCGGGGCAATACATAACAGCAGTAACAGATATTGGGCGTATTTCATTGTGCTATTCTGACCACTGTTGCCGCAGCCGCTCCTCATCCTCTTTGGTGTAGAAATGGCGGAAGAACTTCGATCCCAGCATCTTGTCCAGATACCACCCGGGCAGCTTGACCTCGTTTTTGAACAATGCGTAAGAATCGGCGATTGCCCTCGTCTTCTCGGCGGTGACTTTTCGATAGCCCATCTCGAAGGCATCCAGACCGAGAAAATCCTGCACCCGCTGCGCCTTGGTTGCATTGGGCAGGCTGGATTCCATGATCATCATATCGGCTTGGCTGATCGAATAGTACGCCACTTTCTCATCGGGGAAGGGTTGCTCGTAGACATCCAGGGACAGGTATTTTTTTACACAGTTATCGAACCAGTCTATAGCGAAGAATTGTGCATCGTAACGTTGAAGAAACATCTGCCGCAGTTGTGGCGGGTCAAGGTTCTGGATCTGCTCAATATGCGTGTCTTGATACGCCCAGGTGCCGATCATGGGAGTCAGCCGCTGCTTTAGACGTGAGTCTCTGGACAATTTGGCGAGGAGGTGTTTGATATACAATTTCAGCGCTGACGGCAGCCAGGAACGCAGGACACTCCTCAAACCAGTGCGTTTTCGTATGCCAAGCATAGACTGCAATCCTGCCTCATAAAAACTCGCCACATGATAACCAATCGGCTCTCTGATGGGCATGATGATCTTCAGCCGACTGTTATCCGCATCCATGCCTGCGGGGGGAGGGCTGTGGACATAACGCATCAGCAGATAATCACAGTAATCACGCACATAATGCCAGCCAAAGTGGGTGTGCCTGAAATTTTCATAGTCCGCTGGCGGCAGATTTTCCAATCGGATGGTCAACCCGGCGTACTGGGCAAGCAGCGCCCCATACAAAGCGCTGGTGCCGCCTTTCCCTGCACTGAGTATCATCACCGGATGTTTGCGGCACAGGTCAGCAAAATCAGCCTCACGGTGTCCTCGCTGCACATGAATCATGGGGTTAACATCATCATACGGGCTTGAAGTCGGGTAACAGCAATCGCCCCTTACTATAGCAGACGGCCGATGAGCAGAAAAGGAGGCCAGGGCACTGGCATTGATGTTATGCCAACGCATGCCCCGGCACATTGATGCCCCAGTACATTGATGCCTTGGGACATGCGTGCCTCTCAGGGCGGTCATCAGCGGTGCGCCCGGTACGCGGTTGCCAGCATCACGGGCGATCGATTTATCACTGCGCTTAACTGTAAGCCGCACCGCCTGTGATCAACATCGCCGCCCGCCGTACCGAATGGGGGTACAGCTGGCATCACCCCGGCAGGGCGGTCAATGAGTGGCGTCAACAGCGCCGGGGCGCTGCCGATTTCAGGGTTAAAATCGCCGTCGGATAGTGCCGCCAAAGGTGCGGGGCCGGGCGTAGGAGAGCTGCGTGGTGCCGTAGAAACCGGACACATCAAAGCCGATAATGCCGTGTTCGGAATCGTTCAGATTATCAATAAAGAAAATCACATCCCATTTGTCGGCGGCATCGGTCCAGGTCAGGCGGGCATCTGCGATGACATGATCCTGAATCTTATGGGCGGTGAAATTACGCGAATTATGGAAGGTATCGGACTGATAACTGGCATTGATCTGCGCTGACAGCGTACCATTCATGAACTCCCGGTTATAACGCAACAGCCCGGATGCCTGGAACTCCGGCGTGAATGACGGTGTGGTGTCTCTGAACACGCCGGCCGCCACTTCGAGGTCTTCCACCACCGCATCAATGTAAGACAAGCCCAACACAAAATCGAGGGCACGGGTGGGGCTGGTAAACAGTTCAATCTCCCCGCCAGTGAATTTGGCCTGTTCATTGAACACCACCCCGGCATTATTCACCCAGGCGAAGGACTGAAAATTCTTGTAGTCATAATGGTAGAGGCTGGCGTTAAGTTGCGCTCTTCCGGCCAGCAGCGTCAGCTTGGCGCCGCCTTCATAGGCATACAACACCTCCGGTTTATAGCTGGAGAAACCGGCCATCGACGCCAGCAGGGGCGCATTGAAGCTGCCCGCCTTCACGCCCCGGTTGACGCCAAAATAGAACAGGCTGTCCGCCGTTGGCGCATACTCAAGCTGGAGCTTGGCAGACCATAAATTCTGATCATTGCTGGTGTCTGCCTGTTCAAGAATGGGCGTAGAAAAATCAATCTCCACCAGACGATCGTTGCGGTTGGCATTCCGGTAGCTCAACCCCCTGAATGTTTTATTTTCCCTGACGTAGCGCAGGCCGGCCACCAGCACCAGATCATCACGCAGGGCATAATCCACCTGGGCAAAGAAGGAATAGGAATCGGTGTCGGTATCGGTGACGGTATTATCCTCTTCACGCGCAAGAAAGCCGGCCGTGGGCGAGGCGGCCAGCCCCTGAATCCAGTCGGTGTCAATGCTGAGGTAGTATAGGCCCGCCACCCAGTTGATCACATCGCTGGTCGCAGACAGGCGCAACTCCTGGCTGAACTGTTTGATCTCGCCATCGGACTGGAAGATCAGTTCCGGGGAAGCCGTCTGATCGGAATCCAGCCCGATCAGGCGATCAAACCGCTTGTAGTCTGTGATGGAGATAAGCTGAACCGCACCAAAGTCGTAATCCAGGGTAGCCGCCAGGCCCCAGGATTCGATCTTGTTCTGATCATCAAAGGCAAAATCCTTGTTGACCTGATCGCCGCTGCCATCGGGATCAAAATTGCCGTTAAAGTCGCCGCCCTGCACCGGACGCCGTGGATCACCATTGAAGTTCCCATCGACACAGGCGCCGAGCTTGATATTATCGCAGCGCATGGGATCATCGGCGGCATAGATCACATCAATCACGCCATCGTTCGCATCGAGTATCTGCGTGGTATTGATCACCTGATAGGGGCCCTCGCTCTTGGTGGTATCGGCCCAGTTGGCGCTCAGCAACAGCCCGCCGTCCTGCCCTATATCCATATCCAACTGCGCCCTCAAGGCCAGGGTGCCATCATTGTAGCCATCCTCTCCGCCGCCGGGCGAGCCGAGGCGGGTATCAGGGGCCGCCCCATCGACATAGATATTTTCCAGGATATCCCCCTGCTGGTTGCTGAGCAATGACAGCCGACCCCGGAGGGTATCGGACAAGGGCCCGGAGAGCGCCGCCTCCACCCGGTATTGTTCAAACCGGGCGGCGGTAAACTCCACATAGCCGGTATACTCCTCGGTGGGTTTTGCGGTGATGGTATTGACCAGGCCGCCAGTGGCATTGCGGCCAAACAAGGTGCCCTGCGGGCCTTTCAGTATTTCTATGCGCTCTACATCATACAGGCCAAAGGTCTGCGCCTGGGTGCTCGCCAAGTAGCCCCCATCCACATAAACGGCCACCGGTGCTTCTGCGAGATCGCCATAATCATTTTGCACCACGCCGCGAATATTAAAGATGGCCCGTTGCCCGCCTATATCGCCGGCCAGGGAGACGCCGGGGGTATAGGCGATCAGATCGGTGCTGGATTCAAAACCGAGGGCGTCCATCTGTTCGCCGCTGAAGGCGCTGACGGCAATCCCCACATCATTAATACTCTGCTCACGTTTTTGTGCGGTAACGACAATCTCCTCCAGCAGGCTCTGCGCTGGCACGGCCGCGGCAAAACAACACATACACGCTATAATAATCGCTCTTGGCATTTTCAATCCCCTTAATTTAAGGTTTAAGATTTAAAATTTAAGATTTAAAAAAAATCAGTGACATCTGCAATGCGCCGGGCCCTTGATGCAGATCATCTCCCCCGGCATCTGCTGTTTATCTCATCACGGCTGTGGCTGCCCGCCCGCTGGCTGCTTTATCCATGGCCGCATAGCAGGCGGGGAATGGCGGACGTTCGATATAACGCCCGGCCCCGCGCTCGGCTACTACCTCACCATCCTGATACACCACCTTGCCCTGGCTTAACGTCACGGTATTGATACCGCGCACGGTCATGCCCTCGAAGATGTTGTAATCGACATTCTGGTGGTGGGTGTCTTTGGAGATGGTGCGTTCTCTTTCCGGATCCCAGACGATGATGTCGGCATCGGCGCCCACCTGGATCGCCCCTTTGCGCGGATAGATATTAAAAATCTTGGCCGTATTGGTGGAGGTCACGGCAACAAATTCATTGATCGTCAGGCGACCGCTGTTCACCCCGTGATGCCAAAGCACATGCAGGCGATCTTCAATCCCCCCGGTGCCATTCGGTATTTTGGTAAAATCCTCTTTGCCCATCTGTTTTTGTGGCGCACAGAAGCAGCAGTGATCGGTGGCGGTGGTCTGTAACATGCCGGCTTGCAGACCGCGCCACAAGGCCTCCTGATGGCCTTTCGGCCTGAACGGCGGACTCATCACATGGGCGGCGGCGGTATCCCAGTCGGGATTCCGATAGACTGAATCATCAATCAGCAGGTGCCCGGCCAGCACTTCACCAAAGACGCGCTGCCCCTCATTGCGGGCGCGGATAATGGCTTGCAGCGAATCATTGCAGGACGTGTGTACCAGATAGATCGGCACATCCATCACCTGGGCAATGCGGATGACACGGTTGGCCGCCTCGCCTTCGACCTCCGGCGGGCGCGACAGCGGGTGTCCCTCAGGGCCGGTAATGCCCTGTCGAATGAGCTTATCTTGCAGATGAAACACCAGCTCGCCGTTCTCGGCATGGGCGGTGCAGATAGCGCCCAGCTCCCGGGCACGTTTGAATGAGTTCACCAGCAACTCATCATCGGCCATGATAGCCCCCTTGTAGGCCATGAAGTGTTTAAAGCTGTTCACGCCGTAGTCATGCACCAGCGTCTGCATGGCCTGGTGTACGCTCTCATCCCACCAGGTGATCGCCACATGGAAGCTGTAGTCCGCCGCGGCTTTCTCTGCCCAGCCACGCCATTCATGGTAGGCCGCCATGATGTCCTGCTGGGGGTTGGGGATGACGAAATCAATGATCATGGTGGTGCCGCCCACCAGGCCGGCCCGGGTGCCGGTGAAAAAGTCTTCCGATGCCACCGTGCCCATAAACGGCAACTGCATGTGCGTGTGCGGATCAATTCCGCCCGGCATCACATAACAGCCGGTGGCATCAATCACCTCCGTCCTGGCATCGGCGGACAGCCCTTCACCGACCGCCTGGATCACGCCAGCCGCACACAACACATCGGCGGCAAAACTCTGCTCTGCCGTGACTACCGTACCCCCTTTAATCAAAACGCTCATCACTTTCCCCCTCCTTACCTGCCCGCTTAACCGGTTTCCAGGGCTGTGAGTACCTCATAGGTCTCCGGCCGCCGGTCACGCAGGAACTGCCAGCCATTACGTACCTCACGTATCATGTCCAGATCGATCTCATGCACGATTAATTCATCTTTATCACGGCTGGCGATGGCTTCGATATCGCCCCGCGGGTTGACGATGTAACTCTGCCCGTAGAACTCGCCGATGTTCCAGGGCGCCTCGGTACCGATGCGATTGATGGCGCCGATATACACGCCGTTGGCCGCAGCTGATGCGGGTTGTTCCAGCTTCCACAGATACTCCGATAAGCCAGCGACTGTCGCCGAGGGATTAAAGATGATCTCAGCACCTTTCAACGCCAGCGCCCGCCAGCCCTCCGGGAAGTGACGGTCATAACAGATATAGACACCGACTTTGCAATAGGCGGTGTTGAATACCGGCCAGCCACTGGCGCCCGGCTTGAAAAAGAATTTCTCCCAGAAGCCAGCCACCTGGGGGATATGGGTCTTGCGGTATTTGCCCAGATAACTGCCATCGGCATCGATCACCGCCGCCGTGTTGTAGTACAAACCGGACAGGCTCTCTTCATAGATCGGCACGACAATCACCATATTGTGCGCCTTGGCGTACTGCTGCATCAGCCGGGTCGTGTGGCCCTCCGGAATCGGCTCGGCCGCCCCATACCACTTGCTGTCCTGGCTGGGACAAAAATAGGGCTGGGTAAAGACTTCCTGGAAACACAACACCTGTACGCCAGCCGCTGCCGCCTGTTCTATCAGCGGTATATGGGCTGCCAGCATCGCCTCCCGTATCTCATCCGGGCTGGCTGAACTGCTGCTTTTCAAGCCCACCTGGATCAGGCCGACCGTCACGTTATCCACGTAAATTTCTCTGTGCTGTTTGTTGTCTTGGTGGTGGAGATCATATCAATTTATTCACCAACAATTTATTGACCAAGTGTTCAAATTGCAGTTTAGCACAAAAATGATGTTAAGATAGCCTGGCGATAAAAAAAATCGCAAAGATGCCAGAGAAATTATCCATGACGTGAGTGCAAACCCTGGCTTCATGTGCTTAAACATAATAAAAACACCCCCCATGCTGCCCACTGACAGAGACGCCCAAGCGCTGGATAACAAAGCAAAAAAAACCCGCATCCAGGCCATCAATGAGAAGAAAATCATGGAGGCGGCCACCGAGGTATTTGCCCATTACGGCTATCGTGGCGCAACGCTCGATCAAATCGCCAGCAAAGCCGACATGTCCAAGCCAAACCTGCTGTATTACTTTAACTCCAAGGATGCCCTGTACCGCCACGTCCTGCGCCGCATCTATGATATCTGGCTGGAACCCCTGCGAGGGCTGGATGTTGGGCAGGACCCGGAAAAAGAATTAAGCCATTATATCGATCAGAAAATCGAACATTCACGCCGCTACCCGCTGGCCTCGAAAGTCTGGGCGAATGAGATCATCGGCGGTGCACCTGTGCTAAAGCCCTTGCTGGAGACGGATCTTCAGGCCACGGTGAAGCGAAAATCCCGCGTATTACGTACCTGGATGAGACAAGGCAAGATCAGCCGGTTTGATGCCGAGCATTTTCTTTTCATGATCTGGACGACCACGCAGCACTATGCCGATTTCTCCGCCCAGATAGCCTGTGTCACACACAAGACCATTGAGGATGAGAGGTTTTATATGCAGGTGAAAAAGAATGTCAAAAAAATCCTCCTGCACGGCATATTCGAGTAATGTTTTCCCGGCCCCTGGTGATCATAACAAGGCAGCTACCAGCCCGGCCTGCCGCCGCCCGTACTTAAAGACCGACAGCCCCTAACTCACCCCCATGCAGCAACATGACAGGCACACCGCCAGCAGGGTATGATGCGGTATGCCTGAGACGATAATCATTGATTGCGACCCCGGCCAAGATGATGCCGTCATGTTATTCTTGGCGCTCGCCTCCCCGGATGAGCTGCATGTCGCTGGCATTACCACGGTGGCCGGCAATGTTGATCTGCAACAAACCCAGCGCAATGCCCGCATTATCTGTGACCTGGCCGGGCAGAGCGATACACCCGTCTATGCGGGTTGTAAGAAACCGCTGGCATGCGAATTGGTCACAGCCGAGCATGTCCATGGGCAAACCGGGATTGACGGGCTGGATATCCACGACCCGACAACACCGCTGCAAACAACACATGCGGTCGATTTTATTATCGAGTTTCTGCTGGACAGCAAAGCCCCCATCACCCTGGTACCCACCGGCCCGCTGACCAACATTGCCTCGGCCATGCAGCGGGAACCTGCCATCCTGGAGAGGATTAAACACATCGTGTTAATGGGCGGTGCCATGCGTGAAGGCGGCAATATCACGCCCTCGGCGGAGTTCAATATCTTTGTCGATGCCAGGGCGGCGCAAGCCGTGTTTGCCTCGGGCTGCCCGATCACCGCCGTCAGCCTGGATGTCACCCATCAGGCATTGATCACCGAACGTGAACTTGATCGGCTGCGGGTACTGGATTCAGACGTGGCCAGGGCAACCGTTGCCATGCTGGCGTTCTACAATCGTTTCGATAAGCAAAAATATGGCCTCGATGGTGGCCCCCTGCACGATCCCTGCACCATCGCCTACCTGCTAAAGCCCGAGCTATTCAAAGGCAAGCGGTGTAATGTGACTGTTGAGACCCACTCGGCATTGACATGTGGCCATACGGCGGTCGACTTCTGGCACGTCACAGACAAACCCAAAACGACCAACTGGTTATATGCGATCGATGCGGAGGGTTTTTATGATCTGCTGATTGCACGCTTATCCCGCTATCACTGACTGCCTGCTGCGGATTCTCTCATGCCTGCCCAGCCGATAAACATCCATGTGGTCGGCTCGGTGAATCTGGATATTGTCGCCACGGTGCCTGCGCTGCCAGCACCCGGGGAGACCCTGCTCGGCGCCAGCATGGCGCGCCACCCCGGGGGCAAAGGGGCCAATCAGGCGCTGGCGGCGCAACGGCTTGGTGCTGTGGTTTCGCTGATCGCCTGTGTCGGCAGCGATGGCCTTGCCGAAGAGGCACTGACATTACTCAAACAAGATGGCGTTGATCTTGCCCAGTGCCATGTTGATGCTACCCAGGCGACCGGCACCGCCCTTATTCTGGTGGCGGCCTCTGGCGAGAATCAAATCGTTGTCAGCGCTGGCGCCAATGCCTGTCTGACACCGGCCATGCTCAAACCCGGCAGCGCCGATGCCGTGATCTGCCAGCTGGAAGTGCCGCTGGACACGGTGGTGGCCGCCGCTCGGCAATGCGACTCGTTTTTCTGTCTCAATGCCGCACCGGCAAGCCGCCTGCCGGCTGAGCTGATCGCCGAGACCGACTTGCTGGTCGTAAATGACATTGAAGCCAAGAGCCTGCAAAACGAACTGACCGGCTTCACCGGCCTGCTTGCCATCAGCTATGGCAGCGAAGGCGCCGTTATCATGCAGTCAGGCAAGGAGATTGCCCGCTCCACCCCGCCCCGGGTGAAAGCGGTTGACACAACGGCTTGCGGTGATGCGTTTACGGCGGCGCTGACCTTCGCCCTGGTCTCTGGCGAGCGCCCACAGGCGGCGCTGGATACGGCCTGTATCGTTGGCGCCCTGACGGCCACCACGGCGGGGGCGCAACCCTCGCTGCCCTATGCCGAGGCCCTGTCCCGATTTCTGGACACGCCATAAAGCCCTGCCGAACACAGCCCGCATCCACCCCGGCCATCATGGCAACAGGCCCGCACGGCCATAACAGACAGGCGATTTTCATTTCGTACCAAACAAACGATCGCCCGCATCCCCCAGCCCCGGGACGATGTAGCCGTTGGCGTTCAAGCCCTGATCAATCGCCGGGGTGTAAATCTGCACATCGGGATGCGCTCCGGTCAGTGCCCGGATCCCTTCCGGGGCGGCCAGCAGACAGATAAAACGAATATCTTTTGCGCCGGCCTGTTTGATGCAAGTGATGGCGGCCACGGCAGAATGACCGGTTGCCAGCATGGGATCGACCACCAGCGAGAAACGCTCGGCCAGTTGGCCGGGCGCCTTGAAATAATACTCAACCGCTTCTAAGGTGCTCGGATCACGGTACAGCCCCACATGACCTACACGTGCCGATGGCACCAGTTCCAGCAGCCCCTGCAACAGGCCATCGCCCGCCCTAAGGATAGAAAACAGGCACATTTTCTTGCCTGCCAGCACCGGCGAGTTCATGCTGGCCAGCGGTGTTTTGATCGCCATCTTTGCCAGGGGCATGTCACGGGTCGCTTCATATCCCAGCAGCAGGCTGATCTCTTTTAGCAGCAGCCGAAACGCACTGGCCGATTTATCGTACCGGCGCATCTGCGTCAGCTTGTGTTGAATCAGCGGATGCTCAACCAGATGCACCGTATCGGGTATGTCAAACGTGCTCATTAATTCTGCCGATGAATATATGCTGTCAGGCGCACGGGCAGGGCCAGCAATCCGCGCCGTGCACAACCCGGATGATAATGCAGATCGCTGGCCGCTGCATTTAATTCCAGCATGGGAAATTTTTGCAACAACCGAGTGAAAATGATCGTCATATTCAGCCGGGCCAGCTGGTTGCCCAGACAATGATGAACGCCGCCGCCAAAGGCCAGATGCCGGTTTGGATGACGCCGGATGTCGAAGTGATCCGCTGCTGTAAAATAATGTGCATCCCGGTTAGCGGAAGCATACAAAAACCCCAGGGTCATGCCCTTTTTAAATTGCCTGCCCCGGTATTCCATATCCTGCAGAACATAGCGATGAAAGTAAGGCAGTGGGGCATCATAACGCAACATCTCCGGCACCGCAGTCGCTATCAAACCCGGATCATCACGCAGTGCCTGCATCTGTTGCGGATGTTGCAGCAGTGCCAGCATACCGTTGGCCGAGGCATCAATGGTAGAGCCATGCCCGGCCATTAAAATGGTCATCACGGTGGAGATCAACTCCACCTCGGTCAAGCCGCCCGCTGCATCCCGCCAGGCGATCATGGCCGAGAGCAGATCAGCTGCCGGCTTCTGCCGCCGCTTCGCTATCAAGCCCTCAAGATAGCTGACGAAGTCGATCGTTGCCTGCTCTGCCAGCTCCCGGTGTGCCGCCGTTCTCTCCGGTTCAAAGAACTGCACAATGCGCTCCGACCAGTGCCGAAGCTGTGGACGCTCTTCTGCCGGCACACCAATCACCGCACCGATCACAAGGCCCGGCACAGGGGCAATAAAGTCTTCGATAAAATCAATTTCATCGCACGATTCGATCCGCTCAAGCTGATGGTCAACTATCGCTTTAATCGTATCATGCAGCCCGGCCACGCCTTGTGCGGTGAACAGCGCAAATACCGAACGCCGCAGTCGCTCATGCACAACCCCTTCGCTGTCGAGGATGGAGAATTTAACGTATCGACTGTGCATGGGCGCCGCTGACCAGTGATGTTTTGCCTTAAAGCACCGAACTTCAGCCTCGGTACTGACATGATCCATCACCCGCCCCAGTCGCTCATCCATCACCAGGGTTTTGATATCGGCATATCGGCTGAATATCCAGGTATCCCAGGGCGCATGATAATAGATTGGATGCCGCTCACGCATCACCTTATAGACAGCGTAAGGCGCCCGGGCAAAGGCATCGCTGTAAGGCTGGAATTGAAAATCACCCACCACAGCAGACTGGCAAATTCAGGCCAGCATCAGACCGGCCAGACAGGCGCTCATCAGGTTTGACAGGGTACCGGCCAGGACCGCCTTCAAACCCATGCTCGCCACATCATGACGACGGTCAGGGGCAATACTGCCAAGGCCGCCTATCAACACGGCAATCGATGACAGGTTGGCAAAACCGCACAGGGCGAAAGTCAGGATCGCCTGGCTGTGCGGGCTTAACTGATCCTGAACCTCGATAAAATTCACATAGGCAACAAACTCATTGAGGATGAATTTCTGGCCGATGAGGTTGCCGGCGAGCAGCATCTCTTCCGCCGGGACTCCCATCAGGTAGACAAACGGTGAGAAGAGATAACCGAGGATCACTTCAAAGGTGACGCCCTGAATATTAACAAGCCCGAAGATAAGCCCTGACAAGCCGTTTAACAGGGCGATCAAAGAGACAAAGGCGATCAACATGGCGCCTATGCTGACAGCCAGTGTCAACCCCTTCATCGCCCCCTCTGCTACGGCGGCGATGATGTTGCCCGGCGCATCACTGGCAGCGAGTTTTGCCTCCACTAATGGCTCTTCGGTGCGGTTGGGATCGGGCATCATCAGCTTGGCCATCAACAAGCCGCCGGGGGCCGACATGAAACTGGCCGCCAGCAGATACTCCAGGCTGATCCCCATGCTGGCATAACCGGTCAGTAATGATCCGGATATCGATGCCGTGCCGGAGACCATGATGGTGTATAGCTGAAACTTGCTGATGCTGCTGATATAAGGCCGGACAACCAGCGGTGCATCGGTCTGCCCGACAAAGATATTGGCGGCGGCATTTAAGGCTTCCACCCGCTGGGTGCCGGTGATGTAGCGCAAAAGGCCGCCGATCGTGCGAATGACCCACTGCATGATATGCAGGTAATACAACACCGACATCAGTGAAGAGAAAAACACGATAATCGGCAACACCTTAACGGCAAAGACAAAACCCATCTTGTCCACATTCGCCATCTCACCAAACAGGAAGGTGATACCGGCATCGGAGAAGCTGATAACAAACTGCACGGCCTGCGAAAGCCAGGCCAGGGCCGCCTTGCCGAGCGGTACGTACAGGATTAAAAACGCAAACCCGGCCTGTAACAAAAACGCACTGATGACGGTGCGAAGATGTATCGCCTGGCGGTTATCTGAAAACCCGTATGCCACGGACAAAATGGCAACCACACCAAGGATACCGATATAATGCCCCATCTTTGTGTACTCCCCGGCCCCGGCGGCTGTTATTTAAGGGTGACTACCCTGAAATTGGCGGCCGGGGCAATGGCCGCCAGCACGGCCTGGGTATAATGGCGCTGGCTGATTTTTGCCGCCGCCATCTCTACCAGCACCACCTCGGTGATACCAGAGATGCCTCGTTGCTTAAAACGCAGCCGATCGAGCGCCGACTGTAGCGGTGGCAGGCTGGGATTATAAGCCGCATTTTCAATATAGGCCCCCACGACAGTCGCCTCATCCGTACGCACAGTGATCGTGGCCGGCGACAGTGAATGCGGTGCATAGCTGTGTCTGATGGCCGCAATCCCCTGACAGGCGAGCCTGTCATCCCGCCAGGTGCGGCACTGCCGGGCTGGCGTCCGGGCGGCAAGCAGGCCACGCGCAAGGCCAAGATCACGCGGACTGAAAGCGCGGGGCAGTAACCGGCTCAAGCTGACCGGCGGCTCATCACGGACGATGATCTCCAGCTCACTTGCCGTATCCAACTCATTCATAAACTGCCGACAATGCCCGCAAGGTGCCGCCGTGACCGCCAGGCGGGTTATAGTGCGCTCGCCGTGCAGTACCGCATTATTGATGGCCGACTGCTCGGCATGTACGGCAAAGCCCAGCGCGCTGTGCCTGATCTCCAGATTGGCCCCCAGATACAAGGCACCGCTCGCCCCCTGGGCGATGGCACCGACATGAAAATCGGAAATGGGTGCCAGGGCATAGCCACTTGCCACCGGCAATAGCCGCCGCATCACCTCCTGTATGGAATCCAGCCCCGCCTGGTGCAGATGCAGCAATGCAGCCACCCGTCCGGCACTCACCACTCCCTCAAATGCCGGAGAGAATATCTCCTGTGCCAACAGCGCCCTCGCCTCGGCAGAAAACCCGGCCAGCACATCAGCAGCGGAATCGCCTGACATACGATGGCTGGATTGACCATCCGCTGCCGGCCCGGCATACAGGCTGGCGGTTGCAGACCAGCTGAACAGCACCAGCGCTGCGAACCATGCCTTCACAACCGGGCCTTCATAGTCGGACTGGGACTTGGCATGGCGGGTTTTCTTCCGGCATTGGCATCAGCAACGCGCCGGGGCACCGGCATCGGTTGAACGGGCATAAATCACGGCGGCCTTGGGGGGTTTTTGCGCGGTGATCGTGAACGCCGTCGGCAGGATGGAGGCCGCCCGCCCGG
>CAXMWX010000003.1:232500-321564 GCA_963422205.2 Gammaproteobacteria bacterium | reverse complement strand
CTCTGGCACTGCGGATGGTGACAGCGCCCAGGGCGGTGCTGCCGCCCACCACCCCGGTCATCGTAATGTCGCCCATACCGGCGGTTAAGGTCAGGGCGTCAGCGTCGGCCGTGGTGCCTTCAACGGTGCTGCTGAAGCTGATGTTGCCCGCCCCCGTACCGGTGTTCAATGCCACAGCGCCGGTCAAGGTGGTGGCGCCCGTGATCATGATATTGCCCGCATTGGTGGTCAGGTTGCCGGTCAGGGTAAGCGGGCCGTCCACCCTCAAGGGGCTGTCCGTCCTGCTGAGGGTCACATCGCTGCCCACAGCAACCCAGCCGGTTGAACGCAGGTGCAGGCTGCTGTTGCTTAACGTGAAACCGCCCATCTGATTGACCGTAATCGCCCCTGACTGACCCGACCGGCCAATGACGATGCTCTCAATGGTTGAACGCACGGCTTGCAGTGCCTGTGCGGTCAGATGCAGACCCATCGTCCCCGTGGTGGCATCGCCTATGCGGATACGGTCAGCATTGCTCTCGCCCGCAAAGGTGACCATGGTATCAACAGCCGTGCCGGTTGAGCGCAGTTCCGTCGACCCATCCACCATGAAGCTGGCCGTGCGGAAGGTCAGGTTGCTGTCATTGGCATCGAGCGTCACGCCGCGGACATCAATACTGCCTGCGTTTGTGGTCGTGACCATGATGGCCTGTGCCTCCACATTGTCATCAAACTCAATGTCGTTGCCGCTAACCGTCAAATTGCCAATGTGGGCGGTGCTGCCGCCCACCACCCCGGTCATCGTAATGTCGCCCATACCGGCGGTTAAGGTCAGGGCGTGAGCGCCATTCACCGTGCTGCTGAAGCTGATGTCGCCTGCCCCCGTACCGGTGTTCAATGCCACAGCGCCGGTCAAGGTGGTGGCGGAGTTGAAAGTGATGTTATCGTTGGTGGTGGTGATGTCGCCAGAGATGCTGATGCCGCCCGTACCGGTCAGGTCGACTGCCCCGCCCGCCATGATGTCCGCCGTTGCTGTATCGCTCGTACTGGTGGCATCGGCCAAGGTCAGGGCTGGGCTGGTGCTGCCACTGGCATTGAGCGTGACTGTCCCATTGCCCGTGGTGGTGGTGATGGTGTTGTTGACAGCGATGGCACTGGTGATGATGTTCACGCCTGTGGCCGTGCTGGTGGTCAGATTGCCGCCCAGGGTGGTGGTGCCGGTGCCGCCCGCCGTGCCAGCAGAAGTCCCCTCCTGGGTCAGGCTGGCGGCTGTGACCGCTGCCAGGGTGACATCTCTGGCACTGCGGATGGTGACAGCGCCCAGGGCGGTGCTGCCGCCCACCACCCCGGTCATCGTAATGTCGCCCATACCGGCGGTTAAGGTCAGGGCGTCAGCGTCGGCCGTGGTGCCTTCAACGGTGCTGCTGAAGCTGATGTTGCCCGCCCCCGTACCGGTGTTCAATGCCACAGCGCCGGTCAAGGTGGTGGCGGAGTTGAAAGTGATGTTATCGTTGGTGGTGGTGATGTCGCCAGAGATGCTGATGCCGCCCGTACCGGTCAGGTCGACTGCCCCGCCCGCCATGATGTCCGCCGTTGCTGTATCGCTCGTACTGGTGGCATCGGCCAGGGTCAGGGCTGGGCTGGTGCTGCCACTGGCATTGAGCGTGACTGTCCCATTGCCCGTGGTGGTGGTGATGGTGTTGTTGACAGCGATGGCACTGGTGATGATGTTCACGCCTGTGGCCGTGCTGGTGGTCAGATTGCCGCCCAGGGTGGTGGTGCCGGTGCCGCCCGCCGTGCCAGCAGAAGTCCCCTCCTGGGTCAGGCTGGCGGCTGTGACCGCTGCCAGGGTGACATCTCTGGCACTGCGGATGGTGACAGCGCCCAGGGCGGTGCTGCCGCCCACCACCCCGGTCATCGTAATGTCGCCCATACCGGCGGTTAAGGTCAGGGCGTCAGCGTCGGCCGTGGTGCCTTCAACGGTGCTGCTGAAGCTGATGTTGCCTGCCCCCGTACCGGTGTTCAATGCCACAGCGCCGGTCAAGGTGGTGGCGGAGTTGAAAGTGATGTTATCGTTGGTGGTGGTGATGTCGCCAGAGATGCTGATGCCGCCCGTACCGGTCAGGTCGACTGCCCCGCCCGCCATGATGTCCGCCGTTGCTGTATCGCTCGTACTGGTGGCATCGGCCAGGGTCAGGGCTGGGCTGGTGCTGCCACTGGCATTGAGCGTGACTGTCCCATTGCCCGTGGTGGTGGTGATGGTGTTGTTGACAGCGATGGCACTGGTGATGATGTTCACGCCTGTGGCCGTGCTGGTGGTCAGATTGCCGCCCAGGGTGGTGGTGCCGGTGCCGCCCGCCGTGCCAGCAGAAGTCCCCTCCTGGGTCAGGCTGGCGGCTGTGACCGCTGCCAGGGTGACATCTCTGGCACTGCGGATGGTGACAGCGCCCAGGGCGGTGCTGCCGCCCACCACCCCGGTCATCGTAATGTCGCCCATACCGGCGGTTAAGGTCAGGGCGTGAGCGCCATTCACCGTGCTGCTGAAGCTGATGTCGCCTGCCCCCGTACCGGTGTTCAATGCCACAGCGCCGGTCAAGGTGGTGGCGGAGTTGAAAGTGATGTTATCGTTGGTGGTGGTGATGTCGCCAGAGATGCTGATGCCGCCCGTACCGGTCAGGTCGACTGCCCCGCCCGCCATGATGTCCGCCGTTGCTGTATCGCTCGTACTGGTGGCATCGGCCAGGGTCAGGGCTGGGCTGGTGCTGCCACTGGCATTGAGCGTGACTGTCCCATTGCCCGTGGTGGTGGTGATGGTGTTGTTGACAGCGATGGCACTGGTGATGATGTTCACGCCTGTGGCCGTGCTGGTGGTCAGATTGCCGCCCAGGGTGGTGGTGCCGGTGCCGCCCGCCGTGCCAGCAGAAGTCCCCTCCTGGGTCAGGCTGGCGGCTGTGACCGCTGCCAGGGTGACATCTCTGGCACTGCGGATGGTGACAGCGCCCAGGGCGGTGCTGCCGCCCACCACCCCGGTCATCGTAATGTCGCCCATACCGGCGGTTAAGGTCAGGGCGTCAGCGCCGGCCGTGGTGCCTTCAACGGTGCTGCTGAACGTGATGTTGCCCGCCCCCGACCCGGTGTTCAATGCCACAGCGCCGGTCAAGGTGGTGGCGGAGTTGAAAGTGATGTTATCGTTGGTGGTGATGTCGCCGGAAATACGGATGCCGCCCGTACCGGTCAGGTCGACTGCCCCGTCTGCCATGATGTCCGCCGTTGCTGTATCGCTCGTACTGGTGGCATCGGCCAGGGTCAGGGTATCGGCTGCCGTCAGGGTGAGGGTGCCACCACTGGTGGTGGTTATCGTGCTGCTGCCACTGGTGGTGGTGATGGTGTTGGTGTTGAGGTTGACGTTACCGCCGATGGTCAGATTACCGCCCAGGGTGGTGGTGCCGGTGCCGCCCGCCGTGCCAGCAGAAGTCCCCTCCTGGGTCAGGCTGGCGGCTGTGACCGCTGCCAGGGTGACATCTCTGGCACTGCGGATGGTGACAGCGCCCAGGGCGGTGCTGCCGCCCACTGCCCCGGTGAATCTGATGTTGCCTGTACCGGCGGTTAAGGTCAGGGCGTCAGCGCCATTCACCGTGCTGCTGAAGCTGATGTCGCCTGCCCCCGACCCGGTGTTCAATGCCACAGCGCCGGTCAAGGTGGTGGCGGAGTTGAAAGTGATGTTATCGTTGGTGGTGGTGATGTCGCCAGAGATGCTGATGCCGCCCGTACCGGTCAGGTCGACTGCCCCGTCTGCCATGATGTCCGCCGTTGCTGTATCGCTCGTACTGGTGGCATCGGCCAGGGTCAGGGTATCGGCTGCCGTCAGGGTGAGGGTGCCACCACTGGTGGTGGTTATCGTGCTGCTGCCACTGGTGGTGGTGATGGTGTTGGTGTTGAGGTTGACGTTACCGCCGATGGTCAGATTACCGCCCAGGGTGGTGGTGCCGGTACCGCCCGCCGTGCCAGCAGAAGTCCCCTCCTGGGTCAGGCTGGCGGCTGTGACCGCTGCCAGGGTGACATTGCTGGCACTGGTGATCCTGATAGCGCCCAGGGGGGTGAGGGGGGTGCTGCCGCCCACTGCCCCGGTGAATCTGATGTTGCCTGTACCGGCGGTTAAGGTCAGGGCGTCAGCGCCGGCCGTGGTGCCTTCAACGGTGCTGCTGAACGTGATGTTGCCCGCCCCCGACCCGGTGTTCAATGCCACAGCGCCGGTCAAGGTGGTGGCGGAGTTGAAAGTGATGTTATCGTTGGTGGTGGTGATGTCGCCAGAGATGCTGATGCCGCCCGTACCGGTCAGGTCGACTGCCCCGTCTGCCATGATGTCCGCCGTTGCTGTATCGCTCGTACTGGTGGCATCGGCCAGGGTCAGGGTATCGGCTGCCGTCAGGGTGAGGGTGCCACCACTGGTGGTGGTTATCGTGCTGCTGCCACTGGTGGTGGTGATGGTGTTGGTGTTGAGGTTGACGTTACCGCCGATGGTCAGATTACCGCCCAGGGTGGTGGTGCCGGTACCGCCCGCCGTGCCAGCAGAAGTCCCCTCCTGGGTCAGGCTGGCGGCTGTGACCGCTGCCAGGGTGACATTGCTGGCACTGGTGATCCTGATAGCGCCCAGGGCGGTGCTGCCGCCCACTGCCCCGGTGAATCTGATGTTGCCTGTACCGGCGGTTAAGGTCAGGGCGTCAGCGCCGGCCGTGGTGCCTTCAACGGTGTTGCTGAACGTGATGTTGCCCGCCCCCGACCCGGTGTCCAATGCCACAGCGCCGGTCAAGGTGGTGGCGCCCGTGAGGGTGATATTACCGCCAGCCGTGCTGATATCACCAGCAAGTGTAATACCTACACCGGCCGCAGTCCCACCCGTTGTTAAGGTGATATCACTGCCACCAGTGGCAGTAATCTGGCTGGAACCGAGTAATGAAATGCCACGAGTAGCCGTTAAGGTAATACTGCCGTTGCCAGTGGCATTAATCCGGCTGGAACTTGCTAATGAAATGTCGCGATTAGCCATTAAGGTAATACTGCCGTTGCCAGTGGCATTAATCCGGCTGGAACTTGCTAATGAAATGTCGTTATCAGCCGTTAAGGTCAGGTTATTACCACCGCTCCAGGAAATATTAGCGCTATTCTCCACGGTAATATTGCCATCGGCGGTGCTAGACCCGGCGGTGCTAGACCCGGCGGTGGTTATCACCAGGCTGCCGGCGTTTTGAAGATAGGCGGAAATGTCGGCAGCTTTGAGGCTATTCATGCTGACCGATGAGCCGGTGATGGGGTTGGTGGTACTTGTCCCGCCACCGACAATGTCGATATTGATCGGATCCAGCAGCAGGGTGCCGCCCCTGGCGGTGGGTGAGGAGACATCAATCTGTCGGAACAGGCTGCCGATAGCGAAGTTTTTCTTGCCGGAGACCTCGACAAAACCGCCATCGCCTGCCTGGGGGCCGCCCCGGGCGCTGATCTGGCCGTACATCTCGGCGGTATCATCCGCCCAGACGATGACCCGGCCGCCATCGCCTGAGGCGGTGGCATCGGCACGGATGGCCGCCTTCGGCCCCACATAGGTATGTTCGGCATTGGTGATGTCCGGGTTGCTGCCCTGGTAATCGCCGCCGAGGCGCACCACCCCGCCGCCAGCTGCCCCGAAGGCATCCACCGCCGCCCGTCCCAGCATCTCCACCCGTTCAATGCCGAGGATATCGACCGTGCCGCCCTGGCCGCGGGCCGAGGCGGCATTAAGGCGGCCCTCGGCGGCCAGCCGGGTGCGGCCTTCGGCGTAGAGATGTATGTGGCCGCCCTTGTTATCGATTGAGGCATCGCCCCCGTCATTATTTGAAGCATCAATGTGGCCGGTGTTGACCAGCCCTGCCGAGGGGCCTTCGGCCACCAGCCGCACCACCCCGCCACGGCGCTCTATCCGCTGTGCGCGGATGATGCCCTCGTTGTTGATCACCTGGTTGAACACCGATCTCGCTGCCTTGCCTTGTAACAACACCGCCCCGCCGTCAGCGCTGATCTCGCCGGTGTTGCTGATCGCATCATCCAGATCATGGGCATCTTTGAGCAGGCCCTGATCGATGCTGAACTGGATCAGACCATCGCCATCGAAATCCATCGTTACCCGACGGCCTGCCAGCAGATTGACCTGGCCAGCGGTGGCCAGAATCATGCCGGCATTCTGCACCCCGCCACCGAGCAAGGTGATCGACCCGCCGGTGGCCGCCTGCAACAATCCCTGATTGATGATCGCCCCGCCAGAATCGCCCGCCGGGGCGGTAAAGCGGTACTGGCCGGACAGGAAATCCTCGTTGCTCATATCAAGGCCGGAGGCGATCAGGGCGCCGACATTCACCCGTGCCGTCTTGCCGAAGAAAACGCCGTTCGGATTCAGCAGGATGACCTCGCCGTTGGCCCGGAGCGCACCGTGGATCTGTGAGGGATTTTGATCGGCGATGCGGTTCAGCGCCGTGGCCCGTGGCGATGGCTGGCGGAACTCAACCCGCTCGTTGTGGTTGATGTTGAACGACTGCCAGTCGATTGCCAGCCGATGGGACTGCTGATTGATGGTGGTGGTGGTGGCATCCGGCCGGGTGATCCGGCCCTGGCCGGCTGTGACCTGCTCGCCAGCAGGGCCGGCCAGCACCGCCCCGCTGCCCACCCCGCCGATGAGTAACAGGCTGGTGGGGAACAGCACACGGCGCACCGAGCGCACCACCGGCCTTAACGGGCTGGCGGGCAGGGACAGCCTGTGTGCGCCTGATTTCCCCGCCGGGGACTGGCTTGTCTTGCGCGATCTCTTCAACTCTATCCACCTGATGGGCAATGTCAGCGTCATGCCGCCGCTATTCTACCTCAATTTTTACCGACTGACCTTGTAAGATGCCCCGCCAGCGGCATGACCCATAAAGTCAAGGACACCTGATGCGGGACACCTGATCGGGTTGCCAATAACGGTCAAAGTCAAAGCAAAATTTAATAAAGCTCTGCTAACTGTTTTATTTCATTGAGATTATTTAGCATAATGACAGGGCTGTAAAGCGCTTTTATGCCGTTATTATCTTTAACTGCTGTTTGAGTATAAGGCCGGTGTGGTGCGGCGGCTGTTCCCCTGCACGGGCAGTGCCGCTTTGCTATCATCGGTCAGTTGCAAGGGTATGCCTTATGAGGCGGGCCGGGGAGGATAGTTGAGAATAATTGAGGATAACAATGGGCAGCTTTTTGAAAATTAAGGGCTTTCCGGCGTATATCACGGTGGTGTTTTTGAATGCGTTTGTTGATCTGGGGCATAAGATCACCATTCAGAACACGATCTTCAAGACCTGTGAGGGCGATCAACTGGTGATGCTGACGGCGATTGTCAATGCGCTGATTCTGCTGCCGTTCATCCTGCTGCCTACCCCCTCTGGCTTTCTGGCAGACAAGTATCCCAAACATCAGGTGATGCGTATCAGCGCCGCCAGCGCCGTTATCCTCACGGCATTGATTACCCTGTGTTATCACGCCGGCTGGTTCTGGGCGGGCTTTGCGATGACGTTTTTACTGGCGGTGCAAAGTGCGTTTTACTCACCCGCCAAGTACGGCTATATCAAGGAAATCGCCGGCAAGGACAGGCTGGCACGGGCCAACGGGCTGGTACAGGCAACCACCATGATCGCCATTTTAGCCGGGACGTTTGTCTTCTCGGTGCTGTTTGAGCTGTATCTAAAGGCGGCGGTCTTCCAGACGGAACGGGAGGTGTTGCTGGCCATTGCACCGCTGGGCTGGTTGCTTATGGCAGGGGCCGGTATTGAACTGCTGCTGGCCTGGCGGCTGCCACAAACTCGCCGGCCAGATACGGGGATGCGGTTTAACTGGCAACGCTATCGCCGAGGTGCTTACCTGCGGGATAATCTGGCAGCGATCAAGGCGCATGGGGTGATCCTTGCCTCCATCCTTGGTCTGTCGGTGTTCTGGGCGATCGGTCAGGTGTTGCTGGCGGCATTTCCGGCCTTTGCCAAACAGTCGCTGGGGCTGACCGACGTGGCGGTGGTGCAGGGGATGCTGGCCTCGGCCGGGGTCGGCATCATGCTGGGCTCGCTGCTCGCTGGCCGGGTGTCAAAAAATCATATCGAGACGGGACTCATCCCCCTCGGTGCGCTGGGCCTGGCCGGCTGCCTGTTCATCCTGCCCTCACTCGGCAGTGTGCTGGTACATAGCCTGAATATTCTCTTCTTAGGGATCCTGGGCGGGTTGTTGATTGTCCCACTGAATGCCCTGATCCAGTTCCATGCCGGCGGGCAGATGCTGGGGCGGGTGCTGGCGGGCAATAATCTCATCCAGAACACCTGTATGTTCGGCTTTTTGATCGTCACGGTCATCTTCTCTCAGCTGCATATCAGCCAGCACCTGTTCGGCCTGTTGACGCTGATGGCAATCGGCATGGCGCTATACACACTCTGTGCATTACCCCAATCCCTGCTGCGGGTGCTGGTGGCGTTGGTCATCGGCCAGCGTTACCGGCTGGAGGTGAGCGGCTTTAACCATATCCCCGAAGCCGGTGGCGTGCTGCTGCTGGGCAATCGTACCAGCGAGATCGACTGGGCAATGATGCAAATGGTCATCCCCCGGCCAGTGCGTTTTGTGATGGAGAAACCCACTGGCGAGTCCGGCTGGCGGCGGTGGCTGGCTCGGCTGGCGGTGGCGCCCGTGGTCATTGATGCCAGGGAGGCGCCCCTCAAGGCAGATACGCTGAAGACCATCGGCCAGGCATTGAATGCGGGCGAGGCGGTGTGTTTGTTCTCGGCGGGTACGATCGACCGGGCAGCACCGCTGGCCGGGTTGACGGATGTGGGTGAGGCGGGGGTGATCCTGCCGTTTCATATCCGTAGCCAGTGGCAGGGCCAACCCGTCCGCTCACACGAGCCGCCTGGCATGGGTCGCCGTATTCGCGCAAAAGGCGAGATTGTCATTGCCTTTGGCGAGCCGCTGCCCATGCAGGCTGAGACAGCCACATTGCAGCACCGCCTCCGGGCGCTGGCGATTGCCCGGCCCTAGAAAACAACACACCGCCTGCCCATGCGAACAGGCAGGGGCCACCTGATCGTCCGCATCAACAAGGCAGGCGGGGGGCGGCTGGGCTTCGGCGTGATAGCCGGCCTGAACTTCGCAGCGGCAAGCCGGTTTTGCCGCCGTGCGGAGCTGATTCCCGAAGGAAAGCGGTGCGGGGAATCGGCTCAGCCGCCCTGCTGGCCCCGATGACGCAGCAGATGATCCATCAGGACGATGGCCAGCATCGCCTCGGCGATCGGCACCGCCCGGATGCCAACGCACGGGTCGTGCCGGCCGGTGGTGACGACTTCAGTCTCACGCCCATCGACATCCAGCGTCCGCCCCGGGATACGGATGCTGGAGGTGGGTTTCAAGGCGATGCTGATGCGTATATCCTGCCCGGTTGAGATGCCGCCGAGGGTACCGCCGGCATGATTGGACAGAAAACCGGTGCGATCCATCTCATCTCGATGCTGTGTGCCGGTTTGTGCCACCACGGCAAAACCATCACCGATCTCCACGCCTTTGACGGCATTGATGCTCATCATGGCCTTGGCAATATCGGCATCCAGCCGGTCAAAAATCGGCTCTCCCAGCCCGACCGGCATATTCTCGGCAAGAATATTGACCCGTGCGCCGATCGAGTCGCCCGATTTGCGTACAGCATCCATGTACGCCTCCAGGCTGGCAAGCTGGTCCGGGTCGGCGCAGAAAAACGGATTGCGCTCCACCGCCTGCCAGTCTTTCAAGGCCAGGACATGCTCGCCCAGCTGTGAGAGATAAGCCCGAATCCGGCAGCCGCACTGCTCGGCCAGGTATTTTTTGGCGATGGCGCCGGCGGCCACCCGCATACAGGTCTCCCGTGCCGAGGCCCGGCCACCGCCACGGTAATCCCGGCGGCCATATTTCCTCTGGTAGCTGTAATCGGCATGGCCGGGGCGGAAGCTGTGCTGTATGGCGGTATAGTCCTTGCTGCGCTGATCCTCATTGGCAATCAGCAGCGCAATCGGCGTGCCGGTGGTGATGCCTTCAAACACGCCAGAGATGATCCTGACCTGATCGGCTTCCCGCCGCTGCGTCACATGCCGGGACTTGCCGGGCTTGCGCCGGTCAAGGTCGCCTTGCAGGTCTGCCGCCGCCAGCGCCATGCCTGCCGGGCAGCCATCCACCACGCCGATATACGCCTCGCCGTGGCTTTCACCGGCGCTGGTGACGGTAAAGAGTTTGCCTGTCGTATTGCCGGACATGGACAGACATTGTACCGGTTTATCCGCCCGCCTGCCGCTCGGGTTTATGGCGAATGAATGCTGCCCTGCTGCCAGGCCGACTCCAAGGGCGGCATCGGGGACAGCCGTCGGTTTGCTGGCCGGGATAAACAGCGATAGGCCGACACCTCGCCCTCACACGGGGGCTAGTGCGGCATGGGAATAAAACCCTCATGATTCGGCAGGGTGATGTCTTTCAGCGTGCTGGCGTTAAGCACCGCATCGGCGGCCAGGATGCCGTTCAGGTGCAGAATATAGGCGGTGACGGCATAGACTTCGCTGTCTGACAACACCCCCGGACGGGTCATCGGCATGGAACGGCGGATAAAGTCAAACAAGGTGGTAGCATAGGGCCAGTACGTGCCGACAGTCTTCTCCGGCCATTCATCGGTCAACTGCATCACCGCCCCGGCAAGCTGATCGCCACCATCGCCAAGGCCGCCCTGTCCATGACAGCTGATGCAATGCATGGCATAAATGCGCTCTCCCTGGGCGACACTGCCGGCGCCGGCGGGCAGACCGCTGCCATCGGGCATCACGCCCCAGTCCAGCTTGGCGATCTCCGCAGCGCTCGCTGGCCGCCCCAGCCCCGGCGTAGCAGGCGGGCCCTGCCATTGGGCTGCGTTGAGCGGCCTAGTCCCAAGCAGAATCAAGGCCAAAATCATCAATCGCTTGTGCATTATCCCCCTCATAGGTATGGCTGACAGCGCCCGTCTCATCCACTGCCCAGCGCACGATCGCATTGTAATGGTAAAAGCCGTGCCGCCCCCGTTGCTTTAGCAACTCGGCCCTGGCTGGCTGCACGGCGCCCGTCTCATCCACCGCCCGGCTCATGATGATGGCCGGTTTGCCATTCCATTGCCAGGGAATACGAAAACGGGTAAACGCCCTGGCCAACACCGGCGGCTGCAATTCTGCCGCTGCCCAGCTCTGCCCGCCATCAACCGATACATCCACCCGGGTGATCCTGCCGTTGCCACTCCAGGCAAGGCCGGTAATCTCATAGATGCCCGGCCCGTGCGCCAGGTGCATATCAGCCGATGGCGAGGTAATGAGGGATTTTGTCTGCATGATAAAACTGAACATGCGCGCCTTGCCTGAGGGCAGTAATTCGGTGTAGCGCGCCGTTTCATTGCGGGCCATGATCGGGGTCTTGCTGGCCTTTAACGAGCGCAGCCATTTGACGTTTAACACGCCCTCCCAGCCGGGCAGGATCAACCGCAGCGGGTAGCCGTTTTCCGGGCGCAGGCGCTCGCCATTCTGGTACAGCCCCAGCATGGCATCGTCCCTGGCCTTTGCCATCGGCACGCTGATATTCATCGCAAAGGCATCGGCACCATCGGCAATCAGCCAGTCAGCCGCCGGATCAACCCCCACCTCATCAAGCAGGATAGACAGTGGGATCCCCGTCCATTCGCTGCACGAGACCAGGCCATGAAAATAGCCGGCCTCGGAACGGGCGGGCGAGGTATTCCAGCCCGCATTGCTGTTACCGCCGCACTCAACAAAGCAGATTTGCGAACGCATGGGGTAAGCCAACAGGGCATCCATGCTGAAAAAAGACGGGGTTTTCACCAGCCCGTGCAGCAGCAATTCATGTCTTGCCGGGTCGATATCGGGTACGCCATTATGATGACGCTCATAATGCAGGCCATTCGGTGTGATCGTGCCTTGCAATAAATGCAGCGGCGTCCAGGCCGCCCCGTTATTACGCAGCTGACGATTGGGGGCGGCGAAACGAACCACCCGATCCTCATAGTAAGACGGGTTGCCATAGGCGGTGAAGGCGGCCCCCGGGCGCCGCATCCAGACTGGCCGGTCAGCCGTTGCTTGCCTGGCTGCGGCCCCGTCACTCATAGCGGTAGCGGTCAACAGGGATGCCCCGGAGGTCAAAAAGGTCCGGCGATCAAGCAAACCGTTAGCGGCAACGTGTTGCTGTTTGCCCGTTTGATCAGCAAGATGCTTGTTCAACGTGTCATCACTATTGCCATGGATGTATTTTGTAGCTGACTGCTGATGCTGCCGGGAAGTTCCAGCGAAAGAGCGGCCAGATGATCGGGTCAGATGATCAGGATCAGCCGTGAACAACCTGCCGCACCGGCAAAGTCAGCATAGGTCAATACACAAGATAAATAGCCATAAATAGCCGGGGGTGTTTCGCTCTGGCGGGGGTTACGGGCGTGGCTTGTAACCGGGAATGTCGGTCACATCCACCGGGTCGATCTGTTCGGGGTTTAGGTATTTTTCGGCATAACAGGCATAGACTTTTTCATGGATGAAGATATCAAACAGATCCGGATCAACATGGTGTTCGAGTTTCATATCGCCCAGGATGCGTAGTGACTGAGATAAGGACATCGCCTTTTTATACGGGCGGTCTTTGGCGGTCAGGGCTTCAAAGACATCGGCAATCGCCACCATGCGGGCCGGGATGGACATATCCTCTCGCTTCAGCCCGTTCGGGTAGCCCTTGCCATCCATTCTTTCATGATGCCCGCCGGCATATTCAGGTACCCGTTTAAGGTGCTTCGGATAAGGCAGTGATTCCAGCATCTTGATCGTCACCGCAACGTGGTTGTTGATGATCTCCCTTTCCCGGACTGACAAAGTTCCCCGGCTGATTTGCAGGTTCTGCACCTCATCGGCAGATAATAACGGGGCTGTTTTGCCCTCGGGCGAGCGCCACTGCTGGGTGGCAATGGCGGCGATCTTCTGTTGATCCTCATCCGGCAGAAACTCACCGCCAATATTGCACTGGCGAATAAATTCGCGTTGCTCATCCAGCCGTGCCAGTTCGGCGGCGATGGCCTGTTCTGTATCCTCATGTTCACTGCCAGCCAGACGGGCGCGCAATAGGCGAATGATGGCATCACGTTTTACCACTTCAAAACGCACATCCACATCATGAATACGATCGTATATGGTCTCCAGCTTGGTGCTTTTATCCACCACATATTCGGGGGTGGTGATCTTGCCGCAATCATGCAGCCAGGCCGCCACTTCCAATTCGTATTTTTCCGTCTCGGTCATGTGGAAATTTTTCAACGGCCCCCAGTCTACCCGGCAGGTGGCATCCGCCAGCATATTGGTCAACACCGGCACCCGCCGACAATGGCCGGCCGTGTACGGTGACTTCTCATCAATCGCCGCTGCAATCAGCTGAATCAGCGCATCAAACAACGCCTTTTGTGCATTGATCAACTGCCGGTTGGTGATGGTGACAGCGGCCTGTGAGGCGAGCGATTCCACCAGTTGTTGATCCAGCGATGAGAACGGGATCACCCCGCCGTCTTGCCCGGAGGTCGCATTGATGAGCTGCAAGACACCGATAATCTCGTTTTCATGATTGGTCATGGGCACCGTCAGAAACGACTGGGAATGATAGCCGGTCTTGTGATCGAATTTGCGGGTACCGGAGAAATCAAACTCCCGGTTGCTGTAGGCATCTTCGATATTAATCGTCTCGCCGCTGAGCGCCGCCCAGGCCGCCACCATGTGTTTATTCGGCGCACCCTCTTCGTCATACAGGCGTAGAGGGGGGAAAGGAATGTCCTGGCCGCTGGTGCCGCCCATGTGCATATTAAGTGATCGCGTGATCATGATCTCAAACCTGAGATGGTCGTTATCCGTGCGTGTGTAAAGCGTGCCGCCATCGGCATGGGTAAACGCCTTGGCCTTGATCAGGATCAACTCCAGCAAACGGGTATGATCTTTCTCCGCTGACAGGGCGACCCCGATGTCAGTGAGTTCTTTCAGCAGGTTTGAAATACAGCCTTTATCACTACGCATGGCGGTGGTTGATCATTGGGTGGGAGGCTACGTTGCACGGCAAAAGTGTAACATAATTCGCAACTGAGACGGGCGGAGATCAGGCCGGGCGACTGCAACACAATCGGCACGGCGGTCCCCCGCCCGCCGGATTGGCGTCAGTCCTTAATCCGGCGTTGACAGCTTCAGGAACAGACTGTTCAGGCGATGGACAAAGGCCGCCGGGTCAGCGAGCTGCCCGCCTTCGCTTAACAGCGCCTGATCGAACAACACTTCTGACCAGTCAGCAAAAGGCGTCTGTTCTCCGGCCATCTGTTTCTTGGCTATCTGCTCTTGGGCTAATTTCGCCACCAGCGGGTGTTCGGGGTTGATCTCCAGTATCGGCTTGCTGGCCGGCACCTCCTGGCCGGCGGCGGTCAGAATCTGTTGCAGATGTCGCCCCATATCATCGGTATCGGCGACCAGACAGGCCGGTGATTCTGTCAGCCGGTGCGTGATGCGGACGGCTTTTACCTTGTCTTTCAACACCTCATTGATGCGCTCGGTCAACTCGGAAAACTGTCCGCTGTCTTTGCTTTGCTCATCTGCTTCTGCCTTGGCAGCAGCGCCCAGATCAAGCTCGCCCTTGTTGACGGCTTGCAGCGGGATGGTCTGGTATTCTGTCAGGTGAGATGTCAACCATTCATCAATGGGATCGGTCAGCAATAACACCTCAATCCCCTTCTGTTTGAATATCTCCAGGTGAGGACTGTGTCTGGCGGTTGTATGGTTCTCCGCCGTGACATAATAGATGGCCTTTTGATCGGCCTGCATCCGTGCCTTGTAGTGTGCCAGAGAGACTGTTTCGCCGTCCTCTTTGGCATCCTGGGCGGTGGAGCGAAAACGGAATAATTCGATCAGGGTCTCTTTTTTATCCGGTGCATCAATGATGCCTTCCTTCAATACACGGCCAAAGGCCCGCCAGAATGTCTGGTATTTATCGGCTTCCCTGTCGGCCATTTTTTGCAGCAGATCAAGCACTTTTTTGGTGCAACCGGCACGGATGGAATCGATGGTCTTGTTTTGCTGAAGCAGCTCGCGCGAGATATTCAATGGCAGATTATCAGAATCAACAACGCCTTTAACAAACCGCAGATAGGTCGGCATGAGCTGTTCGGCATCATCCATGATAAATATCCGCTTCACGTATAACTTCACGCCGTGCCGTTGTTCCCTATCCCATAGATCAAACGGCGCCCGGGCGGGGATATATAACAGACTGGTGTATTCGTTGTTACCTTCAACCCGATTGTGTATCCGTGCCAGAGGTGCTTCAAAATCATGCGAGAGGTGCTTGTAGAACGTCTCGTATTCCTCATCGCTGAGGTCTTTTTTATTGCGCCTCCACAAGGCCGTGGCCGAATTAACGGTATCATCGCCAGTCTCATCCTTGCCTTCTTTGGGCATGAGAATCGGCAGGGAGATATGATCGGAATATTTTTTTATGATGCTGCGAAGCCGAAAGCCATCGGCAAACTCAGTATGCTCATCATGCAGATGCAACGTGACCCTGGTGCCCCGCCTTGGTCGGTCAATCGTCTCAACGGTGTATTCACGCTTGCCATCGGAGATCCAGCGCACACCCTCGCTTCGGCCAAGGCCGGCCCGGCGGGTGAGAACCTCAACATCTCTGGCGACAATAAACGCCGAGTAAAACCCCACGCCGAACTGACCAACCAGCTGTGAATCCTTGCTTTGATCACCGGTCAGGGCGGCAAAAAACTGTTGCGTACCGGACTTGGCGATGGTGCCTAAATTGTCAATGACCTCCTCCCGCGACATGCCGATGCCATTATCAATAATGCTGATGGTCTGCTGCTCCTTGTTATATTCCACACGGATTTGCAGCGTCGGATCAGCTTCAAACAGGCTGTCATCCTGCAAGCCCTCAAAGCGCAGTTTATCCGCCGCATCCGAGGCATTGGAGATGAGCTCCCGCAGAAATATCTCCTTGTTGCTGTATAAGGAATGGATCATCAGATCCAGCAGTTGCTGCACCTCGGTTTCAAACCCCAGTGACTCTTTCTTTGCTTTGACTGTCATCGCCCCTTTGCTCCATGATTACTGGTAGAGTAAACCGCTTTATGTATGACTGGCGGCAGCCATTTTCAAGGCGTGTTCAGAGATTTTCGGCAACCAACCCGCCCCGTGATGTGGCCCTGTGATGTGGCAGACAGTTTACACGTGCTCCGAAAACATGTAAGCGGAGCGGCAAGATTAAGTCAATGCAAACAGTCGGTATTACTGATGGCGGGCATGAGCCTGTTTTTGGGCCTGTCAGCCATGCAACATGCTGCTGCCGCCGCTTGTCTTGTGCATCATGATAATCTGCACGCCTGACAAACCCCGGCAACATGACAACGCATGAAAATCACACGGCATAATAAAGGTAGCGGCTTGTTGCGCTCACGATATAAAAACACCTGGCCGAGGCGGGGTTGACCATCGCCGGTATTTTTCCCGTATCAGACGATAAAAATACGCTGGGCATGATCGAATTTGATTATGTGCTGGTCAGGGAGATCCCGGTATAAACAGCGCCTGTTCAAACACGCCTGAAGGTAGCCGATGAGAGCGGCGCACCATCCGGTGTACAGAGGCGAGGCGGCACTTAAGCGCTATCCGTATTCCCGGCGCTTGCCCTTGGCAGAGGCCGGTGCATTCTCTACAATAATCACGCATGACTGCCCGCCGCACCGCTTCTGCAAAACACACCCCGGTCATGCAGCAGTATCTGGGGATCAAGGCTGATTATCCACAGATGCTGCTGTTTTTCAGGATGGGCGACTTCTACGAACTGTTCTTTGATGATGCCCGCAGGGCGGCGCGTTTGCTTGACATTGCCTTATCCCACCGGGGCCGGGCGGACGGCGAGGCCATCCCGATGGCGGGCGTGCCGTATCATACCGTGGACAGCTACTTATCGCGCTTGGTCAAGCTGGGCGAGTCCGTGGTTATCTGCGAGCAGATTGGCGACCCTGCACTGGCTAAGGGCCCGGTAAAGCGTGAGATTAGCCGCATCATTACCCCCGGCACCCTGACCGAAGAGGCGCTGCTCGATGACAAGACAGAAAACCTGCTGCTCGCCGTCCACCCGGGCAGCAGCGGCATTGCCATCGCCTGCCTTGAGATATCCACCGGCCGGACAGTCGTCCAGCAGCTTGACAATCGTGAGCACCTGCTGGGCGAGTTGCATCGACTGGCGCCCGCCGAGATCCTGCTGGCCGAGGGCGATTCGCTACAGGCCGAGCTTGCCAGCCAGCATGAGTGTGTGACCGCCCTGCCCGCCTGGCAATTCGAGCCGCAGGGTGCGGTGCGGATAGTAAAACAACAATACCGCATTCAGCATCTGGATGGCCTTGGCCTGGCCGGGCTGCCGGATACCGTCACGGCGCTGGCGGCCTTGCTGCATTATGCCAACGAGACCATCCGCCACGAGCTGCCGCACATAGAACCGCCACGGATTCAAACCCTCGATGAGAGCATCACGCTTGACCCGGTCTGTGCGCGTAACCTGGAGTTGGAAGCCAGCCAGTCGGGGGCCAAAGAGCACAGCCTGCTGCGGGTCATTGACAGCTGCTGTACGGCGATGGGCAGCCGTGAGTTGCGGCGCTGGTTAAGGCGGCCAATACGCGATCAGCAGAGGCTGAAACATCGGCATGATGCGGTTGCCACCCTGCTCTACAGCAAACGTTATGTCGAGTTGCGCTCCGGTTTGTGCAGCATCGCTGATCTGCAACGTATCCTCAGCCGCATCGCCCTGTACTCCGCCCAGCCCCGAGACCTGCTGCAACTGCAAAACACCCTGAATGCGCTGCCCGCACTCAAGCAGGCGTTGACACAGTACGACAGCCCCAGGATAGCCGCCTTGGCCGATGGCATTGCCGATTTCAGCGATCTCAGCGATGAGCTTAACCGCAGCCTGGCCGAGAACGCCGCCGCATTGATACGTGATGGCAATGTGATCGCCGATGGCTATGATAAGCTGCTGGATGAGTTGCGTGCATTACATCAGGGCAGCAGTCATTTTCTGTCCGCACTCGAACAGAAAGAGAAAAACCGCACCGGCATCCATTCCTTGAAGACCGGCTTTAACCGCGTGCATGGGTATTATATTGAAGTCAGCCGGCTGCATAGCAATAAGGTGCCGGCCAACTACCAGCGCCGGCAAACCTTAAAGGCCGCTGAACGCTTCATCACGCCGGAACTTAAAGCATTCGAAAATGAGGCCTTGAGCGCCAGAGAAAAAGCCCTGGCCCGGGAGAAGGAATTATTCACCGGCTTGCTGGATAGCTGTCATGCCTGCCTGACGGCATTACAACAGACGGCCGGGGCGATTGCCGAGCTGGATATTCTGGCGGCATTCGCTGAGCGTGCGGATGTCCTAAACCTGGCGCAGCCGACATTTCGCCAGCCGCCGGGGCTGGAGATCATCGCCGGCCGCCATATTGTCGTTGAGCAGTTACAGTCCAGGACATTCATCGCCAACGACACCCGGCTGGATGAGGAGACTCGTATGCTGATCATCACCGGCCCTAACATGGGGGGCAAGTCCACCTATATGCGGCAAGCCGCCATCATCGTCATCCTGGCGCATATTGGCTGCTTCGTGCCGGCAGAGCGAGCGGACATCGGGCCAATAGACAAGATATTTACCCGCATTGGCGCTGCTGATGATCTCACCGAAGGCAAATCCACGTTCATGGTGGAGATGACCGAAACGGCCAATATTCTTAACAATGCCACCGCCAACAGCCTGGTATTGATGGATGAGATTGGCCGTGGCACCAGCACCTATGATGGCCTGTCTCTAGCCTGGGCGAGCGCCCATTACCTGGCGGAAAAAACCGGGGCGTTTACGCTGTTTGCCACCCATTATTTCGAATTGACCATCTTGCCAGACCAACTGCCGCAGGCCAGAAACGTGCATCTGGATGCGGTTAAGCATAATGAGGCGATCATCTTTCTGCACAGCGTCAAACCGGGGGCGGTCAATCAAAGCTATGGCTTGCAGGTGGCGCAACTGGCCGGGATTCCATCTGCCGTCATTGCCCATGCAAATGCCTATCTGCAACAACTGGAGAGCGGCAGCACAGCACCGGGCACGGCAGTACAAGCCGATTTATTCAACAACGCACTGCCCGTGCTGCATCCCGCATTGCAGGCACTGGCTGATAGTAACCCGGATGAGTTGACACCGAAACAGGCGCTGGAATTGCTGTACCGCCTGCACACGCTGTCTTCCTGACCCTAACCTCAACCTGTCATGCGCTTGCACCATCTGGGTTTGCTGATCCTGTTTGACCTGCAATACGCCCTCAGCCGACCTAAGGGCCTGGTCTTCCTGCTGCCGTTTGTTATCTTCTGGGCGGTCATCAGCTATCAGTTTGATCAGTCGGCTTCCCGGTGGATACAGCAGCTGGGGATTGTGTTTATCACGGCATTGATCGACCATGCCGCCGCAACCAGGCTATTCGTTGATAATGCCCCTTTGTTATCTTTTTACTTTATCTTCAATATGAACGCCATGCCGCTGTATGCCGCACTTGCTGCCTGCGATCAGTTCTCCTCCGATCTGGGCAGCGGCTATTTTCGTCTGCTGGGCAACCGTTGCAGCCGGCTGGAGATATTTTTTGCCCGTTACCTGAGCGCACTTTGCGTGTTATTGCTCGGCCTGGGGGGCATGGGCCTCATCATCGCCATCCTGTGCAGTGGTCATGTTGAACAGCCGGTCATCGATATCCTGGCCTATCTGCTGGCCATAGAAATAAAAATCCTGCTCTATGCCGCCAGCCTGGTTGCTTTTATGGCCGTGATCTCGGTGATCGCACGCTCAGCTCTGGCTGCCTTGTTCCTGGGCGGCCTTTGCTATATGGCTTTGCTGGTGATCATCTTTATCAACACCTGGACAGATAACAGCATCACGCTGCTCAATTACCTGTTGCCTAATTTTTTTAAGGCATCGCTACTGCATACCGACTGGTCAGAGGCGATCAGGGGCATGGCGGCCATGTCAGTCTATACGATGGTGTACGGCGCCCTGGCCTGGTGGGTATTTCGGCGGCGTCTTTTCTGATGCCCGCGCTGCTCGAGACGCATCAACTTTGCCAGCATTATGGGCGGGTGCGGGCGCTCGATGATATCACCTTGTCTTTACCGCCCGGCGGGATTACCGGGCTGGTCGGGAAAAATGGTGCGGGCAAGACCACGCTGCTGGCACTGATCGCTGGCGCCCTGAAACCGGATGGTGGCCTTATTCGGGTACTGGGACAATCCCCTGCCTGCACGATGCTGTCCGGCAGGATTGGCAGCCTGTTACAGGAAGCCCACTTCAAACCGGGGGTGGCGGTCAGCAAGCAGCTGGTGCAATTCGCCCGCCTGCAAGGCAACAGCAAGCAAGCGGCCGAACAGGCAGTCAGCCGCCTGCTGGTACAGATCGGTGGTGCAAATGAGGCGCACAAGCGGCCTGAGGCCATGAGCTATGGTCAGCGCAAACGGCTGGGGATAGCACAGGCCTTCCTCGGCAGCCCGGCGTTGATCATTCTGGATGAGCCGACCGCTGGCCTTGATCCGGTCATCGCCGATGAGATACGCCAGTTCATCCGTCACAATGCCGAGGCGGGCAGTATCATTATCAGCTCGCATAATCTGTATGAAATTGAGGATCTGTGTCACCGTGTGCTTGTGCTTGAGGCGGGCAGGCTCATCACCAACACAACGATCGCTGAATTACGCCAGATGAATGCGGTACTGCATTTCACCACCGCACCCGCCTTGTCAGAGGCGATTATCAACGAGATTACATCACTTGGCGGCGTCATCGGGGTACGCCGTGATGGGCAAAATCCGGCAAAAATCGCCTGTGACTATCATGAATCCGATAACGATCAGCTACCGCTTTCAATTCAGCAGTGCATCATTAAACACGGGGTTGGTATACTCAGCATGCACCAGGGTAATCCGATCACAGCAGAGGTCCTGGGCCTGTAAATCAGTCATCGGCAGGGCAATGGCCGGGCGCCGGGCTGATCTTAAAAAGGCTTTTGTTAAGGTACGGGAACAGAGTATCATGCACATCCCAAGAACGATTAACTGGCGGGGTTTACGATGGCATTTGTCGTTACAGAGAATTGCATTAAATGCAAATACACAGACTGTGTTGAAGTCTGTCCGGTAGACTGTTTTCACGAAGGCCCGAACATGCTGGTCATTGACCCGGACGAATGTATAGACTGCACACTGTGTGAGCCTGAATGCCCGATTGAAGCGATTATGGCCGAGGAGGATGTCCCGCAGGCGATGCAGGAGTTCATCGGCCTGAATGCTGAATTGTCAAAAGAATGGCCGGTCATTAACGAAATGAAGGACGCCCCCGCTGATGCCGATGACTGGAAAGATGTTGTGGATAAAAAACACCATCTTGAGCGCTGAGCCTGTCCGGCGGCGGCTGGCCTGTCCCTATCCCTGTCCCTGTCTCCCCCGGTCATATCTGACGGCAGCGACAGGCGTTCTCTGCCTGTTATTGCTGTCTCCGGCTGATGCGGCTGATATCTACACCTGGCAGGACGAGCAGGGCCGGGTACACTTCGCCGATAAAGCCGAAAGTGAACAGGCCGAGCCAGTCGATATCCCCTCTCATACGCATTCGCCTTCAGACCCAACACGTGAACACAGGCGGGAGCGGCGTCAGCGCCTGCTGGATATTTACGCCGAAGATCGACAGGAAAGAGCGGCAAAACGGGCAACAGCGGCAGCAGCTGAAAAACGGAAAAAGGAAAACTGCATCCAAGCCCGCACAAGGCTGAAGGGCATGACAACCGCCAGGTTTATCTATGAGAAAACGGACAACCCCAGAAATCCACGCATCTATTCCGAGGCAGAGCGCCTGAAGGCAGAAACAGCGGCACAGGAGGCAGTGAACAGGTGGTGCGGCTGATAGTAAATACGTGCATTATCATATAACTGCATGAATTATAAGCCTAAATAAGGATTTCTTCGGGTACTATGCCAATGCTCCAGAGTCATGTATGATGCACTTTGATTATTTTTTACTATAATAAAGACCTGCAAATTATTGTATTTGCTAGCTTAATGAGAAGTTGGCATGTTGGGATGGCAGGTTTTTATCACATAGAGATAATGCTAACTGATTGATTTACCGAAAATAATGGCGCTGGCAGATAAAATTGAAATCATCAATGTCTCGGATGTGGGTAAAATTCGCCCACACAATGAAGACAGCACCTTAACGCATCTGAACAAGGGGGTTGCCCTCCTGGCGGATGGCATGGGGGGATACAAGGCCGGTGAAGTCGCCAGTGCTATAGCCGTGACCGCCACCCACCATGAAATTCTGCAAAATATCCACCGTATTAAAACCAGTCAGGTAGAGCCAAAATCAGGTATGACGGCTGTCTCAAAAGTCCTGCAACAGGCATTAACCTCAGCAAATTCAAATATTTACAACATAGGGCAGCAAGATGCAGAATGCCGTGGCATGGGTACGACTATCGTCAGTTGTATATTTCATGATGATATGGTCACGGTAGCCCATGTCGGTGATTCAAGGCTCTACCGAAAACGTGGCCGAAATTTTGGACAGATCACTAAAGATCACTCGTTAATTCAAGAAGTTATAGACCGTGGTCTGTACACGCCAGAGGAGGCGATGGAGAAAACGCCAAGGAATCTGGTGACCCGTGCATTGGGTATTGAAGCGAGCGTGGACATCGATGTGATGGAGGAGCAAGTCAGCATTGATGATATTTATCTGCTGTGTTCTGACGGATTAAATGATATGGTAGATGATGAGGAAATTGACTTAATCCTAAGTAAATATAGTGTTAATCTTGTACAAGCTGCCAATGAATTGGTAAAAAAAGCCAACGAAAAAGGAGGCAAAGACAACATTTCCATAATACTCATCAGAATATTAGGGGAATTCTCCTCCTCTGGGGGCTTTTTCAGGCAGCTAATCCACCGTTTTTTTGAAGTCTGGGGAAAATAGGGCAAAACAACCATGGCCAAGTTAGTTCTGAGCTTAAATGGCGTCGTTCAAGGTGAATACGAACTCGGTAAAGAGCGTCTTACCATCGGGCGAAAAGCTGAAAATGACATACCGATAGACAATCTTGCCGTCAGTGGCAAACATGCGCTGGTGATCACTATCCTGGATGACTCCTTTCTGGAGGACCTGGGCAGCACCAATGGCACCTATGTCAACGGCAAGCTCGTTAAAAAACATGCACTTAAAGACGGCGATGTCGTCGCCATTGGTAAGCACGAACTTAAATACGTCAACGAACATGCCACGGCAGATGATGATGAGTTCGAAAAAACCATGATCATCAAGCCAGGATCAGCCAGTGCGGCCGTGGCCGCCGCCCAGGCGGCTGAAAAAGCAGGCGCCGCCGCCCCGGCAGCGGGCGCCGCCCAGGCGGCTGCTGGTGGTGGTATGCCGCTCGGACACCTCACCGTCTTGAACGGGCCGATTGCCGGCAAAGAGCTGGAATTGACAAAGGCGCTGATCACTCTGGGCAAGCCCGGCACCCAGGTGGCGGTTATCTCACGCCGCCCACAAGGCTATTTCCTCACCCATATTGAAAGTGATGGCGATGGCAAGCGCTACCCGACTGTGAACGGCGAGCCCATCGGCCCCAAGGCCTACAAGATAAAAGATGGCGACCTGATCGAGTTGGCGAGTATCAAGATGGAGTTCTCCACCGCATAGCGCTCTGCCGGGCAAAAAGGCAAACACCTGTGCTGCTTGACTGCCCATGGTCTAATCGCCCGCTACCGTTCATGGGCGGCCATCAAGCCAAGGGCCTTCCCGGCCCCAATCCCTGTCGCTGACATCGTATTTTCTTTGTCTAACCGGCTGGTCTAACCCAGACTGTCACGGGTCTGTCGCCTGCATCAGCGAGAGTCTTTTTTATCCGGCCATTCACAGTATTGATAGATACAACATGCCCCGCATTTGGGCTTGCGTGCCAGACAGGTGTAGCGCCCATGTAATATCAGCCAGTGATGTGCATGCTGCTTGAACTCATCCGGCACAGACTGCATCAGCCGCTCTTCAACCTCCCTGACATTTTTGCCCGGGGCAAGTCCCGTGCGGTTGGCAAGGCGAAAAATATGGGTATCAACAGCAATCACCGGCAGGCCAAATGCTGTGTTTAAAATGACATTGGCGGTTTTTCTACCAACGCCAGGTAATCTCTCCAGCGACTCCCGGTCCCCGGGAACTTCGCTGTTATGCTCATCGATCAGGTGCTGACATGTGTTGATGATATTCGCCGCCTTGGTGTTATACAGGCCAATGGTTTTGATATATTTTTTCAAGCCTTTAAGACCCAGCGCCAGCATCTCCTCAGGCGTGCCTGCAAGCGCAAACAGCGTGCTCGTTGCCCGGTTGACACTGACATCGGTGGCCTGGGCAGATAAGATGACGGCGATTAACAACTGAAACGTATTTTGATAATCCAGCTCAGTTGTGGGCTCCGGGTGTTGGGCAGATAGCCGGGTAAAAATATGCACTCGCTGCTTTTTGTTCACTACTCTCCCCCCTGGCTCTCTCTCCTGGCTTGTCTGTGACAATACCGCCGGGCAAACAGCGGCGGCACAGCACCACCGAATTACGCTTACTCGGCGGTGAGTTTATTAAAGATGGCTAACAGCACGCCCGCCAGCAGCAGGCCGCCGGCACTGTAGGCGAAGAGTGAAATCCCTGCCTGCACATCACAGCCAAGCACACACAGCACAGCGCTGTCTGGCCGGGCGAAAGGCAGGCGTAACTGCACCGCTCCGGTTGATAAGAGTTCGCGCAGCAGCGCAAATAACAGCGCACCGGCTGCACAAATAATGGCTGGCTTGCACAGGCGGCGATGCTGCCTGTGCAGGCAATCATCCAGACAACACACCAGGGTCGTATTCATCGGCAGAATAAACAGGTATACGGCCAGGCTTTGCTTGAACGGATAAAACCAGGCTTCAAGCAGCAGGGAAAATATACTCACCCAGGCGGTGCTGATCAGCGCAAAAAAAAGATATTTATTGTTATAGAGAATAACATCACGGCATAGATGGACAGTGAGCATACAGAGCAAGAATAACACCACCAGCATGGCACTGATATACAACACAAGCTGCAAGGATTCGGCGATATAGATAAACGGGATCAGGCCGTAAATATACGGCGGGTTAATCGTTCCCCTGTCGTATTGCATAGCGTGATCCCTTATTTCACATCAGCCGGGAACGCTGATTAGCCCTGGCAAGCACGGCATTCTTCAGCACAGCGAGCAATATCTCTATGCGTGTTTGCAGATCAGGGGCTTCAAGGATATGCTGTTTTATCATCATATCAATGGGCAGCAAATCCGCCAGCCGATAACATGCCACCGCTGCGGACGCATCTGCCTTATCCTGACTGTAAGGCGTATCATAGTTGTCCAGAATATCCGTATACACCTGCTTGATGATCTCCAAACCCGGCAATTCCACCCCCTCGTGCGCCTCATCCAGCCATTCAACCTCTCCCACAATCAGCTTATCTTTTCTGACTGTTTTATCCAGCACCCGAAACCGCCGCGTGCCTGTTACCATAATACCCAACAGCCCATCGTCACATTGCGTCCAGTCGATGATCTCAGCACAGGTGCCGAGAGCAAAGCAGTGCGCCGCCGCGCCTGTCTCCTGACCCTGCTTTATCAGACAAACGCCAAAACCTGATCCGTTCTTCAGGCAGTCGCTGACCATATCCACATAACGTGTTTCAAATATCCGCAACGGCAGCAAGGCGTGAGGATAAAGCACGGTAGAGAGCGGAAAGACCGGCAGGCGCTTCACAAGCTCTCCAACAGGCGCTGATGCAGATTATCAAAGCTGCCGTTACTCATGATGATGACATGATCGTTGGTCCTCAGCGTCAGTTGCAGGGCATCAATGATCTCCTGCACATCGGCATGGATGCTGCACTTGTGCTGGATGCCATTCATCGCTTCGGACAAGTCCCAGCCCAGGTTGGCCGGTTGATATACACAGATGCAGTCTGCACCCTCAAGCGCCGCCGCTAACGTGTGCCTGTGTCTTCCCATCTTCATGGTGTTGGAACGAGGCTCCAGCACCGCAATTATTCTGCCGCCGCTGATATGTGCACGCAAGGCCTGCAATGTCAGCCGGATTGCCGTCGGGTGATGGGCAAAATCATCGTACAGATGCACGCCTTTGATCACTGCCAGCTTCTGCAACCGTCTTTTAACGCCCTTAAATCCTGCCAGCGCAACGGCGGCGGAGGCCGGCGTCACACCCACCTGCCGGGCGGCAATCATCGCCGCCAGCGCATTTAAGGCATTGTGGCTGCCAAGCAGTGGCCAGCTTACCTCAGCGACTGATCGCAACTGATGCTGTACTGTAAATGCCGAATACTCGGCATTGGCTTCAGCCAGGCACCATTCATCAGCAGACTCACCGAAGCTAATCAGCCGACTCCAACTGCCCCTCTCCAGTAGCCTCAGGCAGGGGCGCATATCCGTGTTGATGATAATCTGACCGTTTGCCGGCACAATCCGAACCAGATGATGAAACTGATCAAGGATGCTGTCCAGATCACGAAAAATATCCGCATGATCAAAGTCAATATTCGTGATGATCAGTGTCTTCGGTTTGTAATGGATGAACTTGGAACGCTTGTCGAAAAAAGCGCTGTCATATTCATCCGCCTCGATTACGAATAAACCCGACTCTCCCAGGCGTGCAGAGACACCGAAATTCTCAGCCACACCGCCGATCAAAAACCCTGGCTTTTTGCCATTTGCCTCCAATAGCCAGGCCAATATACTGGCGGTCGTGGTCTTGCCGTGGGTGCCGCTGACCGCCAGGACATGGCGGTTGCGTAAAATATTTTCAGCCAGCCACTGCGGGCCGGAGATATAGGGTATGTCGTTATCAAGAACATACTCAACCGCCGGATTGGCACGTGACAAGGCGTTGCCAATAATCACCTGATCAACGTCTTTCGGAATAGCTTCAGGTTGATAGCCAGGATGAATCGTGATCCCGGCGGTGTGCAACTGCTCACTCATCGGCGGATACACATCGGCATCGCTGCCTGTTACCTGATGGCCTGAAGCCTTGGCCAGCCTGGCCAGCCCGCCCATAAACGTACCGCAAATACCCAGGATATGCAGCCTCATGTCGCTGTCCAGTTAAGCGCTTGGGAAATCGCCGTCACATTGACAGCACAGTAAGCAATGGCTACCGCCGCACCGAGGATAAACGGTACAGACAAGGCATGCCGGAAAATATGCGCCAGCACCAGCAAACCCCACAAAGACAGCAACCACACTGCCCACATCACTGACGTGGGCGTCTCATGCAAACCACCGCCCCCAGGCAGCAACATCAGCACAGGAAAAAAAATGAGCTTGATGATTATCCCGGTGCCAACCAAAGCGGTCACGGTTTGCTGCCACCTGTTCGTGCGGGAGCGTAACAGCAACACCACATAAACAAACGCCAGCAGGCACAGACACTCAATCACGGCTATCAGCATCACCTGCTGCGGGTTTGGATCGAGCATCGCCGCCAGCACGGTGAATAAAAAATGCAGCAGCAAGGTCATCGCCAGCAGCAGCGATGAGGCCGGGATATCCTGCGGTGCTCTTCGCAACAGGCAGATCTGTAAAAACACCAGGGCAAGCACTTTGAGGCCGTTAATCATAGGGCTAGTGTACCGTATATTGCGGTATTTTAATCCTGCGCTCATTTGAACGGGTAGATAAGCCGCACTTGAGCGTTGTTATACGTTACAATAATCGCAAACCCCGTCAGGAGGAAAATCATGATGGACATAGATATTGGGATACCCGCCGCAGAAAGAGAACAGATTGCTGCGGGTTTATCACACTTGCTGGCCGATAGTTACACCTTGTATTTGAAGACGCATAATTTTCACTGGAATGTCACCGGGCCGATGTTCTCCACATTACACACACTGTTTGAGCAGCATTATACCGAATTGGCCACGGCGGTTGATGAGATTGCCGAGCGCATCCGGGCCTTAGGGTGTATCGCCCCCGGTTCGTATAAACAATTCGCTGAACTGTCAAGCATAGCAGAGGCCACCGACAAGCTGGATGCAACGGCGATGATCAGGCAACTGGTCAGCGGTCAGGAAGCCGTGGTCAAGACAGCACGGCGTATTTTTCCGGTGGTCGAGGCGGCCAATGATGAGCCGACCGCCGACCTGCTGACCCAGAGAATGCAGATCCACGAGAAAAATGCCTGGATGCTGAGAAGCCTGCTGGAATGATAACGCCGGCCTGCCCGAAAAAACGGCAGCAGTATCTGTACGCCTGCTGTTCCGGGGCCGCCTTATTGTGCATTGCCTTGACTGCTGTGGCTGCTGATATGGGGCGGCGCAGCTTGACCGCAGAGGATGTACAGCTTGTCACCGAGGCCAACAGCCGCTTTACTGTCTGCATCCAGCAATCGTCACTGGAACTTCTCGACAGCCATGACGATGTTCGCAAGATCGCCGGTTTGGCCGTGGACAAATGCACACCTGTGCTACAGCGGCTGGATGAGCAACTGGCAGAGAAAAAGATTCACCCGGACTTCTATAAAGGCATGCTTGAGCAAATCAAAGGGCGATCCATCCGCCGCTTGCTGCCCTTGTTAATGATGGAGAAATCCAACCGGACGGCACCGCCACCGGCCAGCTGATCCTTATCATGCCATACCATCATCCCCGCCACCCCCTGGAACGATCCTGGGATCGCAGGCAACCGGCAGTCATCATGTACGCTGGAGCAAATGGTTTAATTCCGTCAGCGCGCGCTTGTAGACACCTCGCTTAAAGGCGACCACCTCATCAACCGGCTGCCAGAAATCTATCCAGCGCCAGCCATCAAACTCAGGTTGCCCGCATGAAGCCAGATCAACCGCACTCTCATGGCCGATGAGTCTTAGCAGATACCAGATCTGCTTTTGCCCAATGCAGCGCGGAGAAGAATTTTTACGAATATACCGCCTCGGCAACCGGTAGCGAAGCCAGCCCTGCGTTGCCCCCAACACCTGAACATGCTCAGGCCGCAGGCCGGTCTCCTCGTGCAACTCACGATACATCGCCGCTTCCGTGGACTCATGCCGCTTGACGCCGCCCTGTGGAAACTGCCAGGCATCCATACCCAGGCGCTTGCCCCAGAATAATTGCCCCTGTTGGTTACAGATAGCGATGGCGACATTTGCCCGGTATCCCTGTGCATCAATATTGGCTTGTTTGTCCTTCATCGCTGTGTTCGGGCGTGGGCGCGTTAAGCCAGCAGATGTTTTATGGCTTCTCTCTCCTGGTGCAGTTCCTGTTCAGTTGTACGCATCCTGGCATGAGAGAATGGATTGATATCACGCCCCTGCACAATCTCATACGCACCATGGCGACAACGCACCGGGAAAGAATACACAATGCCCTCGGCGATACCATAAGAGCCATCACTTGGCACGGCCATGCTGGTGCAGTCGTCATCTGCCGTGCCATAAGCCCAGTCACGCATGTGATCTATGGCCGCACTGGCCGCCGATGCCGCACTGGAAGCACCGCGTGCATCAATAATTTCAGCACCGCGCCTGGCAACTCGTGGAATGTACTCTGACTCATACCAGTGCTGCTCAACCAGTTCCATCGCTGGTGTTCCATCGACCACGGCATGATGCAGGTCTGGATACTGCGTGGTTGAATGGTTACCCCAGACAGTGATGTGTTTAATCATGGCAACCGGCCGGCCCGTCTTCGCCGCCAACTGCGCCAGGGCACGATTGTGATCCAGGCGCATCATCGCCGTGATCTGTGCCGGATTAATAGCAGGTGCATTGTGCATCGTAATCAAGGCATTCGTGTTCGCCGGATTACCCACCACGATCACCCGCACATCACGGCTGGCGTGATCGTTCAACGCCTTGCCCTGTGCTGCAAAAATAGCGGCATTACCGATCAGTAAATCCGCCCTTTCCATCCCCGGGCCGCGCGGCTTGGCGCCAACAAGAAAGGCATAATCTGTATCCTTAAGCGCAACATTCGGATCATCGCTGCTCGTTATCTCGTGCAGACAGGGAAAAGCACAGTCATAGAGCTCCATCACCACGCCCTGCAAGGCCTTCAGGGCCGGCGTGACCTCAAGCAGTTGTAAAATGACAGGCTGATCTTTACCCAGGAATGCACCGGCGGCAATTCTGAATAATAACGCGTAACCGATTTGCCCGGCGGCACCGGTCACCGCAACACGAACGGGGGTCTTCATGGCTGTATAACTCCTGGTTAATAGATGATCTGGTCGGGGGGGTGTTATCTTAATTACCGTTTATCAACCGGCACATACGCACGTGCCTCTGCACCAGTGTAGAGCTGCCGCGGCCGGCCAATGCGAAATTCCTCATCCCCCAGGAACTCCATCCATTGGGCTATCCAGCCGGCACTGCGCGCCAGGGCAAACATGACCGTGAACATGGAGGTTGGAATCCGCAATGCCTGATATATCAACCCGGAATAAAAATCAACATTGGGATACAGTTTGCGTTCGATAAAATATTCATCCTCCAGGGCAATTCTTTCCAACTCCATGGCAATTTCAAACAATGGCTGGTTAAGGCTCATCTCCTGCAACAGATCATGACAGGCCGTGTGGATGATCTTCGCCCTGGGATCATAATTCTTGTACACACGATGACCAAACCCCATCAGCCTGAACGGATCATCTTTGTCTTTGGCACGTGCAATAAACGCCGGAATGTGTTTAAGCTCTGCTATCTCTTCCAACATCCGTATCACTGCCTCATTGGCCCCGCCGTGCGCCCGGCCCCACAAGGTGACAATGCCAGCGGCGATACAGGCATAGGGATTACTCTCGGAACTGCCGGCCAGACGCACAGTGGAGGTACTGGCATTCTGCTCATGATCGGCATGCAGGATAAACAGCAATTCCAGCGCCCGCACGGCCACGGGCGAGGGCACATACTCTTCCGAGGGCCAGGAAAACGTCATGTACATGAAATTTTCCACATAACCGCGATTATTATCCGGGTAGACGAATGGCAGGCCAGAGGCATAGCGATAGCACTTCGAAGCAATATTAGGCATCTTGGCAATAATGCGCCTGGCGGTGACCAGCCGACTTGCCGGATCATGAATATCGGTCGCATCATGATAATAAGAGGCCACAGCACTGGTCACCCCGGCCATGATGGACATGGGATGGGCATCATAGCGGTAGCCATTATAGAAGCGCGACAGGTGTTCGTGGGTCATGGTGTGCATTTTGATCGCATGATCCCACTCCTGCATTTCCTTGGCGGTGGGTAATTCCCCATGAATAAGCAAATAAGCGACTTCAAGAAAATGACTGTGCTCGGCCAGATCTTCAATGGAGTAGCCCCGGTGCATGAGAATGCCTTGCTCGCCATCAAGATAGGTAATGGCGCTTTGGCAACTGGCGGTGGTCGCATAGCCGGGATCGTAGGTAAACATACCCAGCTCGCTGTACAGCTTTTTGGTATTGATGACCGGCGCACCGTAAGTACCCACGGCGACCGGGCATTCAATCTGCTTGCCGGTCTCATTATCAGTAATGGTGACTGTTCTGGACATCTCTACCTCCCTTGGCGGCTTCTCATCTGGAGTCCTGACCCCAGTGTTATTATTATGCAAGACTGACAGCATACAGGCCAGACAGAAGTCATCGCAAGTCATAAGGCAAATTTCCAGGCAATGCTGGCAGGAGATAATAGGATAAAACAGGCGTATAGTTTACACTTGGGGGCCTTAAAGTTTTGCCGGCAGCGGCTAAAATACCCATCGCCTGGTGCTTGAGATAACGAAAACAACGCATAAATTGCAGAAATTTCAGCCGATACACCCCGTGTACCCATGACCCAACATAGCGGAGAAGAACGATGAGCAACCCCGGTCCGTCCTGTTTGTACAGCGGCAATGCGGCCTTTATCGAAGCCCTGTATGAGCAATATCTGGAGAATCCCGCCGCACTCGCCCAACAATGGCAGGATTATTTTCGCCGCATGACCGAGGCCGAGCCCAATGGAACCGATGTCGCCCATTCCAGGGTGCAGGCATTTTTTCTTAACGCCGCGAGCAAGAACAAACCACAAATCGCCATGCCGCGGCCAGGCGCCCCGCAGGCCATCGATAACAAAAAACAGGCCGCCGTGCTACAGTTAATCAACGCCCACCGTTTTCGTGGCCATCAACAGGCCGAGCTGGACCCCTTACAGCAGTATGCCAGACAAAAAATCCCTGAGCTGGACCCGGCGTATTACCATTTTACTGAGGCGGACAGGGAGCAGGCATTTAACACTGGCTCGTTGTTTGCGCCGGATCAACTGCCGCTGAAAGACATCATCCACATCGTCAAGGCCACCTACTGCCAGAGGATTGGCGCTGAGTACATGCACATCAATGAGACCGAGCAAAAGCGCTGGATACAACAGCACTTGGAAGAGACCCGGGGCCTGCCGTTGTTCGATGATGCCAAAAAGAAGCGCTGCCTTGATCGGATCATCGCCGCCAATGCGCTGGAAGAATACCTGCACACCAAGTACGTCGGCCAGAAGCGTTTCTCCCTGGAAGGTGGTGAATCCCTGATCCCCCTGTTAGATGAGATCGTGCAGGGGGCCGGTCAGGCCGGCGTCCGCGAGGCGGTGATTGGCATGGCGCACCGGGGCCGGTTAAATGTGCTGGTCAACATCATCGGCAAGCTGCCGCATGAGTTATTCGGCGAGTTTGAAGGCAAGCATGTTGATGGGGAGATCGAAAACTCCGCTTCCGGCGATGTGAAATACCACTTAGGCTATTCTTCAGACATCCAGACCGCCGGCGGCGTGGTGCATCTGACCCTGTCGTTCAATCCCTCGCACCTGGAGATCATCGATCCGGTGGTTGAAGGCTCGGTGCGGGCAAGACAGGACCGCCGTGATGACAAGGCCCGTAATCAGGTCCTGCCCATCATCATCCACGGCGATGCGGCTTTCGCCGGCCAGGGCGTGGTGATGGAGACGTTTAACTTATCGCAGACCCGTGGTTACAGCACGGGTGGCACCGTGCATATCATCGTCAATAATCAGATCGGTTTCACCACCAGCGATCCGCTGGACTCACGTTCCACCCTGTACTGCACGGATGTCGCCAAGATGGTGCAGGCGCCGATCTTCCATGTCAATGGCGATGATCCAGAGGCCGTTGTGCATGTCGCCAAAATCGCCCTGGATTTTCGCAACCGATACAAAAAAGATGTCGTCATTGATATGGTGTGTTATCGCAAGCACGGCCACAGCGAGTCCGATGAACCGGCGGCCACCCAGCCGCTCATGTACAAAGCCATACGCCAGCACAAAAACGTGCGCGACATCTATACTGAGAAGCTAATCCAGGAAGGCATTGTGGATGCCGATGAGGCAACCCGGATGGCAGCAACGTACATTGATTCACTGGAGTCCAACCAGAGCGTTGCCGGCACCAAAGCAACGCATGCCGATACCCGGTATTTGATCAACTTCGATCCTTTCAGAGACACTTCATGGGATGCGCCGGTGGATACGGCGATCACAGCGGCGGCCATCGCCGAATTAACCGCCATCCTGACCACCGTCCCTGAACATTTTGACCTGCACCCGACTGTTGCCCGCATCTTGAAAAACCGGGCAAAAATGGGCGCCGGTGAGTTGGATATGGACTGGGGTTTCGCCGAGAACTTGGCGTATGCCGCCCTGCTGGGGGAAGGCTTCCCGATACGCATCTCCGGCCAGGACAGCGGCCGGGGGACGTTTTTTCATCGCCATGCCGTCATTCATAACCAGGCCGATGGCGATAAATTTCTACCGCTGCAACATATCAAAGATGGCCAGCCGTCTTTCCTGGTGATCAATTCCACGCTGTCTGAGGAGGCCGTGCTGGCATTTGAGTACGGCTACAGTTCCTCTGAGCCCAATGCCCTGGTCATCTGGGAGGCACAGTTTGGTGATTTTGCCAATGGCGCACAGGTGGTCTTCGATCAGTTTATCAGCTCCTGTGAGGCCAAATGGGGACGCTATTGCGGCCTGACCGTGCTGCTGCCGCATGGCTACGATGGCCAGGGGCCGGAGCACTCCTCGGCACGCCTGGAGCGTTTCCTGCAATTATGCGCGCGCGATAACATGCAGGTCTGTTTCCCCAGCACCCCGGCACAGATGTTCCATCTGCTCAGGCGCCAGGTCATCCGTCCGTACCGCAAGCCCCTGATTGTCATGAGTCCGAAGAGCCTGCTACGCAACAAGCTGTCCACCTCCACATGCGAGCAACTGATCAACGGCAGGTTCCAGTGTGTTATTGATGAGACGGATGCGCTGCCCAAGGGCGACATCACCCGCCTGTTGATCTGTAGCGGCAAGGTGTATTTCGATCTGCTGCTGGCAAGACGCGAAAACGGGATAAAAAATATCGCTATCATACGCTTGGAGCAGCTGTTTCCCTTCCCTGGCGAGGAGTTGAAAGCGATCATCCAGTCCTACAAAAACGCAAGCGAAGTTGTCTGGGTGCAGGAAGAGCCGAAAAACCAGGGCAGTTGGTATTATATGCAATCGCGCGGGACGATGATCGGCTGCCTTAACGAGCAGCATAAATTCGGTTATGCCGGGCGCTTTTATTCCGCCTCCCCGGCAGCAGGTTATATGCGCCTGCACCAGCTACAACAAAATCAACTGGTGGAAGATGCCCTGCAATTAGATAAACTTGAAGTTACCCAGGCAGCTACAGCGCATTTGGGCAACATGATCCGATAATCATCGACTAACCTAGTGAGGAGATAACCCGTGCTTGTCGAAGTCAAAGTCCCGATTCTTGCAGAATCCGTTGCCGAGGCAACACTAATGAACTGGCATAAAAAAACCGGAGACAAGGTCTTGCGTGGCGATTCCCTGATCGACATAGAAACGGATAAGGTCACGCTGGAAGTGGCGGCACCGAATGATGGCGTGTTGGTTGAGATCATCAAAAACGATGGCGAAGATGTGGCAAGCGATGAGGTGATTGCCAGGATCAACACCGATGCTGGGGCTGCGGACAAGGCCGCTGTGAAACCCGCACCTGCTGCCAGGGCGGCAGCGCCCGCACCAGCGGCCATACCGACACAGCAATCACTGCCAGTGGACGATGGCAGTCTGGCGACTGCCAAGCTAAGCCCCGCTGTGCGCCACCTGTTGGAGGAACATCGGCTGAATGCGGCTGATATCCGTCACAGCGATGATCGAATCACCAGGGAAGACGTGCTGGCACACATTGACCAGCTTCAGGCAAAGCCACCTGCTGTCAGTGAAGCGACCACACCCATCACCCGGCAAGCGAGCGAGGCGCCCGAACAGCAGCCGCGTGAGGCTGCCCCCCCGCCAGCGCCAACACCCATCGCCGCACCGGCCCATACACCTGTCCTGCAACCTGCGGCTGAAGCCATTGATAACACCGAAACAAAAGAGGCCGGGCGACTGGAAGAGCAGGTGCCCATGACCCGCCTGCGGCGGCGCACGGCCGAGCGCCTGTTAGCAGCACAACAGGAAAACGCCATCCTGACCACGTTTAACGACGTGAATATGCAGCCAGTGATGGAACTGCGTCAACGTTACAAAGATGACTTTGAAAAAAATCATGGCGTGAAGCTGGGCTTTATGTCATTTTTTACCAAGGCCACGGTGGAGGCACTGAAAAAATTCCCGCTCATCAATGCCTCCATAGCGGGTAACGATATCATCTATCACGGCTATTTTGATATTGGTATTGCGGTCAGTGCGCCCAGGGGGCTGGTGGTGCCGGTTGTGCGCGATGCCGATACCTTGAGCTTCGCTGAAATTGAAGCACAGATCAGAGATTACGGCGCAAAAGCACGCGACAGCAAACTCACGATTGATGATCTCACTGGCGGCACATTTACCATTACCAACGGCGGCATCTTCGGCTCGCTGCTCTCCACGCCTATCATCAACCCGCCGCAAAGTGCGATCTTGGGGATGCACAAGATTCAGGAGCGGCCGGTCGCTGAACATGGCCAGGTGGTTATCCGGCCGGTGATGTATCTGGCACTCTCATACGATCATCGCATCATTGATGGGCGCGAGGCCGTCTCCTTTCTGGTCACAATCAAACAGCAACTGGAAGACCCCGCCAGGCTGCTGCTGCAAATCTAAAGGCGAAGGTGATGAGATGAGAAATTTTGACGTGGTTGTTATCGGCGGCGGCCCCGGCGGGTATGTTGCCGCCATCCGCTCGGCCCAGTTGGGCCTGAACACCGCCTGTGTTGAAGGCTGGTTGAATGATAGAGATCAACCTGTGCTTGGCGGCACCTGCCTGAATGTCGGTTGCATTCCCTCAAAAGCCCTGCTCGATACCTCTCATCATTATGCGTTTTTGAAACACGAAGCCAGTCATCATGGCATCAATGCCCATGGAGCAACATGTGATATACACAAAATGCTGGAGCGCAAAAACACCCTGGTGAAAACACTGACACAGGGCATCTCTGGCTTGTTTAAAAAGCACAAGGTGGCCTGGTTGCAGGGACACGGCAGGCTGCTTGGCGATGGGCAGATTGAGATCAGCCCCAATACCGCCGAGGCGGCCGATCCTTATATCGTCAAGGGCCGGCATATCATCCTGGCTACCGGCTCCGTGCCCATGCAGATCCCCCCTGCCCCTGTCGATCAGGAATTAATTCTCGACTCAACCGGTGCTCTGGCGATGACGGAGGTACCCAGACGGCTGGGCGTTATCGGTGCCGGCGTGATTGGGCTGGAGTTGGGCAGCGTCTGGAACCGGCTGGGCGCAACGGTCATTATCCTTGAAGCCATGGATGAGTTTCTCAGCCCCGTTGACAGACAGATCGCCACAGAAGCCGAAAAAGTCCTGTGCAAACAGGGGCTGGATGTCCGCCTCGGTGCCAAGGTCACCGGCACCGGCTCCAATAACCGGGAAGTCACCATCACCTATGAGGATAAAGAAGGTAAACAACAGCTGGTGGTAGACAAGCTGATCGTTGCCGTTGGCAGAAAACCGAATACCAGCGGTCTGGGAGCTGAACAGGCCGGGCTTGCGATCAGCGAGCGCGGCTTCATTGTGGTCGATGATCATTGCAAGACTAACCTGCCCGATGTGTATGCCATCGGCGATGTGGTAAGAGGCCCCATGCTCGCACACAAGGCATCCGAGGAGGGCATCGCCGTTGCCGAGCGCATCGCTGGCAAGGCAAGCCATATCAACTATGATGCCATCCCCTGGGTGATTTACACCTGGCCGGAGATCGCCTGGGCCGGCCAGAACGAGCAAGAGTTAAAGCGTGCAGGGACGGCATACAGGGCGGGTGAGTTTCCCTTCATGGCCAGCGGTCGGGCGCGGGCGATGGGCGATACCAGCGGCAGGGTGAAGATACTCAGCGATGCAAAAACCGATCGTATCCTGGGCGTTCACATACTCGGCCCAACGGCATCAGAGTTGATTGCCGAGGCCGTGCTGGCGATGGAGTTTGACGGCAGTGCCGAGGACATAGCCCGCACCATCCATGCCCACCCGACCCTGGCCGAGGCCCTGCACGAGGCCGCCCTGGCCGTGGATAACCGCACCCTGCATTTTTAATCCGGCTACTCCATCAGGACATCTGACAACGATAGCCATTTTAGATGATGCGCTGTCTTGCTGCAACTCAGCCCTGGAGTCCTGTCGCATTGATATAAATTTTGACTCTTAGGAAGTTAAGCGGTCTGCATTGGCTTCTCACCTGTCTGCGTGCGGACACGCACAGGCAGGCGAAGCAGTTTCAAGATAACCTGATAGAGGGTATCACGGCGATGATTAAATCGAAATTCGGTCTCTTTGAGATGATCATAAAACCTCTCTCTACAAATGCCTTTGCTGGCACTCAGCCGCCGTTTGGCTCAATATGGTATGAGGCCCAGAACGACTCCATGCCATGGATGTGACTGGGCTGGTTGGCAAACGCATTGGCCCCGTGTGCAACCCGAAAGTGCCTGACGTAGCCCATATCGACTAGGCCATGATCACCCCGCCAACCATCGGAGTGGATCATGCTCTCGGGCGCGACTTTTCCCCGGATCACCGCTGGCAGTGCCTGCCTGTGCGATGCACGCAGACAGGTGGCGTTGCGGGCATCGGGCAGGATCTCCGTGAACCGCTGCCCGTGGCGCTGGAGTAGACCAAAGACGAGGGTTTTCTGCTTGGCACCGCGACCGCGCTGCGGGTCAAAGCAGGATTCATTCACTTCGACCGCGCCGACAAAGGGCGATTGTTGTTCACAAAAATCCGCGATGCGCTGGCGCAGTTTGAGGGAAATCGGGTGTACCGAGCTCAGGCGAATGCCGGTCAATCGGGCACTGTCGGAGGCGGTCAACTCCAGGGCAAAACAGCGGATCAGTTTCCGAACATTCTGCTCGGTGATTTAAGGAACGGATGGAATGCCTGTTTTCCCTAGTCATTTCACCTACCTGTGCGTGTCAGCACGCAGACAGGGAAGCGTAGCACCTGTTCACTGGCGCTTAACTTCCAAGACTCTTGCTGTTTTTGGTCTGTTTTGCTGCAGTGATGATCCAGACAGACTAGAACCCTTGGTAGCCGACTTCGTTGCAGCAAAGTGCCGCAATTCGCGGCCAAGGGTACGCCGCACATTGATCCAATAATGCACGATCAAGTTAGTCACACCATCAAACATCGGCTGGACCGATTGTGTGTAGCCCGACCCGATCATTGACCGAATTCTTCAGCCCGGCGACTCACTTCTTGTGGATGATCTCGATGGTAACGTAGATCGTGTTATGCGGCGCAATGGGTTTATTTGCTGAGGGCTTCCCGATACTTCTTTGAGCTTTGAGAAAACGACATCGTAACATCGTTCATCGATTCGATGCCTCATGGGGATATTGTATAAAGCGACAAGGATATCGTGACGATTTGATGATTCGCTTCCTGCTATTTTCTCTCTAACAAAGAGACAGAACCCTATTCCCCAAAAGTCCGCAGGATAAATACCTCCTGCAGGCTTTTCTCTGAACGGAGATGGAGGTTCAAGTAACTCGTAAGCCGGAAAGCCTGATGATGCTGGCGAGTGACCAGTTTGGATCATCCCGGTTATCATCATCTGCAATTAAAGGTCCGCCGTTTTTTTGAAGATCATTGTCTGGTTTCCAGCCGGGCTCAAGATTGAAGTAGGAATTTTCTGTGTTCCTTAGTACCCAGAGAAAAGTAAAGGCAAGAATTGTCGAGCCAACAACCCCCAGTTTACCATTACCCTGTACTTCTGCTTCTTTGAGGATGTAGTACCATAGGGAATGATGCATTTCCCTAGTAATGCCTGTAGTTCCGGCGGAAATAGTCGCAAAAGCAGGTACTGCAACGCCAGTTACGTGCAAGAATTTTCCTACTTCTGTCACAACGCACCCTGCATCGGGGACACCAACGCGTATACCACGCAGAATATTGCGTGTTGCCAGGATATTATCAATTTGACCGGGAATAGGGTGTTCCTGCAATTCACTTAAGGCCCTGACCAGTTTTGTGTCAATCGGCATGGCTTTCTGCGGGAAAGGGCCTGTATTTCCCATTTCAAGAAACCAGTCCCATTGAATAATGCGACGTTTGGTCAGAACTCTGCCACCCCGTAAATCATCCTGCGATGCAGCATCAAATATCCTGATGAATGTATTAAACCCTGCATTAAATCCAGAGAAATTGTTGGTCTGATAGCTGTCGCGTACCATTGAATGCCCAAAGCGATAGGCTGCGAAGGCAAACTCAAAGGGAATTTCTGATTTCGTCACATTGAATTTGATATTTCCGCCTGTTTTGCCGCTTGACACGAAAGCCAAGTCATATACATCGTCGTGAATAATTCTGGGCAGGAAGTCATTGACCACAATCCACTGATACAGCCATGTCAGAATGCGTCGTGACTTGGCAAAGGCAATGCCGCGATCACCTGCAAGACGGGACATGAGGGTGTTATGAGCCCGCATAAAGGCCAGATGAAGCTGTGCAATAATGGCATTTTCATCATTTCTAGGATCACCGATTATTGCTGTCTCGTCTTGTCTCCTCGGCAAATCAGAAAAATCTCCTTCTTCAAAAACAAACAGGTGATCTGTAATTACCCCGGCGTAGACACTATCAAGATCAAGGACAGGCGTTCTGTGATTTCGGATACTGCCGTGCCTGGTCTCCTGCCCTGCATTTTCAAGGGCGGTCTGGTCAAAGGTCAGGTCATGATCAACAAATTGCCCGAAATAGGTATAGCCAGCGGGTATTGATCCCTGATTTGCAGTTGCAGGCGTTGGGGGACCAGCATTCGGATCAATCATTCCATTATTCGTAAAGTCTTTGACAGCATCCTCATCTAGATTGTCTGGCTCCCATGGAGGGCATTTGAAAACGCGTTTAAAGTCGTTTTTCATTGTTTGTCTCCCGATTTTATATTTTCAAGGCCCTTAGGAACTTAAGTGATTAAATTGGCTTCTCACGAAACATTGTCAAAATAATCTGATGTAGGTTATCACGGCAATGATTAAAGCGAAACCCCGGTCTCTTTTCGGATACCTTCCTGGGACCCTTCCTTTTACATGTAACGCCTGCACGGCTGGTTTGGGGCACAGTGGAAAAACAGCCAGACAGCATATACTGGTTTAAGGCTTGACACATCCAATAAAATGAATACTATATGTAACATTATTGCTTAACTCAACCTTGGATTTTGTTTTGAAAGCTATTGACTTATTTTGCGGTTGTGGCGGGCTGTCCGCTGGACTTAGAGATGCCGGATTTGACGTATTGGCAGGCATAGATATTGAACCAAATTACATACAAACATTTACTGAAAATTTTCCGGGCGCTCTTCCATTTTGTGCCGATGTCTCAAAAGTAGACTCTTTGGAACTTCTATCGAAATTTAAATTAAAAGTTGGCGAACTTGATTTGTTGGCCGGCGGGTCGCCTTGCCAAGGGTTTTCAAAGAATGTGCCACGCTCACAAAGGCAATTAGATAGTGAAAACAATACATTGGTAAAAACATTTCTGGAACATTGCGAGACGATATTACCCAAGTGGGTGCTGATGGAAAATGTAGCAGAAATGAGAAATGGATTCGGGCAGCATTATACGGATAAAATTGTTGAGCGACTCACTAATGCTGGCTATCAAGTCATTCACGGTGTTCATAATGCTGCTGATTATGGGGTACCACAAAGAAGGCATCGTGCATTTTTTATGGCACGTAGAGATGGAGTTGCCCCCAGAAAGCCTAGCGAAACACATGCTAAAGAGGCTTCGAATGATTTGTTCAGCTTGAAAAAATATCATATCACTGTGTGGGATGCAATTAGTGACCTGAGACCTTTAAAACATGGAGAAGGCACAAGCCCTGATTGCTATTACACCGACCCACAAAATGAATACCAAGAATTCATCAGAAATGGCTGTACACAAACTTACAACCATGTGGCAAAAACGCTAAAACCTGCTCAATATGAGAGAATTTCTTCGTTACAGCCAGGACAAGGAATTAAAGACCTGCCTGATCATTTAAGACCCAAAGGCGGATATAGCGGTGCATACGGTCGATTAACCAAAGAGATGGTTATGCCAACCATCACCAGATGGGTCTTTCATGCAGGTTCTGGAAGATGGGGACACCCTTTAGATTTAAGACTGATAACTATTAGAGAAGCAGCCAGGCTGCATAGTTTTAAGGATTGTTTTAAGTTTGTTGGCAGTTATACCCAGCAAGCAGGGCAGCTGGGGAATTCTGTCCCGCCATTGCTGGGTAAAATTATGGGTGAAGTTTTTTTAAGTGATTGAAGAAATTTGACTCAAAAGCTTCATCAATTCAGTCTGACTTAATCGTTTGCTTGGAAAAGCAAATTCAATTTTGTTTTTTGAATCGCTAGGCCACCACTCTTTTTCACCACTAAAATGCAGTTGATTTTCTCCTAGCCCATGCCATGCAAACCACTTTTTTTGACTCTTTTTGTGAATACCATGCAGTGCAGGTAGCTGTTCTTTCTTTCTGGTTTTTTTCGGTACTGACCATTTCCATTCAAAGTCTTCTTCGTTGAATATTTTAGGAGATTCTTTGGTGCAAAGGATTTTTTCAAAATAAGTTAAGGTTCCATTTTTGTGAACAATCAACCTGGAAAAACCAATTTCATTCAGTCCATACGTATCAAAGCTCTCAATCGCATGGTCATTGCAAAATTTAATGATCGAATCCCCAAGATTCTGTAATCCTTTCTCACTTTTCCTCGAACCTTCTATCAACTGAAGTGAATTCGGAATTTTTGCTCTTTTCCACGTTACCGGCGTTGAATCTTTTGTGGACTTTACTTGCCATCCAACTTTCTGACTTCGATTAACTACATCAACAAAGTCATACGTATTTAATACCTCGCCACCTCTTACTGACGCAATAACCGATTCCATCAAAGAACCTGGAATCGTGTCACCAGAAAATGGTAATTTTAGATAGCCAATTAAAATATTTGATATGTTTGAAAGCTGCTTCTTGTTAGAAAAAATATTACTCATTTGCAGTGTCAGTAACCAAAAATGAAATTTTAATATTCAAGGCATGAGCAATTGTGTGCATAGTAGTAAGCGTGGGATTTCTTGAGCCTCGCTCTAAAGAACTGATATAAGTTCTATGAAGACCTGAAAGTTCCGCAAGTTTTTCTTGCGAAAGCCCTTTTTCTTTTCTAATTTTCTGGAGCCTTGCCCCGAATGAATGAGTTATGTTCATGGGCATGATCGTATTTATTTGAATACTATATATCTACAGACTATACGTAACGCTTTATTTGGTTAAGGGTCTTTGATAATAAGTGGGATCAATAATATGTTGGGTAAATATGTCCCAATCAGATGCAACAGTTCGGCTTAATTTCTCACCTTAAATCACTGTTAATGCAGCGTGTCAGTATGGATTGGCATGCTTGAAAACGTGATAAAACTGGCCTCTCCGTGCAGATTTTGTTACACTGCAACAATACCTTTGTACGGCATCTGGCTTTCTCGCCGAGGTACAACAGAGCGTTAAAAACACTTATTTTTCAAGGAGCTATCTATGTCAAATCCGGTAATAGTTGCCGCTGGCAGAACGGCGATCGGTGCTTTTGGCGGCTCGCTTGCCGCTATCCCGGCGCACACCCTGGGGGCAACCGTGATACAAGGGCTGCTGGATAAAACCGCTATTGCGCCTGACCATGTTGATGAGGTGATCATGGGGCAGGTGCTGACCGCCGGCAGCGGCCAGAACCCGGCACGTCAGGCCGCCATAGCCGCCGGGCTGCCCCATGCTGTGCCGAGCATGACCATTAACAAGGTGTGCGGCAGTGGCTTAAAAGCCGTACAGCTTGCCGCCCAGGCCATCAAGTGCGGTGATGCCGATATTGTGATCGCTGGCGGCCAGGAGAATATGAGCGCGGCCCCACATGTGTTACCCAAATCACGTGCGGGTGTCAAAATGGGCGACTGGGCCTTGCAGGATACCATGATCATCGATGGTCTCTGGGATGCCTTCAATGACTACCACATGGGGATCACCGCCGAGAATATCGCCAGTAAATTCTCCATTGCTCGCGAAGAGCAGGATGGATTTGCCGCCGCCTCACAGCAAAAAGCCGAGAGCGCACAGGACAGTGGGGTGTTTAATGCAGAAATTATCCCGGTTTCTATTGCCCAGAGAAAAGGCGAGCCGGTTATTTTTGATCGGGATGAGTACCCCAAACAAGGCGTCACCAAGGACAGCATCGCCAAATTGCGGCCGGCCTTTGACCGGCAGGGCAGTGTGACGGCGGCGAATGCCTCCGGTCTGAATGACGGCGCGGCGGCGGTTATCGTGATGTCCGAGGCCAAGGCCAAGGCCTTGAACCTGCCGGTCCTGGCGAGGATAAAAGCCTGCGCCAGCGCTGGCGTTGATCCGCAGATCATGGGCACCGGCCCCATCCCGGCAACGCAGAAATGCCTGGACAAGGCGGGCTGGCAGGTAGATGAGCTGGATCTGATCGAGGCCAATGAAGCCTTCGCTGCACAGGCCATCGCCGTTAATCGCGAGCTGGGCCTGGATACCGATAAGGTCAATGTGCATGGAGGGGCGATTGCCCTCGGCCACCCCATCGGTGCCTCCGGGTGCCGGGTGTTGGTCACGCTGTTACATGCCATGCAGCGCCGTGATGCACATAAGGGCCTGGCCACCTTATGTATAGGCGGCGGTCAGGGTGTTGCCCTGGCGGTGGAAAGATGACGCCGGGGGCGCACACGCATGTCCGCTAAACGTATCATCAAAAAATATCCGAACCGCCGGTTATACGATACGCAAATAAGCAAATACATCACGCTGGATGATGTGAAAAAACTGGTGCTGGATGGTGTTGAGTTTTGCGTGAAAGATGTCAAAACAGAAGAAGACTTGACCCGCAGCATCCTGTTACAGATCATCGCCGAGCAGGAGCATGATGGACAGCCGATATTCAAGACAGCCATGCTCGCACAGCTCATACGTTATTACGGCCATTCCTATCAATCAGCCTTGAGCGATTACCTGGAAAAAAGCATGAACTTTTTTGCCGATCAACAACGGACATTGCAGCAAAACTTCCAGGATGCCATGAAGAGTAATCCCCTGGAGAAGATGTCGGAATTAACCGAGCAGAACCTGAAGATGTGGCAGCAGATGCAGAATAATTTTTTTAAGGCGGCTGGATTCTCTTCCAAGGATAAAGACTCGGAAGATAAATAGGAAATTGCCCCGCTATCAGGTCATGCTATTCGGCATTCGCCAGATCGACCAGGGATTCCGCCGCTGTTTCATCTCGCTCTCTGGTCGAATCGCAGCGCAAGCCAGAGATATAATCAAGATACTCCTCGCTGACATTCCCTGTGACATACTCGCCGGTAAAACAGGAAACATCAAAACACGGAATTTCCGGATTGCCTGCACGGGCGGCAGCCACCAGATCAGCCACATCCTGATACACCAGCCAGTCGGCCCCGATGGCCCGACAAATCTTATCTTCGCTCTGACCATGAGCGATCAGCTCATTCGGCGAGGGAATATCAATGCCGTATACGTTCGGATACAAAACCGGCGGGGCCGCCGAGGCAAAATAGACCTTGCTCGCACCGGCCTCACGTGCCATTTGAATGATCTCCTGCGAGGTCGTACCACGAACAATAGAATCATCAACCAGCAACACGTTCTTGCCTTTAAATTCCAAGCCAATGGCATTGAGTTTTTGCCTGACAGATTTTGCCCGTATGCTCTGCCCCGGCATAATAAATGTCCGGGGAATATAACGGTTTTTGATAAAGCCTTCCCGATATTTCACGCCCAACTCATAAGACAAAGGCAGCGCGGAAGTCCTGCCGGTATCGGGGATGGGAATGACCACATCAATATCGTGCTTAGGCTTTAGCCGCAGGATTTTCCTGGCCAGTGCCTCACCCATACGCAAGCGGGTTTTGTAAACTGAAATTTTATCAATCACAGAATCCGGGCGAGCAAGATAGACATGCTCAAACAGACACGGCGAGCAAACAGGATCAGCGGCACATTGTTGTCTTTGTAATTCACCTGCCACGCTGATGAACACCGCCTCACCCGGCCTGATGTCGCCGAGGAAGGTAAAACCCAGCGCATCTATGGCGACACTTTCCGAGGCGATGATATAGTCTTTACCCATCGCTGCTACCCGTTCACCAAAGGCAACCGGCCGGATGCCATGAGGATCGCGAAAGCCAACGATGCCGACACCGGTAATCATGGCAACGGCGGCATACCCCCCCTCGCAGCGTTTGTGCAGCCGTTCTATGGCACGGAAAATATCATTTGCTATCAGCTCATTACGCCTCTTGCCCAGACGCTGTAACTCATAAGCAAAAATATTCAACAACACCTCAGAATCGGATTCCGTATTGATATGGCGTAAATCCTTCTGGCCCAGATCATCTTTCAACTGCTCGCCATTGATAAGATTGCCATTATGCGCCAGCGTAATCCCGTAAGGCGAATTGACATAAAAAGGCTGCGCTTCGGCAGAGGATGCCGTACCGGCCGTGGGGTAACGGACATGACCAATGCCCATCGACCCTTTAAGATTTAACATGTGCCTGGTATGGAACACATCCCTGACCAGGCCGTTATTCTTACGCAAATAAAGTCGCAAACCATCACAGGTAACCATGCCGGCGGCATCCTGGCCTCGATGCTGCAAGAGGGTCAAGCCATCAAAAATCGCCTGGTTTACCTGATGTTCAGCGACGATGCCGACGATGCCGCACACGGTAGGGACACACCTGTGTCAGTTATTCCGAGCCATAGCGATGATAGGCTGCAACATCGGCTGGCAAAAACTGACTGCCCCAGACCGCTATATGCTGAAACGGTTCAACCAGTAAAGACCGCTGCCACCAGGCTGTGCTTGATATGGCAGTAAAGCCGGCGAGAAAGACGAGCACAACGACAATGGTGCCACCAAGACCAAGACCCAGGCCAAAGCCGAGGATTCTGTCTGTCACCGTGAGTTCGCCCCGGCCAAACAACCTCGCAATGCAATAACCGATCGCCGTCAGCAACATCAAGCTGACAATGAATAAACCGACAAAGGCCAGCATGTCACGCAGCAAGAGGGACTCGACATGATTCTCCAGCAGCGGGGCGATATAGACACTGGCCTTCACGGCAACACCGAGAGCACAGGCCCAGGCAATGATGGAGAACACGATATTTAAAAACCCGTAAATAACCCCGGTCAGCGCCGACAGAAACAAACATACAAGTATACCAATATCCAGACCATTCATTCTGTGTGCTGTCCGGCATTGCCCGCAGAAGAGAGAGAAAGCATCAAGGATAACTCATGATGATGCCGGGCAGGGACATCTTCTCTGCCAGACTGGCTTTTAATTTTCTGGCACTGGAGCGCAAAATCTCCGGCCCGACACGCACCTTGTACACCTTGGCCCCGTCCTCATTCTCAACCGGTTGCACAAATGAGCGATAGTCACTGTCACGTAATTTTTTATTCAGCTTCTCCGCATTCTCCCGGTTGGCAAAACTGCCCACCTGGATCACCCAGGCGGTTACGCCTTTGTCTACCTGAGGCAGATTGCGCGCGGGGTTTTCAGCCGGCTGCCCTGGCGTTGACTTTTTGGGTTGTTCTACCGGTGCTACCGCGGGCTCAACAACGGCGGCCGGCTTCTCAACAGGCGTGGTATCAACGACCTTCGCAGCATCAACCGCCTCCGGGGGCGGCAGTGCGAGCACGGATTCCGATACGGGCTCCTCTCTCTTCGGCACTTCAACCGGTTCAGTGAACTCCGGGATAGGCACCAGTGTGGAATTGAATTCTGCTTCGGATCTGGCAGGGATGTTGGTCTCGGTAATCCCCCCCTCCCCGTCATGCTCACCCTGCAAAAACATCGGGATAAAGATGACGGCCAACAGCACCAATACTATCGCACCGACTAATCTTTCTTTTAATCTTCTGTCCAACATAAGGCCAATCAACTGTCCAGATATTCAATCGCCGCACCCACTGTCACGAACGAACCGGTGATGATAATTCTATCCCCGGGCCGGGCATTGGCCTGGGCCCGGGCGATGGCGAGGGCAACATTCGGATACAGGCTGATGTTATCTGTCTCCACATATTCTGCAAGTGCCTGTGCCAGCTCGGTTGCCGGTGCCGCCCGGTCGCTGTTGATGTCGGCCACATACCAGCGATCGGCTATCGGCTGTAACAGCGTAAATACCGCCGCATGATTTTTATCCTTCAACATACCGATAATCAGGTGATTGGCGCCGGCGCCGGAAATTTCCTGAACATGATCCACCAGTGCGGCCACGGCCTGGGGATTATGCGCCACATCAAGAAGGCAGGGGGTCTCCCCGGGGATGCTTTGCAAGCGGCCAGCCAACCTGAAATCCCGCAGGACAGTGTATATTGCCCTGCTGTTAAATGGGGATTTCTCCAACAGCAGCGTCAATACCATCAACACCCCGGCGGCGTTTTGTACCTGTCGCCTGTTTATGCCCGGCAGCGGCAGATGCGTATATTCTTTGCCATGGCCTCGCCACGACCAATCCGTCGGGTTGACTGAAAAATCAAAATCAATGCCAGCACGGTATAATTCTGCCCCGATATCCCTGGCGTGTTCAGCGATAGAGCATGGCGGGTCTCGATCCGCACACACAGCAAGACGGCCAGGACGAAAAATGCCGGCCTTCTCACGCCCGATAGACTCCCTGTCATGACCTAACCAAACCTCATGATCGAAATCCACAGTCGTCACCAGAGCAATATCTGCATCCAGAATATTAACCGCATCCAGGCGACCGCCAAGGCCGACCTCCATCACCGCTATATCAATGCTGGCGGCGTGGAAAATATCCAATGCCGCCAGGGTGCCAAATTCAAAATACGTCAGGGAAATGTCACCACGGTGCCTGTCTATGCGCTCAAACGTATGGCACAGACTGTCATCATCAATATGAATGTCATCGATACTGATGCGTTCATTGTAGGTTAATAAATGCGGCGAGGTATAGGTACCCACCTTAAACCCCATCTGCCGCAGGCTCTTATCCAGCATGGCAGCACTGGAGCCTTTGCCATTCGTTCCCGATATACTGATGATCTTAAAATCGGGCTTTAGCAAACCCATGCGCTCGGCAACCGTCCGGCAACGATCCAGCCCCAGCTTAATCGCTGTATTATGCAGACTTTCCTGCCAGCACAACCAGTCCTGCAAGCACGTAAAACGCATATCAGGGCGGATAATGGTATTGGCTGTGGTACTCATAAGATGATCAATATATACCTCAGCGATCTCTGATCACGCAACGTGTTAAAAAAATTATCACCGCCATATCTCGCCTAATACACGACAGATTTGCCGGACAGGATGGCAAGCAATGAGGCAATGCTGTCACGCATCTCCCTTCTATCGACAATCATATCAATGTTACCGTGTGCAAGTAAGAACTCGCTTTTTTGAAAACCCGCGGGCAGGGATTCCCGCACGGTTTGTTCAATCACACGCGGCCCGGCAAAACCAATCAAGGCATTGGGCTCGGCAATATTGATATCGCCCAGGCTGGCAAAACTGGCCGAGACACCGCCCATGGTCGGATCGGTCAACACGGAAATATACGGTAAGCGGCGACTGTCAAGCTCGGCCAGCATGGCGCTGGTCTTGGCCATTTGAAACAGAGATATCAGCGCCTCTTGCATCCTGGCACCACCACTGGCGGAAAAACAAACGAGCGGCAAACCATCCTCAAGGCAATGATCGACCGCCACGGCAAACCGCTCTCCCACCACTGAACCCATTGAACCGCCCATAAAGTCAAACTCAAAAGCGCATGTGACCGCGGGAATGGATTTGATGCGGCCTTTATAGACAACCAGGGCATCGGTCTCACCAGTCGCTTTGCTCGCCTGCGAGAGTCGGTCGCGGTATTTTTTGCTGTCTTTGAATTTGTATTTATCGTGCGGTTTGATATCAGCGGCCAACTCTTCCCGGTCCTGCTCATCCAGCAATGCCTGCAAACGCACCCGGGCAGTAATGTGCATGTGGTGTGCACACTTAGGGCATACCTCCAGGTTACGTGTCAACTCCGCACGATATAACACCGCATTACAGGCCGCACATTTAGTCCAGACGCCTTCGGGCACGGTGCGGCGGCTCGCACCATGCGTTTTAATACGTGACGGCAGCAGTTTATTCAGCCAACTCATGGGCCAACTGAGGGTATGTATTCAAGCCACTTCATCCAGTGCTGTGCGTATGGGGGTGAGAAAGGCGGTAATGCCTGCCCGGATATCCTGCTCATGCTCAACGGCATGGTTGATGTGTTCGATCAATGCACTGCCAATAATCACGGCATCACTGAAGTCTGCTACGGCAGCGGCAGCGCTGGCATCGCTGATCCCGAAACCCACACCGATGGGCAGCGTGGTGTATTGCTTCAGCCGGACAATCTTGTTTTTAATCTCGCGAATATCGATGTTATGTTTACCCGTGACGCCTTTGACAGCGACATAGTAAACAAACCCCGAGGCATATTTTAATATCAACTCAAAGCGGCTGTCAGTCGTGGTAGGGGATATAAGAAATATCTGATGTAATCCGTGCCTGGCCAGGATGCCGTTCAACTCCGCCGCCTCTTCTGCTGGCATATCCACCAGCAAAACGCCATCCACACCGTGCTGTTTCGCCTGTTCAGCAAAACGCTCATACCCCATCATCTCAACCGGGTTTAGATAGCCCATCAAGATCACCGGGGTCGTCTCGTTCTGCTGCCGAAATGCCTGCACCAGCCGCAAGACATCGGCGAGAGAAATACCCTGTGCCAGGGCCCGTTCGCTGGCACGCTGGATGATGGGCCCATCCGCCGCCGGATCAGAGAACGGCACGCCCAGTTCGATAGCATCCGCCCCGTTAGCGACCAGTCCCCGCATAATATCGAGGGTACTGTCGGCATCCGGGTCGCCAACGGTGATGAAGGGGATCATGGCCTTTCTTCCGGCATGACCCAGCCCCTCAAATATTGTCGTCATTCTGCTCATCAGACCAACACGGTTTACCACGCGGCTTATATCGTTGTTACCAATAAAAATAGGTCAGCTTGCCTTGCGGCCTGGATTATATGCCATACAGACGGCGGAGACAGGGCGAATTTGCCCGCCTCCACTCGGCTGACGGCTATCTGGCAGGGTATTCACCGGCATCCGGCGCATTCGGGTATTTTAACTTTAACATCAATAGCTCAACCGCCATCTCAGGGACTTCCTCATGATTCTTGGATTCGCTGGACAGCAGCCAACGGTCTACCTGCTCACGTTTGACCTTCAGCATGTCAGCAACATCGCCCCTGTCCAGTCCATGGCGGCCAATCAGTTCAATCAGCTTCTCCCGATTATTCATCACTGTACCCTCACTATAACGTAATCCCCTCAAGTGCCGCCACGGTATGGATATCTTTATCACCACGGCCGGATAAATTCACCACGATAATGGCCTCTCGGTCCATCGCCGGGGCCATCCTCATCACCTGCGCCAGAGCATGGCTTGATTCCAGCGCCGGCATAATCCCCTCAATACGGGTCAGGGAGTGAAACGCCTGTAAAGACTCCTCATCCGTGGCCGTGACATAGCGCACTCTGGCGTTATCTTTCAGCCAGGCATGTTCCGGCCCGACACCCGGATAATCAAGGCCGGCAGAGATGGAATGTGTCTCCATAATCTGGCCCTGCTCATCGGTCATCAAATACGTCCTGTTCCCATGCAACACCCCGGGCCTGCCAGCACTTAACGGGGCGGCGTGCTGGCCTGTGTGCATACCAGCACCTGCGGCCTCAACCCCGATGATCTCAACAGACTCATCTGCCAGAAAAGGATGAAACAGGCCGATGGCATTGGAGCCGCCACCAACACAGGCGATGATCGTATCAGGCAGGCGAGCGGTTAATTGCAGACATTGTTCTCGCACCTCCCGGCCAATCACCGCCTGGAGTTTCCTTACCATCACCGGATAAGGGTGCGGGCCGGCGACCGTACCTATGATATAAAACGTATCATCAACATGGCTCACCCAGTCACGCAGGGCTTCATTCATCGCATCTTTGAGCGTCTTTGCACCGGACTCAACCCCGATGACTTCTGCACCCAGCAGCTTCATGCGAAACACATTGATGGCCTGTCTTTGTATATCCTCCGTACCCATGTAGATAACGCATTCCAGCCCCAGGCGGGCGGCCACCGTGGCCGTGGCCACCCCATGCTGGCCGGCGCCCGTCTCGGCGATAATGCGGGTCTTGCCCATTCGCTTTGCCAGTAATGCCTGGCCAACAGCGCTGTTGATTTTATGTGCGCCGGTATGATTTAAGTCTTCCCGTTTGAGATAAATCTGTGCGCCGCCCAGTTGCTCGCTCCAGCGCCTGGCATGATAAAGCGGTGATGGCCTGCCGACAAAATGCTTCAGATCATCATCCAACTCGGCAAGATAATCTGCATCATCAAAATAATATTGGTATTTTTCGGTCAACTCCCGCAAGGGTTCAATGAGGGTCTCGGCAACAAATCTGCCCCCATAGATTCCAAAGTGACCCTCATCATCCGGCAGGACGAATGCGTCCTGCCGACCGAGGCTCGGATCCGCTGTCAATGCTCTCCAGGGCATGTCTGACCTCTTCAATGAATTGCCGCATTTTGTCATGATCTTTACGCCCTGTCCGCTGTTCAACACCACCGCTGACATCCACCGCATAGGGCCTGGCTGTTCGGATAGCACGTTTTACGTTATCAGGCCGTAAGCCGCCTGCAAGGATCACCGGCTTGGGCAAATCAGCCGGAACAGCCTCCCAGCGAAAACTCATGCCAGTGCCACCCGGCCTGCCCGGCACATAGCTATCCAGCAAAAGCGCCTCACAGGCAGCGTAATCAGCACAGACCTTGTACAGATCAATACCGGCTTTCATTCTAACAGCTTTCAGCCAGGGCAGGCCAAAGGCTTTGCAAAAACCGGCCGACTCCGCCCCATGAAACTGCAACACATCCAACTCGACCAGCGCCAGGGTTTGCCGAATGCTATCGGCTTTCGCATTGACAAAAAGCCCGACCTTGCTGACATTTGCGGGGAGTTGACGACAAATATCCTGCGCCGCCGCCTGCTCAATACAGCGGCGGCTGTGTGGATAAAATACCAGCCCAATGGCATCCGCACCGGCAACACATGCCGCCAGTGCATCTTCCCGATTGGTGATGCCGCAGATCTTGACCCGGGTCTGTGCCCCGCTTTTCCCCGCCAGCAAACTCATCTGTACGACAGGCTCAAAAGGCTTTTATCGGGCTTGGGGAGCGCATATTCTGGCGGGTAATGTACGGCGATCAGCGACAGACCAGAGGCCGATGCGGTTATGCCGGCATGTCCCCGGTCCTTAGCTTGCAGCACCTGCTCTACCCAGGCAACCGGCTGTTTACCCATGCCCACCGCCAGCAAGACACCCACAATATTCCTCACCATGTGCTGCAAAAACGCATTGGCCTCAATCGTCACGTCAATCAACGCACCCGCCCTGTTCAGTGTCAGGCTATGGATACGCCGCACGGGGGACCGGGCCTGGCAGGCAGCGGCACGAAATGAAGTAAAATCATGCTCACCAAGCAGATACGCGGCGGCAGCAGACATCTTTTCCATATCAAGCGGACGGCATTCCCAGCTTAGATACTGCGGCATGATCCCCGGCCTGGCCGGGCGATTAAATATCAGGTAGCGATACACTCTTCTTGAGGCTGAGAAACGTGCATGGAAATCACCGGCTACCGGCTGAAGCCAGGACAGGCTGATATCCCCCGGCAGATGACTGTTACAGCCGAATAACCAGGAATTGCTCTCACGCACGGCATCAGTATCAAAATGTATGACCTGATTGCTTGCATGTACGCCAGCATCGGTGCGGCCTGCACAGGTGACTTCTATGGCTTCATTGGCAACCCGGGAAAGTGCCGCTTCAATGTGTGCCTGAATCGACTCGACATGATTCTGCTTCTGCCAGCCTGAATATTTTGTACCACAATACTCAACGCCTGCTGCATACCTCATGCCATGCGGACAGCAGACGAACTACAGCTGATTGAGCAGATCCCTGGCCTGTTGTTGCTGCTCTGCATTACCATCGGCAAGCACTTCATCCAGTATTGATCTCGCACTGTCCTCATCACCCAACTCGACATACGCCTTGGCAAGATCAAGTTTGGTGGTTATCTCCTCCTCCTCCGTTTGCTCCTCGCCGTTGGCTGAACTTGACACAAACACGGTGGGCGGCATGTCCTCATCCTCATCATCCAAAGAAAAATCAGAGGCAGACATCTGCACGGTGCCATCCATATCTATCTCGGCCATATCTATCTCGCCCGCCGCATCCCCATCCGCATCCATATCAAGTTCCAGACCGAGCGAAGCATCGGCCTCTGCCCCCTCTTCTGCCTGAGAGAAATCAAAATCCAGACCATCATCAACATCTATCTGTGCCACCTCCAGCGCGGCGGTATCAACGGCCTCTTCCTCCGCCGCCTCGGGCGCATCCTCAGACAAACCGCCGATGTCAAAATCCAGACTGTCATCATCGCCAGCATCTGCCTCCTCTACTTCCAGCGCCGCGGTATCAACGGCCTCTTCCTCCGCCGCCTCGGGCGCATCCTCAGACAAACCGCCGATGTCAAAGTCCAGGCTGTCATCATCTGCTTCGGCAGTCTCCGATGCCGTCTCTTGCTGCTGCTCGTAGCTCTCAACACTGCCAGCAGCGGTCACATCAAGCAAATCCTCTTCCAGATTCAACTCATCAATGCTGGATTGTGCAGTCGCATCCAGAAGATCCTCCTCGGCCTCATCTGTCGGCATGTCCAGCGTATCACCGGCATCCTCATCAATCGAGAGATCCAGGGCATCATCGGCATCCGCACTGGCCGTGAGGTCCAACACATCATCGTCAGGGACAGGCGTCAGTTCTTCCGATGCATCATCATCTCCCAGATCGGCAGCGGCAGTAAAATCCAGCACATCATCATCATCGCTGGCAGCAGACTCTGGTTGTGCCGTCATGTCAAGCGAATCATCCGCCGCTTCTTCTTCGGCCGATGGCACACTGTCACCGCCGATATCAAAATCCATCGGCATATCAACCGGGGCCTCAGCCCCGTCTTCCGAGGTCAGATCAACCACGCCGCCACTCGTGCCTTTATCCGCCTGTCCGGCATCATCTTCGCCGTCCAGCGGTTCAGCAAACAAGGCACGATTAGGTGATAGTTCCTGCCACATCGCCACAGCCATATCCCAATGAGAGCCTGCACCGCTGACTTTATCATGCAGGACCTTGGCTGCCTCTTCATAGGATTTTTTATCGCCGGCGGCATAGAAGACCTCCAATAGCTTGGCATGGAAGTCAAGGTTGTCAGGATCATTGGCAATCGCATCACGCACAAATTCCTCGGCCTGATCAAAATACTCATAGGCTAAAAATACATTCACTTCAGCCAGCGGGTCCTCTGCCGGTGCTTCGGTTTTAGCAGCGGCGTCCTCATCTGCTATCTCGAGATCCGGAACATCCGTAATCGCCTCAGTGTCCGTCTCAACATCCTCAGCAGATGAGGGGGCGATAGCCGTGGCATCGTCCAGTTCATCGGTCGTGGGAGCCGCTGCCGCCTCGTAATCGGAAAAATCGAACTGAAAATCCTGCTCTTCTGCCTCAGCCCGCTTTTTCTTGATAAAAAGACCAGCAGCAACCAACGCAATCACTCCGCCAATGCCGCCAACGATAAACAGCAGGTAATCCATGAGGGTATCCATGATCTTTGCGAGCATGGACTTCTCCGCCGGTGCCGGGGCGGGCGGCTGCTCTGCCGCTGGCGGGGCCGCCGCTTCCTCGGTGATGATCTCATCAACGGCTTCTTCGGCGGCATCCAACGCACTGTCGACAACCTCATCGCCAGCCTCATCAACAAAGTCCTGTGTCTCCTCTTCCGCCAACGCATCACCAACGAGTTCGCCCTCGATCTCAGCAGCCGGGGCGACCTCCTCGTCGGCTTCCTCGCCAGCACCGCTAAGATCACTCTGCATCCTCGCCAGATCATCGTCTTTTAACTCAAGCAGACGTTCCAAATTCTGGATAATATCTTCCGCTTCAGAGAGTTGATCTTTTAATTCGGTATTCTCAGCAGTCAGGCTCAGGAGTTTTTCGTTGGCAATCGCCAGATCTTCTGCGCTCACGTCATCGGAGGCACTGGCCTGCTGACCATTCACTGCATCCGTCTCATCGGTATTCGCCGCCACCAGCCGCAGCGCAGGATCGGCCTGCTCAGATGCGCTCACCTCGGTATCAGTCGCCCCGTCTTCCAGCGCTTCGTAGGGTGAGGCGGCCGGGGCAGCATCACCTGCCGAGTCATCCAGCGCTACCGTATCCACTCTGTCGGGGGTATCCTCAGCAAGTATGCCCAGCACCTCCTGCCAGTCCTGATTCTGCAATCTTGCCTCGGCAAAGGCATCAGACGCTGACGTTGCTGTGATCTCATCATACGTTGGCACAGACAGAATTCGCCCGCGCTTGAGCCCGTTGATGTTGTTGTTGATAAAGGCTTCGGGGTTGGTGTGCAACAGCGCCAGCATCATCTGCTGCACGGATACCGAACTGTCAGGGCGGATCTGTGAGGCGATTGACCACAGGGTATCACCCGCCACGATCGGGCCGTACTCGCTGCCTGAGAAGGTGCCGGCAACCGGGCCGGCATCGGCCGGGCTGACATAGGCTTCGCCGGTATCGGCATCATCAAGGACCGGCGGCGGTGTTGACAGAACACGACGGCGGACATTGGGATCGTACAGCGGCGGGTCAAGTAATACGGTGTACTCCCGAAACAAACGACCGGTAGACCAACTGGCTTCCACTAGGAAATTCAGGAAGGGCTCGCGCATGGGTTCGGTGGTTGAGATACGAATATAATCGGCGCCGGCTTCCTCGCGGACGACCTGAAACCGCAGCCGACTCAGCAGGAACAGCCGGTCGATCCCGGCACGCTTAAAGGCATCAACATCGGCGAGGTTGACTTTTAGGGCATCCAGCTCATCGGCGGTAGCCGCCAGCAATTCTATCCTGGCTTCAAAGGGTTGGTTCAGCGCGGATTTGAGTTCAATCTCACCCAGGCCCAAAGACCATGCCACGCCCGGTAACAGGAACAAGATCAATACACTTCTGATAACTGTCCGCTTCATGATTCCTCCCTATCCCGTGGCTTGCTAACGTGACACCGGATCGATCAACAAGGCATATTCACGCCGTAGCTGACCGTGATTCTAGTCCAGCGCCAGGCTGATATTCACGACAGGCTCACGAATGACGTTCTCACTCGTGATTTCGATGTAATGCCCCGCCTCATCCTGCTTGATCTCATACTGCAAGCCCCGCACCGTGCTGATCAGTGCAGCCGCATCAGCCACCTTCAGCGACACCGCCATGCTATCCAACTCGTCCTGAGTCACTTCCAAAAGTGGGACTTTAGCCCTAAGTGGTTGATTTAGACTGGATAATAGCTCAATATCCGCCAGCGCCACGGCCACTGAAGCGGTACAGAAAAAAAGGCCAGGCAGGAAAAACAAAGCGGGCAAGCAGGTTTTTCGTGTGATCATTAAGGGACTTCCCAGGCTTATAAACATGTTTTTCAGTGAGTTATCGGCATAACGTACAGTATTTTATTATACTTAAAGGCAACAGTATGCACAAAATCCGTCCGCAAAACTTACGAATGTACTTTACGATTACCCCTTAACTATACCTTATAAATAGTGTTTTACCAGAATTTCAGCGATTTGAACACTGTTTAATGCCGCCCCTTTACGCACATTATCCGCCACTACCCATAAATTCAGGCCGTTTGGATGAGAAATATCCTCACGAATCCGCCCGACATACACCGAATCCTTGCCCGCTGCCTCAGTCACGGCAGTCGGATAACCGCCATCCTGATGCGTATCAACAACGACCACACCGGGGCTACCCGCCAGCAACTCGCGCGCCCTGGCAGCGCTTATCTTCTCGTGCGTTTCTATATGCACGGCCTCGGAATGACCAACAAAAACCGGCACCCGTACCGCAGTCGGGTTCACCAGAATACGGTCATCGCCCATGATCTTGCGGGTCTCCCACACCATCTTCATCTCTTCTTTGGTGTAGCCGTTGTCCTGAAATACATCAATGTGCGGCAACACATTAAAGGCGATTTGCCTGGGGTAGACCTTCAGCGTAACCGGGCTGGCGTTAAGGATATCTGCCGCCTGTCTGTGTAACTCCTCGATCGCCTGCATACCGGTGCCGGAAACTGCCTGATAGGTACAGACATTGATTCGAATGATCCCCACCGCATCGTGGATCGGCTTTAAGGCAACCACCAGCTGAATAGTGGAGCAATTCGGATTGGCGATGATGCCTGTGCGGGTATACTCTGCGATCTTCTCGGCATTCACCTCCGGGACGACCAACGGGATGCCCTCTTGGTAGCGAAAGCGCGAGGTATTGTCGATGACGATACAACCCGCCTCGGCGGCCAGCGGTGCGTAGGTATCGGAGATCGCAGCACCCGCGGAAAACAAACCAAGCTGTGCCCGACTAAAATCAAACCCCTCCAGCTCACTCACCCGCAGCTTGCGATCACCGAAGGCGACCTTTTTGCCGACAGAGCGCGCACTGGCCAGGGCAAACACCTCCGCCACCGGAAACTGGCGCGCCGCCAGGATTGACAGCATGACTTCGCCGACTGCACCCGTCGCCCCCACAACGGCAACATTAAACTTCTTGCCCATCAAGCGTTAATCCCTGGCTGTTCGCTTGACAATGCCGCCACCACCGCATCGCCCATCTCATCCGTACTGACTTTCTGCCTGCCCTTCGTATGGATGTCAGCCGTCCGCAGCCCGGCCGCCAACACCCGCACCACGGCCGCCTCCACCCGGTCGGCAAAGTCCGGCTGATCCAGGCTGTAGCGCAACAACATGGACAGCGACAACACCGTGGCCAGCGGATTGGCAACCCCCTGCCCGGCAATATCCGGTGCTGATCCATGTATAGGCTCATACAAGCCTTTGGCCTGGTGATTAAGCGAGGCCGAGGGCAGCATACCGATCGAGCCGGTCAACATGGCCGCCAGATCAGACAGCACATCGCCAAACAAGTTGGACGTGACGATCACATCAAACTGTTTTGGCGCCCTGACCAGTTGCATAGCGGCATTATCGACATACAGATGCTCCAGCGTGACCGCCGGGTACTCGGTCGAGACTGTCTGCATCACCTCACGCCAAAGCTCGGAGACTTCCAGTACATTGGCCTTGTCCACCGAGCAGAGACGGCGAGTTCGTTTTTGTGCTATGGTGAAGGCGCTGTGTGCGATACGTTCAATTTCAGCCTCGGTATAGCGCATGGTATTCACACCACAACGCTCGCCATTCTCGATCGCAATGCCTCTGGGCTCGCCGAAATAGATGCCGCTCGTCAATTCCCTGACAAACAGAATATCCAGACCGCTGACCAACTCTGGCTTCAGGCTGGAGGCCGATACCAGTTGCGGATAGCTGCGCGCAGGCCTGAGATTGGCAAACAACCCCAGCGCCGAACGAATACCTAACAGGCCTCTCTCTGGCCGAAGACGGCGCTCAATACCCTCCCACTTCGGCCCGCCGATAGCCCCCAGCAGGATGGCATCAGCAGCCCTCGCCTGCTCAAGGGTCTTCTCTGGCAGCGGCTGACCGGTGGCATCAATCGCCGCCCCGCCCAGCAAACCCTGCTCAATGTGCAACTCAAGGCCGTATTCACTTATCAATCGGGCCAACACTTTCTCGGCCTGGGCGATTATCTCAGGGCCTATCCCATCGCCGGGCAGGATTAACAATGTACTCACGATAATACGTTACTTGAAACTTTTAAGAGGAGGCAGCAAAGCATAACACAAGACCCTGTTTGAATCTTACGCATGTCTTTGGCTTTTGCACAACCTGTCACATCGCACGCCATAATCGGGCGCCATATCACGCCAACGTGTTATCGTGGAAAAAAGCGCGGATGTTAGTATACGATGTTGATCTGTGCGAAGGCCACCCATCGTATCAGCGCTGACAGACGATCCTGCTAAATTTTTTTAAGGAGTAACACCAGATGAGAGAGCTTGAGGCAGTCATTAATGAGGCGTTTGCCAACCGGGCGGACAGGGATAGCCAGCATCCCGACAGCGAGGTCAAGGCGGCGGTTCAGGCGACCCTGGCGGCGCTGGACAGCGGCGAGTTGCGTGTTGCCGAGAAGGCCGATGGCCGCTGGGTAGTGAATGAATGGGCGAAAAAAGCCGTGTTGTTGTCATTCATGCTCAACGACAATGCGCTCATCACCGGCGGCTTTACCAATTATTACGATAAGGTCGCCAGCAAGTTCGCCGCTCTCCAGGAAGCTGATTTTATCGCTGCCGGGGTGAGGGTCGTGCCGCCCGCCGTGGCGCGCTTCGGCAGTTTTATCGCCCCCGGTGTGGTGGTGATGCCGAGTTACATCAACATCGGTGCTTATGTCGATTCAGGCAGCATGGTCGATACCTGGGCAACGGTCGGCTCGTGTGCACAGATCGGTAAAAACGTGCATTTATCCGGTGGTGTCGGGATCGGCGGCGTGCTGGAGCCGCTACAGGCGAGCCCCACCATCATTGAGGATAACTGCTTCATCGGCGCCCGCTCGGAGATCGTGGAAGGCGTTATCATCGGCGAGGGATCGGTCATTTCCATGGGCGTTTACATCGGCCAGAGTACCAAAATTTACCATCGTGCCAGCGGCGAGATCAGCTATGGTGCGATCCCGCCCGGCTCGGTGGTGGTGTCAGGCAACCTGCCGGCAAAAGACGGCAGCCACTCGCTGTATTGCGCTGTGATCGTGAAACAGGTGGATGAGAAAACCCGAAGCAAGGTCAGCCTGAACGAACTCCTTCGGGATGAATGACATGGCAGTAACATTGTTTGGCATAAAAAACTGCGACACCGTGAAAAAAGCGCGGCAATGGCTGGACATAAACCAGATAGACTATTTATTTTATGACTTTCGCGCTGATGGTCTGGATGAGAGACGGCTGCGAAGCTGGCTTTCACAGGCTGGGGCAGAGCAACTCGTTAATAAGCGCAGCAGCACCTGGCGCAAGCTGTCAGCACAGCAAAAAGCACAGGTGGATAACAGCTCGGCATACACGCTGATACTGGACAATCCGACCTTGATTAAACGCCCTGTGCTGCAACAGGGCAAAAACATCCATATCGGCTTCAGCGAAAAACAGTATGCGGCGGTGTTTGCTTTGGGAAACCGCTAACGGCGGCGCCGATGCTGACAACTCAAGTTGAGCCTTGCTCATGCGTAAAGGCCGGCGGCAAGTTGGGCTATGTCATGGCTTGCAGGATAAGGCGGATGAGGATAAGCGGTTGATGCACCCGTCATCAGCGCATACGCCGCATCGCTTGCGCCGTTGCGACTTAATCCAGCAGGGAATGCACTATCAGGCCGCTGCGTAACTTGGGTTCAAACCAGGTGACCTTGGGCGGCATGATCAAGCCCTTATCGGCGATGTCCATCAACTGCGGCATGGACACCGGATACATGGCAAAGGCCACCTTCATCTCGCCCGTATCCACCCGTCGCTCAAGCTCCTCAAGACCACGGATACCGCCAACGAAATCGATGCGTTGATCACGGCGGAGATCGACAATGCCCAAGACGGGTTTTAGAATCTGCGTTGACAGGATGGTGACATCCAGCACGGCGACAGGATCGGCCTCATCATCGCTGGCGGTGCTGGCGGTCAGCCGATACCAGTCACCTTCAAGATACATGCCTATCTCATGGATACGCTGTGGCTTGCAGGGGCTGGCGCCTGTCTTCTCCACAGTAAAACCGGTGGTAGCCAGCCGGGCGATGAACTCCTCCCTGGTCAAGCCATTCAAGTCGGTGACAACCCGGTTGTAATCAATGATTTTAAGCTGCGTATCCGGGAAGTGTACGGCGAGAAAATAATTGTATGCTTCCGTACCGCTATGCTCCGGGTTTTCCGCCGCCAGTTCAGCACCAACCAGCGCAGCGGCGGCGGTACGGTGATGACCATCGGCGATATAACTCGCCTCCATAGCGGCAAAGCCCTGGACGATGGCATCGATAACAGCCGCATCATCCACCCGCCACAGCCGATGCCGCACCGCATCAGCGGCGATAAAATCATACGTTGCCTGCTGCTGCTTTACCCTGGCAACCTGCACCTCGATCAGCGGGTTGGCCGGGTAAGCGAACAGCACCGGCTCGGCATGGAGTCGAGTCGCCCGAACATGGTTTTTCCTGTCCTCCTCCTTGTCCGGCCGGGTCAGCTCGTGTTTTTTGACTCGCTCCTGCAGGTAGTCTGCCACGGCCACACAGGCGACAATCCCATCCTGGCTGTGTCCGTCCAGGGTAAGCTCATATAAGTATAAACACGGTATCTCATCCTGCATAAACACGCCATCATCCAGCAACTGCTGAAAGTTTTTCCGCCCCGCCTGATAGACCTGGGTTGAGTGGGGATCAGTCGCCGCCGGCAAGGTGATTTCAGGTTTCACCACATTGAGGAAGGAATACGGATTACCCGCCGCCTCGGCCCTGGCCTCAGCAGTATCCAGCACATCATAAGGACGGCTGGCCACCTGCTCTGCATACTGTGGCTTTGGGCGCAGGCCGCAAAATGGCTTGATGTTCATCTGAAGGGGCCGGTGCTTATGTCATGGAAACCTGCATGACCTTGGTGATGGCAGGCAGCTTTGCCAGTTGTTCCATGATGGTCGCTGACAACGTATCCGATACCTCCATCACGGCCACTGCCTTATCGCTGCCGGCCACGATCCCTAACTGCATACGGGCGATATTGACATGATTATCGGCCAGAAGACCAGTGATAGCGGCCATCACGCCGGGCTTATCCACATGCCGGGTAAACAGCAGATGGCCTTCGAGAAACGCCTCGATCTCATAGCGGTTAATACGCACCAGGCGCGGGTGTTTTTTATCAAACAGGGCGCCGGTCACGGTGGTGGTCTTGGCACCATGATGGGCGGTTAAACTCACTGTCGTATGATAATCGGGATGCTCCCCGCAGCGCGATTCCACTAACTGCACGCCATGCTGTTCGGCGATCAGCCGGGCATTGATGCGGTTCACCGGGGCGGACATGTGCACACTCAACCAACCGACCAGCCCGGCGGTGGCGATGGATTGGCTATCACGCAGCGCCGCATCACCACACAGCGAGACCTCCAGCTTGTCAATCGCCCCCCGTATCATCGGCTCAAGCAATCGCCCCAGGTTACCGGCCAGCAGCAGATAAGGTTGCAAGCGGCGCGATTCCTCCGCCGATACCGCCGGCAGGTTGATCGCATTAATCGGCTCGCCGGTCTGCAAATACACGGCAACCTGTCTGGCGATATCAGCACCGGCGGCATTTTGCGCCTCATGGGTGGAGGCGCCCAGATGCGGCGTTAAGACAATATTATCCAGCGCCAGCAGCGGCGAGTCCCCGGGCGGCTCATCAGCAAACACATCCAGCGCCGCACCAGCGAGATGGCCGGATTTCAACAACGCATACAGGGCCGTCTCATCAACCAGACCGCCACGGGCGCAGTTGATCAGGCGCGCGCCTGGCTTCATGCTGGCCAGCCGTTCTGCGCTGAGGATGTTGCGGGTAGCGGCGGTGACCGGGCAGTGCAGCGTCAGGTAATCGGCCTCGGCCACCAGTGCATCCAGCACCAGAGCGGCAACGCCATCGGCTTGCAGCCGCTCCTCGGTCACGAACGGATCATAGACCTTGACCTGCATATCAAGGGCGAGCGCACGGCTGGCAACGATCCGGCCTATGGCGCCATAGCCGATAATGCCTAAGAGCTTGCCGGCCAGTTCAGCGCCCATAAACTGCGAGCGCTGCCAGGCGCCCGCCTTCACGGAACGATCGGCCTGCGGCAGATTACGGCTTAAAGAAAGCATGTGAGCCACGGTCAACTCGGCCGTGGTGGTGGCGTTGGCATCGGGCGTATTGAGCACGGCAATGCCCCTGATGGTGGCCGCCTTGACATCAATGTTATCAACGCCGATGCCCGCCCGCCCGATCACCTTCAGGTCAGGCGCCGCCTCGATGATCCGGGCGGTCATGTTCGTTGCGCTTCTGACAATCACGGCATGATAGCCAGGCATGATGGCGAGTAATTCCTCTTCATTCAGCTCGGTTTTTTTCTCCACCACGAACTCATCATGCGAGCAGAGGTAATCAACACCCGCCGCGGCGATATTATCGGTAACTAAAATGTGTTTTTTCATTGACAACTTCCCCAAATATCAAGGCAAGACCGGTCTGGCGTACAGACGATGAGCAATGCGACAGATCAGCGGCGGCAGTACACAGGCAGTCATCCAGCACAGACACACCCACCACGCCGTTCGCATAGTGTGCTGCGATGCCTGATGGCTATCGGTTAAAACTTAACGGGTGATGATCGCTTCTACGCGCCCGCTTAATTGCATGATGAGGCGATCGACCAACCGGGCATCATCGCCTTCCACCATGATCCTTAAAGCAGGCTCGGTGCCGGAGGGCCGCAGCAGTACCCGGCCTGAATCGCCCAAGCTCAACTCCGCCTCTCGCACCGCCTTGACAATCTCGGTATCAGTGCCATCGAATGCCTGGTGCAGGCGAAGGTTATGCAGGCGTTGCGGGAATTTTCGCATACCGGCCGCCAACTCGGCCAACGATCTGCCCGTCTTGACCATGATCATCAACACCTGCAAGGCGGAGAGGATGCCATCGCCGGTCTCGCTGACGGCAAGATTGATGATATGGCCTGAGCCCTCACCACCCAGCGATAACTGCCGTTGTTGCAACATATCCATCACATAGCGGTCGCCGACCCGGGCACGAAAAAAATCCAGCCCCATCTCCTTGATCGCCAACTCCAGCCCCAGGTTGCTCATCTGCGTGCCTACAACGCCGGTGAGCTCGCCGTGCAGGTGTTGCGCCAGAATGTACAAACACTGATCGCCATCGACAATCTCGCCGTTGTGATCGACAAGGATCAGCCGGTCGCCATCGCCATCCAGGGCAATCCCCACATCGGCATGGCACTCTCTCACCGCCGCTTGCAGCCTGGCCGGTGCGGTGGCGCCGCAATCTGCATTGATGTTAAAGCCATCGGGCGCAGCGGCCATGGCATCCACCCTGGCGCCCAACTCCGCAAACACCCGGGGCGCCACCTTATAACCGGCGCCGTTGGCACAATCCACAATCAGGCTGAGATCGGCCAAATCACCATCAGCCTTGCTCTTGCAAAACTCAATATAACGTCTGGGGGCATCGCTGATGCGCCTGGCCTTGCCCAGCCGCCTGGCATCCACCACGGTAACAGGCCCGGCCAACTCCTGCTCAATTCTACGTTCTTCGGCATCGGGCAGCTTCCTGCCGTTGGCACTGAATATCTTGATGCCGTTATCGTAATAGGGATTGTGTGATGCGCTGATCACAATGCCCGCACTGGCGCGGGTGTTTTTCGTCAGGTACGCGATCGCCGGGGTCGGCAGGGGGCCTGACAGACGCACATCAACGCCAGCGGCTGACAGGCCAGCCTCCAGCGCTGATTCCAGCATATAACCTGAGATACGGGTGTCTTTGCCGATCAACACCGGGCCGGTGGCCGTCTGCTGTGCCACCCGCCCCACAGCCCAGCCCAGCCGCATGATGAAGTCGGGGGTAATGGGGGCAGCACCGACCCGTCCACGGATCCCATCGGTGCCGAAATATTGCCTGCTGGTGTTAATCGTGTTGTCCCCTGAACGGCCTTGCAAAGCTACAGCGTGAACAGCATCCGGGCCGTCTTGCATATTATGGTTAAGCTGCCCGGCCCCCGGATAAAATATAACGGATACATCTGAACACGGGCGGGACAGCACCACGTCAAGCGTGGCAGATCAAGCGGGCCGGGGCGGGCCGGTGACTGACGGATCACCGCCTTTGTCGATTGATGTGTCGGAGGCCTTGGGCATGCCGCCGGGCTCACTGTGATCATCATCCCAGCTACTGGGCGGGCCGGGCGCCTTGCCTTCCATGATCGTATCAATCTGCTCGCTCTCTATGGTTTCATATTTGATCAGGGCATCCGCCATCAAATGCAGTTTCTCAATATTATCATTGAGAATCTGTGTCGCCTGGGTGTAACTCCTGTCTATCACCTGGCGCACTTCCTCATCAATAATGCGGGTGGTCTCATCGGAAATGGCCTTGTGTTTGGTCACCGAGTGGCCGAGGAACACCTCGCCATCTTCCTCGCTGTAGGTCAACGGGCCGAGCTTCTCTGACAGGCCCCATTTTGTCACCATGTTTCTGGCGATCTGTGTGGCACGCTCAATATCATTGGACGCACCGGTGGTGACCGCCTCCGCCCCAAAGATCAACTCCTCGGCAATACGGCCACCAAACAGGCTGCACAGCTGGCTTTCCAGAAACTGCTTGGAGTAGCTCAAGCGATCCTCCTCCGGCAAGAACATGGTCACACCCAGGGCACGGCCACGGGGAATAATCGTGACTTTATACACCGGATCATGGCTTGGCAGCGAGCGACCGACAATCGCATGACCAGCTTCGTGGTAGGCGGTGAGCTTTTTCTCATCCTCGCTCATGACCATAGAGCGCCGCTCAGCGCCCATCATGATCTTGTCTTTTGCGCGCTCAAAGTCATACATGTCCACCAGCTGCTTGTTGGCACGGGCAGCAAACAAGGCGGCCTCATTGATAAGGTTGGCCAGATCAGCACCGGAGAAACCGGGCGTGCCGCGGGCGATGATGTTGGCATTCACCTTATCGGCCAAGGCAACCTTACGCATGTGAACTTTCAATATCTGCTCACGGCCACGTATGTCAGGCAGCGGCACCACTACCTGCCTGTCAAACCGCCCAGGGCGCAGCAGGGCCGGATCAAGCACGTCCGGGCGGTTGGTCGCCGCAATCACGATCACCCCCTCATTGCCTTCGAAACCATCCATCTCCACCAGGAGCTGGTTCAAGGTCTGTTCACGCTCATCATGACCACCGCCCAGACCCGCACCACGATGGCGGCCAACGGCATCGATCTCATCAATAAAAATAATGCAGGGCGCATGTTTTTTTGCCTGCTCAAACATATCGCGCACACGGGAAGCACCAACACCGACAAACATCTCGACAAAATCAGAGCCGGATATGGTGAAAAACGGCACTTCGGCCTCGCCGGCGATGGCCCTGGCCAGCAGCGTTTTACCGGTGCCGGGGGAGCCGATCATCAGCACGCCCGAGGGAATCTTGCCGCCGAGTTGCTGGAACTTGCCGGGATCACGCAAAAATTCAACCAACTCGGCCACTTCCTCTTTCGCCTCTTCCACCCCGGCGACATCGTTAAACGTGATGTTGACCTGATCTTCGTTTAACAGGCGGGCACGGCTTTTACCGAATGAGAGCGCACCACGACCACCGCTGCCGCCCTGCATCTGGCGCATGAAGTAGATCCAGATGCCGAGGATCAGCAGCAAGGGAAACCAGGAGATCAGGGCGTGTATCCAGAGAGAATTTTTGTTTGCCTCAGCCCCTCGAACCTGCACATTATTGTCCAGCAGGGTGCCGATCAGGTAAGAGTTACTGGATTCGGGGCTGTAGGTAGAGAAAGGCGTGGGTTCGGCGCGATAAAAACCACTGATATTGCTGCCCTCAATGGTCACCGAGCCGATCTTGCCGTTCTTCACATCAGCAATAAACTGAGAGTAGTCAATGCGTTTACTGGGGCTGTTGACGCCGAAATTCTGGATCACCATCATCAGCACCAGCGCAATGATGATCCACAGCAATAGATTTTTCGCCATATCGTTCAATTTACCTGCCTGTTATTTCATTCTCAACACGCCATCAGCAAGGCGGCGGGGGCTACTATACCTTATAGCCACTGGCCAGCACATAGACTTCTCTTGATGCCGACCGAGATGCCTTGGGCTTGTAATTTACAAGCCCTTGAAAATGCCTGGATAGTTCTTTTCTGTAGGCATCAATGCCAGCCCCTTGAAACAGCTTGACCAGCATCTTACCATTCTGTTTAAGCGTCTTCCTGGCAAATGCCAGAACCGACTCGGCCAGATACAGGCTACGGGCCTGATCGGTGTCTCTTATACCTGTTATATTGGGCGACATATCAGAGATTACAAGGTCTGCCAATCGGTGTTGTAGTGCAGTATAACATGCCTGCATGACCTGATCTTTTGTGAAATCGCCGCAAATAAAGCGGACATTGTCAAGTTCAGCCATGGTCAACACATCGACAGCCACGATATAACCTCGGGGGCGACAACGTTCAGCGGCGTACTGCGACCAGCTGCCCGGGGCAGCGCCCAGATCACAGACAATCTGCCCGCTGGCAAATAAACGATAGCGTTCATCTATCTCTTTCAATTTGTACACGGCACGGCAACGGTAATTTTCAGCCCTGGCCCTGCTCACATAAGGATCACGTACCTGCATCTTGTGCCATTGTTTCCTGTTAGCAGCCATTGTCACTACCATCACTCAAATCCGTTAAGTCGCCTCAGACATAACGGACGCTTAAGATCTCATATTCCTTGACACCACCAGGCGCATCTACCTCAATCACATCGCCCTCCTGCCCGCCGATCAGCGCTCTGGCTATAGGTGAGACCACCGAGATCAGCCCCTGTTCAATATCGGCCTCCTCCTCGCCGACAATCTGATAAGTCACCGCATCGTCGGTTTCCAGATTCAGCATCTTAACTGTCGCACCAAAGACCACCTTGCCCCCGGCCTTGATGGTGGTGACATCAATGATTTGCGCCTCGGCCAAGGCCGATTCAAGCGTATTGATGCGCCCTTCAATAAAACCCTGCTGCTCCCGAGCTGCATGGTATTCCGCATTTTCACTCAAGTCGCCATGTGCACGCGCCTCGGCAATCGCCTTGATAACGGCCGGGCGATCCTCGGTTTTTAGTTGCTGTAATTGCGCCCGCAGGCGCATCGCCCCGGCGGCTGTCATGGCGGGTTTAGTCATGCGTTCAGGCTCCGATGTAATGACTGTAGCGAATAAATGGCCTCTTTCTCCGCCTGTTGATTCGCATATGTAATGGCCTTTGCTGTAGCCCTGGCCCCGGCAATCGTGGTCGTGTAGAACACCTTGTGTTGCAAGGCCGTGCGGCGAATGGGATAAGAGTCAGAAATGGCTTTTCTCCCCCAGGTCGTATTGATGATCATAGTAATTTCGTCATTTTTTAACATATCCACGATGTGTGGCCGGCCCTCGCGCACTTTATTAACCCGCTTACAGGCCAGCCCCGCCGCCCGAATCACGCCTGCCGTGCCCTCGGTGGCACACAGATCAAAGCCCTGTGCCTTGAGCGCGGCGGCAATTTCCACGATCTCGCCCTTATCAACATCGCGCACACTGATGAATATCTTGCCCTGAATCTTGTCCTTTGCCGGTATCGCCTCACCCGCCGCCAGCAGTGATTTATGCACGGCTTCGCCAAAGCTGAAACCAACACCCATCACCTCGCCGGTGGACTTCATTTCCGGGCCGAGTATCGGATCAACCCCCGGAAACTTGATAAACGGAAAGACGGCCTCTTTCACGGAAAAATAGCCGGGGGGGGTGATGCCATCAAGCCCTTGTGCCTGTAATGAGTTACCCACCATACAGTTGGCGGCTATCCTCGCCAGTGCTGCCCCGGTTGCCTTGGAGACAAACGGCACAGTGCGTGATGCCCGCGGGTTGACTTCCAGCACATAGATCTGCTCACCCTGGATGGCGAACTGTGCATTCATCAAGCCGATCACGTTTAACCCCAGGGCTATTTGGGTCACCTGTTGCCCCAGCCGCTTGAGGATCGCAGGACTCAAGCTGTACGGCGGCAGGCTGCACGCAGAATCACCCGAATGCACCCCGGCCTGCTCAATGTGCTGCATGATGCCGCCAATGACAACGGCCTTGCCATCACAGACCGCATCAATATCCACCTCAATCGCCTGATCAAGAAACTTATCCAGCAACACGGGCGAGTCATTGGACACCGCCACCGCAGCCTGCATGTACTGCTGCAATTCTTCCCGGTCGTGGACGATCTCCATCGCCCGCCCACCCAGCACATAAGAAGGCCGCACCACCAGTGGATAACCGATCATCTCAGCACCTGCCAGGGCCTCGGCCAAGGTATTCGCCGTGGCGTTCGGCGGCTGTTGCAGCCCTAATCGCTCCAGCAAGCCCTGAAAGCGCTGTCTGTCCTCGGCCAGATCAATGCTGTCCGGCGATGTGCCGATGATGGGCGCACCGGCGGCCTGCAATTCACGGGCCAATTTCAGCGGCGTTTGACCGCCGTACTGCACGATCACGCCCTGTGGCTTTTCCACCTCAATGATCGCCAGCACATCCTCCAGCGTCAAGGGCTCAAAATACAGCCGATCTGACGTATCGTAGTCGGTCGAGACAGTCTCTGGATTGCAGTTGACCATGATGGTCTCATAACCTGCCGCTCGTAGCGCATAGGCCGCCTGCACACAGCAGTAGTCAAATTCAATCCCCTGCCCAATGCGGTTAGGCCCGCCGCCCAGCACCATCACCTTGTCGCGCTCGCTCGGCGCTGCTTCACATGCTTGCTCATAGCAGGAATACAGATAGGCCGTGCTCGCCGCAAATTCAGCCGCACAGGAATCCACCCGTTTATACACCGGCCGAATATGATGGCGATGGCGGCAGGCGCGCACCTCGGCCTCATCCGTATTCAGCAGCCGTGCCAGACGGCTGTCGGCAAAGCCCTGGCGTTTCAACTGCCACAACTCCGCCCTCGACAAGCTGTCAAGCGACTTGCCTGCAAGCGCTGCCTCATGCTGTAACAGATCTTCAATCTGCGCCAGAAACCACGGCTCTATAGCAGACAGTGCATGGACTTTCTGCAAATCAAACCCGCGGCGAAACGCCTCGCCCAGATGCAACAGGCGTTGCGACCCCGGCGTTTGCAGCTGCCGGGCGATATCCTCATCAGTGAGCTCGGCATCAAGTTCGGTAAAGCCATCAATACCGGTCTCCAGCCCACGCATGGCCTTTTGCAACGACTCCTGAAACGTCCGGCCAATCGCCATCACCTCGCCCACCGACTTCATCTGGGTGGTCAGCGTATCTTCTGCCCGGGGAAACTTCTCAAAGGTAAAACGCGGGATTTTGGTGACGATGTAGTCTATGGTCGGCTCAAAGGAAGCGGGCGTTGCCCCGCCGGTGATCTCGTTGTCCAGCTCATCTAAGGTATAGCCCACCGCCAGCTTGGCGGCCACCCTGGCAATCGGGAAGCCGGTCGCCTTGGATGCCAGGGCCGAGGAGCGTGACACCCGCGGGTTCATCTCAATGATGATCAACTCGCCCGTGGCCGGGTTGACCGCAAACTGCACATTCGAACCGCCTGTCTCTACGCCAATCTCCCGCAGCACCGCAATGGCCGCATTACGCATGCGCTGGTATTCCTTGTCTGTGAGCGTCAGCGCCGGGGCGACCGTGATCGAATCACCCGTGTGTACGCCCATCGGATCCACGTTTTCAATAGCGCAGACGATGATGCAGTTATCTTTTGAGTCGCGCACCACCTCCATCTCATACTCCTTCCAGCCCAGCACCGATTGCTCCAGCAGCACCTCCGCACTGGGCGAGGCATCAAGGCCACGCTCAACCAGATCGACCAGCTCCTCCCGATTATAGGCAATACCGCCGCCCGCCCCGCCCAGCGTAAAAGACGGGCGGCTGATGATCGGATAACCGATGTCGGCGACGATCGACAGGGCATCATCCAGCCGGTGGGCGATGCCGGAACGTGGCATGGCCAGCCCCAACTTCTGCATGGCGGCACGAAATTTCTCCCGGTCCTCGGCCTTGTCGATCGCCTCCCGGTTGGCGCCGATCATCTCCACGTCGTGTTCCTGAAACACCCCCTCACGGGCCAGGTCCAGGGCGCAATTTAGCGCCGTCTGCCCGCCCATCGTCGGCAACACCGCATCCGGGCGCTCCCGGGCGATGATCCTGGCCAGGCTCTGCCAGCGTAGCGGCTCAATATAGGTGACATCGGCCATGTCCGGGTCGGTCATGATGGTGGCCGGGTTGGAGTTCACCAGCACAACGCGAAACCCCTCCTCGGTCAGCGCCTTGCAGGCCTGTGCGCCGGAATAGTCAAACTCGCACGCCTGGCCGATGACGATAGGGCCAGCACCGATGATCAAAATGCTGTTGATGTCAGAACGTCTTGGCATCAGGGGGATCGGCTCTGCTACGCATCAGCTCGGTAAAATACACAAACAGGGGCTGCATATCATGCGGGCCGGGGCTCGCCTCGGGGTGTCCCTGAAAACCAAATGCAGGCAGATGCCTGTGCCTGATCCCCTGTACGCTGCCATCAAACAACGAGCGATGCGTTACCTCTAAACACGCGGGCAGGCCCTCTTCGGCCACCGCAAAGCCATGGTTCTGACTGCTGATAAAGACCCGGCCGGTGGTAAGCTCCTGCACCGGATGGTTCGCCCCATGATGACCGAAGGCCATCTTCACTGTCCTGGCCCCGGCTGCCAGCCCCAGCAACTGATGACCAAGACAAATGCCAAACAGTGGCATCCCGGCCTGCAATAACGCCTGTATCGCACCGATGGCATACGTGCAAGCGGCCGGGTCGCCGGGGCCATTGGATAAAAACACGCCGTCAAACCCGCCGGCCAGCACCTTCGCCGCCGGCGTTCTCGCTGGCACAACGACCACCTCGCAACCTGCCGCCACCAACAGGCGCAGGAGGTTGCGTTTTACACCAAAATCATACGCCGCCACGCGCCAGCTCGCCGCACCAGCGGGTCGATAGCCTCCTTGCAAAGACCAGTCGGCTTCCTGCCAGACATAATCCGCCTGGGTACTCACCTGCCCGGCAAGATCGCTACCGGCCAGCCCCGGGCAGTCTTGTGCAGCGGTGATGGCGGCCTCCTCTGCCAGTTGGGGCAAGGCCATGATGCAGCCGTTCTGCGCCCCTTTGGTGCGTAAAATCCGGGTCAGGCAACGGGTGTCAATGTCAGCAATCGCCACCACCTGTTTGCTGTGCAGATAGTCGGTCAAGGGGTGTTGCTGTCGCCAGTTACTGGCATGCAGCGGCAGATCCCGAATCACCAGGCCGCTGGCGTGGACGGCAGGCGATTCCTCATCTTCCGGGTTCACGCCAACATTGCCGATATGCGGCTGGGTGAAGGTGATGATCTGGCGGCAGTAGGAGGGATCGGTGAGGATTTCCTGATAGCCGGTGATGGATGTGTTAAACACCACCTCGCCCGTGGCCAGGCCCTGGCTACCGACAGAGCGCCCGTGAAACACAGTGCCATCGGCCAGGGCGAGTAAGGCAGGTTGCAGCAATCTCAAGACCTCCATTATCCTTGCCGGTTATACGTGATGGGGTTACACACAAGAAAACGGGAGCAACCCGCTGGCTACCCCCGCTTGAAACTGCAGCAAGTGTACTGAACTTCCTGCGGCAGGTCTATCTGCCAGACCGGTTGCTTGATGTGTCGCAACTGAAACGCCAGCCGATGACTTCACCCTGCCAGGATGACAGCGCCAGAAAACCCGCCCCGGCAATCCGGTTTCTAGCTGTCATCGGTTCTAAGGTGGTGCAGCATATCTCCAACAACCACACACTCGGTCTCATCGTCCCAGAAGTAGTACAGCCGGAAGCCATGACGCCCATCCTGCTATCGCTGCCTTTCAAATGCTGGTCAAGCTCACATTCTCTGCCGTTATGGTCAACATGATATTGCCCTTTATATTTTTTGCTTTTGGCCTTGTTCTCTTGGCTGAAACACGGGGTGTCCTTCAGGTGCAACTCGCTCAATCTTTGCTGATACGCAGCATGCTTCTTATTATCGCCCTCTCGGTGCATGGGCGCATAATAATCGCGCAACATCAGCAGGGCCTTATAAACGAGATCAACATCTTCAAAGGCAGACTGGCTTGCAGTTTTTATCGCACGCTCATGCAGCACAACAGCATCACCGAGGTTCTGTTTTGCCCACGCTTCAATTTCACCCAGGCTGTCGGGCAGAGACTCCGTAGCATGGTTAGGCGAGTTGAGTTGCGCCTGCAAGGTGTCGAGCCGATTTTGCAGCGCCCAATTATGAGATTTGAGTTGATCGGCTTCTTTGATTGCTTGCTCTCTCTCAGCTTCCATGCCGGCCGCAAGCTCCAGGGCATCAGAAATCTGTTTGTCTTTGGCGCTGATTGCTTTTTGATACAGGGCGGCACTCTCCTGGCCTGCCTGTTCTGCCTGCTGGCGGTCACGTTCGGCAGCCAGGGCCTTTATTTTTTGAAACGGCCATTGTTCCTGTTCAAGAACATACCTGGGGTGATGCGGGCGCAGCACCTGCCGCACCAGGAACTCGATAAACTTCTCTGACTTCTCGGCCTCCCAGCTTTCAATACGCCGGGCAGTCACCAGGGGGTGGTCAGGCCATTGATCCTTGTCCGGACAAATCCCGGGTGATAGGTGCGAATGGCCCGTTTATACACGGAAAATTCCGAACCTGTGCGCTCCCTCAAAGCGTAAGATACAACGGAAGTCAACACGACTGTATGGACGAAGCCGACAGTCCGGCGGATAAAATTTCTAACAGGGATAATCGTCTGCTCCGGATCCTCGGAGTGAGCGGGGGTTGTCGCAGCAACAACGGGATGCTGCCTGTCCGAAGAGAGCAGGAAATCGGCCAGCTTGTCGGCCTCTTCCGGTGTGCTGACGATCCTAAGGTGCAGGCGATGTCTGCCTGCCATCCAGAAAAGCAGCCTGCGTAAATGCTATTTCCCGCACAAATCGGGGTATCGACCGGGGAATGCTGTCCCTGTCATCCTCTAGTTGCGTACACAAAAGACGGCATCCCACCATCGCTTCGGTCAAACTGTTTTCGGTGATAAGGACTTCCGTTGTCCAGATGCGGTTAGGGTCTTTCGATCTTTCGATTAAACGACATGCCCAGCGATTGGGTTCATCCAGGCGAGCCGCCTCTACCTGCCCGGTATCTCCGGCATCTATCTCAAAACGCTCACCCCTCCGGGCTTTCTCGGTAGGGCGGCCCAGGTCTCGCTCTTTAGTAAATGCCCACCGCATAACCCGCGCTTGCAGAGAGCGAAAAATCCCCTGGTCGGATACCTGGCCGGATACCCTAAGAGAGACCTGGGAAGATACCCTGCTGATCATTCTGGCAGGGGGCGTTCTATCTGTCATCATGACTTCCGTGCGCTATCAATTTTGCAGAGTCGGTATGATAACAGTATGCGCCATAATGAGTAGAATGAAGAGATGCCGATGCCTGACCATATCAACACTGACAAGCTGTATGCCATCATCCTGGCGGCCGGGCAGGGCAGGCGTTTTGGCAGTGCCAAGCAGGTAGCGATGTTCGGCAATCGTAGTTTTGTCAGCCGTGCCATCGATGGTGCGGCAATGCTGATCGCCCGGCCGCATATCCTGATCATTACCGGGGCACACCGGCAACAGGTCGAGACCGAGATCGCCGGGGCCGGTGTTACGATTGTCCACAACCGCCACTGGCAGGCCGGCATAGGCACTTCCATCGCCTGCGGCATCAGCAAGCTGCCCGGGGATGCCCATGCCGCCCTGCTCATGCCCTGTGATCAGGTGTTGATGGGCGGTGAGCAACTTGACACCTTAAAGGCGGCCTGGCTGCATAACCCATCGTCCATTGTCGCCAGCGGGTATACTGATACGGTGGGCATACCGGCCATCCTGCCGGCGGAATTTTTTCCGGCATTACGCAAGCTGCCCGCCGCCAGCGGTGCAAAAGCCCTGTTACAGAGACATAAAAAAAGGGTAGTATGCGTGGATATGCCACAGGCACAGTATGATATCGACAGCAAACAGGATATGATCACAGCAGGATTACCCACCGCCGAAGACGAGGTAGACAGCAATGATAACAGTCACGATTAATGGCAAACCGGAGCAACTTGACATCGCCCCGGATATGCCGTTGTTATGGGCGATACGCGATGTGGCCGGCTTGACCGGCACCAAATACGGCTGCGGCAAGGGGCTGTGCGGTGCCTGCACCATACACCTCGATGGCAATGCTGTGAGGAGTTGCATCACCCCGGCACGCGCCGCCGATAACAAAGACATAACCACCATTGAGGGGCTGTCTGATGACGGCACACATCCGGTGCAACAGGCCTGGATAGCCGAGCAAGCGCCGCAGTGCGGTTATTGCCAGTCCGGGCAGATCATGAGCGCCGTTGCCTTCCTTGAGAACAACCCGCAACCCACGGATGAGCAGATCTGGGCTGGCATGAACAACCTGTGCCGTTGCGGCACCTATCAGCGCATCTTCCGGGCGATCAAAACCGCCAGCGGCAAGCAGGAGGCCATCTCATGAGTGCCATAGCAAACATCAGCCCAGACATTACCCCAAAAATCCACATGAACCGGCGTACCTTTATCAGCCGCTCGCTCGCCTCCGGCTCGGCGCTCATTTTAAGCTGCGCCCTGCCGGGCTGCTCACGGGAGGATGCCGCCACGCCCGCCGCCCAAGACAATATTCAGGGCAATATTCAAAATGGAGCGGACGAGAGCGAATTGACCGCCTTCATCGTGCTGGATACGCAGGGGCAGATCACCATCCTCAGTCCGTTCGTGGAGATGGGCCAGGGCATCTACACCTCCATCGCCTCGCTGGTCGCCGAGGAGTTGGACGCCGACATGGCCGATGTCAAGGTCATGCAGGCCCCGCACGGGCCGGCCTACCGCATCATGTTCGACAACACCATGCGCTTTACCGGCGGCAGCCGCAGCCTGCGCTCGGCCTTCGTGCCGCTAAGAGAGGCGGGCGCAGCGGCGCGCAGCATGTTGCTGCGGGCGGCGGCCGAGCAGCTACAGGTTGATGTCGGCGGGCTTGTCACCGAGCAAAGCCAGGTTATCGAGCCGGCCAGCGGCAGGAAACTGGGCTACGGCGAGCTGGCCGCCCGCGCTGCCCAACTGCCGATGCCCATCGACATCACGCTAAAGACCCCGGCCGACTACCGGCTGCTCGGCCAGCCGAATGACCGGGTGGACGTTCCCGCCAAGACCAATGGCCAGGCCCGGTTCGGCATCGATCAGCAGCAGCCCGGCCTGTTGAGTGCGGCGGTCAGCCAAGCCCCGGTGTTCGATGGCGAGGTGGATACGCTGGACGCCGGGCCGGTGATGGGTATGCCGGGCGTGGTCGCCGTTGAGCAGATCCTCCATGGCGTGGCCGTCATTGCCGATCACTACTGGCATGCGAAGTCTGCTCTGAATACGCTGCCGGTAGCCTTCAAAGGCGGTATCGACAGCGGCTTTTCCTCCCCCACCTACCTCAGCAAGCTGCAAGCGCGCCTTGATGAGCCAGGCGAGACGGTGGAACAGCATGGCGATATTGCAGCGGCGTTTGCCGAAGCCGCCACCACCATCACCGCCACCTACCATACGCCTTTCCTGGCACACGCCACGATGGAGCCGATGAATTGCACCGCGCTGGTAGATGATGACAGCTGCACCGTGTGGGCGCCGAACCAGGGGGTGGATGCGGTGGTGGAGATAGCCGGGCAGATCACCGGTCTTGCGCCGGCACAGATTACCGTACACACGCCGTATCTGGGGGGTGGTTTTGGTCGGCGCTTCATCAACGATTATGCCGTGCAGGCGCTGACGCTGGCCGCCAGGCACAAGGGCAAGCCGATCAAGGTGATCTGGTCCAGGGAAGAGGACATGCAACACGATCATTACCGACCGATGACAGCGGCCAGGTACCGCGCGGCACTGGCGGCGGACGGCAGCCTGATCGCCCTGCATACCACCACCGTGGGGGACGGGCCGATGCGCCGTCACTTCGGTGCGCGCATTGGCGAGGATAATATCGACCCATCGGTCATTGAGGGCGTCACCGAACAGGGCTATGCCATCGCCAACAGACAGCATGATTATGTCTACGAGCCATCGCCCGCACCGCTGGGTTTCTGGCGCTCGGTCGGCAATTCGCATAATGCGTTTTTCAATGAGTGCTTCATCGATGAGGTGGCCGCGGCAACCAACACAGACCCGCTGGTGCTACGTCAGCGCCTGCTGGCCGGTAATGCACGCTTTACCAAGGTGTTGCAGCGCGCCGCGGACATGGCAGATTGGCGAGCAGCACCTTATACCAATGCACAAGGCAGGCAGTGTGCGATGGGAATCGCCATACATCATGCCTATCAGACGATCGCCTGTCAGGTGGCCGAGGTCAGCGTGGATGCCGCCGGGCAGCCAGAAGTGCATAAGGTGTGGTGCAGCGTGGACTGTGGTTTTGCCGTCAACCCGAACATCGTTACCATGCAGATAGAAAGCGGCATCGTCTATGGCTTGTCGGCTGCCTTGCATGAGACAGTGAAGATGGAACAGGGCCGGGCGGTCAACGGCAACTTTGATGATTATCCCATTCTGACCGCCCAGGAGATGCCCGAGGTGGGGGTTGAAATCATCAACAGCGGGGAGGCCCTGGGCGGTATTGGTGAGCCTGGTACGCCGCCCATCGCACCGGCTGTGTGCAATGCGCTCTTCACCTTGACCGGCAAACGGATCCGCTCGCTGCCGATAGGCCATATCGCCTAGGGTACGAGGGGAACAAGCCATGCAACTGCGTTTTACCTTACTGTTGATAATCCTGCTGCTGCCCGGTCTTGCCCATGCCCACGGGCCTTCAAGACAACGGGTTATCAAGGAAGTCACTATTAACGCCAGCCCGGAGAAAGTCTGGGAGATAATACGGGAGTTTTGTTCCATCTCACGCTGGAACCCTGGCGTTACTGACTGCCAGACTGACTCTGCCGACCAGCCGGAGACAGTGAGAACCATTACCCTGCAAAATGGTGAGGCGATACAGGAGAAGCTGATAAAACATCTGCCAGATAACAAGCGCATTCAATACATGATGGTTACGCCCAACGACAAGGCCCTGCCCGTGAGTACACTGGGTTCCATGTTGACAGTGACCGCCACAGAAGAAGGCGGCAGCAAAGTTGAATACAAGGGGGCGTTTTATCGTTCTTTTCCCGGGCCCAATCCGCCGCCAGAACTGAGTGATGAGACAGCAATCAAACTCATCTCTGAGCTGTATGAGGGCGGCCTGAATCAACTAAAAGCGCTGGCTGAACAATAAGCATTGTCTGTTACTGTCACGCCATAGCTGATATGACCAGTGGCACCTGCTGTGATCATTCCTTGCCATCTTGCTTGACACCTTACCTGTGGGCGGTGTTGTGCTTTGCCAGTTCGCCCCTGTGTTCTGCCCCACTCGCCTATATCACCAACCAGGGAGCGAATAATGTCTCGGTGATTGATACCGCCAGCCAGCAAGTGATCAAAACGATCATCGTGGGTCATCGCCCTGCCGGGGTGACCACTACGGCAAACAATAAACGGGTTTATATCAGCAACCCGGAAGACCAAAGCATCAGCGTGATCGATACGGCCTCGCTTGCTGTGGTAAAAACCATCAGCCTCGGCAGCGGGCCGCTGGGTATTGCCGCCGATCACAGGGGGGATTTTATCTATGTCGCCGACTGGTATGAAAATGCGATCTATGTGATCTCAGACAGCCTGTTACAGATCAGCCGCAAGATAACAACCGGCAAGTCGCCCGCCGGCCTGGCCGTCAACGAGGCCGGTACGGAGTTGTATGTGGCCAATAAAAAAGAGAATTCGTTGATGGTGATTGACTTGCAGACACAACAGATCAGCGCAGAAATTCCAGTGGGCAAGGCGCCTTTTGGCCTGTTGCTGCTACCGGAAAAACAGCAACTCATGGTCGCCAATGTGCAGGATAATTCTGTGTCCGTGGTCTCCCTGTCAGACAGGAAGGTTATCTCGACCCTTGCCGTCGGGCAATTCCCTTATGCCATGACCTGGCATCGCAAGACCGATCGTTTGTTTGTCACCAACCAGCGTGATAACAGCGTTTCAGTCATCGATCTTGAGACGGAAAAAGAAATCAACACCCTGTACACGGGTGACTATCCCGAAGGCATTGACATTGATCCCGTCAGGCAGGCGATCTATGTCGCCAACTGGTTTGACGGCAGTGTCACTGTGATTGACCCGGACACCTTGCAGATACAGACCACCATCCTGACGGATGAGGGTAGCCGTGCCTTTGGTAACTTCATCGCAGATAAATAACCTAAGTCCGATCATCAATCTTCATGGCAGGCATCGTTGTGTTGTAACCAGCCCCTGGCCTTTCTTGCCCACGTTAGTTCTTTGTCGTTACAGGTGGCTAACTCGCCACACAATGATAAATATTTTTCCAGTGGCCGGGTGATCCGGCAATCAAACGCATAGTGCAGCACAGCGGCATAGTGATACCAGTATTGCGGTTCATCGGGTGCCAATTCGGTAGCGCGCCTTAAATCCGGCACCGCCAAATCAAACTTAAATAAATCCCGGGCATAGTGCATGCCTCTTTCAAACCAGATATTGGCATCCTGGCTGTTGTAGTAAAGCGCACGATCATACAATGTATGCACACCCTCGAACTGGCCCAGTTTGCGTAACACAGCCGCCAATGACAGCAAGGCGTATTTATTGTATGGATTTAATTCAACGGCCAGTGCCAGATCGGTGACTGCCTCAGAATGTCTTCCCTGACGCATGTAGACATTCGCCCGCCAGCGTAACACCCGATAATTCTGCGGCCATAATTTAAGGGACTCGTTAAAATCATTCAGTGCCAGTTCATATTCGCCCAGGTGATAATAATTGATGCCGCGCTCTCGATAGACAATATGATCAGCCCCTTTGATGATGGCGATATCATAATGTGCCCTGGCCTGCTGATACGCCTTCCCATCTGACAGGAACTCGGCAAAAATGTAATCACTGTAGCCGAGCAAATCCTTCAATAGCGGATTTTTTTCGGCCCGGGATGCTATCTCCTCAATATACGCCAGCAGGCGATGGGGACTGCCGCCCCACTTGGGCTTCAAACTCCACAGATAACTCGCCCTGACCAGGTAAGAATTCGGATAATAGGCGATGGCTTCATCGTATGCCTCAGCCTGTAATTCCTCAGCGCCGAGCAACATCAGGATGCGTATTGCCAGGGCATAGGCAATCGCCAGAGATGGCTGCATATTAATCGCCCGGGTCAAGTCATCGGCGGCGGACTCCAGAGACCGCTTCATCCTGGCCAGGTGATACGGCCTTGTGTTGTTAATCGTCTCATGCCCACGCCAGAACCAGGCAACATGGTAAGCATAATAGGCACGGGCAAGATAGGGGATAGCATTATCGGGCTGCGATTTGACCCACTCATCAAATAAATAGGCCGACTCCGGATTGGCTGTGCTGATACTCTCTATGCCAAAGAGCAACACACGTTCATCAGTATCATCGGCCTCAAAACCCTGCTGATAACTTTCCAGGATACGATTGAGTTCAACAAAATGACTGTCCCGGAACAGTTGTATCAGCATAAAGCGATCCGGGAACACAACCGATGCAGCAGCACTTTTAAAGAACAGCACACACAAGCACAGCGATGCTATGTATCGTGTCATTAAAATCAATAGGCGATGAAGCGATTGTCGGCAGGATGCGTTGCTGTCCCGTCAGAAAAACACAGCAAACACCATGCCCTGCATGAGAATCAGTGGATGCACAATGAATGCGCTAATCCTGATGATACCAGTCCGCCGGCAATGGGACATGTGGTTTGTGACTTACATTATCGTAATCTAATCTATGCGGAAATTCAGTCTGATAACCGGTAATTCTAGCCCGGTCCTTCCTTAAAAAAGTGAACTCCATTTCAGGAGAACATGCCATATTCTCACGTATAACCTGATGGCTAACATTATTAGGATGAATATGCACACAGATATGTGTCTTCAATAACCTGGTAAACGCTGCAACGATACGGTGTCTAAGTGGCAGGTAGTGCGTAAGAGGCCTTGTTTCAAGCAATCCATCTAAATCATGGAATTCGATCACCATGATTCGAAATCGCCGCATGAGTTTATCCGACATACTCATAATAGCGGCATATTCACCGCCTTCAATGTCCATTTGTAAAAGCAAGTCAGCAGCAGGGTCTAAGCCGCTGGAATCACGCCAACTGTCCATCGTCATATTATGCTCATTATCCACGCTGCCAATATGTTTTTTGGTGAAACTCCACACATCGCTGGCAACACCCAGTCAGGTTGATTTACCGTTTTATCCGCCATAAAAACTTTCATACCACGATGTAGGCATTGGCGTTCAAACTCACTGATATCGCCTACGCCAGGAGAGAAGCAGGCCGTTATTCCCTCTAAATCATTGGGCAGCAGATATCCCCCATCAGTATCAGGGCCCAGCCTGATTAACTCAAATTGTGTTGACCGTGGATGTAATTGTTCAATTAAATCTAATACCGCTTTTCTGTTTGCAAAGCCATATCTCAGTATTATTTTGATATATAAAGGCAAACGCTTCATTATCAGGCGTCTGTTATTTATAATTATCCTCAAATAACGGCGCACGCTGTTAATGACATCTCAGATCATCGTCGGTTTACTGAATGGATGTTTCGGTCTATTGAAAAGTTGTGGCAATGTAGTCCGACAGGTTCGTTATCTCAGCATCAGACAGGTTGACGGCATGGGGCATCATCAGCGGGGAATTGGGGCCGACCTTCTCTCCGGCACGATACTGCTTCAGCCGGGCAGCGATATAGTCAGCCGACTGACCGGCAAGCCGCGGGAAGCTCGCCATACCCTGCCCGGTCGGGCCATGACAGGTTGCACAGACCCGGGCAAAAGTCTTTGCGGCGGCATCACTGTCCATTGCCCTGGCGGATGTCGCAGCCAGCATCAGGACAGCAGCGAAAACGACAGGTAGTAGAATTTTCATAAGGATACCCTCCTGGATTGTCTGTTTTCTTGAGCATAGTTAGCATCATGATCGGTTGAACTGATTTACCCACACTTGGGCAGCCTATTCTGCCACACTTTCCGGGCGGAGGGCAGCCGGTGTATGAGTCCACCCCCTATTGCACATTTTATTGTACTTGATCATGTACTGCACGGGGATTGGTCATCCTGGGCGCAGCGAAGGATCTATCATGCCCTCTCCGTCATCCTGAAGGAGTGCAACGACTGAAGGATCTATCGTGATAGTGGCATAGATTCTTCGCTCGAAAACCTGTTCCCGACGTTTTCTACCTCCTACATCCCTGTAGTCGTTCGCTCAGAATGACGGAGAGAGACAGTATGGCGGGGTGCTATGGCACTCGCTTTTAGCCGCCAATAAGTGCAACAGGTTTCTGAACTTATACAGCCAGGTATTCTGCCGGATGAAGATAAGGAAACTAAAAACAGCCGCACTGCAACAGCAGCACGGCTGTGTGACAGACTTGCCTGGAGGGGCCTACTTGGAGGAGGGGGTCAGTTTGTAGATCATGCCCTCATCCACAGAGGTATACAGGCTGCCATCCGGCCCCTGCACAACCGATCGGAAGCGACCCGCCGCCATGGGCAATGCCATCGTGGTAACCTCATCTGCGGACATGCCGTCTTCCGCAAGCGCAATCACATCGATGCGCTGACCCACCGGTGTCCCGCCAAAGCCTATTCCCATAAAGCCAACAGCAAGACGTCCATCCCATGCACCCCACTGATCACCGGTCAGGAACACGGCACTGGAGATGCCCTGAGAGAGACCGTTGTTGTTCGTCACAGGCGGCATCGCATCCGGGTAGGTCTTGGTGTCTGTCATGGGCATATACGCTGCCCGTTTTGCCGGATCCATGCCCTCCATCTGGGTCGGCATGTAGCCGCAGTAGTTGTCGGGGCAATCGCCGCGACCGGCCATGTTCGGGCGCGGATCCCAGCCCGCATTGCCGCCATTCCTGAGCACGGTGATCTCATCGGAATGCCACGGCCCATGCTCGGCCACCACCGGTGTGCCATCGCCCGGACGGAAGGATATGCCCTGCACGTTGCGGTGGCCATAGGTATAAATCCGCGCATCGTAGCCTTTCGGGGGTGTGTTACCCACAGCCGGTTTTCCTTCCCGGTCGATGCGAAGCACTTTGCCGCCGAGCAGCGTTGGGCTTTGCGGAACCTTGCCATTGTGCGTGTCACCCGTGGTGAGATAGATAAACCCATCCGGGCCGAAGCGGACACGCCCACCGTTATGTGCGCCAGGCCCGCCGAACGGGTGATCGGTCGCCTCCGGTTTGTACGGGACATCATCAACGATATCAGTCCGATTTGAGACAGCGGTGAAATCCTTGTTCACCTTGAACTGCATCAGGCGATTGGTGCCGGGCGCCGTCTTGCTTGATGTGGAATACACATATATCTGTCGATTGCTGGCGTAGTCAGGGTCGACTGCAACGCCCTGCATCCCGGCCTGGCCCTCGCAAAACAAATCGTCATCGGTGCTGGCATAGCCCTTGGCGCCTTTCATGCCGAGCAGTTTGTTCACCTTGCCCGCTGGCAACCGCACGGACAGGCCGCGGCACTTCTCGGTAAAAAACATGGTCCCGTCCGGCAGAAACGCCATGTCCCAAGGGTTGTCAAGCCCGGACAATACCGTCTCATGGGCAATCGCAGGATGTCCATCCCCGGCGGCGGTCAGTGGGTACATAATGATTGCAGCGGCAAGGAATAAAATTGACTTGGAAATTGTGTTGGCAAGCCGCGATGATAGCTGTCGCAGTGCATTAAGAATGTGTTTGTCTGGCATGATGAGTGACCTCCCGATTAATATCGAAATTATTAATATTGCTTTACATTAGGATTATGCCCCACCTTTTCTACGCCTTCAATAAGGATTGGGGCAATATGTCCGCAACAGATCGGGAAAACTAACAATATTTTTCAGGAATATCTCTTAACTAACTGTCACCCCGGAGACGAATAACTCAGGCGCTCAAACATAAAGCGCAAGGCAAATCTGGAACAGACTTCGACAAAATGCCGAAGGGTTTGCCCGAGCGCGTAACATCGGCATAAAAAAAAGCCAGTCGATGACTGGCCCTGATGGATAAAACCCTGGCGGTGACCTACTCTCACACGGGGAGACCCCGCACTACCATCGGCGCTGCGCCGTTTCACTTCCGAGTTCGGGATGGGATCGGGTGGTGCCAACGCGCTATGGCCGCCAGGAAAAGCGGCTGGTTAACCGTAAGGCAAAGCAACTTTTTTATATTTACCCCCGATTAATCCAAATCGAAAAAAGAAAACGCATCGCACTGCTTACTCGTTGTCTAACCTGTAACACAAACCACTTGAGTGTTATATGGTCAAGCCTCACGGGCAATTAGTACTGGTTAGCTTCACACATTACTGCGCTTCCACACCCAGCCTATCAACCTCGTCGTCTACGAGGGCCCTTCAGGGAGCTTAAAGCTCCAGGGAGATCTCATCTTGAGGGGGGCTTCCCGCTTAGATGCTTTCAGCGGTTATCCCGTCCGTTCATAGCTACCGGGCAATGCCATTGGCATGACAACCCGAACACCAGGGGAACGTCCACTCCGGTCCTCTCGTACTAGGAGCAGCGCCTCTCAAATCTCCAACGCCCGCGGCAGATAGGGACCGAACTGTCTCACGACGTTCTAAACCCAGCTCGCGTACCTCTTTAAATGGCGAACAGCCATACCCTTGGGACCTGCTTCAGCCCCAGGATGAGATGAGCCGACATCGAGGTGCCAAACACCACCGTCGATATGAACTCTTGGGTGGTATCAGCCTGTTATCCCCGGAGTACCTTTTATCCGTTGAGCGATGGCCCTTCCATTCAGAACCACCGGATCACTAAGACCAACTTTCGTTCCTGCTCGACCTGTCCGTCTCGCAGTCAAGCACCCTTATACCTTTGCGCTCATAGCACGATTTCCGACCGTGCCGAGGGTACCTTCGCGCTCCTCCGTTACGCTTTGGGAGGAGACCGCCCCAGTCAAACTACCCACCATACACTGTCTCCGATCCGGATAACGGACCTGGGTTAGAACCTCAAACACATCAGGCTGGTATTTCAAGGACGGCTCCACGCTATCTGGCGATAACGCTTCACTGCCTCCCAGCTATCCTACACAAACATGTTCAAAGTCCAGTGCAAAGCTGTAGTAAAGGTTCACGGGGTCTTTCCGTCTAGCCGCGGGTACACTGCATCGTCACAGCAATTTCAATTTCGCTGAGTCTCGGGTGGAGACAGTGTGGCCATCGTTACGCCATTCGTGCAGGTCGGAACTTACCCGACAAGGAATTTCGCTACCTTAGGACCGTTCATAATGTTAACAATGCAATAACTGCATTGCGGTTTATTCAAAGACTTGAACAAACCCTGCATATCGCTATGCAGATCGGACTATATCATCAGCGTTGTTTCGCTGCTTGGCGTGTAGTCTCTGGGGATTTTCTTTAGTTAAAATAAGAAAGTATTTCTGTGTCGGAATATCTACGCCGTCCAACTCCTCCATCATTCATTTCCTTACGGATTGTAAGAATGGATTGAATACCTCTTTTTGACAAATGATTACCATCTTTAATTATTTTTGCTACCTGCTTGAATTTAGAGAAATCTCTTTTTTTCTTTGCCGATAAAAAACCAAAACGATTAAAAAACGGAACCACATTCTCTTCAATAGCGTTTAAGTTATTCACTTCAAAATACCAAACTCCACCAGTTCTACCTCGTAAAGTGCCACATTTCATGTGTCTTTTAAACAAAGCCAAAATAACTTTATCTCGTCGTGACACATTGAAACAAAGTGATACTTTCCAAGGCATTTTGCAGTCCTTACACTTTCGAAATGAAATATTAAAACTCCCTTCACCATCTGCAAATCCGGCCAGATAAAAGCCAATTCGCTCTGGTATTTTTTTTACATCAATAGCCATTGAAATGTTTCCAACTAAAGAATCTTTCCTGCTGATCGTCCGCACCTCATGGATTGTTACTGATCTCCAATGATGTTTGATAAGTATCGCGGTGAGGATACACCAAAGGCTTTCCAGCATACAGCGAAGTACCGTTACGGATACTACAGGTGTTGGTCCAGCAGTATTAGCCGAATGATTACAAACTGTAAACTAGAATGGTCATCTATAGTTACGGCCGCCGTTTACTGGGGCTTCGGTCGGGAGCTTCGCTCTAATGAACTAACCCCATCTACCTTAACCTACCAGCACCGGGCAGGCGTCAGTCTCTATACGTCCACTTGCGTGTTAGCAGAGACCTATGTTTTTAGATAAACAGTCGCAGCCACCTGGTCACTGCGACCCTTCTCTGCTCCAGCCGCTAAGGGCCTTCACATACGCGTGGGCATCACCTTATCGCGAACTTACGGTGATCATTTTGCAGAGTTCCTTAACCAGTGTTCTCCCGAGCGCCTTAGGACTTCTCGTCTCCGCCTACCTGTGTCAGTTTTAGGTACGGTCACTTGCGCTTTTAACCCTTAGAAGCTTTTCTTGGACGCCTGGCATCAATCACTCGGTCCAGAAGAGGACCTCGCTATCACGTCTCAGGATTGCGCCCCCGGATTTAGCCTTGCGGCACAGGCCCTACACGCTCTAGATCGTGACAACCAACACCCATCGGGGCTAGCCGTCTCCGTCACCCCATCGCAGTCCACGCAAGTGGCGCAGGAATATTAACCTGCTATCCATCGACTACGCCTTTCGGCCTCGCCTTAGGTACCGACTCACCCTGCGCCGATTAACGTTGCGCAGGAAACCTTGGGCTTTCGGCGTGGGGGTTTTTCACCCCCATTATCGCTACTCATGTCAGCATTCGCACTTGTGATACCTCCAGCATGCCTTACAGCACGCCTTCAACGGCTTACACAACGCTCCTCTACCATTCAGAAGACAGAGGACAGAAGACGGAAGTCAGATGAGGATCAGAAAAATGTTTTCAACTCCAGTTTTTATATAAACCGGAAAGCATTTTAGCAATGGTTTGATAAGTATTTCGATAGGATTTTGCTTGTGCGACTGGCATGTAACCAAGATCAGCGGCATAACTTATCCACACTCTTATCTCATCGGCTGAACCAATCGCTATCGAAATATAGCGTTTAAATTCAGCTTTTGAATAGGCTTGTTTACCGAATCCTTCGGCCAGATTGGCACAAATTCCTTTACTTGCACGCCTTATTTGATCGGCAATCCCATTAAATTGTTCATTTTTCGGCCATGACAGGCTGACTTCATGTAATTCAAGGGAAGCCTTGTAGGCTTTAGCAAATACATCCAAATCTTCGATACATTTTATTTGCTTCCTCATCTGTCTTCAGTCCTCTGTAGTCTGTCTTCTGAATCCGCAGCTTCGGTACACAACTTGAGCCCCGTTACATCTTCCGCGCAGGCCGACTCGACCAGTGAGCTGTTACGCTTTCTTTAAAGGATGGCTGCTTCTAAGCCAACCTCCTGGCTGTCTGGGCCTTCCCACATCGTTTCCCACTGAGTTGTGATTTGGGGACCTTAGCTGGCGGTCTGGGTTGTTTCCCTTTCCACAACGGATTTTATCACCCGCCGTGTGTCTGCCGTGATTGCACTTGCCGGTATTCGGAGTTTGCCATGGTTTGGTAAGTCGGGATGACCCCCTAGCCATAACAGTGCTCTACCCCCGGCAGTGAGACACGACGCGCTACCTAAATAGCTTTCGAGGAGAACCAGCTATCTCCGGGCTTGGTTAGCCTTTCACTCCTATCCACAGCTCATCCCCTCATTTTTCAACATAAGTGGGTTCGGTCCTCCAGTGAGTGTTACCCCACCTTCAACCTGGCCATGGATAGCTCGCCCGGTTTCGGGTCTACTCCCAGCGACTATTCGCCCTGTTAAGACTCGGTTTCCCTTAGCCTACGCTAAACGCTTAAGCTTGCCACTGAGATGTAAGTCGCTGACCCATTATACAAAAGGTACGCCGTCAGGGGCTAATGCCCCCTCCGACTGCTTGTACGCATACGGTTTCAGGTTCTATTTCACTCCCCTCTCCGGGGTTCTTTTCGCCTTTCCCTCACGGTACTGGTTCACTATCGGTCGGCAAGGAGTATTTAGCCTTGGAGGATGGGCCCCCCATATTCAGTCAAGATTACACGTGTCCCGACTTACTCATATCACACTGGTTAGGCTTTCATATACGAGGCTGTCACTCTCTATGGCCGGACTTTCCAGACCGCTCTACTAGCCACCCCAACGCTTTAGGGCTGATCCCCGTTCGCTCA
>CAXMWX010000003.1:0-227500 GCA_963422205.2 Gammaproteobacteria bacterium | reverse complement strand
CTCAAAACCGCATTAACCGTGCACATCAATCAAGCCGAGGGTGTGATTCACGATTCCTTGTTCATGGCCGGCCAGGCCGCTGGTTTAACCGACAGGCTGGTGATGCAACTGGCCGCTATCTATGGCTGGGATATTGATTTTGTGCTGGATATTCGCAAAGGCGATAGTTTCAAGGTCGTCTATGAGGAGCAATACAAGGCCGATACCAAGGTGGCTGACGGTGCCATTCTGGTCGCCGAATTTATCAACCGTGGCAACCGGCTGCGCGCCGTGCGCTATCAAAACCAGGCCGGCGAGTATGATTACTACACGGATGAGGGCTTGAATATGCGTAAGACCTTCTTACGCACACCGCTCAATTTTACTCGCATCAGCTCGCATTTTAACCTGCGCCGAAAACACCCTGTGCTGAACACCATGCGCGCCCACAGGGGCGTGGATTATGCCGCCCCAAGCGGTACGCCAGTAAAGGCCGCTGGCAATGGTGTGGTACATTATGCGGGGCGCAAAGGGGGCTACGGCAAGACCATCATACTGCGGCACGGCGGCAGCTACAGCACGCTGTATGCACATTTATCAGGCTACAGCAAGGGCTTGAGACACGGTCAAACCGTCAAGCAGGGCCAGATCATCGGCTATGTCGGCAGCACTGGCCTTTCGACCGGGCCACACCTGCACTATGAATTTCGCATCAACGGCGTACACCGCAACCCGCTCACCGTCAAGCTGCCAAAGGCACAGCGCATACCGGCCGGGGAGATGCCCGCCTTCAAGCAGGCCAGTGCAGCGTTGCTGGCGCTGCTGGATACAGACACCACAGAGTACGCCCGGCTTGAGCAACGGCAGGCGCACCGGTTACTGGCCCTGCAGGAAGACTGAGCTTTAAGGGCAAATGCTGTTACGTGTCAGTGGTTGAATGCTCGCCAAGCATCCGGGCAAATTGATGCCGCCAGGCAGTTGATGCCTTGTCCGATTGTGTATTGGCCAGGGTATGTGGCGTCAGCGGCAACACCCCCGGCACCTGTTCCAGCATGGCCTTGTCCTCGGCCCCAATCATGCGATCAAATGCGATCACCTCCTCGGCGGAAATACGGAAATCATCATTGCGCCAGACAACAAAGGTAAAATAAGACCTCACCTCATCAATCGGCGTGGTCAGCAGCAGAATAATATGGTGCAGACCGGACTCATACCGGATCGTGCTGCGTACAGTAAAGGGGAGATAAAAACCCGTGGTCATCTGGCGGCTGACGGTCAGGCTGTCTTGCCCTGAGCTGAGGCTGGCGCTGTCGGGGTTATCCGCAGTCACATCATAGGCATAGCCGTAATAGCCGCCTTCCAGTATCTCCAGTTCAATGTCAGGTACCTGTGTACACTGATTGTTACCAAACGTGCCCCTATGCACCCAGGGGAAATGGGCAATATCAAGAAAATTATCCGTCATCCGTGTTGCCGAAACCTGCCACTCTTCCACGGGATTATTGATTCGCCGAAATGCCGGATCATCTTCCTGGCTGATAACAGGCAACTCATGTTCACTCTCACCCAGACACACCCAAACAATGCCATAGCGCACTGCTGTCTTGATACAGGCCAAATGGGCATTTTTCGGTATCGGAAAGTCTGGATCAGCGGAGGGTATCGCAACACATTTACCTTCAACACCAAACGTCCAGCCATGGTAGGGGCAAACAAGCCTGCCGCTTTCTATCTTACCGGCGGATAGCGGCGCCTCACGATGCGGGCAACGGTCAGGTGCAGCGATGACATGACCCTCGTCATCACGATAGATCACGATACGCTGACCCAGCAAGGTACGGCCAATCAGGCCACCACTCAGTTCACCTTCGATCGCAAGTGCATACCAATGATTTTTTAACGCAGGATTAGTAATAAATGTTGTCATCATACACCTGCCTGCTGCTGATAGGTCAGGCCATCCCAATAGTCGCTGCGTTTGCTGATCAAACCATCCGTGACCGTCAACAGCATCACACCATGAATTTCTATCTCAGCCTCACCTTCCCGGGCGTTCATCTGATACGCCACAGCGACACGATCAGCCGCCACGATCATCTCTTCAATCTGGTAGCGCAAATTAGCAAAGTTCGACAAAAACGCGGCCAGGCGCTTCTTGTAGGTTTCCCTGCCCCGGCAGCCCTCAGCCAGCACGCTCATTTGATTATTCTCAAACGCATCAGTGACATGGGCGGCAATCTGCTCAGGATCCCCACTGGCAAATGAGGCCAGATAGCTTTGTACGCATTCAGATGTGGTCACAAATAAAAACCGGTTAATACAAAAAGAGAAAACAAATTCACTGATACTCAACGCTATACGGCATATTGTGATGCAGGCGTTAGTCGTATTCTTGCACAAATCCGCACACCTGTTAGCGATTATATTCATACCGGGCGTACAAGTGTAATAATGTATCAAGAGACAGTGCGTCTATGGACAAGCAGGCGGCCATTTACGTACGTTAGCATGTGGCGTAAACCTGCAATCAAACGGGATGTTAGTATGAGTCGATCACCGCTAAACGAGGCGTTTTTTGATAACCTCGGCACTGCCGCGTTACCTGTAGAAGAAGCAGAAACGCTGCCACCCCTTTGCTATACAGACAGCGAATTCTATGAATTTGAAAAAGAGGCTGTCTTTAATCATGAGTGGTTATGCGTGGGCAGATTGTCACAGGTGCAAACCCCTGGTGACTATTTCACTACCACCATTATTGGCGAACCGCTTGTCATTGTCCGCACACTGGAAGGGGAATTACATGCCATGTCAGCGGTCTGCCAGCACCGGGCGATGTTGGTCGCTGAAGGTCATGGCAACACGCGAGGCTTTGTCTGCCCGTATCATCACTGGACCTATTCTTTGAATGGCTCATTAACACATGCACCGGCAATGGAGAAAACCTGTCATTTCGATAAAGCCCGCATCAGCCTGCCAAAGCTGAAAGTTGAAGTCTGGCTCGGTTTCATTTTTGTCAATTTTGATCTGAATGCCCCACCTCTGGCAGCACGACTTAGATACGTGGAAAAGGCCATTGAACATTATGATATTGAGCAGGCTGAAGAGGCTGGCAATTTAATGACCTCAGCGTTCCCCTGGAACTGGAAAGTCATGTTTGAAAACAATAATGATGGTTATCATGCCAACCGTCTGCATCAAGGCCCGTTGCATGATTTTATTCCCAGCAGCAAGGCTTCGTTCCCGGAACTTCCCGAAGAGACTGCCGGTTACCTGCGTTACAACGGCACCTTGCACCAGGATGCGAGTTTCAATGCCACACAAAAAGCGGTGTTACCCATCTTCCCCAAACTCACTGAGGAGGATCGTAACCGGCTTATCTTTGCCAATATCCCGCCGACGCTCTCACTCGTGTTCACCAGCGATATGATTATCTATCTGATCGTTCGTGCCACCGGGCCGGAAACAAATGCTATGGATGTAGGTGAATTGGTTGCTCCCGGCGCAAAAGATGATGCGGGATTTGAATACCGTTTAGAAATGATCATCTCTGCCGCTGGCAAGATCATGCAGCAAGACCAGCATGTTGATGAATTGGTACAGATCGGTCTGCGTTCCCGTTTCGCCGTGCGCGGTCGCTATTCCTGGCAAGAGGGGGCACAGTCTGATCTGAACAAATGGTTGGTGCCGCGTTATCAGGCCTGCTGGAAACGTATGCAGGCAAGCTGATTGCCCATACCACTCATGAAAGCAACGACAATGCCTGTTGTGTTCATCGGCCACGGCAGCCCTGTCAACGCCATTGCTGATAACGAGGCGACACGTTCCTGGCAGCGTTTTGGCCAGACCATCGCAAAACCCCAAGCCATTCTATCCATCTCTGCACATTGGTGTACCCGTGGCACAGCTGTCACAGCGATGCTGCAACCTAAGACCATCCATGACTTTGGCCGTTCCTTACCCGCTGCTTTATTTGATTTACAATACCCTGCCGCTGGTGATCCTGAACTGGCACAATGGGTAGCCGGGCTATTAGCACCCGTTGATGTGACGCTGGATCAGTCCTGGGGTTTGGATCACGGCACCTGGTCAGTCCTGCTAAAGATGTACCCGCAAGCCGATATTCCGGTTATACAGTTGAGTATGGATTTATCTCAACCACTGGCATGGCATGTTAAGATCGGTAAAAAACTGCAACCACTGCGTGATGAAGGTGTGCTGATTATGGCAACAGGCAACATCGTCCATAACCTGTCGATTATGGAATGGAACGAACAGGCAGAACCGTATGACTGGGCGGTGCGGTTCAATGAGTATATTAAGAACAATATCCTGAGCTATAACATAGATAACATTTGTAACTACGCCGAGTTTGGTGAGTCGGCTATGCTGTCTGTGCCTGGTACTGATCATTATTGTCCCCTGTTGTATGCCCTGGGCGCCAGATACGCTGATGATAAAATCAGCCTGCTGTCTGATTACATTGTCTATCGCTCGTTGAGCATGACCAGTGTGGTTTTTGGTGAATATAATTAACCCCGTCATCCTTGCACAAAATGATATTACGCAAATAAAAGGGCGCATTTGTGCAAGTCCTGATACATATTTTGTCCCACACTCAATAGGCTTGTGACTCACGGCTTATGGGGGGTTAATCTAATGTGCGAGTTGCAGATTCATATCAATCACTTAGGCAAGTCTGTTATTACAGCAATAATACTCTCCAGTATACTTGCAACATCACCCGTAACAGCAGTCGGGCTTGAACAAATTATTGTTACTGCCCGTAAACGTGAAGTGGCCCTGCAGGAGGCGGCCATCGCCGTCTCGGTCGTCACCGGCGAGGACTTCGATAAATCCAACATCGTCAAACTGGATAACTTCAACGGCTTTGTCCCCGGGCTGGTCGTTGCCAAGAACGATGGGGCAGGTCGCGTGGTGTCTATTCGCGGCATTGGCTGGGAAACCGCACAGAATATTGCCTCGCAACCCAGTGTGCTGACTTACATTGATGGTATCTATCTGGCCAATCCGCTTTCCATGGGGCTGGATCTCGGTGAACTTGAGCGCATTGAGGTTTTTCGTGGGCCCCAGGGCACCGAATTCGGCCAGGGCACCACCGGCGGTGCCATTAACCTGATAACAAAAAAACCGGGGCTTGACGAGGCCAGCGGCTATGCGGAACTGGGTTATGGCACCTATGATATGCTCAATGCACGTACCGCCATTAACCTGCCACTTGGCAGCACCGCTGCTATGCGTGCCTCGCTCCAGAAATATCGCCGCGACGGTTTTGCTGAAATCAGCGGTGGTGCGTTGGACGGCTATCAACTTGATAATGCAGACTCAGTGACCGCAAAAGCAGCCCTGCTCTGGGAACCCACAGAATCATTAAAAATCATTGCACAGGGTTTCTATCAGGACTCTGATCAAAACGCAGCGGCGCAGAAAAATGTGGATGACCCAAACCCGGATCCACGCCGCCTGACCCAGGATTTCCCCGGCATTTTCAAACTGGAAAATACCAGTGCTTCGATTATTCTTGAATGGCAGACGCCTGTTGGTGTCACAGTCAAATCAATGACCGGTTATCAGATGCTGGAGAAGCGGCAGTCAGTCGATGGTGATCGCCTGACTGAGGCAACTCTCAGCATAGACAGATTGGGTTTTTTCAACCCTGACAACTGGGATGTACTGACTTTCTGGGATAATGATTCCGATGCCTTCAGCCAGGAAATCAATATTACCTACAATAGTGAGCAGCTTGACTGGGTCGTGGGAGCCTATTACCTGGATCATGACAATTTCAATGATTTCCTTGAAGCCACCGGGGCAGCGCCGTTCTCAGCCTCCGCCGCCGCGCTGGCCAACCCCAGCCCGGCCACTCTGCCGCCGTTTAATTCGGTGTTGAACTTCAATGAAGCACGTGAAGTGGCCCGCGAAGACCTGGCGGCTTATGGACAGGCCACCTATCGCCTGAATGAGACCTTTTCTCTCACCGCCGGCCTGCGCTATCAGGATGAGAAGCAGCGTGACTTTGGTGTGCAGTTCTTCAGTGTCGGCTTTGACCGGGAGACGAACGACTCGCAGCTCGCCTGGAAGGCAGGCATTGATGTCAAGCTGACTGACGATCACCTCGTGTACGGCCTGATCTCCACCGGCTGGAAAAACGGCGGCACCAATCCGGGGGCCATTGCCAACAATGCCACCTTCCTGGATGGTCTGTTTGCCCCTGAGAAGGTGATGGCGTTCGAGCTTGGCAGCCGCAATACCTTGTTCGATAACGCCGTGCGCTTCAATGTCACGGCGTTCTACTACGACCATGAACACCTGCAATATATCTTTGAGGACCCGGTCCCCTTTGCTGGCGGCACTGGCACTATCCCCAAGCTGGAAGAGTACGGCATTGAAAGCGAGTTTAGCTGGCAGGTCAATGCCCAATGGCGGTTTGATGGTATGCTCGCCTGGCAGGATGGCAAGATAAAGGGGGATAACCTGGCGCTGGACCCCATTGATTTTCGTGAGGCACTGGCACCGGGTTTAGGGCTGTTCAGTGACGGTTCTCAAACAACACGGCATATGTTGGCCGAGGCCAATAACCTCAACGGCAATGAGCCGCCGAAGCTGCCCAACATCATGGTGCGGCTCGGTTTAACGAATACATATAGCTTTGCTGATGGTGGCGTACTGAGCTCTCGCATTGAATATGTCCACCGTGGCAAGATGCAGGCACGGGTATTTAATAACCCGCTGGTCGATACCGTGCCCAGCTATGATGTCGTCAATCTGCATTTCGCCTACGATATGCCTCAATACCCCCTCAGCTTTACCCTGCTCGTTTCCAATCTCCTCAATGAGGACGGCATTAACAATGTCTTTAGCAATCCATTCGGGATATGGTCCACCAGTCATGAATATATCCCGCCACGGGAAGTGACAGGCAGCATCAGATACCACTGGGACTGATTGATGAGTGCCAAGACCAACCATAAACGCCGACCCCAGCGCCCCACCTGGACGCATCTGGCCCTGCATGTCAAAGACATAGACAAGGTCATTGCCTGGTATGAAGAGTTTACCCACCTATCGCTCTTGTTTAAGGAAGAGGATGAGGATGGCTATGGCGCCTGGCTGGGCGATAACAGCCAGGGTGACAGTCCGTTTATCCTGGTGCTGGCGCAGTTCTTTGAAGGCCATGACCCGTTTGCCCCTATTGAGCACCCGGCCCTGGGGCCGTTTGCCCACATTGGCATAGAAGTGCCGGATAAACAAACCATTGACACCATAGCGGCCAGGGGCAAGGCAGGCGGCTGCCTGGTGCTGGGGCCAAAACAAATGCCAAAACGCATCGGCTATATCTGTTTCCTGCGTGATCCGGAAGGTAATATGGTGGAATTTTCCTACGACCAGGGCGTGTATGAAAAGGCCCGCGAGGTGTGGGGATAGCAACTATAAGGTCGGAAACTTTGCTTTGTCGGGCAGACCCGAACGCCCAGCAATAGCCTCTCCCATACGCTGCGCTTCCGCCCATAGCCACTCCTCATCCAAGGTCACACAACGCCCGTTTTCGACAACCATCCTGCCATCCACCATCACCGTATCCACACCCCCACCGTGAGCCGACCAGACCAGTTGATTCATTACATTCAATAACGGTCGCCACTCGGGCCTGTCTGCCCTGCTCCTCCAGCGCATCAAACACGCCCAAATCAATCGCCGCCAGCAACATCCAATAGGCGTTAGCACCCTGGATGACAGACCAGATTGCTGTAGATGGTGGTGGCTCGTAATCGCACCACGACCGATCTTGACAGGCCATGGTGTGGCGCTTTTTGAGTTCTGGATAAGGGGAATCAGCAGTCACTAACAGCTACTAAATATCAGGGTTCCAATACAATCTTGCCGAACGACTGGCCGCCGAGCAGCCGCTCCTGTGCTGTTGCGCCATCTGCTAACGGATAGACACTATCAATGACGGCTTCCAACTCGCCCGCACAATACTGCTGCCAGGCCGGTTCAAATTCCTCATAGCGGTACGGATCTGAGCCGAGTATCTGCAAACCCATGTGATACATATAACCCAGGTCTGGAATAACAGGCGCATTGCCGGAGGTGCTGCCGCAGTTCACCAAACGGCCACGTGGGGTCAGGGAAAACATTGAAGCCGCCCACAAAGCCTCACCAACGTGATCAAAGACCACATCCACCCCTTTGCCGTCTGTGCATTTGCGTGCCCATGCCGCCACATCTGTTGTGCGATTATTGCAGGTGTGATCGGCCCCTAGATCGGCAGCATATTCACATTTCTCTTCACTACCCGCCGTTGCCAATACCGTTGCCCCCTGCTGTCTGGCCAACTGGATAGTCACCATGGATACGCCGCTGCCAGCCGCATGGATCATGATGGTCTCACCGGCTTTGAGCCTGGCGACATCGAACAAGGCATGGTGTGCCGTCATGCAGGCCGTTGGAAAAATAACGGCCTGGTGCCAGGACATGTCATCGGGAATAGCATGTAAATGCGTCTCCGGCGCCAGACAACGCTCGGCATAACCGCCAGCAAGCGTACCACCAAGCACACCTAACTCACCATAGAGATCACCGTATCCGGCAAGTTTCGAACCCTCAGGCACTTCCGTCATGGATGGATCGACCACTACCCTGTCACCTGTTTTGACACTGGTAACGGCTTCACCCACTTCGATCACCGTACCAACTATATCCATCCCGGCAATATGTGGCAGCGAAAAACCCGGCAGGCTAAACCAGCCATTACGCTGGACAACATCCAGATGATTAATGGTAGTGGCTGTCACTTTAATGACGACATCATGCGCCTCTGGTTCCGGGTCAGGCACATCGCGATATTGCAAAACATCAACACCACCAGGCTGATCATAAATAAGTGCTTTCATGCTACCCGTTTGCTGCAAGATAGGCGTTATTTAAGAATTTTCCCGATACACCATACCATAGAGGCAAGCACGGCAAAGTAAGCTTTTATCCGGGTTTCGCCTGTCGAAAAACGGCTTGTCCACAGACACGGATTTAGCTTGTCATACGCTAAACTTTGCCTGGCAGTTGCTTTAGACTTTAGAATGAAAACACACATTAAAAAAACAAGTACACCGTGAAAGCCTGGCAGTTCACCACAGAAACATACCCAGCTAGCGAACGGCATCAGGGCTGGCTTGAGGCCATGCATCGCCTGGCCTTACCGGTCGGCGAGTTGGACAACACACGGAATTTTCACGGTACAGTCTCCTGTCATGCCTCTCCATTGGGTATGGAGTTTGCCTGTATCAATGCCTCAGCCCATGAAATATCCGGCAAGTACATGAATCAATCTGCTGCTATCTGGTTGGTCTTGCTGCTCCATGGACAGGCACAGTTAGTATTAAGTGATCATACTATAGATATGGCAGTAGGTGATATTGCCTACGGCCCCTGTCGTAACGAGGCGACCATGCACTTTCTGACTGACTTCAGCATACTGTATATTCGCATTCCACGCCTGACATTAAACCCGCGTGTTATCGCACCACTGTCGCTCAGTATCGGTCACTTGAACTCAAAATCCGGTATTGATCATATATTTGCCAGGATGCTCACCGCACTCGCAGAAATATTAGAAGAGATTGAATCCAGTCAGTTACCACCCGTTGAGCTGGCCTTGACAGAGTTTATCATTGCCTCGCTGAGTGACGAAAAAACTGTGTTTGGTCTAGGTGGTGCCGCTGGTGCGCGTACCTCACACCTGCACAGGATCTGCCAAAGTATAGAAACCATGTTAGGCGATCCTGACTTGAACCTGGCCCGGGTTGCCAGTGAACATGGCGTATCAACTCGCTACCTGCAAAAACTGTTTACCAATGCGGACATGAGCTTCAGCCAGTATTTACGTACCCGCAGACTGGAGCGATGTCGGGCTGATCTGATGAGTCCCTTGCACAGTCAGTTGTCGATTTCAGAGATCTGTTTTCGCTGGGGTTTTAACGGTTCGGCACACTTCAGCCGGGTATTCCGCAATGAATATGGTATTTCACCACGCGACTATCGTCGTGGTGGTCTGTAAGAGAATTAGCAGCATGTTGTTAGTATTATATTGGCAAGAGATTAGGCGCATGCACACAAGACTTTGAGAGAAACTTCAGCGATAAAAGGATGTACTCTATCAATCCCTCCAAACCAAAATAACAGGAGATGATCATGGCTTACCCTACTACCTTGATATTTGTTGATCTGGCCTCCGATGACCCCGAAGCAACTGGAAAGTTCTACACCAAGGTCTTTGGCTGGAGCAATGAAGGCAGACCTGCGGGGGAATTCCATCGTTTGGTGCCGGGTCAAAATTTTAAAAATCCTGACGGATCACAAAGTGAAATTGGTAACCTGCATTTGGGTATTTTTAATGTAAGTAATGCACGTCCACATCCTGATCTGGGTGGTGTAGAACCACGCGGGCTAAGCAAAGATGGTAGAAAGGCTCGTATCTGGATGTTGGTTAGTGATGACGACTCACATGAAAGGATTCTGGAAACGGCTGAAAAGCTAGGTGCAGAGATCATGTGGCGCGATCACTACTGGGCGGAATTCAATGGTTATAACCATGCTTTTCGTGACCCCTGGGGTAATGAAATCGTACTATGGGTAAAAGCCGGTGAAGATCCACAGATACCTGATAACTATACTCGCGAATAATCATAGCAACTGTATTCATTTAAAAAACCGTATAATGCTGGACTTGCACTGGCGGCAATGCGCCTTGGTAAAGGCTGGTGATATTTGAAAAATTCATGGCCAATGCTTTCGCTGTCAAACGCTGGGGCATGTTTGCCATTGTCAGCCTGATGTTTTTTCTGATCACGGGGGCGAGCTATGGCTCACTCGGTGTTGCATTGCCATTTATGATGCAGGAACTTGGCTGGAGCTATACCGATGCTGGCACGGGCTTCACCCTGCTCGGCCTGGCGAATGGCCTCACGGCCATCCTGCCAGCACTCATGCTGCGCCGATTTGGTATCGGGGCGACTTATGGCATAGGCGGGCTGGCGATGGCGGGCGGGTTTGTCCTGCTGGCGACCTGCACGGCACCAAGCCACTACTTCATCGCCGCCGCCCTGCTCGGCTATGGTTTCAGCCATTGTGCCAATGTGCCGGGGATCCATTTCATCAATCACTGGCTGGCAGACAAGCGCTCGCTTGCCATCGGTGCTTATATGACGATCGGCGGCCTGGGCGGCGTGGCCGGGCCGCTGCTTGTCACCAGCATACAGGCATTCACCCATGCCTGGCGTGTTTACTGGTGGCTGGCCGCTGGTGCTGTTGCGCTGCTGGCACTGCTGGCGAGCATCCTCATCAAGGCAGAGCCAGAGCATGCCCCGACCGAAGCAAAAGCGAGCAAAGCCAACGACGAACCCCATGCCGCCCGTGTGTATCAAACCCGGCTGGACTGGCATTACCGGGAGGTCATCCGTTGCCCCCAGTTCTATATTATCGTAGCGGCGATGACCATGACGCTGTTCTGTGCTATCACCATCAGCACCTGGGCGGTGATCCATCTGCGTAATTTTGGTATTGCCCCGGCAGTCGCCGCCAGCGCCATGAGTATCCACGCCGCCCTGAATGCGGCATCACGCGCCTTCGGCGGCATCATCAGCACCCGTATTGATCCCAAATGGCTGCTGCTATCGGCCTTGATCGCCGAGATCATCGGCATGTTAGCCTTGTCGGTCGCTGATAATCTGTTTGCGATCGCGGTGTTCGTGCTGGGCGAGGGCTATGGCTTTGGCATGTGTTTCTTTGCCACCACCGTGTTGTTGATCAATTATTTTGGGACAAAAAACAACCCGGAGATACTGGGCACGTTGAACATGATCACCACGCTGGCCACCGCCGGCCCGATATTGACCGGCATCATCGGCGATAAGCTGGGTGGCTTCACTGCCGTCTTCTACGCCTATGCTGTCTTGCTGTTGGCTGTCGCTGTCACAGTGGCCCTGATGCGCCCGCCAATCAAAAACACAATGGCAGTTCGCTGATATTAATGACTTCACTTGAACAAACCTTAAAATTGCACCTAAGGCTAACATGGTATACCAAAGCCACCCCCACCCGGTGTATGCATAAGTACTTCATCATCGGCTAACATAGACTTTTTGTGTGCTTCCAAACTTGGCTCACCATTTACTAAAAACGCACCCGCAGCACCCGGCTCACCACCTTGTAAACCTTTTGCCTGTATCTGTAAGCGGCTGGGAATCGCATTTAACAACCACTTTTTTCCTGTACGCATTTTAAAACCGATACGTTGGCCATCGCCGCCATTGTATTTACCCCTGCCACCTGTCCCTGACAACAACTCCTTGCAGGTAAATGCTATCGGAATAGAGGCTTCCAATACCTCGACCGGCACTGCTGATACACCCGTAGGATAACAAGTTGCGGAAAGGCCATTCTTCCGCGCCCGCCCACCCATACCGCCAGAGTAATTGAACATGGAACTGATGAATGGCTTATCGTCTTTATCACGGCCTTGAATCTGTATCGTCCATACGGCACCTGACCCTTCCGCCAGCACCCGTTCCGGCATCAACTCTGATAAGGCATTGAGAATTGGAAATGGCACATACATACCGACGACATGCCGTGCGTTCACTGGCACAGGGTATTTTGCATTGACAATACAGTTGCTGGGCAATTCTACTTTGATCGGTGCCAGACTACCGGCGTTATTAGGCAAATCAGGATTCAAAATACTACGCATCGCAAACGTACTATAGGCATGAGTATAAGCAGCAACGACATTGATGCCATGTTTGCTAGGGGGAGAACTACCGGCAAAGTCGATCCTTATCTCGCCCAGTTTATTGTCTACTGTAACCGCCGTCTTCAAGGTAATGACATCACCACCAGGTACATCAAATGATGTTTGGCCATGATAGGTGCCAGCGGCCAGTTTTCGAATGTCGGCACGGGTAGCCTCTTCTGAACGGTTAATGATTTCTTCTGCCAATTCATCGATAGCATCCAAATCATAACGATCACACATGGCATTGAGACGCTCCCCACCCATCTTGCCACTGGATAGTTGTGCTGCCAGATCGCCAAATATGGCATCCGGTGTACGCACGTTTTGTTTTATGATGGCATGTAAGGTCGGGTTTGGATTACCGCGTTCATAGAGTTTTAATACGGGTATCCACAAACCCTCTTCATGAATATCCCGGGCACCGGCACCAATGCCATAACCACCAATGTCAGTATGGTGAATGGTAGAACCGCAATAAGCAATCAGTTTTTCTTTTCTGAATATCGGTGTCAGCACGGTGATGTCAAAAAAATGTCCGGCGGACATCCAGGGATCATTGGTGATCAGCACATCACCGGGGTAAATCTCCTCTTTCGGGATCACATTAACGAGATTTTTTGCCGCCGCGGCCAGCGAGTTAATATGCCCCGGTGTGCCGATTAGGCCTTGTGCGACCATGCGCGTATCTGAATCAAATAGTGCTGTCGCTAAATCTCCAGCCTCACGCACGATGGGGCTGAATGCAGTACGTTGCAAAGCCTTCGCCTGCTCGCTGACAATACTGATCAAATTACCCCACATAATCTCCAGTTCTATTCCGTCCATACTCCTACCCTTCTGATTTAGTTGCGACAAGGCTGCCATCAGCATCCGTTTGCAAAGACCAACCCGGTAGGATAAATACTGTGGTCTCACGTTCTTCCACAATCACTGGTCCGTTGATGACTTGTTCCAGTGCCAGCGCCGTTCTGTCGTAAACAGGCACACCCAAAGTTTCTTGTTCGAAATAAACCTGGCGTGTGTATTTGAGTTTTGCAGGCGTGTCTGGTAGTTCAAATCGCGCCTCTCGACCAGCTTCGCCGCCATGGGCAGTAATGCGCCAGTTCACGACTTCTACATCCATGTCATCCAGTCTTACGCCATACAGGATTTCATAAGCATTATCAAAACTGCGGCGTAATGTTGCGGGGTCACGAGCTTGTCTGGGATTGGCTGCAAAACTAACTATCACTTCAGTCTGCTGGCCAACATAACGCATATCAGCCGAATACTCGTAGCTAATAGAATCCTGCCCTATACCCGCCTCTAACAAGACGTGTTTTCCCTCTATCAGCATACTGTCTATCAAGCCACTAACGCTATCCCAATCAATGGCCTCTAAACGGCACAAGCCACCACGGGCTAAATCCAACCGCACTGGCGTCACCAGTGTACCAAACGCACTCAAAACACTGGCCATCGGTGGGTAGATCACTTGTGAACTGTCCAACTGTTGCGCCACATAACAGGCGTGCACTGGCCCGGCGCCGCCAAATGCCAATAACGGCAGGCCACGATAATTCACCCCTCTGTCAGTTGCATGTGCACGTGCCGCCGCTGCCATGGATTCACCTACTACACTGAAGATACCATAAGCAGCCTCCTGCATTGACACATCCAGGGCGTTCGCTAATGTTTGTATCGCCTGTTCGGCAGCGACCAGGTTCAGTTGCATATCACCGCCGAGGAAATTGTTCGGGTCCAAGATCCCCAAAATAACATCGGCATCCGTCACACAGGGGTTACTACCACCAAGGCCATAACAGGCCGGGCCAGGATCAGAACCGGCACTATCCGGCCCGACTTTTAACAAACCCAACTCATTCACTCTGGCGATAGAGCCCCCACCTGCACTGATCTCAATCATATCTATTGAAGGCACTGTGATCGGCATACCACTGCCTGGTTTAAATCGATAACGCCTGTCCACTTCAAATTCACCACTGACTAAAGGTTTACCTTGTTGGATCAGACAGGCCTTGGCTGTTGTGCCACCCATGTCAAAAGAGATCAGATTTTCTATGCCATATTTTTTTGCAATGTATCCAGCAACCAGCGCACCTGCTGCCGGTCCTGACTCGATCATACGCACGGGATAATGACCGGCAACCCGTGCCCCAACGACACCACCGTTGGATAACATGATTAACGGTTCCTGATCGCGACCTGATTGTTGCATTTTTTCAATCAGCGCATCCAGGTATGGTCGTGAGACAGGGACGGCGTAAGCATTCAAGGTGGTGGTGCTGGCACGCAAATACTCGCGCATTTGTGGTGCAACATCGCTGGATAATGAGACAAAAATATCCGGTGCTGCTGCCTTTAATATATCGCGAACAACATGTTCATTCTCTGGATTACTGTAACTGTTCAACAAACAGACAGCGACTGAAGCGATACCTTTACCCTTAAGTTCTGCGGCAAGTCGCTTGACTGCATCTACGTTAACCGGGCTGCCAACACTGCCATCGGCATAAGTACGCTCGGTCAGACCCCAGGTAAAGTCACTGGTAATTAACGGCTCAGGATATTCAATCTGCGGATCAAACATATCATAGCGATGTTCATCGCGAATGTATAACACATCGCGAAATCCCTCTGTTACCACCAAAGCAGTCCTTGGGCCTTTGCGTTCGATCAAAACATTGGTCACAATAGTGGTCGCGTGAGTGACTACATCATTGACCTCTTGCAAGCCAATAGCAGCACGTTTCAACACCAGCTCAGCAACTTGAAAAAATCCCTGTAGTAAATCATCGTGCGTGGTTAAGGTCTTATCCGTCCAAGCCTGTCCGTTACTATCGAGTAAAACACCATCAGTGAACGTGCCGCCAATATCCACAGCTAAGGCATATTTCGTCATACTGCTATCACCTCCCTGTAACCCAGCCTGCTTGATACTTCTGCTGCGGCTCCCATGATTGCTTTTATTTGTACCGGTTCAGGCTTAACTGGTAAAAACTGAATGGATCCCAGGATAGTCATCATGCCCACCAGTGACCCTGTGCTATCAAAAACAGGTACTGAGACTGCATTGATACCACTTAAAACCTGTTCCGGTGCCATGGCCCAACCCTGCTTTTTGATCTGTTTAATTTCATGCAATAAAGCTTTTAGATCAGTATTTGTTTTGACCGTCCAGGACTTTAGTGTGGATTGTTTTACCTTGTCCCATAATCTTGTCGGCCCAAATGCCAGAGCAATCTTGCCTTGTGCAGAACAATGAAAGTCAAAAAATGCACCGGGGCGGGCGCTGATCTCAAATTCAGAACGATGCTTGAGGATATCCAGCACACGCACTCCCTCTTCTTCATACTGCCCCACCGTGACGGTCAGGTTGACCTGAGCACGCAGCATCGGCATCACCCGTCTGACCTCTGCCAGGAAATCTGTTTGATCGGCAATCGCTTGACCGATATGAAACAACTTAACGGTCAACTGATACTTATCCGTGTTAGCGTCTTGTGAGACATAATCCTGATCTAACAAGGTGCGTAAATGCCGGAACACCCTGGGTTTGGTGGTATCCAATGCATTTGCAATTTCACTCACCCCCATCGGCCCGGAGACACTGGCAAGGTATTCAATAATCTTTAACGTCGTGATGACAGAATAAACAGGTGTGCTTTCAGCCATAGAAAAACTCCGTCTGGCTGAGCCTGCCTTTAAAAGACGCCAACTGGACACACCCTTGCGCGGCTCTTTTGCTGTAACTCATGTTGTATCTGGAAGTTCAGCATGCCTGGTTCAATCTCGTCCAAAATCAGCCTGCTGATATTCAACCAGATGACGGTAATCATCTCGTATGGGCGAGAACACATCCAGGTTCATCACAGGCTCATCACCTAGCGGTTCACCGTAATGCTCCATGCTGGGCGGAATTCGAATCAAACCACCTGCCTTGACGATAAACTCCTCACCTGCAATAACAAAACGCATAGTGCCTTTAACAATATATACCAGTTGTTCAAAAGGATGACTGTGGGGGTTCACTTCCATTCCCAGCTCCAACCAGTTCATGACCATTAAGACATTGTCGCCACTGAAGCCCGCCCGTGAGACACCGGGTCGCACATCTTCTTTAGCCAATTTATCCCATTGATAGACTACTGCTCTCTGTTTCTCACTCACATGACACCTCAGCGAAGAGATTAGGCAAACACTGTTGTTTCATTATACGAAACACAATTACTTATAGCAATATGATTGTCTATTTATTATGATCACGCGTCAAGCTAATTCCTATGAATATCATGAGTAGCAGTACCATGCATAAATAATCGCCATGAACATCGCAGTGCTCATGCAACGTGCAGGGCATGCTCATGCAGAGCGTCCGGCGGTTGCAATAGGTAATAACATGGTTTGCACGTATGGTGAACTGGCAGATCGGATAAGCCGTCTGGCCTGTTCTCTCTGTCATGACTTTAATCTGGCTAAGGGTGATCGTGTTGCACTCATACTCAAGAACTGTCCTCAGTATCTTGAAATCCTCTATGCCTGTTGGCATGCGGGCATGGTCACCGTACCAATCAACGCTAAACTACACCAAATGGAGTTCGCTTATATCATTGAAAACTCGGGGCCAAGTTATGTTTTCTCTCCTCGCAACATAAAGCAGATACCAGTTCATTAAGCAACGATGAGTTAGCCACCATCATCGACATCCATAGCACCGATTACAATCGTATGCTGAAATCTGAGCAATTAGCTCTGTGTGATTGTGAACCGGATGATCATGCCTGGCTGTTTTACACCAGTGGTACGACAGGCAAGCCGAAGGGGGCAATGCTCAGTCATCGTAACTTGTTGGCCATGTCGCTTTGCTATTTTGTGGATGTCGATCAGCAATCACCCTGGTTATCGATCCTGCATGTCGCACCTATGAGTCACGGTTCCGGTTTATATGCCCTGGCGCATATCATGCGGGCCAGTTGTCATGTGCTTCCAGAGAGTAACAGTTTTGATGTCAGTGAGACCTATAGCCTGATCGAGCATTGGCCCGGCAGTGTGTTTTTTGCCGCCCCCACCATGGTAAAACGCTTGCTGGAACATCCTGAATACACAGATACAACAAACTTGAAAATCATCATCTATGGCGGTGGCCCTATGTATATAGAAGACTGCATATCAGGTTTACAGCGTTTTGGATCGAAACTGGTGCAAATATATGGCCAGGGCGAAAGCCCGATGACGATTACCGCGTTAAGTTCGCGTATACATGCTGATGATACCCATCCACGTTGGCGTGAACGTTTATCTTCTGTTGGCCTGCCGCAAAGTGCAGTTGAAGTACGTGTTGCAGACGATACGGATCAGCCCTTACCCACAGGCGAAACAGGTGAAATACTGGTGCGCGGTCAAACGGTCATGAGTGGCTACTGGCAAAATCCCGAAGCAACAGCACAGGCTTTACGTAACGGTTGGCTACATACCGGTGATTTTGGCAGTTTCGATGCAGAAGGTTTTTTAACACTGAAAGATCGCCGCAAGGATTTGATCATATCCGGAGGTAACAATATCTATCCCAGAGAAGTGGAAGAAGTGCTATTAAAGCATCCACAAATATCTGAAGTATCTGTGATTGGTCGTGCCGATAGGGAATGGGGTGAGACTGTTGTAGCCTATGTTGTTGCCAACTCAGCTGACTCTATTGATACCGCCTCATTGGATCAGCTTTGTATCAAGCATATTGCCCGATTTAAACGGCCAAGACACTACCGTATTGTAAAAAGTCTGCCAAAAAATAATTACGGTAAAGTATTAAAAACTGAATTACGAGAAATAGAGCAAGGCTACGATTCTTAAAGAATCAGCACATGCCGGCACAAACACAGCATGGTTTATGAAGACCAGGGTATATTTACAGGTAATCACCGCTGGTTTTACCGCATATTCTCATCGTCTTTTAACCTTTTATCGCAGGTAAAATAATCAAGATGCAGCATGTTGATAGCCTGATTCTGGGGGGTACCATCATTACGATGGATGCACAGCGCCGCATCGTTCGTGATGGCGCACTCGCCACCAGGCAAGACAAGATCGTCTTTGTCGGTAAACGTCAGGAGGCGGTCAACACGCTTGAGAGCACCGACATCATTCATGCGGATCAATTTATCATCACGCCGGGACTCATTGATGGCCATGTACATATCACCGGCGATCCTCTGACACGTGGCTATGTACCAGACGAAATTGATGCGGGTTTTACGGAAAAATTGACCCGCTGGGTCATCCCGCGTTTTCAGGCACACACGGCCGAGGATGAGCGGCTGTCAGCACAACTGCAGGCGCTGGCGATGCTGCGCTGTGGCACCACCTGTTTTCTTGAAGCGGGGACGATCCGGCATCTGGATGCCGTGGTTGAGGGGTTAAATACCACGGGTATCCGCGGACGTGTTGGTGGCTGGGTGGAGGGGCGTGTTTTCGATGGCCAGGATGAGCAACGGCAATCGCCTGCCGAGGCCATTCAGCGATTGACAGATGAGATAACACGTTATCCGGCCAGTGACGATGCCAGGATCGCTGCCTGGCCTGTTCTCATTGGTCATCATACCAACAGCGATGCGGTCTGGCAGGCGGCCAAATCACTGGCGGATGCAAACGGCGTCGGGGTATCAGCGCACATGAGTCCGTATGCCAGCGATCCGGTATGGTATCTGCAACACACGGGCCGGCGGCCTGTTGAACACCTGCACGCCATTGGGGTACTGGGCGGGAATGTTTGTCTTACCCATGCCGTGCATATTGACGAGCACGAACAGGCGCTGCTGGCCGAGACGCATACGCATGTGATTCACTGCCCCATTGCGGCCATGCGTGATGCCTGTGGTCTCGGCACAGCCGGCCGTTTCCCGGAAATGGCCGCGGCGGGTATCAACCTGTTGCTGGGCAGCGATGGCTACAGCCCGGATCTGATGCTGGCGATGAAGGCAACGGGCGCTATATTCAAAGATGCACGAGAGGACAGCCGTCTGTTTCCCGCTGCCAGCATGCTGGAAATGGCGACAGTCAATGCGGCAAAAGCGCTGCAACTGGAACAGGAGACAGGCGCATTGGCGGTGGGCAAAAAAGCCGACTTTGTCCTGCATGATACTGACCGTCCTGAATGGCAGCCACGCACCCATGTGCTTAACCAACTGGTCTGCTCGGCGGATGGCAGAGGCGTACACAGCGTTTGGGTGGATGGTGTGCGTGTGATCAACAACTACCGCTCCACCCTGATCGATGAGGCGGCATTGTACCGCCGGGTACAGTCCGCCAGCGAGGCCATCCTGGTACGCTCAGGGGTGCCGTTTATCTGCCCCTGGCCGATAGAATAGGCCGATAGCGCAGATGGCTGGTCGTCTTTCCTTTCCGGGCTACCGACCGGCGGGCGTTGTCGCCGCCTGTACTGTGGGCAACATGGTTGGTCTGACGCCGATGGTATTTACGGTATTCGGGTTGTTTCTTGTGCCATTGGAAGAGGAGTTCGGCTGGTCAAGGGCGGCTATCTCAATCGCGTTAATGATCATTGCTGCCACCAGTGCCATCAGTTACCCCCTTATCGGGCGCATGATCGATCGGCATGGCGCCAGGCGTATCCTGTTGATCGGCAACCTGTTGTTTGCTGTCGCTGTGGGATCTGTCTTCCTGATTGACGAGAATATGCTGCACTTCTACCTTGCTTATGCCTTCATTGGTTTTACTGGCGCCATACCCAGTGGGGTCATGTTTACCAAGGTGATTGCCGCCTGGTTTGACAGGCACCGCGGCGTGTTGCTGGGCATCGTCGGCGGGCTGGGCAATGGTGCCGGGGCGGCGCTGGCACCTGTTTTCGTCAGCCTGTTGTTGACCGCTGGCGGCTGGCGCTTCGGCTATGTCGGCATCGCCATGGCAATCGCACTGATCGGTTTTCCGGTATTATTTTTATTGTTGTGGGACCCGCCTGAACGATGGCAAAAAGACGGGGCGGTAGCTGCACATCATGCGACTGGCATGACCCTGGCGGAGGCCAGAAAAACGGCGGCCTTCTGGATCATCAGCCTTGCTGTCGGCCTGATGGCCGGGTGTATGACGGCCGTCTTCGTTCATCTCGTCCCCATGTTGCTCGAGCGCGACCTGTCGCTGCCATACGCTGCCAGGATCATCGCCACATTCTCCATCGTAACGGCCATCTGGCAGATCAGCATCGGCTTTATACTTGACCGCTTCCCCAGGCCCTGGATAGCTGTACCGTTTTACCTGCTGGCGCTTGTTGGCCTGATACTGTTAAACAACAGCAATGCTTATGCCGTGCTGCTGGTTGCTGCCGTGCTGCTGGGTTTTGACCTGGGCACAGAATACGGTGTGTTGCCGTATTTTTTATCGCGTTACTTCGGCGTCCGTCATTACGGCGAAATCTCCGGCATGGTCTATGCCCTCATCGTGGTAACACAGGGGGTAACACCGGTACTGATGGCGCTGGTGTTCGATCTCACTGGCAGCTACAGCATGGCCCTGTATGCGATTGCCCTGGGCCTGGCAGGCGGTGCGCTGCTGCTGTTATGGCTGAAACCCTTTACCTATATCCCTGCCATGAATACTGCTACCATAAACAGCTAAGCGATGAATGCCCGGTTCGCCCCCTAACCTCTTTGTGAATGCGTATGTATTTTATCGGCCTTATGTCGGGAACCAGTATGGATGCGATTGATGCGGTCATCGTTGATATGGAGGCCGCCAGCTTGGAGGTGATCGCCTATCAGCAATACCCCATCAGCGAGGATATTCGGCGGCGGGTACGTGCCGTTGATTTAACCACCAGCCTGCTTGAGATCGCTGTGCTGGATAATATGCTCGGCCGGGCGTTTGCCAGGGCGGTGCGGCAACTTCTGCATACCAGCGATATCAATCACGCCGAGGTGCGGGCGATCGGCAGTCACGGGCAGACCGTGCTGCACCTGCCCGATAAAGACCCGCCATGCACGCTACAGATAGGCGATGCCAACATCATCTGCCAGCACACCGGCATCACCACGGTCACCGATTTCAGGCGGGCTGATATGGTGGTATCAGGGCAAGGTGCGCCCCTGGCACCGGCATTCCATGCCTGGTATTTCAAGCATGCCGGGCAAAATACGCTGGTGATGAATCTCGGCGGTATCGCCAATATCACCCGGCTGCACCCCGAACACATCAGCGGCTTTGATACCGGCCCGGGCAACGGGCTGATGGATCAATGGATACAAAACCGGCGCGGGCTGGAGTTTGATGAGAACGGCGCCTGGGCGGCAACCGGTCACTGTCATACGGCCTTGTTGCAGCAGATGCTGGCACACCCGTACTTCGCCTTGCCGCCGCCGAAGAGCACCGGCAAGGATTCATTTAACCTCCGCTGGCTGGAAGCCCTGCTGGGCCAGTTACCCGACCGACCGGCAGATAAGGATATTCAGGCCACCCTGCTGGCCTTGTCCATTCAAAGCATCGCCGATGCCATCAACCAGCACACCCCGGCAACAGAAGAGATCATCATCTGTGGCGGCGGTCTGCATAACGCTGCGTTGATTAACGGCCTGCAACAACACCTGGCCGGTGTGAAGCTATGCTCCTCGGCAAAATACGGGCTTGATCCCGATGCCGTAGAGGCGGTGGCTTTTGCCTGGCTGGCGAGACAACGGCTGGAGGTGCAGCCGGGCACCCTGCCCTCGGTCACCGGTGCCACCAAGGCGGTCATTGCCGGGGCAGTCTATCAACCCTAGATGGCACAACCGCCATGCCGAGCATCGCCGTGCCTGCTGCACCCGCTAGATTTTTTTAACGCCGGTGGGCGCCCATCGGCCCGGTATCGTCATTCAAACAGAAAAGGAAGAGCCGCAACCACAGGTGGTCTTGGCGTTGGGGTTACGGATAACGAATTGTGCGCCCTCCATGCCCTCGGTGTAATCAATTTCAGCCCCTTTCAAGTATTGCACACTCATGGGATCGATCAGCAGTTTCACGCCTTCTTTTTCAACCACCGTATCGCCCTCGGTTGAATTCTCATCAAAGGTGAAGCCGTACTGGAAGCCGGAACAGCCACCACCGGAGATAAACACCCGCAGCATCAACGCCTCATTATCCTCATCGGCAATCAGTGCTTTGACCTTCTCGGCGGCCGCATCGGTAAAGATCAGCGGCTGTTGGGGGACATAGTGTGTCGCTGCTATCATTTTGCAAGAGTCATGCTGGCTGGTTAAAGATAGCTACATACTACCGTGTTGCACGCCATAAACCAAGGGTTTCAATCACGTATTATGGGCGCCGTATGCCGTCATGCGAGATACGATCATTCCGGGGCTTCAAGCGAGTCGGGCGGGGCTTGCCTGACGGCCTGCCTGTCTGCTTCAGGCGTGTGTACCAACTTGCCATTCACCGCCGCCCCCATGGTTACCTCGATCAGATTGTAGTAGACATTACCGGTCACCTGGGCATGTTCTGAAAGCTGCACATGCTCGCCGCCATGTACATCGCCTTTCACCGCCCCGTCAAGCACCACAAAAGGCACCTTGACTTCGCCCTCAATCGTGCCGGACTCACTCAATGACAGCATGGACGAGCCATCCGCCTCGGCACTGACATTGCCCTTAATAAGGCCATCGACATGCAGGCCGCCGGAGAACTTCACATCGCCCAGCACCTGGGTCTGCTGGCCTATCAGCGTATCGATACGCGAGGTCTTGCCTTTTTTTGATTTGCTGCGCCACATGATGATTTATCTCCTGGTTGTTGATTCAGACCAGCTGAATGCCTTTTTCACTCTTGATCCCTGCCTGTTTTTATCTGTTACATTCACCACGATGCGTTGCGGCTTAAAATTCTCCGGCAGCATGAAGTCCGTTTCAATGCGTTGAAAATGTCTAAAGTTATAGGTCAGGCGCTGGTCTTCTCCTAAGCTGATATCGGCCAGGCTGACAGCATGTTTTTTATCGCCCGCCCGCCCCTCCAGCATCACGGTCAATGTGCCTTTGGTCACTTTACCAGCTTTTCCTATATGGGTTAATACCAGCTTCATACGATAGCCGCCCGCCTCGGCCAAGGGCTTGATATATACCCCCTGCACATCCAGACCATTCGCCCCCGAAGCGGAATCCATGATCTCCCGATAAAACTGTAATTCATCTTTGAGTTGATGAATCTCATCCTGCTGGTTTTTGATCTCAGCTTGCACAATGCCGGCCGTCTGTTTGTCAATATCCGTGGTCTGCTCCAGCATCAGCACTTTATCGCGCAGCAACGTATTCTCCTGTTCCAGCGCCCGGTTGACCTGCCACAGCAGCTTATCGTCCTGATTGCGGCGCAGCACATCCTGAATGTAATGCCAGTGGCTGTTATCGAGCAACAGCCAGATCAAGGTCGCCAGAATCATGCTCAAGCCTGAAACGGCGATAGCAAACTGCCAGGGGCGGTGTAATTTTACGGCGAATTTTGGCATGGGCGGCGTGATGGTGAATGTCAGGGCAGCACGGGCAAATGCAGCAGCCCCGCCGTCTCATCAAGGCCAAACATTACGTTCATATTCTGCACCGCCTGACCGGCCGCCCCCTTGACCAGATTATCCTCAACCACCGAAATCACGGCCATCTCACCCGCCTCTGGCACAAAGCAGGCTATCCGGCACATATTCGAACCACGCACCGAGGCCGTATCGGGACAGCTGCCGGGCGGCATCACATCAATAAACGCCTCATCCTGATAACGCTCGGCATAGATGGCGTGAAGGTCAACCTGCCTGTTCAGCAGGGGCGCATACAGCGTGGCTTCAATCCCGCGGTTAATGGGTAAGAGATGCGGCACAAACACCAGCCCCACATCCTCCCCGGTAAGTTGCTGCAAGCCTTCTCTCATCTCCGGCAGGTGGCGATGCCCATCGGCGGCGTAGGCGCTGAAGGTATCGGCTGATTCACAAAACTGCGTGTTCAACTGCACCTGCCGCCCGGCCCCGCTGATCCCTGATTTGGCATCGGCAACCAGGCCGGTGACATCCACCAGCCCCTGCTCCAGCAAAGGGATAAACCCCAGCAATACCGCCGTGGGATAACAGCCGGGATTAGCCACCAAATCGGCCTGTTTGATCAGTTCACGATGGATCTCAGTTAAGCCATAGACAGCCTGGTTCAACAGCCCCGGAGAAGTATGCTCAAGTCCATACCAGGTTGACCAGAGTTGAGCGTCCTGCAGCCGAAAATCAGCCGAGAGATCGATGACCTTCACGCCCGCCTCCAGCAGGGGCGGGGCGGCCTGCATGGCCGTGCCATGGGGGGTAGCAAAAAACACCACATCACAGCCTGCCAGTGCGGCCGTATCAGGGGCGATAAATTCCAGCGAGATGCGACATCTAAGGGACGGAAATACCGCCGCCACCGGCCGGCCCTGCTCGCTGCGTGATGCCACACAACGAAGAGCCACCCCAGGATGCCCTGATAATATCCGCATCAATTCCAGGCCGGTATAACCGCTGGCACCGACAATGCCTGCATTCACCATCGCATGATCAAGCCAATGTCAAAAGTTGGGCATCATACAAGATGCCGGGCAGAATCTGCCAGATAAAATTACCGCCTGACCGTGATGGCCGGATCAGGGTGATATCACCGGGTGATACCCGGCGCCGGTGACAACCCTCAGGCGTACACTCCTGAACGATACCTTAGCAGCAGGGTCTTTAAGGTGTATCATCACCTTGCCATTAAACACGATCTCACAGCAGGCGTAAGGCTTTCGAAACCAGGCCACAACGATTACCATGCCAGAGAGAACACAGCGGAGACTGAAGCGAGTGGAAACCGTACGCATTGTTGCCCTGATCATGGATCATGGCATGGGCATGGCCTGGGCGAGCGGCATCAGCCTGTATGCGGCTGTCTTCATGCCCGGCCTGGCCGGTGATCATGCCTGCCTCATGTTGCCGCCGGCGGGAAGCTGATGCAACGCAAGGAAATCGCCAGCCTGGCAGTGCTGCTGTGTGCCGTGGTGGCAGGGGTCTGGTTATGGCTAAGCCCCGCTGGCCTCAAGCCGGCACCCAAGGTGACGTTTGCTTATCTGGATGGGCGACAAGTCCCTTTGCAGCAACTGCGCGGCCGGCCGGTGCTGGTGACGTTCTGGGCGAGTACATGCTCAGGCTGTTTGCAGGAAATGCCGCATCTCATCGCCCTGTATGATGAATTATCCGCACACGGCCTGGAGATCATCGGTGTGGCCATGGCCTATGATCCGCCGAATCGGGTGCTGGAAGTGACCACACAGCGCCAGCTGCCTTACCCTGTATCCCTCGACCTGGACGGGCATATCGCCAGGGCGTTTGGCGATGTCATGCTGACCCCCACGTCTTTTCTGATCAGCGCCGAGGGCAGGATTCTGATGCAGAAAATCGGCAAAATGGACATGCACAAACTGCAAACCCGACTGGCCCTTCTGCTGCCAGCCGCCTCCCCAGAGACCCCTCAACATGACCGACCGACACAACATAAGCCTGACATAACCTGACCCATGCTGCTGCTGAAGACACTGCATTTGATCTTTATGGTGACCTGGTTTGCCGGCCTGTTCTATCTGCCTCGGCTGTTTGTCTACCATGCCATGAGTACCGATGCGATCAGCATTGAGCGCTTCAAGCTGATGGAAAGAAAACTGTTCTACGGCATCATGACGCCGGGCGGCCTGTTGACCCTGTTATTCGGTGTCGGCCTGCTGGGCATGAATGCCGGTTTTTATATCACCCAACTGTGGCTGCAATTAAAACTCGCCCTGATCGGCCTGCTGATTGCCTATCATGTCTACTGCGGCATGTTGCTGCATGGATTCAAACACGATAACAATACGCATGGCCATCTGTGGTATCGCTGGTTCAACGAGATCCCGGTCATCCTGCTGATTGCCATCATCGCCCTGGCGGTGTACCGTCCTAACTAAACAAACGATGTCTATAGCGACTGCTAAGCTATCTCCTGCATGATAAAGTCTTCCTTCCTCGCCCCGCACTCTGGACACACCCAGTTAATCGGCACATCCTCCCACTTCGTCCCCGCAGGAATGCCATCATCCGGCCAGCCCCGGCGCTCATCATAGATAAAACCACAGATGACACACATATATTTTCGCATTTCCGATTCCTGCTCACTATCCACTACAATGACCCGCTACAATGATGACGGATACACGCTTGCCCGCCCGGCAAGGCCATGCACCCTAAGCCCATGCAAAATCGACAATTCAACAGAGCAAAACACTATATCGCTGGCGGCGTGAACTCGCCAGTACGGGCATTCAAGTCAGTCGGCGGCGAGCCGGTATTCTTCGCCCAGGGCGCAGGGGCCTATCTGTTTGATGATGCAGGCAACAAATACATTGACTATGTCGGCTCCTGGGGGCCGATGATCCTGGGCCATGCCCACCCAGAGATCATCAAAAAAGTGCAACATTGTGTTGCTTACGGCTTGAGCTTTGGCGCACCGACTGAAATCGAGACCGAATTGGCAGCGAAGATCATAGCGCTGATGCCGGCCATAGAGAAGATCCGCATGGTGAACTCCGGTACAGAGGCGGCGATGAGCGCCATCCGGCTGGCACGTGGCGTGACCGGTCGGGATACCATCATCAAATTCGAAGGCGGCTACCACGGCCATGTGGATTCCCTGCTGGTCAAGGCGGGTTCGGGTGCGCTGACCCTGGGCGTACCAACCTCGCCCGGCGTCCCGGCGGATGTTGCCCGACATACGCTGGTGCTGGATTTTAACGACCCAGAGCAAGTCAGCGATGCCTTTGCCAGGATGGGCGATGACATTGCCGCCGTCATCGTTGAGCCAGTTGCTGGCAATATGAACTGTGTGCCGGGCAGCCCGGCATTCCTGCAAGCACTGCGCCAGTGCTGTGATGACTATGGCAGCATCCTGATCTTTGATGAGGTCATGACCGGCTTTCGGGTCGCCCTGGGCGGCGCACAGTCTCTCTACAATATCCAGCCGGACATGACGATTTTAGGCAAGGTGATCGGTGGCGGCCTGCCTGTTGGCGCCTTTGGCGGGCGGGCCGATATCATGGCGCACATCGCCCCGGACGGGCCGGTCTATCAGGCAGGCACCCTGTCCGGCAATCCGGTGGCCATGACCGCCGGGCTGGCTACCTTGACACGGCTGACCGAAGCGGACTTTTTCAGTGCGCTGACCGCAAAGACCGCGCAGCTGCTGGACGGGCTGTGCGCCGCCGCCGCCCGGCATGGCATCCCGTTCACCACCAACCATGCGGGCGGCATGTTTGGTTTGTTTTTCAGCGAGGATCACACCATCCGCCGGTTTGCCCAGGTGATGCGCTGCGATACAGACAGATTCAAGGCATTTTTCCATGTCATGCTGAAGGCGGGTATTTATCTTGCACCCTCGGCCTATGAGGCCGGCTTTATCTCCGCCGCCCACAGCGATGAGGATATTGAAATAACGGCAGCGGCAGCAGCAGCGGCCTTCGCAAAGCTGTAAATCCACGCCTGGCAGTTGAAACGGGGGTATGGTATACTTGATGTTTTTATTATTGGAGTATCAGCGTGATGACTAAATCAACCCGTCAACCCGTCAACCCGTCAACCCGTCAACCCGTCAACCCGTCAACCCGTCAACCCGTCAACCCGTCAACCCGTCAACCCGTCAAGATGGCATGATGGCATCATAAGGCCAGCCTGCGCCCTCATGCTCTTTGTCTGCGCCACAGGCTGTGCAACATTGACCAATTCACCCAACACGCCGGTCTCCCTGTCATTCGGTGACGGCTCCTCCGGCACCTGCAACTTATCGAACAAGCGCGGTGCATGGACAGTCGCCATCCCCGGCACCCTGGACATCCGGCGCTCGGATGACATATTAAAATACGACTGCGAAACGGATGATGGGCGCAAGGCGACCGGTGGTATTCCGAGCAGAGTCGGCGCCAAGATCATCGCCAGCGCTGTCTTTCTGGACTTCGGCATAGTCGATGGCATCACGGACAAGCATCGCATTTACCCTGCCAGCTTCGTCATCCCGGTTCCAGCCGCCGCACCAGAGAAATCACTGCCGTAGCCATCAGATACGGCAAGGCGAGGGCCGTCCACAACGGCACAGGCGTGCTGCTGTACGCCCATGTCGATACAGCACGGGTTGACCTGTGCGCTTGACATCTTCGGTGTTGCGGTGCAACATGGGCGATTCGTCTGAATCCGAAATTAACTGCAATCAGCCTATGTCAGAAATTCACCCGGTCGTTGTCTTGAGCGCCGCCCGGACGGCCATCGGCACCTACGGCGGCAGCTTGAAAAATACCCCGCCGGGCAGGCTGGCGGAAGTCGCCATACGCACAGCGCTAACGCGCTCCGGCCTGGGCGCAGAGCAGATTCAACATGCCGTATTCGGCAACATCATCCACACCGAACCGGCCGATATGTACCTTGGCCGGGTGGCTGCCGTCAATGCCGGGCTGCCCGTGGCCACGCCCGCCATGACGCTCAACCGCCTGTGCGGCAGCGGCTTGCAGGCGATTATCTCCGCCGCCCAGTTGATCATGCTGGGCGATGTCCAAACCGCCGTGGCGGGCGGGGCCGAGAACATGAGCCGCTCGCCGCACTGGTCTGCCAGTATGCGCTGGGGCCAGCGGATGGGGCATGCTGCGCTCACCGATGCCATGCTGGCCGCCCTGCATGATCCGTTTGATGGCTGTCACATGGGGATCACCGCCGAGCATGTGGCGGAGAAATGGGGGATTACCCGGGAAGCGCAGGATGCGCTGGCGGTAGAGAGCCACCGGCGCGCCGCCAGGGCCATCGAACAGGGCGTTTTCCAGCAGCAAATCGCGCCGGTTGAAATCACATCGAAACGCAAAACCCACCTGTTTGATACCGATGAGCATGTGCGGGCAGATGTGCGCCTGGCTGACCTCGCCCGGCTGCCGGCCGCATTCAAAGAGGGCGGCACAGTCACGGCGGGCAATGCCTCCGGCATCAACGATGGGGCGGCGGCGATTATCATGGCGAGCCAGCACTATGCCGAACAACATGATCTCAAGCCCCTGGCCCGGCTCATCGGCTACGCCCATGCGGGCGTTGAGCCTTTGCTGATGGGCACCGGCCCCATCCCGGCGGTGCGTCATGTCATGCAGAAAACCGGCCTGACGGTGGCCGATATGGATGTGATCGAGGCCAACGAGGCGTTTGCCGCACAGGCGCTGGCCGTGGCCGGGGAGCTGGAGTTGCCGGAGGATAAAACCAACCCCAGCGGCAGCGGCATATCCTTAGGCCATCCGGTGGGCGCCACCGGCTGCATCATCACCGTCAAGGCGCTGTATGAGTTGCAACGAACAGGCGGACGTTATGCGCTGGTGACCATGTGCATCGGCGGCGGCCAGGGCATTGCCGCCATATTTGAACGGCTGCCGTGAACCGGCTGTACTTCGGCGATTGTCTCGACATCATGCAGGAGATGCCGGCGGCCAGTGTGGATTTGATCTACCTTGACCCACCGTTTAATTCCAACCGCGACTACAACATGATTTACCAGGATGAGACCGGCCGGCCTTTGCCCGATCAGGTCAGGGGCTTCAGCGATTTATGGGCCTTGGACAATGAGCGTGAGCGGGCTATCAAAGACCTGCCCGTAAAGATGTGCGAAGCTGGCGTTGACGCTGCCGCCGCCGAGTTTCTGAAAACCTGGATGGATTCCTTACGCACGCTGCAACCGCAGTTGTTGGCCTATCTGTCCTACATGGCCGAGCGGCTGCTGCCGATGCGTACTCTGCTCAAGCCGACCGGCTCGATTTATCTGCACTGTGACCCGACGGCAAGCCACTATTTGAAACTGGTCATGGACGGGATATTCGGGATTAAGAATTTTCAAAATGAGATTGTGTGGTGTTACAGAGAGGCGATCAACTCACGCAAGCGGTGGAATAGAAAACATGACACCCTCCTGTTTTACTCAAACAGCAAGAAGTGGACGTTTAATGCGGATGATGTGCTTGACCCTCATGCAAAATCAACGATCCGAAAATACAAATATCGAGATGAGAGGGGGCCTTATCGGCTGATGGGAAGAGGCATTACCGACAGCCCCGTTAAATCCAAAAGAGACGTGGCAGAGAAATGGGAAAAGGAACGCCCCGATCTTGTATATCGCCACTATCTGCGTGAAGGAACCTATGCCGTTGATTATTGGATGATAGATATCATTAACCAGAATGCGAAAGAGCGCCTGGGCTATGCCACCCAAAAGCCCCTTGCGTTGCTGGAGCGCATTATCAAGGCCAGTTCGAATCCGAACGATGTGGTATTCGATCCGTTCTGCGGCTGTGCCACCACGCTGGAGGCCGCCCATCACCTCAAGCGCCGGTGGATCGGCATTGACATCACCATACATGCGATCAAGCGGGTGGCGAAGGTGCGGCTGGAGGAGCGGCTTGGTTTAAGAGAAGACCATGATTTTACTGTCACTGGCCTGCCCCGTACCCTTGAGGGCGCGCGCGATCTGTGGGAGCGAGATACCTATCAGTTTCAACGATGGGTGGTTGAGCAGGTTGACGGGTTTGTCACCACCCGCCAGACGGCGGATGGCGGCATTGATGGCAGGCTTTACTTCGACATGGGCGGAGATTCCCTGCAAAGCATGGTGCTTGAGGTAAAGGGCGGCACACAAGTCGGCATTGGCGCCGTGCGCGATTTGCGCGGTGCGCTGGAGCGCGATGATGCGCTCATGGCCGGGCTGGTCGTGATGGACGATCCGGGGCCGCGCAAAACCGCCAACTTCCAGCGCGAGATGGCCGCGGCGGGCGATCTCAATCACCGGGGCGTCCGCTATGCACGCATGCAGCTCTTGACCGTGGCGGATATTCTTCTCGGCAAGCGGTTTAATACGCCGTCCGTAGCATACGGGAAATCCACTCATACAACGATCCCGCTGCTGTGATAGCGCCCCGGGCGCACCTTCTCTTACCCACCGGAGAGCTTGCAAAATCAGCACGCTGCAATACAATGCCCGGGCTGGCCTATAAGGCGCAAAGTGCGCCGCTTCAGGCCAGATCAGAGCTAACAAACCAGATGACAAAAGCAAGTACACACACCCTGATCGATGGCAGCGTTGATGAATGGCTCTCCGCCCAGCTGGCACAAGGTGCTGATTTCAGTCCGCCGGCAACCCAGGCAGATGCCCAGATCAATGTCCTGACCCGCACCCTCGCCCAGGCCGCCCAGGCCCTGCTGGATCAGCAAAACAAAGATGGCCACTGGCGCTTCGATCTTGAGGCCGATGCCACTATCCCGGCCGAGTACATGTTGCTGCAACACCTGTTAGGCACGGTGGATGAGGCCAGGGAGAAGCGGCTGGCCGACTACCTCATCAGCCGCCAGTTGGACGATGGCAGCTGGCCGCTTTACTATGCCGGCCCGGGCAACATCAGCGCCACGGTCAAGTCCTACTTCGCCTTGAAGATGGCGGGTACAGACCCGGCCAGTCAGGTCATGCAGCGGGCGCACGACTGGGTGCATCAACACGGCGGTGCTGAGGCCAGCAATGTCTTTACCCGCATCTTGCTGGCGATGTTTGGTCAGCTTCCCTGGCGCACTGTGCCTGCCATGCCGCCGGAGATCATCTGGCTGCCAGGATGGTTTATCTTCAGCTTGAGCAAGGTCTCTTACTGGTCACGTTGCGTCATCGTGCCGCTGCTGCTCATCTTTGCCCATAAGCCGGTCTTTGCCGTGCCAGAGGGCAAGACGATTCGGGAATTATTCAGCCGTGACCCGAACACCTTAAAACACCTGGATAAATTTACCCCCGGCCAACCGGCCAAGAACTTATTCCTTCTGGTTGATCGTTGCCTGAAGCGCATTGATCCCTGGGTGCCGGGCGTGATACGCCGCCATGCTGTGAAGGCGCTGGAGCGGTGGACACGTGAACACATGCGGGGTGCCGGCGGCATCGGTGCCATTTATCCGGCGATGGCCAATGCGGTCTATGCCCTGCATCTGCAAGGGGCTGGCCCGACCGACCCCGACCGGATACGTGGCATTCAGGCGATTGAAGACCTGGTCATAGATGATGCGGGGGCGGAGGAGAGCTACGTACAGCCCTGCCTCTCACCCGTCTGGGACACCTGCCTTAGCCTAAGCGCCTTGTCCGAGGCGGGCCTTGCCATCGACCATCAGGCGGTACAGACCGCCATCCGCTGGCTGTTTGCCCGGCAGGTAGTCGTCCGCGGCGACTGGTCTGACAAAGCACCGACACTGGACAGCGGCGGCTGGGCGTTTCAATATGAAAATGATTTCTACCCTGACCTTGATGATACCAGCATGGTAGTGATGGCCTTGCTGCGGGCGGACGCACATAAAGACCCGGACAGGCTCAAGCGTATGGCGATGGCGGTCAACTGGGTGCTGGGCATGCAGGGCAGCGATGGCGGCTGGGGTGCATTTGATATCGACAATCATTATGACTATTTAAATAACATCCCGTTTGCCGATCATGGCGCCCTGGTCGATCCCGGCACGGCGGATTTGACTGGTCGCTGTATAGAGATGCTGGCCATGTTCGGCTTTGATAAAAGTTTTCCGCCCATCAGCCGCGGCATTGAATTTCTGCGACAGGATCAGGCAGATGACGGCGCCTGGTTCGGGCGCTGGGGGGTGAATTATATCTACGGCACCTGGGCGGCCCTGGTCGGGCTGGCGGCCATTGGCGAAGATCCTAATCACGCCTGCATACGCAAGGCCGTGCACTGGTTAGAGCAGGTGCAAAATAGCGATGGCGGCTGGGGCGAGGATTGCACCAGCTATAATGACAGCGCCCTGGCCGGCAGGGGCAAAAGCACGCCCTCACAAACGGCCTGGGGCCTGCTGGGGCTGATGGCGGCAGGCGAGCATGAATCGGAGGCGGTGGCGCGCGGCGTACAATATCTGCTCCGCCATTACCGCGATGATCGCAACAGCGCCGGCGGCTGGTTCGAATCGCTCTACACTGGCACGGGCTTTCCGCGCGTGTTCTATCTGCGCTACCACGGCTACAGCCACTACTTCCCGGTCTGGGCGCTGGGCGTCTACCGGCGATTAACACAAGGCCAGCCAAGCAGGCAGGATATATTGATTAGGCAGAGCCAGGGCATCGATCCGGCCCTCCTGCCCGTGCTCAGCAACCCCGACTACCTCGCCAGATTTCGCTAACCCGGCCAAAGAGAAATACTTGCATCATGGCACTGGCTAACCTGCATAGAACTGAACCGGTCATCACGGGCAACACCGCCGATGTGTCCGTGCTGCATCCGGTTAAAAACGGCACGGTGAGAAAAATTCACCAGGATAATGTCTCGCGCATCTATTATGACGGCTACTGGATACGCCATTATAACGTCCCGGGCGATACCCTGATGTACAAGAAACGGCTGATCGATCACCTCACCAAGCGCGTCTTTCACCATGTCGAGCCCGGCATCAATACCCCCGGCGAGCGGCTTGAGGAAGTGCGCCAGGCGTATGAGTCCGAGAATAATGCGGCGAGAAAACGCGTGCTGGCGGCCATGCTGGCCGGCGCCCTGCTCAATCGCGGCAGCGACATACTGACCAAGATGGTGGAGCTGGAGGTTATCGGCGTTGAGGTAAAATCCGATAATCCGCTGATCAAGGAATGTGGCCGCTGCTTCATGGGCGCGCTGGAATACGGCAAGTACATCAAGCCCATCCACGGCGGCGAGAGCCTGAATGAATTATGGGGCGAGCCGTTCAAGGTGTTCGCCACGCCGATTGACCAATTCCACGAAAGCCGTTACATGAAGATCGCCCAGACCATGCGCGCCATCGATCGCATCGCCGATAAGCTGGAAGCGATATGCAAGCACGCCGCCATGTTCAAAGACGCCGTGCCACTTTTAAATGCGCTGGCGGGCAGCGGCAAGGGCGTGTTGGAGACCATGCGAAGCGACAGTGCGTTTATCGATATCTGGCCGCGTTTTGTCAGCGCCTCGGAAGGCGTGGCTGGCAGCAAACCGGCCTTGCCCGCCGAGCCAAGCCGCCGGGATCATGCCCTTGGCAAGCGCGGCATCGAGTTATTCCATGCGGCCGGCCTGCTGATCGTCGATCTGGCAAACCTGCGTATCCCCATGCCGGTCACCACCCAGGCCCTGCTGGATCGTTGCGATAATTTTAATCACAAATACTCCCATCGTCTGCAAACCTGAGTCTTGCTCCAAATGCTGCTACTGATTAATTTTTTGTAAGGAAATCCACGATGACTGACTATGCCGCCCCCATCACAGACATGCAGTTTGCCCTGCACCAGCTGGCCGGGCTGAACCAGCTGAACAAATTACCCGGCCTTCAGGCGGCCACTGACGATGTCGTTGAGGCCGTGCTGACAGAGGCCAGCCGTTTTGCCGGGGAGGTGTTGGCGCCGCTTAACCGCACAGGTGACAGCACCGGCGCCCGTTTCAGCGATAATGCAGTCACCTCGGTGCCGGGTTTTGCGGCGGCCTATCAGGACTTTGTCGCGGGCGGCTGGCCAGCGCTGCCATTCGCCCCGGAACTGGGCGGTCAGGGCTTGCCGGAAGTGGTGGCGGCGGCAGCCAATGAAATCTGGCAGTCTGCCAACATGGCCTTTGCCCTGTGTCCGATGCTGACCGAGGGCGCCGTGGTGGCCATGCACACCCATGCCAGCGAGGCATTACAGCAAACCTACCTGCCGAAGCTGGTGACGGGCGAATGGACAGGCACCATGAACCTGACCGAACCCCAGGCCGGTTCAGACCTGGCGGCGGTCAAGACCCGTGCCGTTCCCGAAGGCGAGCATTACCTGATTAGCGGGCAGAAGATCTATATCACCTGGGGCGATCATGATCTCACCGATAACATCATGCATCTGGTGCTGGCCAGAACACCGGAGGCCCCGCCCGGCATCAAGGGGATTTCTTTATTTCTGGTGCCCAAGTTTCTGCTCAATGCCGATGGCAGCCCGGGTAAGCGCAATGATGTCTATCCGGTGTCCATTGAACACAAGCTGGGGATCCATGCCAGCCCGACCTGTGTCATGAGCTATGGCGATAACGGCGGTGCCGTGGGTTATCTGGTGGGCGAGCTGCACGATGGCATTGGCTGCATGTTCACCATGATGAACCATGCCCGCATTGCTGTCGGTATCCAGGGCTTGAGCATCAGCGAGCGCGCCTATCAGCAGGCGCGACACTACGCCAAAGACCGGCAGCAGGGGCGCACCCCAGGCAAGCAGGGGCGGGCGCTGATCATAGACCATGCCGATGTCAGGCGCATGCTGATGTTCATGCGGGCCGGTACCGAGGCCATGCGGGCGCTGGCCTATGTCACCGCCGCTTCGCTGGATATCATGCACCATGCCGAACCGGATGAGGACAAAGAACATCACGCCATGCGCTTTGCCCTGCTGACGCCCGTGGTGAAGGGCTGGTCGAGCGAATTGGCCCAGGAGTTGACCAGCCTCGGTATTCAGGTGCATGGCGGCATGGGTTATGTGGAGGAGACCGGCGCTGCCCAACACTACCGTGATGCCCGCATCATCAGCATCTACGAAGGCACGACCGGCATCCAGGCACAGGACTTGATCGGTCGGAAAATCATCCGTGACAATGGCAAGGCTGTGACCGCACTGCTGGCCGAGATGCGCGCTGTGCAGACGGCGCTTGATAGCCGAGATACCGCGCTGAAGATCATCGCCGCCCGGCTTCAAGCGGCCATAGACGATCTGGACGCTGCCTGTCAATGGGTGCTGGCAAACTTCCAAGACGATTATCATGTCGCCGGCTCGGTCGCCGTGAATTTTCTCATGCTCATGGGGACGGTGTGCGGTGGCTGGCAAATGGCCCGGGCCGCCGCTATAGCCGCCCAGGATGACAGCCTGTTTAACCGCAGCAAAGTGATCACCGCCAGGTTCTATGCCGAGCATTTCTTGCCCCGAACAACGGGCTATCTGACCACCATCACCGCAGGCAGCGAGGCCGTCATGGCGCTGGATGTGGCACAGTTCTAGGTCACACCTGTCGGCCTGAAATCAACCGCAGGGGGTAGCTGTCCACGCCACCACCGTGCGCCCTTCGCCTCTCCGCTTCTCGCTAAATCCCGTTGCTTTTCTACAACTGGGCAGCCTGATGGCTTATCTGACTGTCATGGCGGGTGTACAGACATGCTGCCAGCCTCAATCATTAGCCATGCTCATTAGCCGGGACTACTAACCCAGTCCATCAACTCGACCCAGCACCAGCAAAGCCCTGGCACTGCCGCCTAGTCATTGATACACGCATACCCTAACCAAATGAGACCACTCAAGGCACGATCGCTGACTTCCCCGGCATCATGGCTGTACTCCACATCCACCAGGAGACTTACCGTATCACTGAGTTGATGCCGACCATCCACACCCACATACAGGCTATGCACGCTCTTATCCTCATCACTGGCATAGCTGAAACTCGCCCCACTCAAGCTGCCCTCAAACCGGCTGCTGTCAGTGAGGCGGCTTGCAACCCCAATCGTGCCCCCAAGACACTGTTTCCTTAACCAGCAATGCCCAGCGACTCGTCGGGATCAGCGGCCATCAGGCAGGGATGCCGCCATCCTGCTCAACGTTCAGGGCGAGACAATAATGCTGGGACATGATCCGAACGCTAACAGAGTTTTAGGGGAGGCTATTATAAAAGCGTGTCACTTTTTTAGGGCGGTATGGTGAGGAAAACTATAGAATGGAATAATGCATTCGTCATTCCAATCATTATGACAGCGGCAACGGCTAACTACTTATCAGATGGCGCAATAGTTAAAATTTCACTGGTTAGTCTTGATTTCATCTAGGGCTACTTCTGCCGTTTCTCACATTGTCGTAGGATTTATTTAAGCTACCAATGTAAGGGTGGCTTACTCTGGTCGCATATGGTCAATAATATATTTTTGACTTTCCTGTAATATTTTCAAGCCCCTGTCCAGTGAGTTTAAGCCATACAGGCTTTCGATAAATTCTTGCCCCAAAACAATTTTTATCGGCTCCCCTTGAAAAGCCTCATCGGATACTATTTCGAACGTTGGTGGGCTTCCATCCATTGATGATGTTGTTTCAGATATTGCAATCGGCGCTAACTCCAATGCCATCTTTGAGATTGCCGACAGTTCGTTCAGACATTGATTCCAATGAGAGTGACAGTCGGCCCATTTACTTGATAGTATTTCGTTTAGCTGATCTCCCACAGATTCCCCAGTGGCATATGCGTAATACACAGGCCCCATCGCCTTTTTCGAGACATACAATAATCCGGTTACATCATCGCTATCCCCATTAACATCGCTGAACATAAATATTCTTTCACCAGAGTCTTCCTCTATTGTTTGCCCCGATACATATTTTTTATAACTACTTTTGACTAGTGGAGAAAGTTCCTTAACCAGATCATGAGAAAAATATAGAGGTGGATTGCTGGCTTGCACTAAAGCGATAATCAGTTTTTTGTTGATGCTGTTTTCTTTCGCGGTCGAAGAGGTTTTAATTAATGTAGCGATTGAAGCCAAGATTGCCAAACTAATTAAGGCTATCTTTATATTTCTCCCAGGATTCGAAATAGTACCCAGAATAGCAGCGCCCAGCGTGACACTGATGAGAATAAACTCTACTAATCCTAATTCATCCACCACATGTAACCTCCCAATAAAATCTGGAACCATACATCATGAAAAATCACTTTATTGATCATCGTGCAACACTCCAATTCAAAAATGTCTATGGCCACCAGCAGGAACTTTAACCATAATGGTTAAATTATAGTCAAGCCACCGACAAAAATCAGACGAAAAAATCACGCACAAAGGACGCTCTGGTCAACAGAGGCGAATCCTAAACACCCACTTTAGCTGATGTACGATAAAGCCCATCCCCGACCTTAGCCGTTGCCGAGCCTGCGGCAGACTCCGTACTTATGAACAATGCCCACGCCGCCGACCCACCCGAACCCCGTTGCTTTTCTACAACAATGCGAGGATAAATCTCTCGCAAACAGCCTAACTGCTTACATTACTTGCACTTTAAATCAACACCTGGCTTGTCTATTTTTACAACACCGTTTGACACAGGGGGCGCCCGCGCTATCATGCAAATGTTATAAGTTTATAACGTATAGTCGCATAGATACCCCTTAAATAAAGGCCACAATACATCAAACTTCAAAGAGGCAACCATCATGCGTATTGACACAACAACCCCTTCCGTATCCGCCCGCCGGAGTACAGGCAGACGACCAGCAGGTGCGCTCGCCGCACTCGCCCTGTTCACCGCCACGTCGTTTCTCCCGCTGCACAGCTACTCGCAAGTCATCCTGGAAGAAATCACGGTCACGGCACGCAAGCGCGAGGAGAGCCTGCAAGACATCCCGCTTACCGTCAACGCCTTCACCAAATCTGTGCTGGAAGAGCGCGGCATCGCCTCTCTGAACAACATCGCCGATGCCACGCCGGGTTTTGACTTCGCGCAGGCCTTCGGGCGGCAGGATTTCCGCCCGGCCATTCGCGGTCAGTCCACCATCATAGGGCGCGCCAACGCGGGGCTGTTCATAGACGGCATTATCATCGAACGTGGCGCGGCCACTGTGCCGCTGTCTGCGCTGGAGCGCGTCGAGGTGGTCAAGGGCCCGCAAAGTGCCTTGTATGGCCGTTCCACCCTGGCCGGTGCAGTGAACTATGTGCTGAAAAAGCCCACCGAGGACTTTGAAGGCGAGGTGACCGCCGAGTATGGCGAGCGTGATTACATTCGCGCCGAGGCCCATGTCAGCGGCCCGATCACAGAAGTGGCCGGTTTCGCCCTCACCCTCGCCCGCTACCAGCGCGATGGCGAATACGATAACAGTTATGCCGCCAACAGCCTGGGTACGCCAGCCATCAACGATGAGGTGGGCGGTGAGGAGACCAGCAGCGCGGTGGCCGTGTTTACCTTCAACCCGGTTGAACAGTTGAACATCACCGCCCATGCCATGTATGAGCGCACGGATGACGATCAATATGCCATCGCCCTGCAACCCCCCAGCTTTAACAACTGCTTCATCACCGGCGCACGCAACCCGAACAGGAGCACCGGCGCAGATGGTATGCCGCTGTCCCAGCCTGCCCCCCCCCCCGGTACGCCGGAAGCGGGTGCCAATTTTGTAAATTCAGCCCCGTACAGGGGCAGTGGCTATTACTGCGGGCGTGTGGATGTGGACGATGTGCTGGCGACCAACAACGGTGCAACCAATCTGGAGACCAGCTTCTATGATAATTTTGGCACGGAGACCAAAAGCCTGCGGCTGGGTCTGAAGCTGGAGTACGACCTCACCGACACCTTCACGTTCACCTCCGTCACCGGTTATAACGAGTTTGATAATAAATTGCGGCAGGATCAGACCTTTGGCGGTGGGGACTTGACCAGGCCGCCAGTCCCCTTTATCCCTGCGGGAAGGGTGGGTTTTCTTACCTTTGAGCGTGGGAGATTTGATGATTTCTCGCAGGAGTTAAGGCTGGCGTATGACGGGGAGGGGATGCGCCACATGGTGGGCAGCTACTATTATACCTCGGAAGATACGGGCACGAGTATTAACTCAAGCAACGCAAGGGCGTTCTACAGCGAGGGGGGTATGTCGGCCACCGATGATGGTAAAAACGAGATAACCAGTTGGTCGGTGTTCGGCGCTATGGAGTTTGATTTCACCGACACGCTCACCCTGGGCGCCACGTTCCGCTACAACAAGGATCGCTTCAAGTTTTTCCGAGACGAGATGGCTCCCATTCCTGATACCGATGTCAAAGGGGCTTTCAGCAAGTTCCTGCCCAAGTTTACCGCCCGCTACCAGCCCGCAGACAACCTGACCGTCTATGCCAATATGGCACGCGGCAACAAGCCGGGCGGCTTGAACAGTGCAGAGGGTACGCCTGCCGCTGATCGCAATTACGATGAGGAGACCGCCTGGAGCTATGAATTGGGCGTGAAATCCCTGTGGCTGGATGACCGCCTGCGTGCCAACGTCGCCGTCTATCACATAGACTGGAAGGATCAGCAACTGACTGTCACCCGCGCCGCCAGGGTCAGGAATCAGAATCGCACGTTCTCCATCCTGCAAAACATCGGCAAATCCACCATCAATGGCGTGGAGTTGGAACTGGCCCTTGATGTGACGGACTTCTGGAATGTGTACCTGGGCTATGCGCTGACCGACGGCAAAATTGACAGATTCATCCAATCGGTCGATGCTGGCGCCACTGCGGGCAGCGCATTCAGGGAGGCCGCCCTGCTGTTCGGCTACCAGCCCGGCGGCGATGTGCTGATCACCGGCACCGAGTTGCCGCAGGTCTCCAGGCATCAGTTGAACCTGTCCAATACCTTCACTGGCGACCTTACCGCAAACTTCGGTTGGTTTCTGCGTACCGATTTCAATTACAACTCCAAGCGCTACGCGCAAGTGTACAATCTTGCCCACACGGGCGCACGCGAGATTGTCAACCTGCGCGGCGGTATCCGCAGCGATAGCTTCGATATCGAGTTATGGGTGAACAATGTCCTTAACAACGACACATCGCCCGCGCTAATCCGCTACGTATCTGCAGGATTCCCCAGCTTTCTATTTGACAGAGCCATCGGCCTGACGCTGCCGGATGAGCGCCGCATCGGCATTACTGCGAGGTATCGTTTTTAGCTTCTAGCGGCAGCAGGCCTATAACAGCATTACCCTTCAAAACCAAAGCCGGTGTTCATTATGACCACCGGCTTTTTTGTCGGGGAAAAGTCGGAACAAGCCGAAAATAGACTTAAAAATAGAAGTAGGCGTAATTTTAGAGGTGTATGACAATGGTTAACCAAACATCAAAAATTAGAATTGCAACATTTAATGTTGAGAACTTATTTGCACGATATAACTTTGGAAAAAATATCGATCCTTTAAGTGCTGGTGCTGTGGGTTTTTTGATAAATGAATTGGCTTTTACACTGCACGATGACGACTCAAAGAAGATTACAGCAAAAGCTATCAAAGAAACAAAAGCCGATGTGGTTTGTCTTCAAGAAGTTGAAAATATGGGAACCTTGGAACGCTTTGTCTCTAGATACCTAGGAGGACAGAAATATAAATACAAAATGCTCATTGACAGTCATGATCCTCGAAAGATTGATGTTGCTGTCATCAGCAAGTTACCAATTGTTAATACAAGAATTTTCAGACACGAGAGAAACGCTGAAAATACCGCTTGGTTATTTAGTAGAGACTGCTTGGAAGTGACTGTTAAAAAAGATTCGAAAGAGTTGACATTGTATAATAATCATTTCAAATCAATGGTTGACGGTAGAGATGAAACCAAAGAGAAAAGAAAATCACAAGCGGAGCGAGTAGCCGATATCATTGATGAAAGATGGGGGAAAAATAATTACAAAGGAAATTTCGTAGTACTTGGCGATTTTAATGATTATGTGGATTCTAACACATCTTTAACTGCATTGACTCAACATCAAGGTCTAGAAAATATTCTCTTGCGAATAAGCAGCGAAGATGACAGGTGGACACACTATTGGGCGGGAGGAAATAAATACAAACAGATAGACTTCATACTACTAGGCAAAGAATTAGCGGAAAAGAATAAAAATGAGAAGCCCGTAATTGTACGAAAGGGGCTTCCTTTTCGTGCTGAAAATCATAAGGGAGATAGATATGATGGCGTAGGTGAAGAAGAACCTAAAGCATCTGATCATTGCCCTGTTTACATTGATATTGATTTGGTATAACCACAAACATATTTGGAATAAAAAAACCGTGCGTTGAGGAGAGCGCATCAGGTTGTAGATTGGGACTTATTCAAAGCCGCTGCTAACGCCATGGCAACTTGTTAGTTGAAACTAAACCAGCCGCCTTCGCAATAGTGGTGTGATATTACCGGAATAAGGCTTGACCGGCCCTCTCGCCGAGTGTATCGCAAATGTCCAGATCATGATTGGCTGTTTGCCCAAAGGCAACTTCGATTTTTCACTGTGACACCATGGAAACCGCTCGGCTTTATTCCGTATCCGGCCATAGCGCAGCCAGCGGAAAACTGATGGCATCAAAAGGGGGAACAGAGACGGCGGCATCACCGGCTAATGAGGCGATCAGCGACCATAGGCCACCTTTAAGTTGAAACGCCTCCAGCGTACGCACGTCCGGGTCGACAAACCACAGGTAAGTGACCCCCTCACGGGCATAGATGTCGCGCTTGTCCGTCAAGTCCAGCTGCCGGGTTGAGGGCGATAATACCTCACAGACCCAGTCCGGGGCAATCGTACAGTAAGCCGCATCCGGATACACCGGCATGGTCTCACGTCGCCAGCCAGCGAGATCGGGCACCAGAATATCCTGACCGAAGTGCAACTCCGGCTCATCGATAATCCACCAGCCACCGGGGCCGCCGCGACCACGACCAAAGGGGTTGAACAGCTCCCCGCCCATAACAGAACTCACCCAGGCATGCCGCATCGCTGGCCTGGGATTCATGTACAGCGTACCGGCGATAATCTCAGCCACCTTGTGCGGCGGTGCATCCAGCACATCCTGATAGGTGGCGACTGGATGAGTTTTACGGGCAGGTGTGGGCATCATTTATATATCCTTAGATTAGCACGTGAGATCATAAGCAGTGTTGCAAACCCCTAACTTTATTCCGTATCCGGCCATAGCGCAGCCAGCGGAAAACTGATGGCATCAAACGGGGGAACGGAGACGGCGGCATCACCGGCTAATGAGGCGATCAGCGACCATGCGCCACCTTTAAGTTGAAATGCCTCCAGCGTACGCACGTCCGGGTCGACAAACCACAGGTAAGTGACCTCTTCACGGGCATAGATGTCGCGCTTGTCGGTCAAATCGAGCTGGCGGGTTGAGGGCGATAATACCTCACAGACCCAGTCCGGGGCAATCGTACAGTAAGCCGCATCCGGATACACCGGCATGGTCTCACGTCGCCAGCCAGCGAGATCGGGCACCAGAATATCCTGACCGAAGTGCAACTCCGGCTCATCAATAATCCACCAGCCGCCCGGGCCGCCCCGACCACGGCCAAAGGGGCTTACCAACTCATCACCCAAGATGGAACTCGCCCAGGCATGACTCATCGCTGGCCTGGGATTCATGTACAGCGTACCGGCGATAATCTCAGCCACCTTGTGCGGCGGTGCATCCAGCACATCCTGATAGGTCGCGACTGGATGAGTTTTATGAGCAGAGGTAGACATCAGCTAATACATGTTCAAGTCGGCAAAAGTATCATTACGTAAGGATACGACACTCTTGGCAAACTATAGCTTATAGTGCTGCTCAAATCCAACGTCAACCAACCCGCGTTGCCGAGACCTTATTCAGCGTCTTGCCGCCTGTATTCACCTCATTCCCAGCCAAAATTGGTGTTGTTTTGAGAATGGCGTTCCTTACCAGAGCCTGATCAACCTGTGCTTGTGCGCTTGCATCGCCCCGCATAGAAAAACTGATATTCGCTGGCGTGAGCAATCTTGAGCCACGCCCATGCGCCGAAGCCAGCCAGCAAACGCCGCTTAATTTCGGCTTGTACCTGCCGCCGCAACGAGTATGATAACAGGCATCGTTTACAACCCCTTATGGGAGAGAACGCCATGCCTGACAAACTATCCGCCTTGCTGATCCTCAGCCTGCTGCTGGTCGTGATACCCCCTGCCGAAGCGGGCAAAACCATTGATTTTAATACCGGCGAGGGCGCCGTGCAGGCGAAGCGCAAGCTGTTATGCTCGCTGAAAGACAACGAACACGTCACCTATGTATGGAAGGGCCGGGCCTACTCTCGGGTGCCCGGGGAGCGTGACAAGCTGCTGTTCGGCGTGCTTGGCATGAACGTGCGGCAATGCGTCACGGTGAAGGACAAGGCAAGGGGCGAGGGTTTTCGCAAGGTCTCGCGTGAGCTCATGCTGTATCTTGACCCGCAGACTGGCGCAATACTCAGGGAATGGGATAACCCCTGGACGGGCGAGACGGTCAAGGTCATTCATGTCGCCAATGATCCGGTGAATCAGCCGCCGCAGTTTCCCATCGGCAGGGACGGCAAGGAAAGCCGCTTTCAGTTCGAGGTGATCGATGGTACAGCGTTCATCAATTATGAAATCCCGCTGTTCTACACCAACGCGCTGGGCGGTGATTATCAGGAATATGTCGGCGGCAATTATCACGCCACCGAGATCTTTGATTTCTCTGCCCGGCTTGATGATTTTGCCGATCTGTCGAAGAACACGGCGTCCATAAATATCGCCTGGGTGAGGATAGCGCAATGGCTGCCGTGGATGAGGATGGGCAGCCGCCCTGGCCTCATGTATGTCAACGCCACGGGTAAAAACCTGAAAAGCTGGGATGATCTGCCGATGTTAATCAAGCAGGAGATCAAGACCAATTACCCTGAATACACCAAGCCGCCGCCCGGTGATGATGACCGCAAAAACGAGACAAGCTGGACTTACTTCAAAAAATTCATCGATAACCAACGGCAGCAGCAAGATGACTAGCCCTGTGCGAGAAACGCTGTGGTGCATCCTGCTGTGCGGCATTCTGGCTGGTGGTCAGGTGGTGGGTGCGGCGAGCGTCCAGGCAGCGCCAGTACCGGAAGCCGAGCGCGTTGACATTGATCTGCGGCGCACCACGCTGGTGGTTCGGGATATCGATCAATCGCTGGCGTTTTATCGCGATGCCCTGGGGTTAAAAGTGATCTATGATCGGGAGATCTTCACCCCGCGCGATGCGAAGAATATTGCCGCTGCCGAGAGTGCCCTGCGCCTGGTGTTCTTGCAGGCCAATGATGATTACATCGGCGTCATTGGCCTGTTGCAATATGCAAAGCCCGCAAAACAGTCCGCACATCAGGGGGCAGAGCCGTTTTCTGTCGGCAGTATCGTGCTGGTGTTCAATACCGATAACCTCGAATCCCGTTTTCAGGCGGCGCGCAACACCCTGGGCGTGAAGGTCCTGGACGAGCCCAGCGAGACGCAATACCCAGACTATCAGGGCAAGGGCATGATCAAGGTAAAAGTCAGCGTGCTGATTGACCCGGACGGGTATGTGGTGGAGTTAAATCAACTGCTGTCTGAGTTGAAATAGCCTGACAATACGGCCACTGCTGGTTCGCCAGCCAGGGTCGTACTCTTGTGCATACGACATGTTCACGGAAGAGCGGCGATCATGAGCGGCACGGTTCCATGCAGATCGTCGGCGGTCAATGTCAAACGGCGCTGTGGCTGAGGCCCTATGGCGTGACCGGACCGGCCAGCAGTATGCCCCTTCCAGACCATCCTGCACCGCATGGAAATCATCGCCTTCGGCGTCTCTGAAGCACAGGGCATTCGCTACCCCAGCAGCGTTCTCTCCCATCTGGTTGAGTTGAAAGTATCCTTAGGTTAGCAATCATCACGCCCCAGACCTGTGGTTTCCCAGACCTGTTGTTTCATGGAGGCGATCGGCTATCTTGAATCGGCAGCGACGGATTGACCAGCGTCACCCGGCGGCCGTTGCCCCGTTTCTGTAATCGTCATACCTGGCCATACCTGGGCATGGTTCGTCTCCGCCCAGCGGTTATCCTTTCAGTCTCAGCCAGTTTCCGATGGCGGCCTGGGGCATAAAGCGGAGGGAGTTATCGGTATCCATGTCGGGGGGGTTGCGAAAGGCGATGGTCGCCCTGGCGGCAGGTACGGCGTTCTGCATGGCCGGTTGGTGCGAAACAGGGGGATGTTGACATCGCCACGGGCAGCCCGCTTGACGAAGGTATTGGTAAGTGGCACGGGGGATCTGGCACAGCTGCCCAGGGGCGGTTTGCGGCGACTGCTGTTGTTAATATCGGTGGCAACAACCGCATATTCCAGGCTGTATGGTCACACGTTGTGCTGTTCAAAATCAATGCAGACGTTAAATTTGCCGGTGACCAGGGGACTGATAAGATTCTTCAAAGCATCATTTACTGTGATCACAATCAGTGATACTTTCCAGGCCGCAAGAAAAGCAATTTTTAATTCAATTTTAATTACCACTTAACTCACCAGTTCCAGGAAAAAATCATGAATCATCAGAAAAACCCAGCAGCTTTCGCAACCATGATTTCGGGGATTGTTCTCGCCACAGGCTCCCTGTTTGCTCATGCTGCTTCAGTTTTAGAAGAAATCACAGTAACAGCCGAAAAGCGGGAGACCAGTCTTCAGGAGACGCCGGTCGCCGTCTCGGCCTTTACCGCCGAGGGTCTGGATCGCGCCAATATCAACAGCGTTGTCGATCTCAGCGGCAAGGTGCCGGGATTGACGATCAACAAGAACGAAGGGCCAAAGCAGGTTGTCACCATCCGTGGCATTGGTCATGAGGCCAACCAAAACGGGCAGTCAGTGCCCGGTGTGGCCATGCATGTCAACGGGGTGTTTATGCCGTTTACCTATTCGCTGAATGCCGATTTTCTGGATGTGGAGCGCATCGAGGTGTTGCGCGGCCCGCAGGGAACTGTGTTCGGGCAAAACTCCACCGGCGGCGCTATCAACATTACCACCCGCCGTCCGGAGTTGAATCAGTTTGAAGGCAAGACCGATCTTGCGGTCGGCAACTACGCTCACCTGAAGGCCAGGGCCATGGTCAACATCCCGCTCGGCGATACCACCGCGGCGCGCATTGCTGTATCCCGGCACACACGCGATGGTTTCACGGAAATTGTCGATACCGCATTGGCGGGCACTGAACTTGACGAGGCCGACAATCTGGCCATCCGCGGGCAATTCCTGTGGCAGCCGACCGCCGAGTTCTCTGCGGTATTGCGCGCTAGCAAGTACAAAAGCGATACCAACGCCAACGGCCAGCGCAATGTTCTGGATCCGGGAACCGATGTTCGGCGAGTGCGGCAGAATCAGGTGGGCACCACCGATATCGATCAACAATCGGTAGATCTTGAAATGCAGTACGACATGTCCTGGGCGACACTCAAAAGCATTACCGCCTTTCAGGATGTGGAGGCTGTGGAGCGCAATCGGGACAGCGACCTGGGCGACCCCAGCTTTTTCCGACCTCAGGCCGTTGTCGGTATTATCAGTGAGGACCGGGATATTCTCACCCAGGAAATCGACCTGATTTCCAATGCAGACGACAGCCGCATAGACTGGCTGATGCCATGGTTTATTTTGCCGTGACCACCGGCCTGAAACCGGGCGGCGTCAATACGCTGAATGAAAGAGGGGCTGAATCCTTAATTGACGATGTGTTTGCAGAAGAGGAAGTCACGTCTTTTGAACTGGGACTGAAAAGCCGGTTTGGCGATGGCAGGTATCAGTTGAATGCGGCGGCATTTCTTTATGACTACGACGGCTTTCAGTTTCACGGCGACAACTTCAGGCGCTTTACTAACGGTGTCGGCAATGTGGATAATGTCAGAATATACGGGCTGGAAACCGAGTTTCAGGGGCTGCTGATAGATACCGCGCCGCATACCCTGCGGCTGGATGCGAACCTCTCATTTCTGGATGGTGAAGTTGACACAGATCATCGGGCAATTGGCCCCTTGACAGCACGTCTGGCAAGGTCACAGGGGCAAGCCACCTTGGGGGACGATTCAGTGGTCAATCTCAACGGCAACAAGCCACCGAAATTGCCCAAGTTTTCTGCCAACATCACATTGACCCACGCCTGGCAAATGCCCGCCGGCTTGTTGACATCGTCTCTCACCTACACCCATGTCGGCAGCTATGACTATACGATCTTCAATGACCCGGGGCTAGGAGTGCCTGCCTCTGATATTTGGGATCTGTCCTTTAGCTACCAGCCGGATGATGCCGACTGGAATCTGGATCTGCTCCTTACCAACCTGGCGGATGACGATGAGATTAATGCGCGCTGGACCAATGTGTTCGGTGTCGGCCAAACGTCAGAGCAATATGTTGCACCACGACAGGTTATTTTTCGCGTAGGTTATCAGTTCTAGCCCGTTGCCTGTTATCGCCAGTCAAGTAGCCAGCCAAATGGTCAGTAGCGGTCAGCAGCCAGACGTTGCTGGCCGCCTGTCGCCTGGTTAATAAGCGGCTTGGGCACTCAGTATTTTGTTATGTGATTCAATGTTTCGATAGCGGGTGACCGATTATGTGCAATCTTTCCAGAAGAGAGGCGTTAAAAAAGAGTGTGCTGGGAATGACGTTATTCTCTGCCGGCGCTGCCCCGGCGGCCTTGGCTGATAAGAAGCCTGAAAATTCATCTGAGGTCTTCAATACCATGCCCTTAGGCGGCGAAGATGAGACCTATTTGCGCCGCGCCATCGAGGTCGCCCGACAGGGAATCAAGCCTGAAAACGGCTCAAACCGCCCCTATGGCGCCCTGATCCGGTTTACAGATGGCCGCACCATGGAGGCCTGGAATACGGTGGCCCGCAAAGGCGATGCCACCCGCCATGCCAAGATGACCCTGTTGAGCAAGGTCTTTGATTCGGGCATGCACTGGAAGGAAGACCGGGACAAGTTGAGAGAAGCGACGATTTACACCAGCGCCGAGCCCTTGCGGGGGCTATTTTCTGGTCGAGGATTGGGCGGGTTGTGTATGCGGTCTCGGCAAAGCAGGTGGATGAAATCTACAAGGAGTATTTCCCCGATACGGGCAACTCACAACTACCCGCTTCGACAATGGGCGCCCTGGCCGCAACCGGAATCGAAGTCAAAGGGCCCTATCTGGTTGATGAGTCGGCCGCTTTCCTGCGTAGCGCCATTAAAAATCAGTTAGGTCAGGACAATCCTTTCAAAAAGCAAGACTAGGCGGTTTTAGTCGATGCAGGTGCCGTGTTTTTTCTTCCCATTCATAAAGGTTTCATCAGATGTCATCCGTAGACAGTCCCTCTGAAAAAATTTCGGCTTACGCCTGGTATGTCGCCATCCTGTTTGCGGTATTTTTTGTTTTCTCGTTCGTGGACAGACAAATCATCGGCATTCTTGTGCCCGGGATGAAAGAGGAGATCGGCTTATCAGATTTGCAGTTAAGTTATATCGGCGGTTTGAGCTTTGTGCTCTTCTACACCATCTTTGGCATCCCCTTGGGTCGCATGGCCGATTCCTACAACCGGAAATGGCTGATTTTTGCCGGGGTGGTGATATGGACAGTAGCAACGGCCGCCTGCGGTCTGGCCGATATTTTCCCGCGCAAGCGACTCACCATCGCCATCAGCATTTGCACTATGGGCGGCGCCTTTGGCTTCGGTTTTGCCTTCTTAGGCGGTGCCTGGGTGCTGGGCTGGGCCAATGATCTGGTCGCCGATCAAGGCTATGTTCAGGTGGCGCTTTTCGGCGATTTAACGCCCTGGCGGATTGTGTTTCTGGCGGTGGGGCTGCCGGGTTTATTCCTGTCCTTGCTGTTGTTTACCGTCAGAGAGCCGCAGCGAACCGGTCAGGCCGACAGCCACAATGCAGTGCCCTCCATCCCGCAGGTGATCGCCTATGTACGCACACACTGGCGCGTATTTTTAGGGATTTATGTGGGTGTGGGCTGCCTGAATATGGGCAGTTATGCGGGGGCATTCTGGGACATCACCTTTTTTGACCGAACCTACGGCTGGCCGCCGGAAGAGAGCGGCATTTTGTACGGCATTGCCGCGACAACCGGGCAGTTTGTCGGCGCACTGATCGGCGGCCTGGTCACCGACCGCATCTCGGCGAAAGTCGGGCGCGATGCCAAAATGCTGATACTGCTGACCATTGCATTCCTGTCGCTCTGGCTGCGGCTGATCTACCCGCTGATGCCCAGCCACACGCTGGCGCTGTTGGTATCCATGCCCACTCAGTTGCTCACCGGTGCCACCTTTGGCGTGGCCGCCGCCGCATTGCAACTGGCCTCCCCCGCCCGTATGAGAGGCCAGATTACCGCGGTGTATTTTTTCGTTCAGTCGCTGATCAGTTTAGGCTTAGGGCCGACATTGGTCACTTTGTTGACCGAGAAAGCCTTTGCGGATCTGTCGATGATTCGCTATTCACTCTCTATCGTCGGCACTTTCGGTTTAACCCTGGCAACGCTGATGTTCTTTATGGCACGCAAAGCCTACCACACCGCATTGGCGGATGCCGAAGCGATTGACAAGGTATAAGCCCATAGCCCGGGTGGAATTTGATTTCGCCTAAAGTCTGCGGTCTGGTTGATACCCAAAAGGCAGTCGATAATTGCAATAACTACCAGTTACCCTATTGACGCACCCGGTTGCCTCGCAAGCAGCACCATGTTATTTGAACTGAAGTGATTGCCAGTTGTGAGCAAACGCAAAAGTATTGGCCTGACTAGCTGGAGTATCTGCATACATTTGAAGCCGGTGGATATCTTGGTTGCTGAGTGAAAGTCAGTTCGCTTGCCTGGGACAGCGATCTGTTGATCTTTAATCGCCAGATCGCTGTGAGCATTACTAAGATAAGGACTTATTCCATAGGGATGACTTCGGTGTCTTGAGTGAATTGCTGACCAGCATCCAGGGACGCTTTATCCTGTCACTGAATGACGTGCCAGAGGTGCGGGAGTTGTTCAAGGGCTTTGCTATCAAGGCCGTCAAGACCCGCTACTCAGTGCAGAAAGGGAAACAGAAAGAAGCAGGCGAGGTGCTGATCAGTAATGACTAGAGCAATGATCAGGGGTGAGTGACCGGACGGGCCAGCAGGCAGGTGGACAGACCGGAAGTGTAAGCCCTTCCCCTAACAGTTCAGCAGCGAAAATCCAACGAAAGTTGACACAATCAACACCACTGCACAGCCATCTTTCGCACGCATTTGGTCAGCCGGAAAGCGGCAAACCAGTTTATTTACAATTTATCCATGTGTCCCCAGCTTTCAGACTCTTCGATACTCTCTCGATAATGTGCAAGGTTGATGTAAAGAAAAACCAGTGCGATGAGCCCGGCAATAAATGAGACCAGCACGATAGAATAATGCAGGGCGGATTCATTTTTGAAGACATAATCAGTCACCACAGCAACGGCCGTTGGGCCAATAGTCAAGCCAAGGATGTTAATAACGAACAGATACAGTGCGGAGAACTGGCCTCGCATTTGATTGGGCGTGATCATCATCAATGATGATGCGCCTGTGGCGGTCGTCATCGCCGGGCCAATGGAAGCCGGTATCAACATGACGACTGCCAGTTCCGGGGTTGGCATGAGCGGTGCCAGTGTTGCGCTTGGTACGGTAATAGCGGCGCCAATGAAGGTGGCGCGCATGTGTCCGTCTTTGTGGCCTTTTTTATACAGGTGATCTGCTAACCAGCCACCAAAGTTGACACCGATCGGGCCAAATATGAGCAGGACAATCCCGTAGGCAAGCCCGATGTCTTTTATCGTCCAGTCGTATGTGCGGGTAAACATGGTGGGTATCCAGGAAAAATAGGCATAGCCAATAACGGTGACTATCGACATGCCCAAAAACAGCGTGGTGTACGTTTTCCAGCGCTCGCCGAGATAGCGAAAAACAAAGCGTATGGGTAATGAAGGGTTGGCACTGTCTTGTGTTGCCAGCATTTCTTTGCGGATGGGTTCTTTGACTGTTGCCATCAGTAAGGCGATGAGGATTCCAGGCAAGCCAACCATCAGGAAGACCGTCTGCCAGGCGCGCAATTCACCGACAATGGGCAGTTCAAGAGGAGGGGCGTTTTGCACATAGCCAATGACCAGCCCGCCGAGGATCATGGCGATGCCCACCCCCAGGGAAATACCCATGTTGTAGAAACTGATGGCGCGCCCGCGTTTTTCTTTGGGAAAATAATCGCTGATAAGTGACAGGGCGCTGGGGGTCAGAGAGGCTTCGCCGATTCCTACGCCTATACGGAAGGCAAACAGCTGGGCATAGCTCTTTGCAAGACCACAGCCTGCCGTCATGAGACACCACAGCGTAATACCGCCGGCGATAATCAGGCGGCGGCTGTACCGGTCCACCAGCCGGCCGATGGGGATCCCCATCAGCGTATAAAAAATCCCAAAGGCCAGCCCCATGAGCAGGCTGATTTGTGTGTCGGAGATCCCCAGATCGGCCTTAATCGGCTGCACCAGCAGATTCAATACCTGGCGGTCGATGAAGGAGACGATATAGGCCAGAGTCAACAGGGTGACCACATACCAGGCATAGCGTGATTCAGGATACGCGGTATCCGGCTGTTTATCGGTGTGATTCTCGCTGGTCATTTTCACGTGGGTTTGCAGGCCAGGTTCAGAGGTTGAGGTTGATGATACGTGTGATTACAGGCGTGGACGGGCCTCGCTTCGTGGTGTTATTGCACAATTTACCAGTACAGCGCCTACATTTAAACCGAGTCGGGTTGCTGAGGGCTCGGTAAAGCTGTATTGCTGCTGCGTCTCGTTATTCACTGTCTGCTCAATATACAGCACCAGCGAGTTGCGCGTATACAGGTTTTTTTCATTATTGATTCGCCAGGTCACATTATTCAGCCTGATTGCTATCTTGCGCTTATCTTTATCTGCAATTATAAACGATGTTCTACCCCCTTTGTCATGCAACAGGTAAGGCCCGTAACGCCTGAAGGGGACAGCCCTGCCGCCGCCAACGCCAGGCACATCGGCATAGCAATGAAAAATCCGCGCCCGTTCCAGTTCATAGGGGGTATTGCCGGGGTGGGTCGGTACGATTTCACCGCGGCTGTTTTTGTGCATCTGGTGAAACCATAAGCCATCTTCGGACAGCATGTGTACCCCGATGGCCTTATCGCAGGTATCATGAGGCTTGCCGTAGAACTGGCCAGCACGGCGCTCCCACAAGATGTCACAATCTTCCGGCAACCAGCCGCCATCAGCACTTGCTGGCACATCTCTCACAGGGCGGTTGTTTGATACCGGGTAGATCCGCATGCGTACTTGTTCAGGGCGAGCGGGATCGGGGGTGAGTTGCCATATCGCTTGCCGCAGAAGCTCCCGGTCAGCCCCCGCTTTGTATTCGAGGATTCGATAAGAATGCCTGTCAGGTGTTGCAGACTCCAGTCGTTCAATTGTGAGGTGTCGGCGTTCATGTTGCTGCGGCTTATCCAGATTACGGCGCCGATCAAAATACGCCTGATTCATATTGTCATAAATCCCCGGCAACATCTCTGCAATAATCAGGCGCATACGCATCGCCGGCTCGCTGTCAAGCCCCTGTGCTGTTGCCTGCATGGTGAAGGGGAAAAACATCAGCAGCATGACTGGCAAGGCCGTATCGGGTTTAGGCTTCAGTATGAACATCATGACCGCATACTCCGAAGGTTTTTCGTTATAGAGCGCAGAGAAATATCCTAACAGCCAAGCCGCTCATATTAACATATTGTTACAAATATATAACAATATGTTAATATAGCAGGTATATCATGCAGCGCTTGGTGATCACGACCGATGCTCACGCCTGGCCTTAGGGATATGGGATGCAACGGTGCGATTTTCCAGTCATTACAGGGAAACGGCGACTTTCCCAATACTATACATAAACATACCTAGCGTTTATGAAGGAGCTTAACCAAGATGCAAATTAACCATTCGACTTATCTTCACGCTATCACTCGCCAATATATCACGCTCGGTTTGCTGGTTGGTTCACTGACGGTCGTACCGAGCCTCGTTGCTGCTCAGTCTTCGAGCTCTTCATCTCCTCCCCCCCCGGGGGGGGGGGGTAGCAGCGTTTTAGCGCTGGAGGAGATTACTGTGACAGCACGTAAACGCGATGAAAGTCTACAGGACATCCCGCTGTCAATAACAACGTTCAATGCAGAGGATATTGAGAATGCCGGTTTTCAGGGGTTGCAGGATTTATCGCTACAGGCATCGGGTTTGCAGTTTCACAATCAGGGCGGCCAGCAGCCCGGACGCTACAACACCCAGCTACGCTTTCGGGGCATGAACACAGCCCAGTTCTCCCCCAGCTTTGCCACCGGCGCCCTGTTTATCGATGGTGTTTATGTGCTGAATGGCGGGACTTCCCTGGCGCTGGATGATGTGGAGCGCGTGGAGGTCATCAAGGGCCCGCAGGCGGCACAGTTTGGCCGCAATACCTTTGGCGGTGCTGTCAACCTCATCACCAAAACACCCAGCCTGGAAGAGGTTGAAGGAAAGGCGTCTGGCAGGGTGGATCATCGCGGCGGTTATGAGTTGAGTGGCAATGTCAGCGTACCGGTCGTGCCGGATCAGGCCGCGTTGTTTTTATCAGCACGTCTGTATGACAAGCGGGGCCATTACCAGGCAACCGATGGCGGTCGCCTGGGCAATGAAGAGACCTGGTCTGTTACCGGCAAGCTGTATGTGGCGCCGACAGATAACCTGACCATCACTGTGCGCGGACACTATGCCGAAGATAATGACGGGCCGGCGGCTGGCGGTTTCATTGCCGGCGAGGCAAACGATACCTGCACGGGTTTAACCTACACCACAGATTCCGGTGAAACGGCAATGCCAAGAAACTACGTGTGCGGGACGGTGCCGGATGTTGACAGTGCCGTGCCGGTGGCAGGCCAGCGCCTCATCTCCTCTAACACCGGCGTATTGCTGCCGGCACAAACTGTTCGGCCAACGGCCAGTACCTTTTTCCTCGATCGCATCGCCACCGCCCGACTACCAACCGGTGTTCCCGAGATTGACAAAAATGGCTTGAAACGTGAGACCCGACGTTTCAGTGCCCGTGTTGATTATGAGCATGATAACGACTGGGGAGGCGCCGTTCTGACCGGCTATAACCGGCAGGGGGCAAACTGGATTCGTGATTTCGACTTAACCGATCGCTTTGGCTGGTTATCGCGAGACCCGCAATATGCCGAAGACTGGAGTGTAGAAGCACGTATCTATACGCCAGAGGATAATCGCTGGCGTGCCAGTGCCGGCATTAATTACTATGAGCAGGAATTTACCTCATCGGGCAGTGGGGGTGATTCGGCGACGGGGTGTTTTGCTATAGTCGACAATGGCCCCTGTTTCAGCGCGCTGTTTTTCCCCAATGGCTATGCAAATAATGATCAGTCCGAAGTCTTAGGGGTGTTTGGTTCCCTGGAGTATGATCTGACGATGCAGATCACCTTGAGCTTTGAAGGGCGCTGGCAGCAGGATGATCTCATCAAGGGGGGCAGGGTTGGTGCGGACGGTCTTGGTGCCGGTGCCAGTACGATCAGCACGAAGAAGTTTCTGCCACGTGCCATCATCCGTTATCAGCCGGTTGCCGATACCACGCTGTATTTCAGCTACGCCAGGGGGGTGCTGAATGGGGATATCAATACCGACCTGCAACGGGCCGATGCCCGGGAGCGGGCACAGTATGCCGCACAGCTGCCCTCAGCGGGCGTCATCACCAAACCTGAATTGCTTGATGCCTTTGAACTGGGCTTAAAGCAGGTGTTCTGGGATGGGCGGGCGCGTTTTTCACTGGCGGGTTATTACAATCAATGGCGTAACCAGAAAGGGCGCACCACCGCGCTGATCAACGAGACCTGTGATGCAATGAAGTTTGGTGACGGGATGCAGTCCGGCTGTATGGTCAGCGATGGCATTCGCCTGGGCGACCCGGCCATGATCAGCGATGGCATGGGGGGACTCACGCCACTCTTCAATAGCAGAAACGCCCTGGTAACCGGTGATGCCAGGCTGTACGGCATTGAACTGGAAAGCGTTGTGGCAATCCGGCAAAACTTGACTGCGGCGCTGAATCTCACCTGGGCGAGAAATGAGTTTAAGGATTATCTCTTTAACTTTACCCAGCCCATTGCCGGATTCACCAATATGAAAGGCAATACCCAGCCGCGTTTCCCTGAATGGAGCGGGAATCTTTCAACCACCTACAGCGATCAGGTGTCCTGGTTTGGTCATGAGATGCAAGCCTTTGTCCGGCTGGACACCATCTACTTTGGTAAAGCCTTTGTGGATGAGGCCAACCTGGCAGAGACGGACGACTACTTCCTGATGCACCTGCGTGCGGGTGTAGATAATGGCCGTGTACGCACCGAGGTCTTTATCAACAACCTCCTGGATGAGGATGCCTGGTCAGCCGGCTCACGCTGGAGCGATTTCAGTGTGCCAACCTTCTTTCAGACCTTGACCGCACGTCAGGGTATCGCCGTGTCGCCGCAAGAAAAGCGCACGATTGGCCTGCGTGTCTCTTATTCGTATTGATGGCGAATAGGTGCTTATTCAAAGAACTCAAGCCAGGCCCCACCGGGCGCCCTCACGGCGAGCAGTTGCCTGGATTGGTAATACGGCAGACGAATTGCCGCCGTTGGGCTGGCAATGTCTACGCCATGGGCGTACAGATGCATCTCCAGTGCCTTGATATTATCAACCGGGAAACGCAAGGCCAACAGGCCGAGGTTTGGCGGTACCGCACGGGCCGAGAAATCCGCTCCGGTAAGGCCATCATAGGCAAGTAATTCTACCGAGCCGGAATTCTCTCCATCAGGCTGGACGATCCAGACCTCACGATTGATCGCTGTTGTCAGGTTATGCGGCAGGCCCAGCACATTCGGCCCTGGCACCTTGCCCGGGCTGTTATGGTAGAGGTATTGCTTAAAGCCAAGTATGTTCATATAAAAGCGACGTGCCGGCTCCATCTCACGCACGATCTGCGTTGCGTTAAAGGTGCGGCTAAACTCACGCAACTTCGGCCAGCCTTCCAGCCTGGGTTTGATGCGCTCAATCAGGGCAAAGGAGACGCCATCCGGGCCTAAGGTAATCCATTCTTTTACCACAAAGGGGCCGAATGAAAACTGCACAGGATCACTGTAGGCATGCCAGCCTGCGGCCTGTAATTGACGAAACTTTTTATCCATATCCAGCACACGCATATTGATATCAAAGATACCGCCGCTGTCCCAACTGCGGGCATTTGAGCGAATCTACCGCTGCGGGACGCCGCTGAATTGGACCAGGCGAATGAAGCCAACTTCAACGCCGATGTTGCCCATCAATACCTCTGATGCCTTTGCCGCTTCAGGGAGATGCCAGAAATCCAGTTGTGCGCGGCTGATCTCTCCCCGATACTTGATTTCCCAGCCGCCGATGGCTTCCAGCAAGCTGATATGTTGTTCTATGTCAGATACGCTGATAACAACCTCACGCCAACCGGATATCTTGAAAGCATCATCGGCACGGCAAAGCGATACAGCAAGGATTAATATCAGTGCTATTAATATTTTTTGTACGTAACAGCGCGTTGAGGCAGGGGGGTTTGATCCGTGTCTTGATCTGTATGGGGCAGGATAGTCGACCACCGGATCTTAAAACAGCTGAGTTGCTAGTTTTCCTTTTGAGACTCAAGGTGTCTTTTAAAGACTGTCCAGGAAGTCTCGTTCGGGCGATTGTCGTTAAGCGGTGGCGGGGTGAGATAAAGCGGATAGCGCTCTTGCAGGATGTGCATTAATTTCTCAGGAATCCGGTTTTTATCGAACGTGCTGAAACCACTCGCATTGAATATCATGACCCCCGGACGATCACCCATTTCCAGCCAGGGCAGCCACTGGGCAATACGACTCCAGCCAAGATGAGACTCGCCCACGGATTTTTTCTTTGCATCCAATAACTTCTCAGCATCATAAAAACTGTTGAAGATCTCCATCGCATGATACATGCCGCCGACATAATGTTGATAGCCGCCACCGAGAGGATTTTTGTAGAACAACGGGATTTCAGAAGAGCGGACTGCCACCTCACCATAACGCTGAACCTTCATTTCATAAGAGGCGTTCCCCGCTTCGTCCAGTTCATAACGATAGTCGCGCATGTTAACGGGGTCGTTGGCGACGTGAATAACAGCGACTTCTTTGCCCGTCCATGGGTTCAACCACTGATCAAGCACGGCACCTGTTTCAGGGTCCATATACACCATGATCTCGCGGGACACGCTGCGGTAGCTGCGGCCGCGTTGCGCCTGTTTTTTTACCGAACAATGCCGAACATTGATCCCCAATACATTAAACAGGTGCCGGTCCTTTTCACCGGGGATGCGGCTGTATCCCCGGCCTTCGAAAATACCATACCGGGTAAGCCCTGGCTCGGTGGTACCGCAGGTTGTTTTTTGCATGGCAATGAAGGCATCGCTGCCCGTGAGAACGATCTCTTCGGCATAACCTAAGCCGGTGGCGCACAGAAAAGCCAGTATAATTGCCGTCGGTTTTTGTATCATCGTCATGACCTTGATCATTATCATAGCTTTCGCAAAGGGCTTCTGCAATCCGGCTTTCCCCGTATTGGAAGAGACCGCGGACAAGCACCTTAAAAAAACACGCATCAGACGTTCATCACTTCCAGTGCGCCTCGGTTTGCCGATAATATGGCAGCTTCCATGCCTGCGGCTTCCGGGGCGGTGTGCTCGCCGATAAAATGCAGCCTGCCCTCGGGTTTGCCGATTATGTGAGAAAAGCCTTGTACATCACCAGCAAGGTAGTGGGAAAACGCACCACGGGCGAGCGGGTTGCGCCCCCAGGAGATCACTTTTTCAACTTCTAATTTGCCTTTTGTTGAAGGGCGCAAGCGTGCAAGAGTCTCTTTGATGAATTCGCCCGTGGCGTCATCAGTCATCTTGTTCAGCCGCTCCGCAAACGGCCCCATGACCCAGGAACGAATGCGTATAAGCTCGCCATTGTCATCGGTTTCGGTAAAAATTCTGCCAACAGGGGCGTCTGTCCACATGGCAGGGCTGAGGCCATCTTCAAGCCAGAACGGGCTGCTCGGCTGCATCAGCGTGATGGTGACCGGTGTATAGGCCAGTTTATTGATCGCTGATTGTTTGGCTGGCGATAGCGGGGCATCTATCCTGATATGCCTTAGTACGCTGTAAGGCAGGGCAATGATGCCGCGCTCGCCCAGATACTGACTGCCATCAGCACAGATGACGGCGATGTGCCTGCCTGTATCATTAATCGCTACAACAGGTTTGTTGAGCTGTACCCGGGATGTTAATGTGGCCGCCAGTGCATCGGGCAGGCGCTGGCTGCCGCCCTTGATCCGTTGCGGGCCGCCTGCACTTTGCAACACACGGCTTTTACGTAATACATCAGCAGCGGAAATCTGATCGACACCTGTGCCATTAAGGTTAGCGTTAATCAAACGCAGCATTTCTTTATCTGCCCCAAGAGATGTCAGGTAGGCGGACAGGGGGATATCCAGGCGGGCGTTTGCTGTTGTATTCCATGCCAGAGGAGTGGTTAATTGCTCGCCCCTGGCCAGCAAGGCGTACATTAATCCTCTTGGCTGTATTTTTCGATAGGGTTCGGTGAGTTGATTCACCGCGCTGTTCTCCCAGGTGTCGGCGTCCATCAGCTCACCTTTGATCGATAGCGTCATACCAGGCATGCCCGGGCGCATCGATGTGAATGTAATCTGTAGTTCATCGGCCACCTGATTGAGCGCAGTGTAGCCCGTCCCGGTCTGTGTGCCGCCGGCTTCGGGCCTGCCTTCCAGTTCATCCAGGGTATGAACACGACCACCAACACGATCGCCGCCCTCCAGCAGCAGGGTGGATATCCCGTGTTGTTGAAGCAGACGGGTGCATTGCAGCCCGGCCAAACCGGCGCCAATAACAAGCACGTCATAGCGTTTTTGTTCAGCAAATACCGGTCTGATCCCGGTGCTTGCCGCCAGCATTGCGCCATAGCATAGAAAGCGACGGCGTGATAGCGGATGAGAATTTACATCGAATACATTTTTATCGACTGACATTAATATCTCACTGCATCTGTTGGTTGAGCATGTAACGGGCTTTCTTAAACCCTCAGACCATGTATTGTGTGACCATGAATTTTAATTTTTGCGACAGTAATCATCGGTGATTTTGGCAATTTTTTCTATACCGGTCTCCATCACTGCCCGTTCTATTTCCAGGCATTCCCTGAGCGTACAGTCAGCTAACATCCCGGCGGCCTGGCGGCTGGGCGCAAGCAACCCCGATTGCGTAGCAATCACCAGGGCGGGGTGTTTGATTTTCGGAAATCGTTCTTCACAGGGATAGGTGAATGCCGCATGAAACCCGAAGGTGGTATTGTTGCCGGTGCGTAATTGTTCAACGAACAATGCAAAGGCACGTTCCAGTGGCATATCGTTAATGCGATTGCTGATGTTAAATTCCCAGGCGGGCGCCAGACATTCCAGCTCGGTGCTGATTGCGCTCCCCCGGGTGACCTGATCATAGAGGCGTTCCCGTGATGCGTTGTCAAAATAAGGCACATCTATCAAGACCAGCCGATTAGCCTGCTGCGGTTCAAGCAGTGAAATCTCCCCGGCGACCAGGCAGCCGGTGTGAAAACCGAGCAAATCAAAAGGCCCGGCAACATGTGAATTATCAAGGGCTTCAATAACCGCTTGTGCGAAGTCCCCGATGGCGGGCTTGTCGGTCAAGGGGTCTGACCCGCCATAGCCGGGGTAGTCCAGCGCCAGCACATCACGCCCCCGGTTTAACCGGGGCATGAGGCGGGTAAAGTAAAGGCCGCTGTAGGGAATGGGATGCAGGCAGATCAGCGGGGTCGCTGTTTTGTCGCCTTCTGCTTTAAGGTGACGTATATGTATCTGCCCAAAAGACGAATCGAGGTAGTGTCGTTGCATTGGATTGACCTGCTATCGCTCAGGTGGATTGACGCTCTTCGGCCTCACTTAACACAAGGCGCTGTTTATAGCAGCGCCTCGTCCATGGAATGAGCGCCAGCACCGGCACGCCAAACAGCAGGGGCAACAGTGCCATGGCGTAGTGTAGATTTTCCTGGCCAAACACATTGTCGGTCAGCAGGCCCACCGTGGTTGGCCCCAGAAACAAGCCGCTCATGCTGATACACAAGTAATAAAAGGCGACTATCTGGGCGCGGATCTTCCCTGGAACAACATTGAGCAGTGCGGTAATGCCGGTAGCGGAGGCCATGGCGATACCAATATTGTTCAAGCCAAAAAAGAACATGGCTATCTCAGCAGTTGGCATCAGCGGGGCGGCGGTGCCGGTAATGACGATCACGAAGGTGCCAATGATGGGGATGATCAAAGGGGCATCCTTGATACCTTTGTTATAGAAATGATCAGAGAACCAGCCGGCGGCGTTTACGGTGGCAGGGCCGACAATGATCAGTATTAATCCCTTTATCAGGGCAAACTGCTCTGCTTCCCAACCCCAGGTGCGTTTGAAAAGTGATGCTAACCAGCCCTGGCTGTAGGCAACGATGGTCATATAGCAAAACAGCGGGAAAAAAGTGATAAATGTTCTCCAGTGCACACCGACAAACTTCAGCATATCCAAAATGCTGGCCCCTGATTCTTTGCTGTGGTCTTTTTGATCCATGCGTTTTGGCTCGTGCATGAAAAAAAACAGGATAGCGAGGATCAATCCCGGCAGGCCCACGGCGATAAAAGTGAATTGCCAGGTAGCGACAACACCAATAACAGGTAACGCAATATTCGGAACAGTTCTCGCCCAGCCAAGCACCGTTGAACCGAATATGTAAGCGAGGCCCGCACCTATTGACAAGGCCATGGTGTAAAAAGCGATGGGCCGGCCACGGCGCTCTTTGGGGAAGCTGTCGGAGATCATCGACATGGCGCAAGGCCCCAGCGCCGCTTCACCAATGCCAACACTCATGCGGGCAATAAACATGTGCGTGAAGTTTCGGGCGAAACCGGAGGCAGCAGTGGCAAGCGACCAAATGGTAATGCCCGCGGCAATGATCCAGGTGCGTCTTTTACGATCGGCCAGCCAGCCCAGCGGCAGTCCAATGGTGGCGTAAAAAATAGCAAAGGCCGGCCCGAGCAGCAGACCTATCTGGGTATCGGAGAAGCCCAGATCCGCTTTAATCGGCTCGATAAGCAGCCCCAGTATATAGCGATCAACAAAAGAGAAGACATAAGCAATCGTCAGCAACACCACCATATACCAGGCGTATTTCGTTGCTGGATAGTCATGCGTATCAGTCATATTGCATGTGCTGGTTGGCCTGATGCCGGCTCGCCACGTACCCGACAGCACTGTACCCCGATATTATCTCCATCATACAGCCTTGCCAGTGCGGCAGGCATATTTTCAAAGCCATCCACGATATCCTGCACCGGTTTCAGTTGCCCTGCCTTTATCCAGGCGGCGAATTGATCTGTCATCTCGTAGAAGCGCTCTGCATAGTTGTAGACGAAAAAGCCCTTCATGGTGGCGTTGACCGCCCTTAGATTCGTGTAGTTGCTTAACGCAAAAGGCGCTTGCCTGGTATATTCGGAAATTGAACCGCACAGCACAATACGCGCTTCGTAGGCGAGATGTTCCAGGCAGGTGGACAGTATCTCACCGCCGACATTATCAAAATAAATGTCCATGCCTTGCGGGCAATAGGCGGCAATCTTCTCTGCAACATTGTCATTTTTATAATCGATGGCTTGCTCGCAGCCAAGCTCTTTTACAAAGCGACACTTCTCCGGCCCACCAGCAATGCCAATGATGCGGCAACCTAATATCCGGGCCATTTGTACGACCACTGTTCCCACGCCGCCAGCGGCACCTGAGACCACCAGCAGATCGCCGGCCCTGGGTTGGCCGCAATCAAGCAGGCCGCCGTAAGCACTCAAGCCATTCATGCCGAGGATACCGGCGGCCAGTTCATACGGCAAATCATAGTGCTTGCATTTATAAAATCTGTCGGTTGGCGTTGCTTTTGTGACGGCATAGGTTTGCCAGCCGGTTTGTCCCTGAACGATGTCACCCGCCTGATAATCCGGGTGATTGGAGTGCAATACCTCCGCCACTCCCCGGCCATGAATAACATCGCCAGGTGCCAGTGGCATCTGGCCGCCAACGCCAAGACCCTGCATATACATACGCATGACCGGCGCCAGACCAAGATAAAGCGTCTTTAACAGCATTTCGCCTGCACCCGGCGCCGGGATCGCTTCTTCGGTGTAGGCAAAGTCCGTTGGCTTTACATGGCCGGCTGGCCGGGCGGCGATACGCCACTGGCAATTTCGATCCTCATTCATTTGCTGAAACTGCTTGACCAGTGGCGCTTATCTGTCAAGCCATTGGTTGACTTCTATAAAATAGCCGTTCGGATCAAAGAAGCTGATACCGAGCAGTCTGAATACGCCGCCATCAGGTTTCGGGTATTCCGATATGGACGGTTCGCTTTGTATATGCACCCCGTCAATTTCTTTAAGCTGTTCATAAACGGTACGTACATCATCGTGGTTCATGACAAAAACACTATCTCCAATCCCCAGGCGTTTCCTGTACTCACCTTGTTCAGGCAAGGGAGGATCGAGATACTGAAGGATGCCGAGCATACCGATATAGGGATCGTTACATTGAAGAATAACCAGGCGCGCCTTCGTATCCAGCTCGCCTGCGGGTATGGTCACACCCGTGAGCGTCATCTCATCATCGTAGTAGATTTTCATTCCCAGAATGTCATGATAGATTTTCAGCGGTTTTTCAATGTCGTTGACCAGCAAGGTGATGCGACGAAAATCAGTCGGGGTTTTGCTCATAAGCTGCTCCATATTATACAGTTGATTATTCGGGATTAACCCGCACAATGGCTTTGCCAAAATTCTGACCTCGCATCAGACGACAAAATGCCTCCGGTGCCGCCGCCAGCCCCTCGGCCATATCTTCCTTGTAGTGGATCATGCCCTGCTTCAGCCATCGGCTGCATTCCTGCCCGAATTCCGCCCGGAGATCGTCATGGTCATAGACGACCATGCCTCTTACGGTGGCACGTGCCTTGATAATAAAAGCGGGATTGGGGCCTGGCGGCATGGCGTCAGTATTGTATTGTGCCATCAGGCCACACAAGATCACGCGGGCATGCAATGCCAGATTCTCCATCGCGGCCTGCAACACCTCCCCACCGACATTATCAAAATACATATCCATGCCATCCGGGCATACGCGTTTAATGCCCTCTCGCAGGGCTTCTTTCTTATAATTAATGCAGCCATCAAAGCCCGCCTCCTCAACCACCCATTGGCATTTCTCATCCGAACCGGCAATACCAATCGCCCGGCAGCCTTTGATTTTTGCGATTTGACCGACCATGGATCCGACCGGCCCGGAGGCGGCCGAGACCACCAGCAGATCACCGGCTTCAGGCTCGCCCAGGCGCAACAGGCCGGCATAGGCGGTCAGTCCCGGCATACCGAGGATTCCTAAGGAGGTGGACAGTGGGCCCAGATTTGGATCGACACGCCGTGCATGCTTTGCATCAATCACCGGGTGACTTTGCCAGCCGCTGTGGGCGGTGATGATATCACCTGCTGTAAAGCCTGCCGCCTTTGAGTCCAGCACCCGGCTTACGGCTTCACCGGCCATGAGTTCTCCGGGGAGAATGCTCCCGGATATGTGGCGACCGCTGATTTTGCCACGCAAATAGGGATCCAGCGACAGGTACAGAGTCTCGCACAGCAGCTGATCATCATCGGCCGTGGCCTCTGCGCCGGCCACCAGCTCAAAATCGTCCGGTTCGGGCACACCCGCTGAGGGTTGTTTGAGTAAAACCCGGGTATTGTCAGCCATAGAAAGCCCCCGATAAATGACAAAATCATCAAAACGTATACAGGTTTACAATGATATTAATGTTATAATTTAAATACAACTTGAGAACAACTTGAGAAATCGGGGCAGGGTGAATTTGCCGGATATATTCACTTAGTCAGAGCTGCCCGGTTCACTGGCAGCAATATAAAGTAGACAGGCAGGTATATCAAAGACATGGCTGAAGCGGCACGCCATCAAGATGTATTGATTACAGAGTTAAGCAGCATTGTCGGTGCAGATTACGTCCTGACCGATGCGGCCAGTTGCCGGTTTTATACCCAGGACATTTACAAACAGGGTATCCCCGCTTTTGCCGTTGTGCAGCCGCTAAATACCGAGGAACTGGCCGCTGTCATCGCCACCACCATCAAGGCAGGCCATGCCATCGTGCCACGGGGTGGCGGGATGTCTTATACCGGTGCTTGCCTGCCGGCAGAGCCGGGCAGCATACAGGTCGATATGCGGCGCATGAATCGGGTTCTGGAAATCAACCGGGAAGATATGTATGTCAAAGTCGAATGCGGCTGCACCTGGCATGAATTACACAAGGCCCTGGATGGCAGCGGGCTGCGTACGCCTTTCTGGGGTCCTCTTTCCGGGATTAAGGCGAGCATTGGTGGCAGTTTGTCACAAAACGGCATCTTCTGGGGATCTGGCCAGTTTGGCAGTGCGGCGGATTCGGTTATCTCACTGGATGTCGTACTGGCCGATGGCCGCATGATCAGCACCGGTTCGGATGCACAGCTGAATGGCTCCCCGTTTTTTCGTTATTACGGGCCGGATTTGACGGGGCTGTTTACCTGCGATAGCGGCGCTTTGGGTTTTAAGGCCGTGGCGACCCTCCGGCTTATCCCGGAATTACCCGTGCGGCGTTTTCTCTCATTTGATTTTGACTCCTATAAGACGATGTTGCCTGCCATGAGCGAGATTTCCCGGCGAGGTATCGTCATGGAATGTTTTGCGTTTGATCCTTACCTGCAAGCACAACGCATGCAGCGAGAGAGCCTGGCCAAAGACGTCAAGGCCTTCGCCGGCGTGCTGGCCGCCAGCGGTTCAATCAGCGGGGCAATCAAGGATGGGGCCAGGCTGGCGCTGTCCGGGCGCCGCTTCATGAAAGACGTGGCCTATTCTGCACACATCATGATCGAGGATCGTACTGAGGCAGGGGCTGGGGCGGCTGTGCAGGAAGTCCGCGCCATCGCAAAACGCCATGAGGGGAAGGAGATTAAAGACAGCATTCCCAAAATCCTGCGCGCCAATCCCTTCACACCTTTAAACAATATCGTAGGCCCGCAGGGAGAACGCTGGGTGCCCGTCCATACCCTTGTTCCGCACTCCAAAGCGGTAGCGACCACTGCTGCTGTCAAAAAGGTATTTGCAGAGAATGCGGCAGAGATTGAAAAATATGAAATCGGCGTGGGCTTTTTATTCGCCACTATCGCCACCAACGGCTTTGTCGTTGAGCCGGTGTTTTTCTGGCCGGACGAGATGATGGATCTGCATCGCGATACCATCGAGCCGTCGATACTGAAGAAATTGCCCGGTTTTGAAAAAAATGCAGCAGCGAGGGAGATGGTAGAGAAGATCCGTCAGGAGTTGATCGATCTGTTTTGCGAGCTGGGCGGTATCCACCTGCAGATTGCCAAATCATACAACTACCGGGAAGGTATCAAGCCGGATAACTGGAAACTCATCCAGTCGATCAAACAGCTGGTTGATCCCGACAAGCGGATCAATCCCAAATCACTCGGCCTGGACTGAACGGGTTTTATTCAATGCGGCGCGGCTACGTTAATATCGGCAGTGATGAGGCGCCGGTGTTGATACATTATCGACAGCAGGGCCAGGGGCCTGTGTTGCTCATGCTGCACGCCTCACCTGTGTCCTCTCATGCGTTATTGCCCTTTATCCGGGTCTTGTCTCCTTATGTGACGGTCATTGCACCGGATACGCCAGGCTACGGTTACTCCGATCAGTTGCAGGGGGCGGGGCTTAAAATCAGCGATTACGCCGCCGCCCTCGATCAGTTCTGTCAAGGGCTGGGCCTGGTCAATGCGGGTGTGTATGGCAGTGCCACCGGGGCGCAAATCGCCATCGAATTCAGCAAGCGATTTGAGCAACGGGTCGACTACCTCATACTGGACAATGCGGCCGACTTTAACGATGAGGAACGCAAGCGAATCACCGCCGGTTACTTTCCTGATCTTGCGCCCGATGCACTGGCCGGCCACCTGATAAAAATTTGGGCGATTGCCAGGGACCTGGGCGTGTTTTTTCCCTGGCATGAACGCTCAAAGGAAGCACGTTTGCCAGCGAGTATGATCAATGCCGATGCAGTACATACAACGGCCATGGGGTATTTGCAGGCGGGCAAGGATTATGATCGTGCCTATCGTGCCGCCTTTGCCAACGAGAGAGCGGCAGAACTCCTCCCTGTCAAGGTGCCGGTGACGATAATTCGCTGGGAGGGCAGCATTCTCAAACCGTATACGGATCGCTTCGATAAAGTGCCATGGGCGGATAATGTCTGCATGGCCTATTGTGGTCCCACCCTGGCCGAGCGCATTGATACCCTGACAGAGACAGTAAAAAAATATATAAAAAACAGCCGATCGGTAGCGGCAGCCAAGGCGATCGGCCATGCCGGGCAGTACACGATGAGAAGATTTATCGATCTTGATTCGGATCAAGTGCATACCTGTCAGGCGGGGATGAGCAATCAACATGGCCTGTTGCTGTTGCATAATCTGACGGAATCCTGCCGGGCACTTGCAGAGATTCTCAGCAGCTTGAGTGATCATTTCCATGTGATTGCGCCCGACCTGCCGGGGCATGGGGCGAGCGAGATCGAAGCCAATGATCTACAGGCCGTTGTGTTAATACTTGCACAATTAATCAGGAAAACACAGATCAGTGATGTCGCCGTTCTGGCGGTTGGAGACAGTGCGGCGGTGGCGGTGGCGCTTGGCCTTCAATACCCGGATTTGATCGCCCGGTTGTACTTGCTCAATCCTGTCGATTATACAAAACAGCATGAGGGGCAGGATGGATGGGTTGCACCGCTATTTCCCCTGGATTTCACAGTCGCTGACGATGGCAGTCATTTACTGAAGACCTGGTATATGTTGCGTGACAGCCAGTTATTCTGGCCCTGGTATGAGCACAACCCAAGCCATGCGCTGGGCGGTCAGCCGGAATTGGATGCAGATGACTTAACTGCACGCCTGGTGGATTACTGGCAGCTACAACCGGGGGTGAAAAAACTCAGCGAGATTATCCGAAACTATCCCCTGCAATCGGTTATGAATGAACTTGTACCGCCTTTATCGTTGCTCACGATCAAAGACAGTCCTCGTGGCGGCCCCAGCCGGATTAACTTTGCCGGGCATGGTTTCATTGAATTATCGCAGCAACCTGATCAATGGGCGCAGGAATTGATGCAAGATGAGCCTTTCAGTGAGATAATGCAGGCATGCTTATAAATGCCTATCGACTACTATGTATTAATAAATGAGTATACCCTGAGGAGAATACGTGATGACCTTTAAGAACCTATTTATAGAACATGAACGCCGTGCTGAGGAGGAGAAATGGCTTAAAGAAGAAATCGAAGAACAAGAGAGACGCTACCAGAAGATTGCCAGGCAGATGGATGAGTTAGGCCCGCAGCGCAAGAAATGGTATGCGGATTTTTTCAAGCGCATCACGACTCGAGGTTTTAACATGGATGGCGATCAGAAGATCGTGATCAAGCCGGAGAACCTGCCGGTACAACCCGATGGCAGGGAAGATAAAATCCTGTGGAAGTACGGCGTTGATGGCGAATAGCCACAGCAAACACAAGCGATAAAAAAAATAGCATTGGAGAAATACGATGGCACGACCCCATATTGAACCTTTTGTTGACCGAGATGTAACATTCAAACACATGAGTCTGCCCGGCTTTGGCCGAGGCATGCACTATAAGATGTTAAGCTTGGATAACGATACCGGTGCCTGTACCATGACTGTGCAGCTTGATGGGGGTTACAGTCAGCCCCCCGGTTTTTCCTGGTCTGAATGGGAGATGATGGTCATTGAGGGAGAGCTTCAGGTGGGTGCTCGCACGGTTCGCAAAGGGCATTATTTTTATGTGCCAGCCGGTTATGCCATGCCGGCGATCAGTAGCGAGCAGGGCGCACTGGTGTTGTTAATGTATAACACAGCCGAGCCCAGCCTGGTGGAAGCCACCGAACATCACGCCCTGTGTCAGGTTGACCTCTACCATGATGTGGATTCGTATCTGGATATCCCGTGGGCGCCGGGCAATGTGACCAAGCCATCGGTGGCTTCGGGTTGCCTGATCAAGCTGCTTAACTTTAACCCCATGTCCTATGCCATGACGTTTATTTATTGCATGACGCCGGCTTTCTATCAGGACAATATTTCCTATCATGATTGTGCGGAGGAGTCCTATCACCTGTGGGGAACATCGTGGATGATGCAGTTCGGCGAGATACCAACGGGCGGGTATTTCTGGCGACCGGCGTATATCAATCACGGTGCCTTTGCCTCGGAGTTTGGCTGTATCGCACTGGGGCGGGTGGATTCCAAATTGTTCAATTATTTTCACTACAATCCCTGGTCAACGCCGGTTGAGAACCAGAACCGGGCCGGTGCCCGCCTGTATCAGCGTGACCCGCTGTTATACCGGTGGATGGTCAGCACGGCACACAATCATCCGCATGGCCCGGAGGATTTCGAACAAACTACACAACGGCGAGGTGCTGATCATCAGCATGAGGATATCGATAGCGCCAAACCTGATTACCACAGTCACTGGAACGCCCACAGACATCATCACCACGATCATGACTAAGGCGCATGGGCAGGGCATAAACGCACACAGATGAGATACTATCTGCATGCGTATTTCCTCAAATTAAATCGGATCATCCTGACATGTTGGTTTCCATGTATTGCACAGATAACCCCGGCAGTGATGGGCGGAGACAGACAAACCTGCAAGCACATCTGGCATACATCGAAAATATACTGGACAAGATAAGGGTTGCAGGCCCGTTAATGAACGATGCAGGAGAGAGACCGGTAGGCAGCCTGCTTATTGTCGAAGTCGATACATTAGCCGAAGCACGGGAAATCCTGGAATGCGATCCTTATTTTGAAGCGGGTGTGTGGTCTGCGGTTAGCATTGAGCCTTTTCTCGGCGTTGCCGGTGAATGGGTTGGTGGCAAAAGCTGGTAGCTGTTGCTTAACGTAACAGGTGAGTGGTTGTCGAGGGCTTATCCGCTGTTAAGCCAGGGCATTCAGGTGGTGTTGGAAGATCAGGTGTTGGAAGATCAAATGACATTCTGAAGCGCCTGTCTAAAGGCAGCAAAAAGGCCATCCAGTGATCTCCATGTTGACATGCCGGCGGACGGGGGGTTTGTTTGCTGAGTTGAAAAACACGCTCTCTTACCTTAGAAGGATGAGGGACCTGTGCAGACCTTTTAACAGAAACGAGACGGATGAATAACGACTCGATCGTGATCACCGGCATGGCAAGAACCCCGCTGGGCAGCCTGCAAGGCACACTCAGCACCTTGCCCGCACCGGTACTGGGGGCAGCGGCGATTGCAGCGGCCCTTGAGCGCAGCGGTGCTGAAGCGGCTGCCATTGATGCCTGTTTAATGGGGTGTGTGCTACCGGCCGGGCAGGGCCAGGCACCGGCACGGCAGGCGGCGTTGGCGGCCGGCCTGCCCATCGCCACGGCGTGTACCACCATCAACAAAATGTGTGGTTCGGCGATGCAGGCCATCATCTTCGGCATGGACAGCATTCGGGCCGGCTCTGCCCGGCTGATCGTTGCTGGCGGCATGGAGAGCATGAGCCATGCGCCTTACCTGTTGCCCAGGGCGAGGGCGGGTATGCGTATGGGGCATGGCGAGGTGATTGATCACATGTTTCTTGACGGGCTGGAAGATGCCTATGACAAGGGGCGGTTGATGGGCGTCTTTGCCGAGCGCTGCGCCAGCGAATTTCACCTCTCACGCAAGATGCAGGACGCCTATGCCGTGGAGTCGTTGATGCGCGCGCAGGCGGCCATCAAAGCGGGCTGCTTTGATCGTGAGATTATCCCGGTCAGGGTAAAGAGGCGCCAGGGCGAGTCGATCGTTGCCACCGATGAGCAGCCGGGCAAGGCGGACATGGAAAAAATCCCGACCTTAAGGCCAGCTTTTGCTGATGCCGGCACGGTAACTGCCGCCAATTCCAGCTCAATTTCTGATGGTGCGGCTGCCGTTGTGCTGACAGATGCGGCAACAGCAGCACAGCAGGGCTTGACCCCTGTATGCGAGATTCTGGCACATAGCCGCCATGCCCAGGAGCCGGCCTGGTTCACCACTGCCCCGGTGACCGCCATGCGTAAGGTCATGAAGGCGGCGGGCTGGTCTGTTCATGATGTCGATTTGTTTGAGGTGAATGAAGCCTTTGCCGTTGTGGCATTGGCGGCCATGCAGGCGTTGGCCATTCCGCATGAGAAGATCAACGTCCATGGCGGCGCCTGTGCCCTGGGCCATCCTATCGGTGCTTCCGGGGCGCGCATTATCGTTACCCTCATCGCCGCCTTGCAGCAACGTGGGGCAAGGCGGGGGGTGGCGGCGATCTGCATCGGTGGCGGCGAGGCGACTGCCGTGGCCCTGGAGATCATCTGATGTGCCTAATCTCATCGTCTTTAACATAACGGGCAGGCCAGGCTGATATGCAGATAAAAAATTGCCCGGCCATCATCACCGGCGCTGCCTCCGGTCTGGGTGAGGCGACGGCCCGGGCCCTGGCCGAAGCGGGCGCCAGGGTGGCGATTTTTGATATGAACCGTGAGCAGGGCGAGCGGCTGGCGGATGCGGTTGGTGGTGTGTTCGCCAGTGTGGATGTCACCGCTGAGGACAGCCTCAGCGAGGGTCTGGAACTGGCGGCGGCACGGCATGGGGAGGCGCGCATTCTGGTAAACTGTGCCGGGGTGATACTGGGGCAGAAGACCCTTAAAGCTGGCACACCGCATGCCCTGGATGATTTTCAGCGCATTGTCTTAACGAATCTTGTGGGTACGTTTAACTCTATTCGCCTGGTGGCGACACGCATGGCGGCGCTGGCGGCGCTGGGCGGCGAGCGAGGGGTGATCGTGAACACGGCATCGGTGGCGGCTTTTGACGGGCAGGCCGGGCAGGCGGCCTATGCGGCATCAAAGGCCGGGGTGGTCGGGATGACCTTACCCATTGCGCGCGATTTGTCCGGCGATGCCATCCGCGTGATGACGATCGCCCCCGGCATCTTTAACACGCCCATGATGGCCGCCCTGCCGGATAAGGTACAGCAGGGGTTGGCGGCCAGTGTGCCGTTTCCGCCACGCCTGGGCGAACCAGCGGAATATGCCGCCCTGGTCAGGCATATTTGTGAGAACCGGTACTTCAATGGTGAGACGATCCGGCTGGATGGGGCGGTCAGGATGCAGGCGAGATAGGCCGTCATCCTGGTCACACACAGTGCCAAGCATACAGTTTCAGACACATGATTTCAGGTAAGGCTGTGCGCTGTCATTTTGCCAGCAGCTATACAGCCAGTTGCACCCCGCCAGCAGATCGCATACACTCCGCCCTGCCGGCAAACAGCCCTCATGACAGGATAATCAAGGTAAGGACGATGCAAGCAGAGATACACCCGGATTATGATGAGATCAGCGTAACATGCAGTTGCGGGAACACCTTCACCACGCGCTCCACCCATGCCGGAGAATTTCACATAGATGTGTGTTCACAATGCCATCCTTTCTACACCGGTAAACAGAAGATGCTGGATACGGCTGGCCGGGTGGATAAATTTCGCCGCAAATACAACATGTGAATACCGCATCAATTCATCCCGTTTTCATTGCCCCGCCCGCCAGTTAATCGCACGCTTTCAGCACCTCATTTCATTGCCGCCTGCCTGTGTTGCAGCCTAAGCCCGGTCCTGGCGGATGATTGTCAGCCACCCGCCCAGGCTGTTATGGGCATCGTTGAGGATGTGCTTGATGGTGACACCCTTATCCTGCGCGATGGTCGACATGTGCGCCTGATCGGCATTGATACGCCGGAGCGTGGCCGTGATGGCCGGGCAGATGCGCCGGGGGCCGTGGTCGCATGGCGGTATTTGCAGGGGCTGCTGCCTGAACACCGCGCCGTTCGTTTGCAATACGGGATTGAACGGCAGGACCGCTATGGGCGCCTGCTGGCGCATGCGTTTATTGATCGGCCTAATGTCAATCGTAATGTTCAGGCGGCATTACTGGGCGAGGGGCTGGCCGTGCCCCTGGTTATTCCGCCCAACCTGAATTTTATCGACTGCTATCAGGCCGCCAGCGGGCGGGCGCAAACACAGCGGCGTGGCCTGTGGGCAATGGCGCAATATCAGCCCATCGCTGTGGCTGAACTGCCAGCCACGGCGCGTGGCTACCGGCGGGTGTACGGGCGCATCAGCCGCATAGGCGAGAGCCGCTCTGCACTGTGGCTGAACCTTGGCGAAGGCTTTGCTGTGCGGATTGCCAGGGGCGATCTGATCCACTTTACGGACTATAAGCTGCGGGAGTTGCTGCATGTCAAGGTGCTGGCACGGGGGAAGATTTATCAGCGTCATCGCCAATGGCGTATGCGTATCCGTCACCCCGCTGATCTGCTGGTGGATTAAACCGCCGCTGGATCCTTGGCCTGGGGCCTTAATTTAGGCGATGACATTGATGCGATTTGTCAGTTTGAAATGATAACTGCTTGCTCTGTATACAATTCAGTGTTATCCACAATTTCTGTGGATAAGTCTGTGGAAGATAGGCGTACATATTCCCCAATTCCGCTTTTTTATTGGTTGTGTTACAGAAATGTTAAAATTTAATCACTTTCATCTTTTACTTTTTTTTCAATGAGTTGCACCTACTCATCAGCGTTTTCAGGGAATTTTTCGACGATTATTCATCGCCATCCCTATATCAGGCCCAAGCTGTGTATAAAATTCACCTCACGGTCTCATCGGGAGGCGAAAAAGCCCGCCTCGACCGCCCTGGTCTTCGCAACCGATTGAACCTTTAGCCAGCCCCCTTGTCATAACAGGTAACACGTAAAGTGCCGCTGTTTAACCCCTGACAGTGATCAGTGTTCCCGGTCTCCCCAGCCGGGCATTTAGGCCCCGGATGCCCTACCAATCCCCTTAAACTTGATCCGGGGCCGATTTTTTCCTTGTATCTCTACATGACATGGGCAAATAACCAGCCATTCAGCCGCCCCTGCAACTCTTCCACACCGGTTTTTTTCAACACGGAGAATAGCTGCATTGAGATGCCGTCAGCGGCAGCAAATTCATGCTGTAGTGCCAGCAGGCGACTCTGGGCAGCACTGCGGGAGAGTTTGTCCGATTTATTCAGCAAAACATGCACTGGCAAGGCAACCGCTTGACACCAGCCAAGCAACTGCTGATCCTGGTCGTTCAAACTACGGCGAATATCCACGATTAATATCAGCCCTGACAGGCTTTGGCGAGACTGCAAGTAGCGATTGACCGTGTTGTGCCAGTGTGCTTGCAGGGCACGGGGCACCCTGGCATAGCCATAACCTGGCAGATCGACCAGCCGCACCCCTGCCGCCACGGTAAAAAAATTCAGTTGCTGCGTCCGGCCCGGCTGCCTGCTTGCTCTGGCCAGGCGGTGTTGTGCGGTCAGCACATTGATAACACTGGATTTTCCAGTATTTGAACGGCCACAGAAAGCGGCCTCTCTGCCGCTGTCGGCCGGTAGCTGGCTGAGCCTGTTTGCGCTACGCTCATGGCGTGTTTGCCGGTAAGGGTTATGCACGGGGAGTGACGGGCTAAATTTTTCCCGACACCATACACTTTTTCTTGTAACATCGGTAACATAGAATGGCAAAAACCAAGCCGCCAAAACCAACTGTTGCAACAGTGACATAAATAGATGGAATTCGATATGAAATATGCCTGCCTCGTAAGCCTTGTGTTGTTATTCAGCCCCCCCTTACCTGCCGGTGATATAGCCGCAGGCAGGGAGAAATCGCTGGCCTGTGCGGCTTGTCACGGCGAGGACGGCAACAGCCCCAGCCCGGCCTGGCCCAACCTTGCTGGACAACATGCCGATTACACCGGGAAGCAGTTGAAAAACTTCCGTGATGGCAGCCGCCAGAATCCGCAGATGTCGCCTATGGCGGCCAATCTCACCGATGAGGATATCGCGGATCTTGCCGCTTACTATGCTGCCCAGACGCCCCGGCCGGGTTTGGCGCAGCCGATCGATCTGGCCCATGGCGAGCGCTTGTACCGAGCAGGCGATGCCAAACGTGCCCTGGCCGCCTGCATGGCCTGCCACGGCCCTGGCGGCAGCGGCAACCCGGCAGCACTGTATCCGAAGATCAACGGCCAGCATGCCGCCTATACCGCCAGCCAGCTAAAGCAATTTAAAGCCGAGCAACGGCATAATGATCGCAATGCCGTCATGCGTGATATTGCCAGCCGCATGACCAACGCCGATATTGAGGCCGTGTCAAATTACATCCAGGGGCTGTATTAGACGGCGGCGTTATCTTGAAGGAGGATAATATCAGGGCGTGACTGTGCGGGCGAGCGACCGATGAGGCTTACCCTGTCCCGCAGCGTGCAGTTTCTAAGCTCCATGAACCTGGCCATCACCCTGCTGCTGGTGATTGCCGTGGCGTCCGTGATTGGCACGATACTGCGGCAAAACGAGCCATATCAGAATTACATCATCAAGTTTGGCCCGTTCTGGCATGATATCTATCGCCGCCTGGGGCTGTATGATATCTATTCCACCCCCTGGTTTGTGCTGATCATGGCCTTTCTGGTGTGCAGCGTCAGTATCTGCCTGTACCGCAACACGCCTAAAATTCTCGCCAGTGCGAGGAACTTTCAACTACACCAGCGGGCGAATCACATACAACACTTAACACACCATGCCCGGCTTGATACGCAAACCGGCATGGACAAGCTGCTGTTTGAGTTGCAGCACTGGCTGAAACAACAAGGCTATCGTGTGCAGAGCCAAGCCACTGGTGAAGGTATGCTGGTGGCCGCCATCCGGGGCGAGGCCAACCGCTATGGTTATCTGCTCACGCATGTGGCTGTGATTATCATTTGTATCGGCGGCCTGCTGGACAGCAACTTCCCACTGAAGCTGAAAACCCGCACCGGGCAGGTGCAGATCGAAACACGTGACGACATTCCTTTATCCGCCATGGATAAGCGCACTATCTTGAGCAAAGAGAACCCCTCATTCCGGGCCAGTGTCTCTATTCCTGAAGGCCGCCGGGTCAACACGGCTTTTATCAACATGGGGGCAGGTTATGTGGTGCAGCCGCTTCCCTTCTCCATCCAGGTACAGGATTTTCGCATTGAGCACTACAATAACGGCCAGCCCAAATCGTTTGCGAGTGATCTGCGTATTGTCGATAAGGCCAACGCCACCAGCCTGGAGCAAACCATCCTGGTAAACCACCCGCTGAACTACCGGGGCTATACCATCTATCAAGCCAGTTTTGGTGATGGCGGCTCGGTGCTAAAGTTCAGCCTGTTTGATTTGCAAAGCCCGACATTGCAAAAAACCGCCGCACAGCTTGCAGTCTCAGAGACGATGAGGCTCCCCGGTGATGCCGATGCCTTGCAGTTAGAGCTGACCGAATTTAAGAAATTTAATATCTTCCCTGACAATGATGCGGCAACAGATAAAAAATTTCGTGACTTCGGCCCCAGCCTGACCTTCAAACTGCGACAGGCTGACGGCACAGCACGGGAGTACCTTAACTACATGTATCCGGTGACGATTGCCGGCCGTGACTATCTGCTCAGCGGTGTGCGTGAATCACCCCAGGCTGACTATCGCTATCTGCATATCCCGGCCGATGATAATGGCAGTGCTGAGTTATTTCTCCGCTTCCTGGCCCTGCTGAACGATGAGGTGAGGCTCAGGCCGTTATTGCAGCGTAACAGCACGATGCTGATAGAGAACACGGCGCTGCCGATCTCACCTGCCGAGATCACGAATGTCTTGATCCGTCTGGTTGATTTATTCCGGCGGCAGGGGTTTGACGGTCTTAAAGCACACTTTAGCACCGCCAGTGATGCCGGGATCAGCGATGCTCAAGACTTGCAGAACGCTTCATTGAAGATGCTGCAATTCGCCCTGCAACAGAGTTACCTTAAAGTGCTGGAAGATAGCGATCTTTTTACCGGAGAGTTATCAGCGCATGAGATTCAGTTTCTCAATGACAGCATCATCGCCTTGTCCTCGCTGCATGAATACGGCACAACGTATTTTATACAGTTGGATGATTTTGAGGAGATACAGGCAACCGGGTTGCAGATCAGCCGCTCGCCCGGTGCCAAGTGGGTCTATCTGGGGTTTCTGCTGCTCACTCTCGGCGTGTTCATGCTGTTTTATATTCCGCATCAACGGCTGTGGTTTTTGCTATCTGGAACCGACACCGGGACACACCTGCTCTATGGCGGCAGCCGCACACGCCATCAGGCGGATTTTGGCCGCTACTTTGCAAACATCAGCCATACCATCAAACAGACTTTTGCGGCACACTAATGCAACCAAAGAGTCGGCCAATGCTCTAACCCACAACGCCCTCCATTGACCCGGTAAATCCACAGACTATGACCACAGAATCGCTCTCACAGCCGCTGATGCAGTATGACGATCACCGACAACTGGCGGCGGTTGATTTTTTGTGGCTGTTCACGGTGGCCGGCGGCGGTTTGTTTATCGGCTTTAACTATCATGGCTATATGAATGGCTATGAGCAGATCATCCTGGCAGGCAGCAGTGTGACCATCGGCTGGGGCGGGCTGGTCTGGACGGCGTTAAGGCGCCTGTTGATCGTTGCCGTGCTGTTCTCGTTATCGGCCATTTATCTCTATGCTGGCGAGTTGACCAATGCCCGGCATTTTCTGCTTGAGTATATGCTGGCGAGCCAGTCGGCCATCATGTGGATGAGTTTTCTGTTTTTGCTGGCCACCGGCAGCTATTTCCTGGCCCTGTACAGCCGTTCGGCATTCACCGCCACTGTTGCCAGCGCCCTGGTCTGGGCGGCCACGGCCATGGGGCTGACCGGCCTGCTGGTGCGCTGGTATGAGTCTTATCTGATTCATCCAGATGTCGGGCATATCCCGGTCAGCAATCTGTATGAAGTCTTTATCCTGTTCTGCGTGATCACTGCGCTGATCTACCTGCACTATGAACGGCGTTATGCCACCCGGACCCTGGGCGGGTTTGTCATGCTGGTCATTACCGCTGCGATTGGCTTTTTGCTCTGGTATACCTTCGAGCGCCAGGCACATGAGATTCAACCCCTGGTACCGGCCTTGAAAAGCTACTGGATGAAGATCCATGTACCGGCAAACTTTATCGGCTATGGCTGTTTCAGTATCGCCGCCATGTTGGGCCTGACCCGGCTGTTAAAGCAGCGTAAACCGGCCGCCAGAAGCATACTGGCGCAATTACCCGCCAATGATGTGATTGAAGATATCATGTACAAAGCGATTGCCCTGGGGTTTGCGTTCTTTACCATCGCCACGATCTTAGGCTCGCTCTGGGCGGCCGAGGCCTGGGGCGGTTACTGGTCGTGGGATCCAAAAGAGACCTGGGCCTTGATCGTCTGGTTGAACTATGCCGCCTGGCTGCACATGCACATCAGCAAGGGCTGGCACGGCCCCGCCATGGCCGGCTGGTCTATCGTTGGCTTTCTCATCACCTTGTTTGCCTTTTTGGGGGTCAACATGTTTCTATCGGGCCTGCACTCCTATGGCGAGCTTTAACCCATCCCGGTATTTTCCATTGACAGGGATCATGATATGCAGATAACAACAAAACTGCTGGGCGCTCTGCTCATAAGCACATTATTCACCGCCTCGCCCGTTAGCGGTCAGCAAGGCTATAAAGTCATTAAACCCGCCCAGCCCACCCGGACAGGCGATAAGATCGAGGTGCTGGAGATCTTCTGGTACGGCTGTCCTCATTGCTACAGCTTTGAACCACTGCTTGCCGCCTGGAAGCCGACGCTGGCCGAGGATGTGGTATTTCGGCGGATGCCGGCGGTGTTGAATAAAAACTGGATCGCTCATGCCAGGGCGTTCTTTGCTGCCGAGAGAATGGGGGTGCTGGAGCAAGTCCACCTGCCCCTGTTCAAGGCACTGCACCAGGACAGAAAGCGTATCTACAGCAAGGCCGAGATTATTGATTTCGTTGGCGGGCTGGGCATCGATACAGAGGCATTTGAGATGCACTATGATTCCAACGAGACGGAAATCAAAATGAAGTCAGCCTTCATCCAGGCGCAACGATTCAAGCTCACCGGCGTGCCCGCCGTGGTGGTCAACGGCAAATACCTGGTTTCTGCCACCTTGAGCGGCTCTTTGGACGATATGCTAACGACTGTTGATGCGTTGATTGACGGGGAAAGAGAGCAGCCCTGACCGAAAGCCAGGGCCCGGGTCTGAGGCGTGCGTGATGGCTGGTCGTGGCAGCAGCCTCTGGTGTCCGTGCGACAAACACAGATCAGGCCGCAGCGGGCAGGGCTTGCCGATCATCGATTGGCCAGTGCAATAAGGCGGAGATGACCCCCAGGATCACTGACAGTGACCAGACCTGATCATAGGAGCCCGTCAGATCGAAGTAATACCCGCCCAGCCAGGCACCGAGGAAGCTGCCGACCTGATGACTGAAAAAGACAATCCCGAACAAGGCGCCTATGTGTTGAGCGCCGAAGATCTGGGCGATCAGGCTGCTGGTTAAAGGCACGGTACCCAACCACAATAACCCTATGGCAGCCGCAAAAACCATCACGCTGACATCACTGACAGGGATCAGCATAAACAGGGCAATCACGATCGCCCTGCCCAAGTACAACTGGCTTAACAGGTATTTTTTGCGGTACTTATCACCCAGGATGCCGAACCCAAAGGTGCCGATAATATTAAAGAACCCGATCATGGCCAGGGCTATCGCCCCTGTCCCTGTCATTGGGCTCAAGGCGTGATCGGCGATATAAGCAGGCAGGTGAGTGGCAATGAAAGCCACGTGGAAACCACACACCAGAAATCCCAAGTTAAGCAGCAGGTAGCCACGGTGACATCGAGCGAGACCAAGCATCTCGCCCAGATGAACCGATGGCATTGTACTCCCAGCCCACGGGGCATGGAGGTTTTTATACAGCAGGGCACAGGCCGGGATAATCAGGCTGCATCCGGCGAGCACCAGCATTGCAACAGACCAGCCATAGTGGGCGATGAACAACTGGCTGGCCGGCACAAATGCAAACATGCCTATCGAACCACCGGCTGAGGTGACTCCCAGGGCCAGGCCTCTTTTTTGCTCTGGCACTAACCTGGCCACCGCACCCAACACGACACTGAACCCGCTGCCCGCCAGGCCCAGGCCAACCAGCATACCGGCGCTCATGTATAATGCCTCTGCTGATGAGCTGAATGCGGTTAATAGCAGGCCAGCACAATAGACAAAACCGCTGATCAGCACGATGCGAAATGCCCCGAAGCGATCTGCCAGCATACCGGCAAGCGGCTGTGCCAGGCCCCAGATCAGATTTTGCAAGGCGATCGCAAAGCCAAACGCCTGCCGCATGATATCAAGATCAAGCACAACAGGCCGTAGAAATACCCCAAACGCCTGCCGAATGCCCATACTGACAGCAACGATCATGGCCGAGGCGCAAAGCAGTAGCAGAAATTGCCGGGGGTTACTCGCTGTCATGGTGAGACTATAGCGGCTATGTGCCAGGTTGCCTATCAACTAACATCGCCTACAGGATAACGGCGATGAGCAGACAGCATGTGCCTTTAAGCGCTTGTCAGGGCCGTCTGCATACGCTGCTTGTGCTGCCTTATTCTGTGTATCTTACTGACCAACCGCTGCGATACACTTAACTTCCACCCAGGGCATTGTGTGCCGAACAGGGCCTAAGCAAAACCGGTTTGATAGCCTGCATATCCAGAAAGCATGACAAGGCATTTGCCCCGCTCCGGTATCGGATAGCTGTGCGTATGTGATGCAGTCCCGATATTGTCCAGGGCCTGTTTTACCTCGCCCGTCACCCCATCGGTGGCAAGTTGTACGAGCCGGGGCGATGTGAACCGCCTGTTTGCTGACGGGCAGCCACAGGTTATACTGGCATCAGCCAGAAGCCACAATGATTAACTTTTGAGGGTTATACCAATGAATGCTGAACAGGATAAGGTTTTTTTTCAGAATTACGCCATTACCATCGCCTTGCTGGGCATCATGATCATCCTGTTTTTGATCATCGCCAGGATCATCGGTATCGACGATGAGGCGATTTCTGCCAGCCAGGCAAACCGCACCTTTATCAATACGGCGGCGGTGGGAGAGGTGCGGATAGAAGGCGAAGCCGGGGCTGTCGCTGCCGTTGAAGTGGCGGTGGCCAAGGCAGATGTGATGGCCGGTGAGCCGGTTGATCTTGGGGAGAAAGTCTACCAGGGCCTGTGCTTTTCCTGCCACAGCACCAACCTGCCAAACATCCCGCAAATCGGTGATGCCGCCGTCTGGGCAACGCGCATTGAGCAGGGTATGGCGCTGCTCTATGAACGTGCGATCGTGGGTTTCACCGGTGCTGCTGGCATACCCATGCCAGCCAAAGGCGGTAATCCCGCCCTAAGCGATGATGAGGTGAAGGCAGCCGTTGATTATATGGTAGCCAACAGCCAGTAAGCCCATGGCATAGCTCAGGAATATTCCAGGGATTATTCCCGAATCATTCGAGGCTCATTCGGTATTCATCATCGCTCGTTCAGAGATATCCCGCCACGGCTGATGGTTCGTCCTGAAGTTCTCATAGGACTCATAGACCCGTTTGAAGTCAGTATCTTTATTTGCTTCTTCCTCCAGGGCCAGGCGGGTCATTTGTTTTAACTTCACCAGCACATCCTCAGGATAGGGCAGGATCTGCACGTTTTTTCTCTGCTGTAATTCCTGTAACGCCTGCATGTTATGGTGTTCCATGACGATCATGCTCCAGTAGCTGATCGCCGCCACCGCCATCTCCACGATCGTTTGCAGATCGGCGGGCAGGCTGTCCCATTTATCCTTATTGATGATCAGCTCCAGCGTGGTGGACGGTTCATGCCAGCCCGGATAATAATAATAATCTGCCGCCCGATTCAGCCCCAGGCGCTGGTCATGGAAGGGGCCTACCCATTCGGTGGCATCGATCGTGCCACGTTCCAGGGCGGTATACAGCTCACCACCGGCGATCAACACCGGGTTACCGCCAGCCTGTTTCAATACCTTGCCGCCGAGGCCCGGCATACGCATACGCAAGCCCTGTATGTCCGCCACAGAATCGATTCGTTTATTAAACCAGCCGCCCATCTGAATCCCTGTGGTACCCATGGGAAACGGCACCAGCTTGAAGGGGGCATACAACTCACGCCACAGAGCAAGACCACCGCCGTAGTTAATCCACGCCTGCGCGCTGGTATGGGTCATGCCGAATGGCACAGTCGAGAAGAACTGGGCGGCTGGCACCTTGCCCGCCCAGTAATACGAGGCCCCATGCCCCATCTCGATCGCACCTAACGAGACCGCATCAAAGACCTCATAAGCCGGCACCAGCTCGCCGGCCGCATACACCCGGATATCCAGGCGGCCATTGCTCATGATGCGTACTTTCTCAGCGAAGATTTCCGGCGCCTCCTGCAATACCGGAAAGTTGGCCGGCCAGGCAGTCGTCAGTTTCCAGCTATACACCTTGCCGGTATCGGCGATGGGCTGATCGCCTGTGGTATCCGGTTTATCCGCACACGCAGCAACCAGCATGAGAATGAACAGCAACAACATGCTTTTTGTACAAGACATGATGACTTCCTTTACGTTGTGTTAGCCTAATACCGCTTCCAGATTAGCGTAAGCCAGCACCAGCCACTTGGCACCGGCCTGTTCAAAATGCACCTGAATGCGTGCCTGGCTGCCCTGCCCCTCCAGATTTAATACCGTGCCCTCGCCGAACCTGGCATGGCTGACCCGCTGGCCGAGGTTAAAGCCTGCGGTATCGCCGTTGCCCATCGTTGCCGGAGGGGCGTAAAAAATCCGCAGTGTGCGTTGGGCGTATTTCGGCGATCAATTCAGCCGGCAACTCGTTAAGAAAACGCGATGGCTTCGGGTGGTATTCAGTACCATGCAGGCGCCGGTGCAGGGCATAGCTGAAAGTCAATTTTCTCTGCGCCCGGGTGATGCCGACATAGCACAGCCGCCGCTCCTCTTCCAGCTTCACCGGATCATCACTGCTGCGCTGGTGCGGGAACAAGCCCTCTTCCATACCCACCAGATACACCTGGGCAAACTCCAGCCCCTTGGCGGTGTGCAAAGTCATCAGATTCACCGCATCGGTATGGGCGGCGGCCTGAGTCTCCCCGGACTCCAGGGCGGCATGGGCCAAGAACGCCGGTAAGGGCGGCATGTCACCATGCACCTCCGCATTCACCGTAAACTCGCGCGCCGCATTCACCAATTCCGCCAGGTTTTCTATCCGTGCCTCGCCTCTCTCGCCACGCTCTTTTTGAAAGTGCGGGATCAGTCCGCTGTGATTAATCACGTTATCCATCACCTCTTGCAACGGTTTATCCTCAATACCCACGGCCATTGCCTCGATCAGATTAAGGAACTGCTGCACTGCATTCAGCGCCCTGGCGGACAGTGACTGCTGTTCTACCAGCACTAGGCTGGCCTGCCAGAGTGAACTGCTCACCTGGCGTGCCTGCTGCCGGATCTCTGCCATTGTGCGCTGGCCGATGCCACGCGTCGGGGTGTTGATGATACGTTCAAACGAGACATCATCATTACGGTAGTGTGCAAGGCGCAGGTAGGCCAGGGCATCCTTGATCTCGGCACGCTCATAGAACCGCATGCCGCCAAAGACGCGGTAGGCCACGGCGGCTTGGCGCAATGTCTCTTCCAGCACCCGGGATGAGGCGCTGACGCGGTATAAAATTGCACATTCGCGATAATTCACCTGCTCTGCTGCCAGCTTGATGCAATCAACGACAAACCTGGCCTCATCATGTTCGTTATAGGCGGCATACACGTCCAGCTTCGCCCCCGCCTCATCACCCGTCCATAACTGTTTGCCAAGGCGCGCCAGGTTATGGCTGATCAAGGCATTGGCCGCGTTAAGAATGTTAGCGGTAGAGCGGTAGTTCTGCTCCAGTTTGTACAGGCTTGCAGCGGCAAAATCCCTCTGGAAGGATTGCATGTTTTCCATGCGCGCGCCCCGGAAGCTGTACACAGACTGATCATCATCGCCAACGGCAAAAATATTGCCTGTCTCACCGACCAGCAGGCGCAGCCAGGCGTATTGCAATTCGTTGGTGTCCTGGAATTCATCGACCAGTACGTGCCGAAAGCGCTGTTGATAATGCCGCAGCAGCGTCTGGTTATCGCGCAACAGCTCATGGACGCGCAGCAATAATTCCGCAAAATCCACCAGCCCGGCACGCTCGCAGGTCTGCTGATAGGTCTGGTAGATCTGGATCATCTGCTGCAAAAAAGGATCGCCCTGGCCGTCTATGTGCTGGGGTCTTAGGCCCTCATCTTTACGGGCATTGACAAACCACTGTGCCTGGCGGGGCGGGTAGCGTGCCTCATCCAGATTCAGCGAGCGCATAACTCGGCGCAGGGTGCGGTATTGATCCTCACTGTCGAGGATCTGAAAGCTCTCCGGCAGGCCAGCCTCCTGCCAATGGGCGCGCAGCAGGCGATGGGCAAGGCCATGAAACGTCCCCACCCACATACCGCCTGGCGGGCGTTGCAACAGCCGCTCTATGCGGGTACGCATCTCGGCGGCGGCCTTGTTGGTGAAGGTGACGGCGACGATGCCATAAGGCTGGGCCTGGCCGGTTTCGATATACCAGGCGATGCGGTGGGTCAGCACCCGGGTCTTGCCACTGCCGGCCCCCGCCAGCACCAGGATGTTGCCCGTTGCAGCGGCCACTGCCTGGCGCTGGGCGGCATTTAATCCGTCTAAGACAACAGATACGTCCATCAATGCGCTCGGATGATAGAATACGCGATCATTATAACATCAGAGGCCACTATGGACGCATTAAGCCATACATCCTGTGCAGATATTATTGACAATGCCCTCGCCCTGGCAAAAGCAAAAGGCGCCAGCGCTGCCGAGGCCACGCTCGCCATTGGCCGTGGGCTGGCGGTCACGGCGCGCATGGGGCAGGTGGAGACGATTGAACACCAGCGCGATCAGGGGCTGGGCGTCAGTGTGTATATCGGCCAGCGTAAAGGCTCGGCCTCCAGCAGTGATTTCTCTGCCAGCGCCCTGGATGACACCGTCACGGCGGCCTGCACGATTGCCAGCCAGGCGGGGGAAGATGCGTGTGCCGGCCTGATTGCGGCAGAGCATCTGGCGGCGGAATTGCCTGATCTGAATCTGTATCACCCCTGGGCGCTGGAAGCCGAGCAGGCCAGGGAGATAGCGATCGCCTGTGAAACCGTTGCCCGTGAGCAGGATGCGCGTATTACCAATTCTGACGGCGCCACGGTGTCCACCTATGCCGGCAGCCACTGCTACGGCAACAGTCATGGGTTTACCGGCGGCTGGGACTGGTCGAGCCATCATATTGACTGCACCCTGATTGCCGAGCAGCACGGCCTGATGCAGCGCGATGGCTGGTATACCCGGGCGCGCACCCGTCAGGCCCTGGACGACATTGACGTTGTCGGCAGGCAGGCTGCCGAGCGCACCCTGGCACGGCTGGGGGCGCGCAAACTCACTACCCGGCAGGCGCCGGTCATCTACGAGGCGCCTGTGGCCAGCAGTCTGTTTGCCGCATTGATCACGGCCATATCCGGCAGCGCCCTGTATCGCAAGGCGACGTTTTTGCTGGATACGCTGGGCGAGCCGATCTTCCCTGGTGATATGCAGATTTGCGAGCGGCCACATCTGCCCGCTGCCCTCGGCAGTGCCGCCTTTGATCAGGATGGCATGGCAACCGGTGATAAACATTTTGTTCGCAACGGCGTGCTGGAGAGCTATGTGTTAAGTGCGTATTCGGCGCGCAAGCTGGGGATGCAGCCAACCGGCAATGCGGGCGGGGTGCATAATCTGGTTGTCCAACACGGCGATAAAAATCTGTCTGATCTCATCAAGCAGATGGATACCGGCCTGTTAATCACCGACATGATGGGCTTCGGCGTCAATCAGGTCACCGGTGATTATTCCCGCGGTGCGTCAGGCTTCTGGGTTGAAGGGGCGGAGATACAATACCCCGTTGAGGAGATCACGGTCGCTGGCAACCTGGCCGAGATGTTTAAGCAGATCGTTGCCATCGGTCAGGATGTTGATCGTCGAGGCAATATTCAAACCGGCTCGGTGCTGATTGAGAATATGACGATTGCTGGCGAGTAAGGCGTGCTACCTTACCGTGCCTGATTAACCACTTCAGTGACACCAACAATGATGACGGCGGCAGCAGAACACAACAGGGTCTCTGACAGCCAGCAACAATGGCTGGCCGATGTGCTTGCACAGAGCAACCAGATCATCCTGGGCAAGGATCGCACCATTCGTCTGGCACTGGCTTGCCTTATCGGCCGCGGGCATCTCTTGATCGAAGATAAGCCTGGTGTGGGCAAGACGATTCTGGCACATGCGCTGGCGAAGACGCTGGGGCTCGGCTTTCAACGGATTCAATTCACCAGCGATCTGCTGCCTGGCGATGTGCTGGGCAGTTCGGTGTATATCAAGGAAACCGGCAGGTTTGAATTTCATGCCGGCCCGATCTTCTCCCAGCTTGTCCTGGCCGATGAGATCAATCGCGCCACGGCACGCACCCAAAGCGCCCTACTGGAGGCGATGGAGGAAGACCAGGTCACCATTGAAGGCAAGTCACGTCCCCTGCCTTGCCCTTTCTTCGTCATCGCCACCCAGAACCCGCTGGAGCAGGTCGGGACCTACCCCCTGCCAGAGTCACAACTGGATCGCTTCATGTTGCGTATCAGCCTGGGGCATCCTGACCGCAAGGCCGAGCGGGAGCTGCTCAAGGGCGAGGATCGGCGCGCCCTGCTGCTTACCTGCGATGCCGTTATCACTGCCGAACAGGTGCAGCAGTTGCAGCACCAGGCCGAACAGGTGATCGTTGCTGATCCCCTGCTGCACTATTTGCAGAACATGCTTGACTACAGCCGCACCTCAAATGAGTATGGCAATGGCTTATCGCCCCGGGCCGGGCTGGCCGTGTTGCATGCCGCCCGTGCCTGGGCCCTGATAGACAATCGTATGCAGGTGATCCCGGAGGATGTCCAGGCGGTGCTGGCCAGCGTGATTGATCATCGTCTGCCGAAGATCTCCGGCGCTGAGGCCGGCCCGGATCACTCCGCCGCCGCCCGCCTGGTCACCCAGGTGCCTATCCCGTAAATCTGCTCTTGCTCATCTGGTATGCAAACCGGCATTTACCTCGAATATGCCCTGCCTGGCAGTCAGGCGGCGATGAGCGGCAGAAGGGAGCGGCTGTATATCTTTCTTACCCGGCATGGGCTGTTCTTCTGCTGCATGTTGTTCGGTATGTTGCTCGGTGCGGTCAATTACAACAACAGCATGGCCTATTTATGGGTCTTTCTGCTGATCAGCATCTTCATGGTGTGTCTGTTGCACACCTATCGCAATATGCGTGGCCTGGTGGTTGAGCCGGGCCGGCCAGCACCGGTCTTTGCCGGACAGCTTGCCTGTTTTCCACTGCTCATCAACAATCACGGCTGGCAGGCACGGACAGGCATTCGCATACAGCCCTGGCCTGAAGGAAAAAATGATGATGCAAAACAACCGACAGATGATCTGCAATACCACATCAACCTGCACACAGATGGCCTGCATACGTGTGAGATCAGCCTGCCCGCCAGAGAACGAGGCTATCTGTCTTTAGGCCGCTTGCGCCTATGCAGCGTCTATCCCATGGGTCTGTTCCGGGCCTGGTCATACCTCTACCTTGAGCAGCCTTGCCTGATCTATCCGCATCCGGCCGGCAATCCGACACTGCCCGGTGTGACAGCGTTTGACAGCGATGCGTTATCTGGCAGCAGGGCCGGCGTGGATGAGTTTACCGGTTTTCGGAACTACCATCAGGGCGATCCCCTGCGCCATATCCACTGGCGCGCACTGGCACGAGAGCAGGGCCCCTTGATCAAGCTGCACCAGGGCGAAGGTGGCCATCGGCTGGTGCTGCACTGGGACTTGACCCGGCATCTGAATGATACCGAAAGCCGCTTGTCGCAACTGTGTCTGTGGGTATTGCAGGCCGAGCAACAGGGCAGTGCCTATCAACTTCGGCTGCCCGGCAGCAGTACCGAATTCGGTCAGGGCGATGCACACAAACACAGATGTTTAACCGCATTGGCAACCTATGGCCTCTCTGAATGACGGCTTGACCGCCTGGTGGCGGCAGGTTGATCACAGCCTGGTCTTCCTCATGGTGGCCATCGTCTTGTCCGTGCTGCCGCACATCCCGCGCATCCCTGGCTGGATTACCCTGGCCTTTATGTTGCTGGTCTGTTGGCGTCTGCTGCAACCGCCCGCCGTCCAGCAGGAGGCGAGCATCAGTGCGGTGCTGGTGCGAATCATCCGGCCTGTGCTGGCGTCCTGTATGTTTATCGGTATCTTTTTAAGCTACGGCAGTCTGCTGGGCAGGGATGCCGGGATCGCCCTGCTCATCGCCTTGGCGGGCATGAAGATCGCCGAGATACAGCGAGAGCGTGATTATTACATCACCGCCTTCCTGGCCAGCTTTTTGATCATGACCAACTGTTTTTATTCGCAAAGCATCATCACCGCGGCGTACATGATCCTCTGTGTCCTGGCCATGTTATTTGCGCTGATTGATTTTAATGATCCGGCCAGGATGCAGTCATACGCCGCCAGGATCAGGCTCGCTGGCAAGCTGCTAATCCAGTCGGTGCCGCTGTTAATTATCCTGTTCGTGCTTTTCCCCCGCATTCCCGGGCCCTTGTGGAGCCTGCCCAAGGACTCCCACAGCGGCCTCACCGGTCTCAGCGATACCATGTCCCCTGGCACCATCAGCAACTTGACGCTGTCCGATGAGGTTGCCTTCCGGGTTGAGTTTGACGGCCCGGTGCCGGATCAGTCGCTGCTGTACTGGCGCGGTCCGGTGCTTTGGTATACTGATGGCCTTAGCTGGAATCGCAACCGCCTGGTGCTGCCGCCCGCCGCCCTGGAGGTGGCCGGTGAGCCGGTTGAATACACGGTGTTGATGGAGCCTTCCGATCAACGCTGGTTATTCGCCCTGGAGTTGCCGATAGCCACACCAGCCACCGGCTATTTTACCCACGATCGTCAGCTTCGCAGCCGTAAACCTATTCACAGTCGGCAGCGTTACCGCATCGAGTCCTGGCTGGATTATCGCCTTGGCACCGCCTCTGAAAATGAGTTGAACAATGCCTTGCAGTTGCCCCTGGATCACCATGTTCGCACGGTGGCTCTGGGGCGCCGTTGGCAGCGTGAGGGGCCTGGAACACGGGCCGTGATAGGCAAAGCCCTGAACCTGTTTGCCCAACAGGAATTTTCCTACACGCTGAACCCGCCATTGCTGACTGAGGATACTGTCGATGAGTTTCTGTTTGAAACCCGCCAGGGCTTTTGTGAACACTATGCGGCGGCCTTTGTAATCCTGATGCGCGCTGCCGGGATCCCGGCACGTGTGGTGACGGGTTATCAGGGTGGCAGCATCAATCCGATTGGAGGTTATCTGATCGTCCGGCAGCGTGATGCCCATGCCTGGGCGGAAGTGTGGCTGGATGGGCGGGGCTGGGTGCGGGTTGACCCAACTTCAGCGGTGGCGCCGGCGCGAATTGAGGCCGGCATACAGAGCGCCCTGCCCGCCGCCATCCGTGATGTGCCTGGCGTGATTAACGTCGGCGGGGCGGCCCGCGACCTGTGGCTGGCGATGCGTCATCGCTGGGATGCTGTCAACAATCACTGGAACAAATGGGTCATGGGTTACGATCAAGGCCGCCAGCATCTTATCCTCAAGCGCCTGGGGCTGAAAAAACATCAATGGCAAGTCCTGCTGGTTGGGCTGGGTATGGTGGTGTTGTTGCTGATGCTGATCGCCGCCCTGTGGCTGTTCCGCCAGCGACCTGTGCCGGTGGATGAGGCGAAGCAACTCTATGATGCGTTCTGCCGCAAGCTGGCACGCTGCGGCGTGATGCACGCAGCAACAGAAGGCCCGCAGGATTTTGCCCGGCGCATCGCCCGCCAAAGACCGGATTTAAGCGCTGTCGTTCATGATATTTCTGCTGTCTATGTGGCCGTCAGGTATGGCAATCGGCATGAGTTGTCGGCCCGGCTGAGGCAGGCCGTGGGCGCATTTCGGCCTAAGAGAAAACCGCCACACAAGACCAGGGCGGGTGCTGACGGCGTTAAGTAGCCAGCAGGATTTTGCCCCGGTTTGGCCGTAAACCACGTTTGCTATGATGCTGGCAACGGCGGGCCGTGCGGCCTACTGGCCGGGATCAATCATCACCAGGTTCCTTGCCGCATCCATGCCCGGTATCGTGAGCGGCTGTATGTGATAGTCGAGATGTATTGCCCGGAGGGCCTGTATCTCCTCATCCGGCAGTGCGCCCTTCATCGCCAGAATACGCGGGTTCGCCGCCATCAAATGCGAGACTGATGTGACATAATCGGCTAACGGGGCATAGGCGCGGCAGACGATCGTGCTGAACTCTTGAGAGGGGAGATACGCTGCAAGCCGCGATTCGATCACCTCCACATTGTCAAGCTGTAGCTCGATCACGGCCTGGGTTAAAAATCGTATCTTCTTGCCGTTACCATCGAGCAGATACCAGTGCTGTTCTGGATGACTGATAGCGAGGATCATGCCCGGCAGGCCCGCCCCGGAGCCGACATCAAGACAGCGTTGGCCGTTAATAAATGGCGATACGGCCAGGCTGTCGAGGATGTGGCGGGCCACCATCGCCAACGGGGTGCGTACGGCGGTTAGATTAATGCGGCGATTCCATTGGTGCAGCAAGGCAATATAGGCAAGCAGCCTGTCTGTGACCGGAGCCGGCAGGTTCAGCCCCAGCTCCTGCACACCGTTGCTTAACCGCTGTTTAATGAGGCTATCGTTGAGTTGCCCAAACCGTTTTTCAGGCACTCTTGCGGCGCTGTCGGGCATGTCTCTTCAAATGGATCCGCAATAGCGAAATGGCCGCTGGCGTGATCCCGGGCAGACGCGCCGCCTGGCCCAAGGTCACCGGTTGGTGTGCGTTCAGTTTTTCTGCCGCTTCGGTTGACAGCCCGGTGATGGCTGAATAATCCAGATCACTCGGCAGGTGGCGGCCCTCATCACGCTGAATGCGGGCGATGTCAGCCTGCTGGCGTGCGATATAGCCATGATATTTGGCCTGAATCTCCAACTGCTCGGCAACCTCTTGTGTGATCGCACCAGCATCAACCCCCGGCAACCTGGATAAGTCGTGGAAACTTATCTCAGGCCGCCGCAGCAGTTGCTGCAAGCTGCTGGCCTTGGTCAAGGGCTGGCCTGATAGCTGCTCTGCCGCTTCGTCCGTCAGGTTTTCCGGCGTGACCCAGGTCGATTCCAGCCACCGCTGCCCGCGTTCAATCGCCTCGTGCTTGTCGCTGAAGCGCCGCCATCGCTCCTCACTGATCAACCCCATTTTATGGGCGATGGCAGTCAGGCGCAGATCGGCATTGTCCTCTCGCAAGAGCAGGCGATGCTCGGCACGGCTGGTGAACATGCGGTAAGGCTCGGTCGTGCCGCGGGTGATCAGATCATCGATCAGCACGCCGATATAGGCTTGATCCCGCCGCGGACTCCACGGGGTTTTGCCCTGTAATTTTAACGCGGCATTCAGGCCGGCGATGAGACCTTGAGCGGCGGCCTCTTCATAACCGGTGGTGCCGTTGATCTGGCCGGCAAAGAACAACCCCTCAATAAATTTTGTCTCCAGCCAGGGCCGCAAATCGCGCGGATCAAAAAAATCATATTCAATGGCGTAACCCGGACGGGTCAGGTGGGCATATTCAAGCCCGTGAATGGAGCGCACCAGCTCGCACTGCACCTCATAGGGCAGGCTGGTGGAGATGCCGTTGGGATACACCTCGGTGGTGTTCAAGCCTTCCGGCTCAATGAATATCTGGTGTGAGGGCTTGTCAGCAAAACGCACTACCTTATCTTCAATGGAGGGACAATAGCGCGGGCCGATGCCCTGTATGTCACCGTTATACAGCGGCGATCGATCCAGCGCTGCACGGATGATGGCATGGGTGTGCTCGTTGGTGTGGGTAATATGACAGGGCAGTTGCTCCGGGTGTGAACTGGCCTTGCCCAGATAAGAAAACACCGGCAGCGGTTCATCACCGGGCTGTGGTGTCAACCGGCTGTAGTCGATGGTTTTGCCATCAATGCGTGGTGGTGTGCCGGTCTTCAGGCGTGCCACCCGAAACGGCAGGGCGCGCAGACGCTGTGCCAGTGCTGTTGCAGGCGGATCACCGGCACGTCCGCCGTGCTGCCGGGTCTCGCCGATATGAATTTTGCCGCCAAGAAATGTACCCACGGTCAACACCACACAAGGGGCATGAAACTCCAACCCGGCCTCGGTCACCACCCCGCTGATCTGCTCCCCTGCCACTATCAGATCAGTCACCGCCTGTTGGAAGACAGAGAGGTTCTCCGCCCGTTCCAGCATCGCCCTGACCATGGTCTTGTATAAAGCACGATCGATCTGCGCCCTCGTGGCACGCACGGCCGGGCCTTTGCGGGCATTCAGGATCCGAAACTGAATGCCGCTGCCATCGGCCGCCAGCGCCATCAGGCCGCCGAGGGCATCGATCTCTTTTACCAAATGCCCCTTGCCTATGCCACCAATCGCCGGATTACAGGACATCTGCCCCAGGGTATCGATATTATGCGTCAGCAACAGCGTCCTGGCGCCCAGTCGTGCGGCGGCCAGGGCGGCTTCGGTGCCTGCATGACCGCCGCCGACAATGATGACCTCGTAGGTGTGATGAGGTGTAATCATCTGATCAAGCCGTGCCACTGTGGCTGTTTTTGTTGTGTACATAATGTTGTGCTGCATACCTGATTTGCTGCAATATGTCAGCCTCCAGTTTACGCACTCGCCGGGCCGGCGAGCCGACATACAGACAGCCCGGCTCCAGCCGCTTGCCGGGCGGGATCAAGGCGCCCGCACCGATAACACACCCTGTACCCACCACCACATCATCCATGATAACCGCTGCCATGCCGATCAGACAGGTATCTTCAATGCGGCAGCCATGCAGGGTAACCCGGTGTCCGATGGTGACCTCATCACCAATAATCAGCTTTGAACCGGTGTTGTAGGGTGATTCATGATTGACATGCAAAATGCAGCCATCCTGGATGTTGCTGCGCTTGCCAATCGTGATGCTATTCACATCAGCACGAATAACTGACATCGGCCAGACCGAGGCGTCCTCATCCAGGCTGACATCACCGATAAGCAATGCTGTCTCATCCACCCAGGCGGAAGCGGCGATGTTCGGGCTGATGTTGTTAAAGCGGCGCAGTGTCATGGCTGGGCAGTATACCCCTAAGCGCCCCGGCCTGGTGAACATTTATCGCCTGGTGCGGTCTGTATGGAAACGGGTAAGGGAGAAGTCAAGCAGGGGGAAATCAGGAGGGCGGTCATGTCGAAACATCTTGCATTTAATCTTGTTGTACTGGGGCTGGCTGCCGCTCTTGCTGTTGTTGTTTTTCAGCCAGTGGCGGGCAATACGTTAAGCCGTGGCATAGCCGCACCGGAGTTCACCCATGCCCTGGAAGAGGAATGGATTAATTCTGCCCCGCTGACGTTGGCTGATCTGAAAGGCAAGGTGGTATTGATCGATTTCTGGACCTTTGATTGCTGGAATTGCTACCGCTCTTTTCCCTGGATGAAGGCCATGGAAGATCGGCTCAGCGGGGAGGACTTTCAGATCATCGGCGTACACACACCGGAATTTGCCCATGAGAAGATACGGAAAAATATCACCGCCAAGGTGGTGGAGTTTGGCTTGCAGCATCCGGTGATGATCGACAATGATTTCTCCTACTGGCGTGCCATGGGTAATCGCTACTGGCCGGCGTTTTATCTGCTGGATAAAAAAGGCGAGGTGCGGGCGCTGTTTGTGGGCGAGACACATGAGGGCGATGAGCAGGCGCTCAGGATTGAAGCCATGATCAAGGCGCTGTTGCAGGAGCCGGGCTCATAGCCGGTTTTTGAGTATCCCGGTTTTTGGATATCCTTGGGTGGTGCTATTTTTTGTGGTGACGCGTGATGCGCTGGCGCCGTTTTATCTGCCTCGGCGTGAGTGTATTTCTTTTGCCCTGATACGGATTGGTGCTGTGCTTAAATTCAATCAACACCGGCGTGCCTGTCAGCCTTAATTTTTCTCTTAGCCGGCTTGCCAGATAGCGTTGATAATTGCTCGGCACCTGCTCGGTCTGGTTGCCATGAATGATGATACGCAGCGGATCATGGCCGCCGATATGGGCATAACGCAGCTTGATCGGTCGGCCACGATGCAACGGCGGCGGGTTGGCCTGCAAGCATTCATACAGCAGCCCGGTGATATGCGATGCGTTCACTGCCCGGTTTTTAGCGTTAATAATCTCATCAATACGGCGGAACAGGCCGCCCACACCGGTGCCGTTACGTGCCGAGACATGATGGGTACAGGCATACTCCAGAAAGCGCAGCTTGCGGGCGAACTGCTGCCTTATCTTTCGCTTTTGCTCACGCTCAAGGCCATCCCATTTATTAATCGCAATGATCAGTGATTTACCGGAATCCTTGATGATGCCCGACAGATGTTGATCCTGCTCGGTGACGGCATCCTGTGCATCTAACACCAGGATGATTATCTCGGCCGGCCCTATCGCTTGCAGGCTTTTTATCACGCTGAATTTTTCAATGCCGCCAGCGATTTTGCTGCGCCGGCGTATACCGGCGGTATCGATCAGCACGTATTCCCTGCCATGTCGTTGAAACGCTGTGGCGATAGCATCACGTGTGGTGCCGGGGGCATCACAGGCCAGCATCCGGTTCTCACCCAGCATCCGATTAACCAGGGTAGACTTGCCCACATTGGGGCGACCCAGCACGGCGAGCCGGATGCCGTCATGCTGGCGGGTTATCTGCTGTTCATGATCAGGCAGTTGTTCAAGGATGTGGCTAATCAATTTATCTACCCCATCGCCGCGCTCGGCGGATATGGGCTGCGGCTCACTGAAGCCGCCGCTGGCATAAAATTCAGCCACGGCCAGATTGGCCTCCATGCCTTCGGTTTTATTGACAACGACATGCACAGGCACCGGCATGATTCGCAACCGCCCCGCCAGCCGCTCATCGGCCGCCGTCATGCCCGCCCGCCCATCCAGCAGCCAGATGATCGCATCCGCTTCATTGGCGGCCTGCCATGTCTGCTGAGTGACCAACTCGGCGATGGCCGCATCTGTTTCCGCCACGCCGCCGACCCCGCCGGTATCTACCAGCATAAACCCGCATCCCTGATGCTCGGCATAAGCATAGTGACGGTCACGGGTTATCCCCGGCTGGTTGGCAACCAGGGCATCACGGCGATGCGTGAGGCGGTTGAACAAGGTGGACTTGCCGACATTCGGGCGGCCAATGATGGTGATGACAGGCAGCATGTTGATAAGTGCGCTGATGCTGTTTACTGTAAGGATATGCGCTTATGCCAGCGCCGGGGCGGGCTTATCTGTAGGTATAGGCGGCCAGGGTGCCATCGGAGCAATAGCCGTAGACCACCCGACCGACCACCATCGGCGTGGCGATGATTGGCTCACTGCACAGGCGGTTGCGTGCGGCAAACCGGCCGCTGCGTTTATCCACCCAATGCAGGTAGCCATCGAAATCACCCACGATGATATAATTTTCCACGCTGCTCGGTGCGCTGGCCGCCCGGGCATACAGGTCTTCTTTTTTCCACACCGTGGCGCCGGTGAAACGATCCAGCGCCCAGAGGTGGCTGTCATCATCGGTAATGTAAAGATTGGCATCATCCAGACCGAAGCCGGTATGCGAAGGCACATCGCGGCTCCACAGTATCCTGCCAGTTTCAAATTGTATGGCCGCGATAAAGCCCTGGAAGGTCGAGACATAAATCACCCCGTCAATAACCGCAGGTCTGGAGTCAATGTCGACCATGCGTTCGAGTTCAGAGGCACCGCGGGCTGTGGCAATGCTGGCCTCCCACAGTAATTTGCCGGTTTTAAGTTCCAGCGCCGCCAGCTTGCCGCCATCAAAGCCGGCAATGACAGCACCGGTATGGATGACTGGCGTGCTGGTGCCGCGCAATGTCAGCACCGGGACGCTGCGATCATAAATCCAAAGCCGCCGGCCGGTATCGCCATGCAGCCCGAAAATCTTGCCGTCCAGCGTTCGCACCACCACCACACCATCGGCCCGGCTGGGCGCCGATAAGACTTCGCTGCTGACCACGGTGCGCCACAACTCCTCGCCGTTATCGCCATCAAAGGCAATCACATCACCCTCCTCGGTGCCGATGAATACTGTGTTCTCACCATAGCCCGGGCCGCCGGTCACCTGCATCTTGTTGCCGGAAAACCAGCCCGCTTTGCCATCAATGGTGTCAGTCGCCCTGGCCCTGACCGACCAGCCGAGGCGACCATTGGCCGCATCCATCGATTGCAGGCGGCCCTTGCTGTCGGCGATAAACAGCCGTTGCCCGGCGATTACCGGTGCCAGCTTTAAGTATTGCTCGTCAGTGCCGCTGCCGGTATCCCGCTCCCACAGTTCAATCACCGTGATCCGCGGCGTGACATCCACCAGCGGGGTGGGCGGTATGGCATTATCGGAATCGCCCTTGAAGACCCCGGTGACTTTTTCAGTGATCCCGCAGCCGGCTATCGACAGGCTGACCAACAAACCGAGGAGAGTAAAACAGCGCATTTGGGGTTATCGCATCAGGCAGTTTCGGCTAACAGTTGGCATAGCCGCTGGCCTGGCATTGCTGCGCCTCGGCAACATTGACGGTGCTCATCGCTTTTGCAGCGATATCCCGCAGCTTCGCCGCCCCCTCGTGCCCCTTGTCTGCGGCCAAATTAGCCCACAGATGGGCCTGAATATCATTTTGTGGTACGCCTTCGCTCTTGGCGCACATCAGGCCCAGACCGAATTGCGCGTCTGCATCTCCCGCATCGGCCAGGGGTTGAAACTTACGCAGGGCGGTGGCGAAATCGCCGCCTTCATAAGCGGTCAAGCCTTGATGAATATCCGCAATATCCGCAGTCATAAACAAGGAATAGAACCATGACTGCACCTTGATGCAGAGGCGGGAGATATGTTTTCTCATGCGCTTACTATAACAGGAAAGCCGGCTAATCGGCCAATAGCCTAGTGCAATGCTGGCCGCGCTGGTTTTAAGATAACGAACACAGGGCGACGATTCGCCCCTGGCGCATAATCTCATTCAGGCTGTTTTGGGCGCGCCTGCATGGCCTTGCTCTGACGTCTGCTGATACCACCTGGCTACTGTTTTCCCGTAGCATTATCGTATTGATTAATTCGCTATAATGTATATACTATATAAATACACTTAACTTTACCGAGGATTGTCATGCAAGCCACCAGCTTCAGATTCGATGAGGAGACTACTCGCTTGATAGATAGCTTAAAAGAAAGAAGCCGGTCTTCATCGCGAACAGAGGTGCTGAGAAAAGCCTTATATTTGTTAGACTTAACGTCCAGAGCAGAGCAAGAAAACAAGCATTTAATTATCAGGGATGATGGGCAAGATGGCGCCGAACAAAGGATACTTATGTACTAGGCCCGGGAAGGCAACCCCATGAACGCTAAGGAAAACGAGACTGTAAAACTTTCAAACATACCTGACGGTTTTGCTTCTGGCACGGAAGACTTGACAGGGCGCCAAAAAGCTCAGATAAAAATGACATACTGGGTGCTTGGCGGTGCTGCCATCCTGCTGGTTGCCAGTGGTTGGACTTATATAGGTTATGCAAACTCCACGGAAAGAGCGGCAGCGGCGGAGGAAGTATTTGAATTTTGCAAGAGCTTCATCCCGCCTATCGTTACCTTGGTACTAGGCGCCCATTATGTAACAAGATGTAACAAGGTCATCTGATGGTACTTCTCAGTAAATAATGAAACCTTGCTGCGAGCACCTTAAATTAATTTATACGCTTCAAAAATGTGAATTGCAGAAGCACGCACATGCAAATGTTATCTAAATTACTGTCCGCTTTTTTATATCGGGACAGTCTGAGTGACAGTAGTCGCTGACCAGTGCCTCGGCAACCCCCATGGCTCGTGCCTGCTTGTCATGCATTGTTGATGATCGTGCCTTGATGGGTTACTGGTCAGGGGGTGTTGACTGGCCGATGTCGTTCAGTTTGATTTCAATCGCCGTGCTGTCGCGCTCGCTGGCACGTGCCTTGATCATCGCCTCCTGATAGGCGGTGCGTGCGGCGATGAGATTGCCTTGCTGTTGCTTGATATCGCCGGCCAACTCCGCATAGCTGGCAGCAAAGTCTCCCGGTGTTTCAGCCCCCGCCTCGATCAGTGTGGCGGCGGCCTCTGTTTTTTGCTGACTGAGCAGAACACGGGCAAGGCGGATACGCAGCAGATGCGCCAGTTCCTCGTCTTTATTTTGTTTCAGTGCCGCTTTAAGGTGTGCGCTGGCCTCATCCAGCTTATCCTCATCCACGGCGATCTTTGCCAGCAGCAACTGACTGAACACCGCATAATGCGTGCCGGGGTATTCTGTCAATATCTGCCGGGCCGACTGTTCAGCCGCATCGTATTGTCTCTCCCTGACAGCAACGAGGGTTTGCTGATAGATGCTGGACGCCGCCTCGGCCTGCTGCTGTTGCACATTCTGCCAGTGCCGCCAGCCAAAGATGCCGCACAGCCCCAGGGCGATGCCGAAGACAACGGCGATGGCGTTCTCCTGCCACCATTTTTTAATGGCCTCTATTTGCTGCTCTTCTGTGGTGTAGATGTCCAAGGGCTGCCTCCAGGGCATGTACTTTTGTGTGGGGCCGTGCATTGATACTGATGATGCCCGTCCATTATACGTGAGTTTTCCATGCGCGGCAGCGCCGATTTCAGAGATACTCGCCGAGCTGCTCTGGCAGGTTGGACTGGGCGAGCGTAAACTGTGCCTGGCCGGTGCGTAGCGACTTAATCCCTATGGTGTTATCGGCTACTTCCTGCTCTCCCAGCACCAACGCCAGGCGGGCGCCGGACTTGTCCGCCTGCCTCATCTGACTCTTAAAACTGCCATCGCCACAATGGACGATGATGCAGCGCTGCTGATACTGATTGCGTAACTGCTCGGCGAGTTGCAACCCGCATTGTCTGGCGGCGGCACCAACGGCAACCAGGTAAATATCAACCACCGGTCTGCTCTGACGGGTGTCCGTGGGCATCAGTGCCAGCAGACGCTCCAGCCCCATCGCAAAACCCGTGGCAGGAGTGGGTTTACCGCCAATCTGCTCTACCAGACCGTCATAACGGCCACCGGCACAAATCGTCCCCTGTGCGCCCAGCTGATCAGTCACCCATTCAAACACCGTGTGATTGTAATAATCCAGCCCCCGTACCAGGTGCGGGTTGAGCGTGACGGTCACACCAGCCGCCTGCAACAGCGCTTGCAGGGTTTCAAAGTGTTGCTGTGATTCAGCATCCAGGTAGTCGGTCAGTACCGGTGCCGTTCGGATTATCGGTTGCAGCGCCGGGTCCTTGCTGTCCAGCAGGCGTAACGGATTCACCTCAAGGCGGTGCTGACTGTCCGCATCAAGCCGCTGATGATGGGAGCGAAAATACTCAACCAGCGTGTGGCGATAATGTTGCCGGCAGGCGGCTGTGCCCAGCGTGTTTAATTCCAGCCGGACATCGGCTATGCCTAATGCCTGCCAGAGTCGTTTACAAATCAGGATCAACTCAGCATCAATGTCTGCTGTTGCAATCCCGAAGACTTCCGCACCCGCCTGATGGAACTGGCGAAAGCGGCCCTGTTGTGGTCGTTCATAACGAAACATGGGGCCGCGATACCAACTACGCAAGACGCCTTTTGCCAGCAGGCCGTGCTCCAGCACCGCCCGCACACAGCCTGCCGTGCCTTCGGGGCGCAGGGTCAGGTGTTCGGCATGGCGATCGCTGAAAGTATACATTTCTTTGTTGACGATATCCGTGCCATCGCCGATAGCGCGTTGGAAAAGTTCGGTTCGCTCCAGGATGGGCAGGCGAATCTCCGCATAGCCGTATCCCTCCAGCACGGATTGGATGGTACTCTCCAGCACCTGCCAGTGCGGTGTTTCCGTGGGCAGGGCATCGTGCATGCCTTTGATCGCCTGAATCTTCCTGACCATACCGATCACCGGCTGCCGCAATACATCGTCTCTGGCCGCGGGTTGTTAATTGCCAAGACTGAAGCGGGCGATGCCTGCCCGTGAGAAAGGGGCCGGATCGAAATCCTGACCGTTAAACTTGATCGCCACGCCTTGTGAGAAACCGATCAGGACATTAAACGGTGCTGTGCCATGCAGCAGCAGGGTCTGGCCTGCGCGGCCAAGGTTCAGATAGATTTTTTCATCGTTATGATCGAATACCTCAACCCAGGAGTCGGCATAGAGCTGTATCTCCACGGTGTCGGGGCCGCTGCCACGCTCATCAATACCCGGCACGGCGGGCGATGTCTCTGCATCCGATCTTTCAGCATCACGACCGGCCTGCGGGATCGCCTCAGTGTTCGGGGGGATGGTCGGCGCATCATCGCCTGCAACCGGTGGATTTTCGATGGTCCAGGTTTGCGCCGAATCCGTTTGTTCCACCGGTGTTGGTGCGGACAGCGGCATGGTGTCGGCAAGGGCACTGGTCGGGGTCGGTTCCTCGACCTCTGATTCTTCGATCTCCGATTCCTCAATATTTGGGGGGCTGGCGGGCATGCTGTCAGCCTGCCCGCTACTCTCTGCCTTGTCGGGCAGGCTATTATCCTGGTTAGTCTCCAATACGAAATGACTTTGCCACCAGGCGAGAAACAAGAGTATCAGCACAAACACCACCAAATAAGAAAAAAACAACACGGGTTTGTCACGGCTGCTGGTTTGCTGATTTTTCAGCTGAACCTCAGGAATAATTTCCGGTGGCCGGGGCGCAAAGTCGTTCTGATACATCGCCAGCACGGTATCGGGCGGGACACCCAGCAGCCGGGTATAACTGCGGAGATAACCTCGTACATACGTTGCCGAGGCCAACTGTTCGAAATTATCCGCCTCCAGTGCTTCAATAATGCCAGGTTCAAGATATAACCGGCTGGCGATGTCCTGTATGGACAGGGCTTGTTCTTCCCGTAATTGTTTAAGGCAGGCACCCGGCGATTTGCCGATAACAAATTTGCCGGCATCGGCCATGATTAACGGATACCCATGGATTCCAGGGTCTGTGCTGCCTGTGAATCAGGGAAGTTATTTCGCAGTTGCAGGGCATAGCTGGACACGGCATTCTCATCGCCCAGTTGCTGTGCTATCTGAATGCCCAACAACAGGCTATCGGCGGTATGTCTGGCGATCCTGGCATAGCGTTGTATATAAGTTCGTGCAGCCAGATAATTTTGCCTGTCAAAATTGATCTGGCTCAAGTCCAGCAAGGCGATCGTTCCCTGCGGGTTGATATCCAGGGCCTGAAGGAAATATTTTTCAGCCGCCGGGGTTTGTCCGTTCAGATACAGGCAGCGGGCGATATTGCTCAACGGCACATCGGGCGTGGCATATAACGGGTTCTGTGCTGCTTTTAGAAAGGTCTCCTCCGCCCGTTGCAGTCTCCCCTGCTGGCACAGCAGTCTGCCATAGTTATTCAAGGTGGCCGAATCTGTATCGCTTAATGACAGGGCTTTTTTAAAGTTTCTCTCGGCTTCCCTGGGATCGCCCAGCCGCTGGTACAACAGGCCGAAGGCATTATAGGTGGCGTAGTATTCCGGGTCGGCCTGGCGTGCACGTTCCATCTTGTTAAGCGCCAGCTCATATTCGCCCCGGCGCATGTATTCTATCGCCAGATTGAGGTTGGCCATAGCCGCTTCGTTGCCTTTTTCTCTGGGTTTTATATCGGCATCACGGTTCGGGTTGCTGCTGCATCCGCCGATAAGTAAAACCCCCAGAAAAATGATTCTTTTCAGCATGATCGCATCACCTGTTGTTTGTTATATCTGCCTGCACGGGGGATGACCTTACCGACAAGTTGCCCGCAGGCGGCATTAATATCATCGCCACGGGTCTTTCTTGTGATGGTGATGATATCTGATTTAAGCAAAATATCGCGGAATTTATCGATCTTCTGCCTCGGCGAGCAGGCAAACTCACCGCCCGGAAAATCATTAAACGGGATGAGGTTAACCTTGGCGGGCAGGGTACGCATGAGCCTCGCCAGCGCTCTCGCATCATGCTCCGTATCATTCACATTATGCAGCATAATGTATTCAAACGTCACCGAAGCCCCCTTGTGCATATCACTGTAATAGCGACATGCCTTGAGCAATTCGGCAATCGGGTAGGCTTGATTGATTGGCAGCAAAACATCGCGCAACGCATCACTGACAGCGTGCAGAGAGATAGCCAGGCTGACGTTGCTTTGCCGGGCCAGCTTGTAGATGCCAGGCACCACACCAGCGGTGCTTAACGTGATACGTTTGTTTGCCAGGCCAAACCCCAGATCATCGCTCATCAAGTCCATGGCGGCGATGACGTTATCAAAATTCAGCAGCGGCTCGCCCATACCCATCATCACCACATTACTGATAATCCGCGCCTGCGGCCTGGTTTTCTTATCCGGGGTTTGCTTGTCAAAATACCCCAGCGTCTTGTTTGCCTGCCAAAGCTGGCCAATGATCTCGGCAACGGACAGGTTGCGGTTATACCCCTGCTTACCCGTTGAACAAAACGCACAGTTCAAGGCACAGCCCGCCTGCGATGAGATACATAAAGTTCCTCGCTCGGCCTCCGGGATGAACACAGATTCGACAGCGCCCCCGCCCTCTATCTGCATCAGCCATTTTCTGGTGCCATCCTGTGAGAGTTGCTCGGCAATGATCTTCGGCAGATGTGAATGGGTTTGCGCGGCGAGACGGGCGCGTAATTGTTTGCTCAGATTGGTCATCTCGCCAACCCCGGTAATGCCTTGATGATATACCCATCTCATCACCTGGCCTGCGCGAAAAGGTGGCTCTGCCATACCGGCAAAATAATCGCGCATGGCAGATTGGTTGAGGTCGAACAGGTTCATAGTTGACACCACGGCGGCTTATCTGGTGCGCGGACAGAGCTCCTCGTCAGCGAAAAAAAAGGCGATCTCGCTCGCGGCACTTTCCTTAGAATCTGAACCATGCACGGCGTTCTCTCCCTGATCGCCTTGCACATCACACAACTCGGCCCGGATCGTACCGGCGGCGGCATCTTTGGGAAAGGTTGCCCCCATGAGATCGCGATTTTTCCGGATCGCCTCCTCGCCTTCCAGCACCTGCACCATGACCGGGCCGGATGTCATGAAGCTCACCAACTCCTGAAAAAAAGGTTTGTCGGCATGTATGGCGTAAAAGTCGGCCGCCTGCTGCTCGGTCAGGTGCAGCATTTTAGCGGCAATGATCCTTAGCCCGGCCTGCTCAAAGCGCTGATAGATGGCACCCATCATATTCTTTGCAACGGCATCGGGCTTGATGATGGATAAAGTCTTTTGCACGGGCATCAGGTGGCACTCCACAGAGTCAATCGCCTACAGGTTACAGGAGGCGGAATTATACGTTTATTCGTTCCCTGAATAAAATGTAATTCCTGTAACTATTGATTTTTATGAACTTTTATCAATCCCAGCGCGGATCGCAGACTTGCACCATGCCCTGTTCAACCCGCACCGGGAAGCAGGTGACCGGCTCATAGGCGGGCGGTGCCAGCGCCGCCCCTGTGCGGATGCAGAACACAGCACCATGATAGGGGCAGGTCAACTCATCGCCGTTGACAAGCTCGGCGGGTTTGAGGCCGCTTCCGAGTATGGCCGAGCCATCATGGGTACAGCGGTCTTCAAGCGCATGGAACTCGCCGGCTATGTTGTAGACCGCTATCATGGTGTCATTTACATCGACAAGCCGGGCATCCCCGGCGGAGAAATTCTCTATCCTGTCGACATCCACCCAGTCGGCCATCGGCGGCTGCCCTTAGGCTCAGTAAAGCCCGGCTTCAAGGCGTGCAGCATCGCTCATCATGGCCTGATCCCAGGGAGGGTCAAACGTCAGCTCAACATGCACGCTGTCGACATTGGGCACGGCTTCAAGTTTGCTGCGGACATCGGCGGCCAGAAAATCGCCCATGCCACAGCCGGGGGCAGTCAGCGTCATCAGCACGCTGATCTCATTCTCGCCGCTGGCGCCCGTGCCGATCTCACAGCCATAGATCAACCCCAGGTCAACGACATTGATGGGAATCTCCGGATCATAACAGGTACGCATTTGCGCCCATAAGTGCTCCTCATTAACCGAGCCATCGGCATTGGGAAGTTGCTCTTCGGTGAGTTCATCCGGGATATCGAAACCCAGGGCATCGGCATCTTTAGCACCAACCTGCGCCAAGTTGCCGTTGACATTCACCGTGTAGTTGCCTCCTAATGCCTGCGTAATAAACACCACGGTGTGCTCCGGCAAGGTAATGGGCGTGCCGGTGGGGATGAGTATCGCCTCACACTCTCTGATGACGGTCACCGGTTCCTGTTGGTACATGTTCACTCTGTGGTTACCGGGCTCTGGTTGCCATGAATGGCGGAGTTAAGCGTATGCCAGCATAAGGTGGCGCATTTCACCCGGGAAGGATAGTCTCTGACACCCGCAAGGGCGGCGAGTTTGCCCAGCTTCTCTGGGTCTATCTCGCTGTCGGCGGCAGTGACCATGGCATGAAATTCTGCAAAAATTGCCGCAGCTTCGCTGATGTTTTTGCCGTGCATGGCCTCGGTCATCAGCGAGGCGGATGCCATGGAGATGGCACAGCCGTTACCATCAAAACGGATATCGTTGATGCGCTCATCAGCGACTTTGAGATACAGGGTGAGGCGATCGCCACACAGCGGATTAAAGCCTTCCAGGGCAGTATCGGCATCCTCCAGTTTGCCAAAGTTGCGCGGGCTTCTGTTGTGATCAACGATCACTTCCTGATACAGGTCTTTCAGATCAAACATGATACGTGTCAGGAGAAAATCCGCTTTGCCTTGTCTATGGCATTGATCAGGACATCGACTTCGGTTCGGGTATTGTAGAAGGCAAAAGAGGCACGGGCGGTTGCCGGGACGTTGAACCTGTCCATGACCGGCATGGCACAGTGGTGTCCGGCCCGAATGGCAATGCCTTCATTGTCCAGTATCGTACCGAGATCATGCGGATGAATACCCGATATGATAAATGACAGGATGCTGGTTTTATGTTTTGCCGTGCCGATGAGTTTAAGGCCAGCGACAGTGCTGGCGGCATCCGTGGCATAGCCCAGAAGATCCTGTTCATATTCAGCCAGCCGGGAGAAATCCATATTGTCAAGGTAATCCATGGCAGCACCCAAACCGATGGCACCGGCAATGTGCGGCGTGCCAGCCTCGAATTTATGCGGCAGGGCATTGTATTGTGTCTTCTCAAAGGTGACCATTTTTATCATATCACCTCCCCCCTGATAAGGCGGCATGGCCTCAAGCAATGCTTCTCTGCCGTACAACACACCAATACCGGTGGGGCCAAATAATTTATGGCCGGAGAAGACAAAAAAATCACAGCCAAGCCCCTGCACATCAATTTTTTCATGCGGCACTGACTGTGCGCCATCGATCAGTGTGACCGCATTCACGGCTTTGGCTTTGCTGATCATGGACTGCACCGGATTAATCGTTCCCAGGGCATTGGAGATATGCACTATCGCCACCAGCCGGGTGCGTACATTCAACAAGCGCTCATAGTCCTCAAGCATGATCTCGCCCGCTGCGTTAATGGGGATAACCCTCAGCACAGCACCTGTCTGTTCGCACAGCATCTGCCAGGGTACGATGTTGGCGTGATGTTCCATCTCCGAGACGATGATCTCATCACCGGGTTTAAGATGAGCGCGCCCCCAGGTCTGGGCAACCAGGTTGATCGCCTCTGTGGCACCCCGGGTAAAAATAATCTCTGTCGTGGCAGCGGCATTGATGAACCGGCGAGTCTTCTCACGGCTGGCCTCATAGGCAGCGGTCGCCTGTTCACTCAAGCTGTGCAGGCCACGATGGATGTTTGAGTTGTACTGACGATAATACGCATTCAGGGTTTCTATGACGGCTAACGGTTTCTGCGTGGTAGCCGCATTATCCAGATAGACAAGCGGCTTGCCATGCACCTGCTGGGTCAGAATGGGGAAGTCGCAACGATAATGGGCTGCATCAAATGCCGTTTTATCCTGCAATCGCCTCGCTGTGTTACTCTGCATCATGAGATAAATGCCTTGATTAACGTGCTGTCGGGCAGCTTGCCAACAACGCTGTATTCGAGATGCTCCCGGATCTGCGAAATATCAATGCGCCTGATCACCTCATCGGCAAAGGCATAGATCAATAAACTGCTCGCTGTCTTCTCATCAATGGCTCTTGTGCGAAGATAAAACAACATGTCCTCATCCAACTGGCCAACGGTGGCACCGTGACTGCACTTGACATCATCTGCATAGATTTCAAGCTCGGGCTTGGTATCAATCTCGGCATGGTCAGACAGCAGCAGGTTGGCATTGGATTGATGCGCTTCAATTCTTTGCGCCTGCTGGTGTACTACCACCTTGCCATTGAATACCGCACGGGAATGATCGTTCATGACGCCACGATAAATTTCATTACTGCGGGTGTGTGAGGCCAGATGATCAACATGGGTATGATTATCCACATGCTGACGCCCATGGGTCATGTACAGGCCGTTCAGGTTGACGTGTGCACCGGCCTCGGCCAGGGCCACATCAATATCGTTACGGGCCAGCGCACCGCCCAGGGCAAGGGAATGTGAGGTCACCGTGCTGTCCTGCCGCTGCACAATATGCGTATGGCCGATATGAAACGCCTGCAGCGATTCCTGCTGAATTTTATAATGAGTCAATGCGGCACCGGCAGCGGCATGGATAGAGGTGCGGGTGTTGGTGAAGTATTCCGCCCCTTCTGCGCCGATATAGCTTTCGATCACCGTGGCCTTGCTGTGCCGGCCCATCAGAATCAGGTTAAACGGACAGGCGGCGATGGCATCGGCCTGCTGGTTCGCCATATACAACAGGTTAATGGGGACAGTCAGCTCGGTATTATCCGCCACCTCAATCACCACACCGCCGGTAACCAGGGCAAGGTTCAGGGCGGTGAACGCATGTTTATAGCCCTTTTCTGTCTCTGCACCGAGATGCTTGATCAGCTCAGGCTGCTGCTCCAATGCGACCAGTAGCGGGCGTGCTGTGACGCCCTCAGGCAGCACGGCAGGATCAGGCGCTGCGTCAATGTGTCTGCCGTTGATAAAGCGTAATTCATGGCAGTGCAGATCGCCAAAGCGGCTGGAGTCAAGCAAGGCAGGGTCCGGACGGGGCGCATTGATCGTGCAAAACCGGCGCCGGGTAATATTCTTAACATCCGTATAGCGCCAGTTTTCCTGCCGGGTGGTGGGGAAGCCCTGGGTCTGTATGAAGGCCATCGCCTGCTCACCCAACGCTGCGCCCGGGTGTTCGTTCCGGGTGCGGGCGAACTCATCGGCATAATGCTTAACAGCAAGTTCACTCATGCGGCCTCGGCCTCCTGCCTGACCCAGTCATAGCCTTTCTCTTCCAGTGCAACGGCCAGGTTCTTATCGCCGGATTTGATAATGCGACCAGCAGATAACACATGCACGTGATCCGGCACGATATAATTCAGCAGGCGCTGATAATGTGTGACCAGGACGATCGCGCGGTGTTCGTTACGCAAGCTGTTGACCCCTTCAGCCACCACCTTCAGGGCATCAATATCCAGGCCGGAATCGGTCTCATCCAGGATGGCCAGCGTTGGCTCCAGCACCGCCATCTGAAAGATCTCGTTGCGCTTCTTCTCGCCGCCAGAGAAACCCTCGTTCACAGAGCGGTTAAGCAGCTCTTCCTGCATGTTGACGATACGCATCTTCTCCCGCACCAGTTTGAGGAAATCAACCGCATCCAACTCGCCCTCGCCCCGATGCACCCGTATGGCATTGACCGCCGCCTTGAGCAAATAAATATTATTGACGCCCGGAATTTCCACCGGGTACTGAAAGGCCAGAAACACGCCTGCACGGGCGCGTGCCTCCGGCGGCAGTGCCAGCAGGTCCTGCCCCTGGTAGCTGACTGTGCCGGCAGTCACGTCATAACCCTCACGGCCAGCCAGGACATTGGCCAGGGTGCTCTTGCCTGAGCCATTCGGCCCCATGACCGCATGCACCTCGCCGGGCTTAACCGTTAGCGCGAGGCCGTGCAGAATCTGCTTGCCTTTCACTTTGACCTGTAAATTATCTATCGTTAACATCGTTATCCTCGTTTGCTTTTGCTTAGCTTGCCGTGCGCCTGTTATTAGCCAACCATCAGCCAACCGCCCCTTCCAGCGTGACATTCATCAGGCGTTGCGCCTCAACGGCAAACTCCATCGGCAGTTCCTTGAACACGGCTTTGCAAAAACCGTTGACGATCATGTTGACCGCATCCTCCTCATCGATCCCGCGTTGCCGACAGTAAAACAGTTGATCGTCGCTTATCCTGGAGGTCGTGGCCTCATGCTCCAGTTGTGCGCTGGCGTTCTTGCTCTCCACATAAGGGAAGGTGTGCGCCCCGCATTGATCGCCCATGAGCAGGGAATCGCATTGCGTATAGTTGCGTGCCGATTCGGCATGACTGCCGATGTGTACCAGACCCCGGTAGGCATTTTGCCCCTGTCTTGCAGAGATCCCCTTGGCGATGATCGTGCTGCGGGTGTTCTTGCCCAGATGAATCATCTTGGTGCCGGTGTCGGCCTGCTGGTGGTGATTGGCGACCGCCACAGAATAAAATTCGCCGGTGGAGTTCTCGCCCCGAAGAATACAACTGGGGTATTTCCAGGTAATCGCCGAGCCAGTCTCTACCTGTGTCCAGCAGATTTTCGCGTTCGCACCGCGGCAATCGCCCCGCTTGGTGACAAAGTTATAAATACCGCCGATACCGTTCTCATCGCCGGGGTACCAGTTCTGCACGGTGGAATATTTTATCTCGGCATCATCCAGCGCCACCAACTCCACCACCGCCGCATGTAACTGATTCTCATCGCGCATCGGTGCCGTGCAGCCTTCCAGATAGCTGACATGGCTGCCGACATCAGCCACGATCAGCGTCCTTTCAAACTGGCCGGTATTGGCCGCATTGATCCGGAAATATGTCGACAATTCCATCGGGCAACGGGTGTTTTTCGGAATGTAACAAAACGAACCATCGGTGAAGACCGCCGAGTTCAGGGCGGCGTAGAAATTATCGCCGGTCGGCACGACTGAGCCAAGATATTGCTTTACCAGCTCAGGATGCGTTTGCACGGCCTCTGAGAACGAGCAGAAGATGACCCCCGCCTCAGCCAGCTTCTCCTTGAAGGTAGTGGCGACCGAGACGCTGTCAAACACAGCATCCACCGCCACCCCCACCAGCATCTTTTGCTCATGTAAAGGAATGCCCAGTTTCTCATAGGTCTCCAGCAATTTCGGATCAACCTCATCCAGGCTTCTGGGTGCATCGTCTTTGGATTTGGGAGCGGAGTAATACGAGATGGCCTGGTAGTCGATCGCCTCGTGCTGGACGTGCGCCCAGGCGGGCGGTGTCATCTTCAGCCATTTGCGGTAAGCATCCAGGCGCCACTGCAACAACCAGCCCGGTTCATTTTTCTTGGCCGAGATGTGGCGTATGACGTCCTCATTTAAGCCGGGCGGGACGGTATCGGTGGCGATATCGGTGACAAAGCCGTGCTCGTATTCCTTCTGAATCAGTTGTTCGACTTCCTGGGCTTCACTGGGCATCTGTATCTCTCCGGGTTGACGTTCGCTATTTATCCTGCGGGGGTTCGGCGATGCTGAAACTTTCACCACACCCACAGGTCTCGGCCACATTGGGATTGTTGAATTTAAATATCTCATTGATGCCCTCTTTGACATAGTCCATCTCCGTGCCTTTGAGATAACGCAGGCTCAACGCATCAACAACGATCTTGACGCCGTTGGATTCAAAGGTTGTATCCTGCTCGCCAACAGACTTGGCCATCTCAACGACATATTGATGACCGGAACAGCCTGTCGTTTTTACCGCCACCCGCAGGCCAACACCCATCGCCTGCGTTGCCAGAAAGTTTTTGACATGGTTTGCAGCTCGCTCTGTTAATACAATATCTGCTGTGTTCATGATGTCTCTGCTCTTCACTGATTTATCGGCATGTGCAGCAGGGCCTGCTCCTGGCGTTGGGATACCCGCCGTACAGTCTGGCGCTGCACCAGATTGGCCAGGCTGATGTCGCTTAAAAAAGTCGTGATGCGGTCGCTTAACTCTTCCCACAACTCATGCGTTAAGCAGGTCTCATCGCCCTGACAATTTTTACTGCCACCACAACGTGTGGCGTCCACGGCCTCATCCACGGCCTGAATCACATCGGCCACGGAGATGTCCTGCATCGCCCGGTGCAGACGGTAGCCACCGCCAGGCCCGCGCGCACTGCACACCAGACCGCATCGGCGCAGACGGGAAAACAACTGCTCCAGATACGGCAGCGAGATCCCCTGCCGGGAGGCGATATCGGCCAGATTGATCGGGCCCTGGCTGTCGTGCAGGGCCAAGTCCAGCATGGCGGTGACAGCATAGCGGCCTTTGGTTGTCAAACGCATCACGACCTGCCTGGTTGCTGATGGTGGTTAAAGGCGCACAGGATCACATATCTGACTAAATCAGTCAAGTATTTTTCCGACTAAATTACTCAGGTATTTAAGCAAGACATGATATCCCCAGGCCGTCAGGCCGGGCAGGCGGACGGTGGCCTGACCATGCCCCCATTATCATCAAACATCATCAAGCGGCTGTTGTGCGCCTGCCAGCCGTATCGGTGGTATCGCCCATTGGGGTGAGCGCTGCATGGCCTGGCGAGCGGTAAGGCGTAAGATAAGCGCTCAAGTGTTCAACCTGGGACTCTCGATTTCCTGTATCCGGCAGCAGATAATGGATAATTAATTCAGGGCTAGGCAAAATCGCCGGACATTGCTATGGTGGCAGTCGGATTTTACCTAATCTGACAGCGTGCCATGCTGGCGTAGACAAGCCAGATGATACGCCACATGATCAGCGTACTTAACTAAAGAGAGCCTGAGGATTTGACAATGAAACTATACGATTTTACCGCCGCACCCAACCCCCGACGGGCGCGCATGTTCATGGCGGAGAAACAACTGGATATCGACACCGTGCAGATTGACCTGACCAAAGGCGAGCAATTCAGCGAGGCATTCAGAGCGATCAATCCCGGCTGCACAGTCCCGGCGCTGGTACTGGATGATGGCATGGTGCTCACTGAGAACCTGGCGATCGCCGTCTATCTGGAGGCCACTCACCCAGAGCCACCGCTGATGGGGGGAACGCCAGCGGAGAAGGCCACGATCGCCATGTGGCAGGCGCGCATAGAGTTTGCCGGGCTGGCCGGGGTGGCCGAGTCGTTTCGCAACCAGTCCAGCCTGTTTGTCGACCGCTCGCTGCCCGGGCCGGGCAAACATGCACAGATCCCTGAGCTGGTGACCCGTGGCAGGGCGAGGGCTGAGGCGTTTTTTCAGATGCTGGATCAACGCCTGGCCGAGCATGAATTTATCTGCGGCGAGTGCTTCAGCCTGGCCGACATCACCGCGCTGGTCACGGTGGATTTCGCCGACTGGATCAAGCTCAACATCAGCACCGAGCAAGCCCACCTGAAGCGCTGGTATGATGCGGTCAGCAGCCGACCCAGCGCAGAGGCGTGATCAGAGTTTTTGCGGTGCTGACTTGCCGTTAAGGCACGAGGAATGAAACAGGGCGCACCATAACCTGAGCGGTTCAGCCTGCGCGTAAATCGGGCAGAAAGTCCTGCTCTATCATCTGTTTCAGGTCCCTAGCCTCGAATGCACCAAGCTCCTGCCAGGCACAGCGTATGCCGATCTGCCGGGAAATCCTTTGAATGGTCTTACTCTGGAATAGTGTCTGTTTACTGTCATCCTCCACCCATTCGGACAGAGCCCAGATCAGGGCAGAGCGCACCTTGCTGTCGCCCAGCACGGCATTTCGAGAGACAATCAGAACAATCAGTTTTTCCCAGTAAGTGGGTGTAAAGCCCAGCACCTTTGCCACCTTGCCGTGAGCGGCACCGGTCTCCTCACATACCTGCTGCGCCACATAGCCCCGCCACCAGGCGCGCGCAAACGGACAGTCCACATACAGGCTTCTTCTACCCCTCTCCGGCAGGCCGCCGAGCCGCCTTAAAATCGTGCGTATCACACCATCCGTGCTTTTCACATCAGCATCGCTCAACGCCTTGTCAATGCGCTCCTCGCCGTTGTCGCCGCCATTGGCAGCCAGATAGCCAGATTCGATGCGCCCCTGCCGGATATGCTCCAGCGTCACATACCCCCAGAAGGTTTCCTCGCTGGCCTGGGCTGGCATTATCCCCGCCCATTGAGCAAACAACTGCTGTTCCATTGTTAGCGGCAGCGCTTTGTATTCACCTTCCGATAGCGGCTCAGCCAGGAGTTTGAATGGCTCGCCTGTTTTTTCCAAGCCGATGCGTTGGTCTATCTGGGCGATAAAGGTTGAGTTACTCTTCGCTGCTGCAATAAATTCCTGTTGTAGAGTGCTGCCTTTTTCTTTCAGCAAGTCTTTTCGCAGGCCGGTATAGTCAGCATCATTCAATGCCCAATAGCCCATCATGCCTCCTCATCCTTATGCGCTGGCACTCTGATTGGATATAGCCTTGTCGCTGTTTCGATGGCATCAAAATCATTATCGCTCCAGTGGGGCATACCCTTGCCTTGCAACCAACCGGCCAGGGCCACCAGATTTGTATGCTGCTCCCAACCGCCATCTGCCCCATCGTCCTCCTCGGATGCACTGTAGTTGCGTTGCAGGATGTTAAAGCACTGGCTCACCGCATGGGTGAGAATGCTGGACCTCAGGGCGCTGTTATCTTGTGGGTTTTGCAGAAATTGAAAAATATCGGCAGCAGCAGCCAGGCTAAAATAAAATCCCGCATTGGTATTATCAGCCACAGTGAAGCTGCCAGCCGGCAACTCTTCGTTGCGCCTGACAGTTAGCAGATTCGCAATGGAGGCCGCCGGACGTCGGTAGCGCCCCCTCGCCAGCCGCACACCTCTGGGCAGGTCAATGTCCCGCCCTCGCCAGAGCGGCGCCACGCCGTCCTGTTCGGTGAATCTGTGTTTCAGACCGGTGCCAAGATACAACACCAGCGGACCCAGCCGGGGCGGCTCACCCACCACTGCCAAATCCCAGCAGACTTCCTGCCTGGCCTCAGTCTCAGCGGCTATATGCAGCTTGCGATAGCCAGTTTTTGATACCGACACCAGGCAGGCGAATCTTGCCTCGCCCATTTTGAGCAGTCGTTCAATAAACGGCGCACCGGTTAGCTGATGGTGAAGGATAACCCGGTCGCCAGTATTGCCCGGCAGTTGCGTTGTCACCTGATATTTACCATCGGGAAAGGAGAAGTTGCCGTCTTCTATGGCGGGGTGAGGCAGCGAGCGCACGGCTGGGGCCGGTTTTGTCATCATTGTTCTCGCATTGGTTGGCGACGGCGGACGATTTCAGCACGCAGAAGTACGCGCTCGCCGCTCGGCACATCAAGGCCCGCCGGCAGTTCATAGTCGAACTTGAGCCGATAGTTCTCGCCGGGGTTGAATTGACCCAACCGCACACCCAGTACGCCGTCAGCACCCCTGATCAATTCATCAGCGGCCACTGCTTGCCCGTTCAGTTCCACCGCCGTCAAAATAACGAATTGCTCTTCACTGCCGGGGTCGCAACTGCTGTCGATATTCTCATCCAGGATAAAGCGGATTTCTGCCTCGGTATCGGCGTTGAGGTTTTGCCGGGGGTGCAGTTCGACCTCCCAAGAGCGCCGCCCGGTCGGTACGGGCGTGGCCCCGAAGGGCACAGCGTTGCCGCTGCGCTTGAATACATTAGGGGTTGGCACAGGATTGGGGTCAAGGTTTGGTGGTGTTGGGCCGGGATTGGGTGGATTCCTATTGCCTCTTGACACCCTTGGTCGGGGTTCGGGTTCTTCTTCGAATTGGCCGATATTACCGGTGCGCCTCCCGCCAGCAGCGCCGCTATCCTCTATCTGAATGTTCAAAAAATCATCCACCTCAAAGGACTCCTCGGCAAGCCGCTCAAGTTTCTCCAAGAGAAAGTCGGCAATTTTGTCAAAGGCTTCTTTTAGTTTTTTCGCCTCTTCCGGCCGAAGCCATTTCCTCGCTTCAATATGATTGTGCAGCGGCCCTTCTGATTTACGTATCAGCTGGTGGATCTGGCCATCTTGGGCGGTCACTTTTATCACGGCGTGAAAAGGCCGACGATCCGTGAATTTGCTGGGTTTCAAACCGGGCAAATCGTCAGTGATCCACATGCCATTGCGACATAAATCAATGCGAGAGCGGCCGCTGCTCGCCAGCACCGTCCCGGTAGATAATATGCAGATGACCATCGGCGATGGCGGCAAAGAAACTGCAAGCCGCCGCCTTGCTGATCAGCGCCCACAGGTCTGCTTTTTCCTTAAAACCATTGAAGGCCGGTATGATGACGGCGGCGCCCATTTTAGAGTCCGAGTACGTTTCAATCCAGTCCAACTTCGTTTTAATCAGCCGGGCCATGCTATCTTCAGGGACAAACTCATAGGGGTTTTGCATCTGTCCACACACCGACAGCGCATAGTAGCCATCCTTGCCCATGCAGATCCCTTGCTCATCGGCAAAGGAAGCCAGAACGGCATGCCCGGATGCTATCTTTTGACCTCCGGTGCTGACCCCGCCATACAGCACATAGCGCAGATTGGAGGCGGGAATAGCGGTCAGATGACCATTGCCGACCGCACCAGCACCGGTACTTGGCTTCATGCTCATGCCATCGGCCAGCAGGCCGAACATGCGCTCCTCGTCCAGTCCCAGCCCGTTATCCAGCACCGAGAGCATCTGAACCCTGGGCTGTTTCAGCGCCTCATCTATCGTACCTGCCACTATCGCTGCCTGATCGGGCAGTTCGTTGTTAAAATGTCGTTTTTGCGAGTCGCATACCTTCTTAAATATCTTTTTATAGGTTTGTATCGCCGGTACCTTATCAAGCGCTATCTTTTCTAACTCAAAACGCATCATAGCCTGCTCTCGGCCAGCTTCACGCACCGCATCCAGTGAGTTCTGGATCAGCTCCCGCACAATGGCGTCCGGGTTTAACTCATTGAACGCCTGTACGCCTGCTGAGGTAAAACCTTCCACCGCACCAGCATTGAAATGAAGGTCGGGGTGTTTTTTTATTTTCACTATTTTAACTTCCCGTTGCTGCCGTCAGAAGCCAGTCAGCGGCTTGCTCTATTTCGTCTTTGGTATTGAAACGCCCGATGCTGATGCGAAGGGCAGCGCTGGCGATGGCCTCACCTAAGCCTAGCGCCCTGATCACATGCGAGGGTTCGGCGCTGATTGACGAACATGATGATCCTGTGGATATGGCCAGCTGTTCACCCAGCCTGGCGACCAAAGTATTGCCTGAAACATGGGGAAAGACAAGCGACAGATTGCCCGGCAAGCGGTGTTCCATGCTACCAAGCACCCGAAGATCTGAGATGTTTTGTTGCAGCCGACTAAGCAACAGGTCACGCAGTTCCGCCAGCCGCCTGGCTTCAGTTGCCATGGTCTCGCCAGCCAGTCTTGCCGCCATGCCGAATCCGACTGCCAGCGGCACTGGCACGGTGCCGGGGCGCAAGCCTTTTTCCTGACCGCCGCCCTGCATCATGGGGTGTAACCGCCGCTCTATACCGGGACGAATAAAAAGTAGGCCAATGCCTTTGGGTCCGTAGAATTTGTGCGCCGAGGCACTGAGCATATCAACGCCTAAGACATCGACATCCACCGGAATTTTACCAACGGCCTGAGTGGCATCAGTATGGCTTAGACAGCCAGCGCTTCGGCAGATGGCAGCGATTTCGCCGACCGGCTGGAGCACCCCGATTTCATTATTTGCCAGCATCACGGACACCAGCAGCGTCTTATCATCCACCTGCCGTTGCAGGCGAGCCAGATCAACCCGACCATCGCTGGCGACCGGCAACAGGGTTACTTCCATAGCCATGGCGGCGCATTTGCTGGCAGCTTGCCAAAACGCAGGCATGTTCGGTGGCGACTGTGATAATTTTATACTGCCCGCCCCTGACGGGGGATTGGGCTGCGCCCTGAATCGCCAGTGATACGGATTCGGTCGCCCCGGAGGTAAAGATGATGTCGGATTTTTCTGCCCCGATTAATTCGGCCACCTCAAGCCGGGCATTCTCCAGGGCGGAAAACGCCTGCCAGCCAAAAACATGTTCACCGGAATGCGGATTACCATAGGCTTGCCTGAAATAGGGCAACATCGCCTCCAGCACTTCAGGGGCCAGAGGCGTGGTCGATTGGTTATCGAGATATATTGGTGCTGATGACATGCTCAGTCCGTACAATCACAGGGCAGACCCTCCTCAGATGACTGGGTGGCTGTATCCAGGCCGTCTGCCAACGAGCGGTAGGACATCCCACTGGAAACACCGAAGAAGCCGATAAAATTATTCGCCACATTCGCCCGGGTTTGCCGTCCTTCAGCCTCCATATCACGGCCATATTTTTCTTCGATTTCAGCCCACCAGCGAATATCACAGGGTGTGTTTGCATATACGTTATCCTGATCCTGCTTGAGCGCCCGCTTGGCGGCTGCCAGCTTTTGTGTGCCTTTGAGAAAGCAGAATGTGCAGTTCGACAGGTTGTCGCCTCTGTTGAGTTGCAGCGTCCAAGTCTGCTTATCCCAAAAAGCCTGCACGTCTTCTTCGGTTATTTTCATGCCAGCGAGTGGCATATAGACCTGTTCCCCCTCATAGCCCTTCGCATCAGGGCCGCCCGCATTGCGCCGTTGTATCTTGTTGATACGCTGCATCTCATCGTAGCGAATGCCAACGAAGGAAATATATTCGACACCATCCGCACCGAGATGCGCCCTTTTGCCATACACCTTGCCATCGAGCGCCCTGTTGGCAAAAGGGATGACGGCATCGCTGAAATCCGTCCACTTTTGCGAGCTGCGTGCCAGGCTGCATTGTTTCAGAAAGGCTTTTTTAGCGAGAAAAATATCACGAGGCACAGCACCGCCGTGTTTGATGTGCCGCCTGTAGGTCTCATCGTCATCAATGCGGCTGACTTCTCCGAAGTGTCCCAAGCGCTCGGTTTCCTCCTTATTGGCGAGCCATTCCTGTAGAAAAAACCGGCTGCTTTCCAGCTTCAGAGCTTGCGTACATACCCGTTGAAACAGGGTCGGTACGTAGCCTTTATGGGATAACAGCTCTTCAAATACTTCGCCCCGATGATGGTAACCATCAGGGTTGGTTTTGGAACAGGGCGAGGTGTTGACCAGCTTGAAAGAGGACAGGCGCACATACTCACCCTGTCTTGCATCTTCATAGGTTTGATACTCAACCCAGAAAAAGGGAATGTGATAACGTTGCTCGACAATGCATTTGCATTGCCTGACAAACTCATAGGTCTTGGGATGTTCAGCTGAGGTGTTGTTGAAAATAACGACATCTCCCCGTTCGGCTTTCAGCAGACCTGATTCCAGCAAAATAAACAACAGCATACCGCTGGTTTTGCCGCCTGAGAATTTCACTACATGCGGACAGTGCCGGTGTGCTCTGGCCTCATAATAAAACCTGCCCGTGCTGACTTTTCTGGGGCTGAAGAATTCCTGCGTCTTGATTTGCGGCGAGATTTCCAAGGTTGGAATATGTTGCACTGGTTTTAATGTCATTTTCGTGCTCAAGATACTTGAGCAGACCATTATCTGCAATGTATCAGGATGTTATCAGCGTTTGAATATTTGCGGTCAGTGTAACTGGTGTATACCATTCTGAACCTGGCATACATATTTTAACATCTATCTGCACGGCTTCCATGCGATGAGCAAAAAATTCATACCGGGATTACCCGTCTATTTGGTGGGCAATCCTTGAAGCAGAGCGCCTGGTTTTTATGAGAGTGAACTGGAAAAAACTGGCCCGTAAAATTCACTACTGGGGGGCGATCATCATTGCGCTGCCGGTGATTGTTGTCATTGGCTCAGGCATCGTATTATTGCTGAAAAAAGACATTGACTGGATACAGCCGCCGACCGCCTCAGGGCAGGGAAAAATACCGACACTCAGCATGGCTGAAATCCTGGATGCCGCCAGCATGGCGCCGGGTTCAACCATAAACACCTGGGGCGATATCGCTCGCATTGATATACGCCCTGCAAAAGGCGTGATAAAAATACGGGCGGCTGATAACTGGGAGATACAACTGGATCATCAATCGGCCGAGGTGCTCAATATGGCCTATCGGCGTTCGGATATTATTGAATCCATTCACGATGGCACTTTCTTCCATGACAAGGTCAAGCTCGGCATTTTTCTGCCCGCCGCCATGATCCTGCTGATACTCTGGTTGACTGGCCTGTATTTATTTTTTCTGCCCTATCTTGCCCGAAATAAAAAACTCAAGCTGGCTCAAATGAGAGGGGAAAGCCGGTTGTCTGATAGCGGATAACCCAGCATGTCATTTGCGCGCCGAACGTTACACCGACTCCAGGCGCATTGCTGCCGGCGGTAGAAACGGTGATGGCGGTGCATTGAATACATTGCTTGTCGCCGGGCTCACCTTGAGCCAATCATTGATCTGGCCTCCTCAAACCTCCATCAGCGCACAGGCCGGGGTGCGTTGACTGCCAGCCCTTAACTATCATCTGTGCTGGCGGCATGGGTGAAATAAAGATCACACCATAAGCGGTTGTCATGCGGTATCCACTTCACGCTGGCCACTGTGTGGCCATGATCCCTGAAAGAGAATCGGGTGGGTGATTGCCCGCCCTGTATGATTGCCGGCGTCAGACATAACTCAATAACTATCTGATTTAACTAAAATAAATTGACTTTCCAGAGTGATGTGTTCAAGTTAAATTATATACTAATAAAAATAATACTGTAAATCATTATCATTTGTGTTTAAGATAGGGTTTGTTATTTTCGTTCCAACCTGAGGGGAAAGATATGGTGCTTCGTAAACTGTACGTTAAGTTTTTTATTGTGTTAATCGCCAGCCAGACTGCCCATGCCGGGGAGAACCTGTGGGTCTATGCCCGAGGGACAGATACCCGTCCTGCGGGCACTTATGAGGCAAAGTTGAATTACATCGCCAGGCTGGGCAAAGGCTCCGGCAGTTATGCCTTTCATGATATTCGCCCGGAGGTTGAATACGGCTTCACCAACAAATTTACCCTGTCTGCTGCCCTGATGATATTCAATCATAATTATTCGGGGATTGAAGCGGGGAATAATCCCGTGCATGAGACCCAGGAGGCCAACGGCGGCAGTGTGAATGCCACCGTCATCGGCGGGTTTGAACTGAAAGCGAAATATAATATTTTAAGCCCGTATAAAGACTTTATGGGTCTCTCGGTGGGCTTTGCCTGGGAGCGACGGAATCACTATCGCCTGGATGGTGCCGACATTGATCAGGATTCTTTTGTCCCGCAACTCTTTCTGCAAAAGAATTTTCTCGACGATACCCTGGTGTTTGCCTTGTTCGGCAAGATGGAGTTTGAACGCCGCGTAACGCCGGGCGTGTTAGAGGAAGAGATTGCCTTTGATGTTGCCTTCGGGGTCTCTTATCGCATCGCCCCGAGATGGTTTATCGGTGCTGAGATACGTTCACAGTCAGACTATCTGTGTGTTGAGGAGGAGGGCATCCCGGAAGCAGGTGTGGATTGCTCGGAGTTTGATCTGTTTGACTGGGAGATTGGCAGCCAATTCCAGAATGGCAACTACATCGGGCCGAGTATCCACTATGCTGAGCAGAAATGGTTTGCCACGCTTGGGCTGTTGTATCAGTTTGCCGGCGGCGGTAGAAACGGCGAAGGCGGTGCCTTTCAAAAAGATGGTAAAAACTACGATGAGCATGAGACATTTCATCTCGGTTTTCATGTGGGTTATAACTGGTAATCAGCCTCTTGCTCTTTGTGAAAAGACGCACATTGACAACCTCATTATCGGCGGCCTTATTGGGCTTGCTGTTCAAACCATTAACACTTCAGGCCAAAACCTATCTCACGGTTGCACAGGCAAAGAAAATACTCTGGGGTGATGCCGCCATGCAGCCTGTCACGGTCGAGCTTTCAAAAGCGCAAATGAAGTCGATTCACAAGACATCGAAGACCAGGGTCAGAAGCCGTGTTTTGAAGACCTGGAAGGTCGGTCAGCAGGGCTGGTTTATCGTTGATTCAGTCATAGGCAAGCATGAGAATATTGATGTCGCCTTTGCATTGACGGCCGATGGAAAAGTCAAAGGGCTTGAGGTGCTGGTCTATCGTGAAACCTACGGGCATGAGATCAGAAATGATAAATGGCGTGCCCAGTTCCATGGCAGGGATCACACGGAGATATTAAAACTTGACAAGCAGATAAAAAATATCTCAGGTGCCACTTTGTCTTGCCGGCATATCACCGATGCGGTCAATCGCCTCACACATACATGGCAGCAGGTATTGAGCCGCCTGTAAATTCACTTCGTGGCCGTGTTGATGAATTCCCTTTCCCGCTGTAAGCCGTTGCTTGGCACTTATGTTGAAGTGAATATCACGGCTGATGTGACGGATGATGTGCTTATTGAGATGAGCAACAAGGCTTATGCAGCAATACAGAGAATTGAAAAACTGATGAGCTTTCATGATGCTGACAGCGAGCTCACACATATCAACTTAAATGCCCATCTTAATCCATGCAAAATTTCCGGGGATATGGAGGCCGTGCTGAGGCAGGCGCTGGAAATAAGCGCATTAACCGATGGTATTTTTGATATCAGCATCGCACCGGAATTGGTCAAACGAGGGCATCTGCCTTGTATTAAAAATAACGTTGAGCCGTCTGCCTGCTGGCAAGACATAACATTGCAGGCCGGGGAGGTTAGCTTTGAAAAAAACATGCTTATCGATCTGGGGGGCATTGCCAAGGGATATGCCGTCGATCAGGCCATCTCATTATTTGATGATGATGTGGATGTCACAGTCAATGCGGGTGGCGATCTTCGTATGAATCACTGGCAAGGCAAAGAGGTCTTCATCAAGTCTCCCGGCGAAGATAAAAAAACACTGGTAGCACTACAGATGCAGGCAGATGCGCTTGCCACCAGCGCCGCTTACTATCTGGATGGCAGCAGTGTCATCATTACACCGGCATCCGGCCTTCCCGTAATGGAAAACAGCAGTTTTTCCGTCTTTGCCGACAGTTGCATGCTGGCAGATGGCTTGACAAAAGTCGCTTATCTACTGCGTGGGTATCATGTGCTGTTTGATTCGATCAACGCCACACTGGTCGTGATAGATGAGACAGGCAGACTGTCTTAAAATGTGCTGCAATCATGTCGTTCATAACGCTTAGAATACCGCTGAGTTTCAGGCTGTTTCTGTTTGCCACATTAACAACAAGCTGGGTTAGCGGGGTCGTGTTTTTTATCTTAAATACATGGTTCATCGTGGAAGGCGAATTCGGCCCTGAAAAACATCCCTGGCAACAACCTGCATTGATGCTACATGGTGCTGCTGCTTTTCTGATGATGATAATTTATGGCGGCCTGTTATTCAGTCATATCGCCTCTGGTTTGGCGCTGGCCAAATGGCGCTATCTGGGCATGACGCTATGCAGTGCGTTTGCATTTCAAATCATAACGGCTTATGCGCTTTACTACCTTGCAGCTGAGAATATCAGAACGATCATTGCTTACTTGCATGCAGCTGTCGGCTTCCTCATTCCCTTCTTGCTGACGGCGCATATTATCCGAGGAATACAGAACCGCCGCCGATACAAAATAAGCAGGATACAACCCTCCGGCACATGAGGGCAGATTAACCATTCGACCTGCCATGGGTAGACAGGCAAGGATAAGCCGCTGTTCCAGGTACGGCTGAACGGCATGAAATGGTGGGCCCGGTAGGACTTGAACCTACGACCAATGGATTCACTCTTTCCTGTTATTTCCAACAGGAGCGGACTATCTCATCACCCCTAATACCGATAACGGCAGGGTGCGGGACGCTCTTGCCTGTTATTAAGAACACTGAAGTTCTCAGGTAGTCTCTGCACCTTCCGGCGGTGTACCCCCGGCTTGGCTCAGGGTTGCCATCAGCGTAACCGTTAAGGTTTCCCTGAATTCATCCCGTTCATTTCATATCTTTCGATATGAACGCACCGTTTTGATGAGTCCACTGCTCTAACCAACTGAGCTACAGGCCCTCTATAGAAAACTTGTCAGACATGCTTGATCAGATGTGTTCACACTGTGCATGTCTGCAATGACGATGGTTATTATAACGCAAGCGGACAGCGAGTTACAGGACGCCATGCGATAGATCAGTTCCTGTCACCTTAACGTGTGAGCGCTGCCCTCCTTGAGCGCTCTCTGGCCTGAAAACACTCATCCCTGATCCAGAAATGTGCGTAATTGCTCCGACCGGCTTGGGTGACGTAACTTCCGCAGCGCCTTGGCCTCAATCTGCCGGATACGTTCACGGGTGACATCAAACTGCTTGCCGACTTCCTCCAGCGTGTGATCGGTGTTCATATCAATACCGAAACGCATACGCAGCACCTTGGCCTCTCTGTGGGTTAAGCCGCCGAGGGAGTCACAGGTTGCACGCCGCAGACCCTCAAAGCTGGCCGAGTCCGATGGTGCCAGGGTATTCAAGTCCTCGATAAAATCGCCCAGGTGCGAGTCATCGTCATCGCCTATCGGGGTTTCCATGGAGATAGGCTCTTTGGCGATCTTCAACACCTTGCGGACTTTCTCTTCCGGCATATCCATTTTTTCTGCCAGCTCTTCCGGTGTCGGCTCGCGCCCCTTCTCTTGCAGTATCTGGCGCGAGATGCGGTTGAGCTTGTTAATGGTCTCAATCATGTGCACTGGAATGCGAATCGTTCTGGCCTGATCGGCGATAGAGCGGGTGATGGCCTGACGTATCCACCAGGTCGCATACGTTGAGAATTTGTAACCGCGGCGATATTCGAATTTATCCACCGCCTTCATCAAGCCAATGTTGCCTTCCTGGATAAGATCCAAAAACAACAGGCCACGATTGGTATATTTTTTGGCAATGGAGATCACCAGCCGCAGATTGGCCTCAACCATTTCTTTTTTCGCCCGTCTAGCCTTGGCTTCGCCGAGCGAGACTTTGCGGTTGATCTCTTTTAATTCCACAATGCTCAACAAATTATCTTCCAGGGCAACCGCCAGCCTTTGCTGTAGCCTGATGATATCCTCCTGCATCCCCGCCAGGGCATAGGAATAGGGGCTGTTGCTGTTTACATGCTGTTTGATCCAGTCAAGCTGTATTTCACTGCCGGGAAAAGAGTCGATGAAATCCTTGCGCGGCATCTTGGCAACACGGACACAGAGTTTCATCACCTCACGCTCGGTGGAACGGATAAGCTCGATCAACACCCTGACATTGTTGGTGAGATCATCAATAAAACGTGGTGCAAGTTTTAACTCCATGAATTTTGCCGTCAGTTGCTCTTGCAGGGCGATGGTCTTTTTGTGCGTGCGGCCATAGCGCTGTAACGCCTTGATATGTTTTTTGTGAATCCCGTCAATCGTCCTGATGGTGCGCCGTATCTCTTCCGTATCAATGGCGGAATCGGGCGCATCATCACTGCCGGAGTCGGTCTCTTTGCTGGTGTTCGTATCACGCTTGGCCGCCTCGGTGACCGGCGGTGGCAAGCCCTCATCCGGGTATTCTTCCTGATCGTTAAAGCCAACGATGATGTCGGCCAGCTTCATGATCTCTTTCTCGACCAGCCCGTGGGCGTCAATCAGCATGTCAATCGTGTTCGGGTATAACGACAGCGCTGACAACACCTGGTTAATCCCGTCCTCTATGCGCTTGGCAATCTTGATCTCGCCTTCCCGGGTCAGCAGATCGACCGTGCCCATCTCACGCATGTACATACGCACAGGATCGGTGGTGCGTCCAAATTCGTTCTCCACCGCCACCAGCGCCGAGGCCGCATCATCTGTGCTGCCGGTAGTGTTGGCAGACATCAGCAAATCCAGATTCGGCGGCGACTCATGCACTTCAATGCCCATATCCGTAATCATATTGATGATCTCTTCGATCTGCTCCGGGTCGACTATCTCATCGGGCAGGTGTTCGTTCACTTCATGGTAGGTCAAAAAGCCCTGCTCCTTGCCTTTGGCGATGAGCAGTTTCAGTTGTGATTGTTCGTCATCATCCTCGCTGATGGCTTGTGGCGGGCTGGCGTATTCTTCAATTTCTGACATGTTGTTTTAATCTCTTGGTGTTATCAGGTGCGTTGTCGGATAAACATATCGCCGGATAAACGGCAGACAAAAAAATAATCTTAAAGCATAGCATACAACTGCCCCAAGGGCTAGGCAGACTGGTTTCAGCTTAATTTTAGCGCAGAAATCCGCTTCCTCAAGGCGTCCTTATCTGCCTCTGACATCTCGCTGGGGTTCTTCTCAGCGCATATCGCCAGCTCCTGTTGGCGTTGTTTTTCTCTCAGCCTGTCCATGGCATCCAGGAACTGGCGCTCCAGATCAAAGCCATCCTCATCCAGTATGTCAGAGCTACTGATCAGCTGGTGCAGGCGTGCCTCATAAGGCGTCCCCCGCCAGTGTTCAATAATGGCCGCGCAAGGTATATCGGGGCGCTGATGCACAAGTTCAAGCAGTTCAATGAGGAAATTGACCCCGGCCACCGGGACAGCGCGCAATGCCTCAACCTCATCCACGTATTTGGCCAATTCAGGCTTGATCAAAATATAACACACGATATTACCCAGCAGGCCGCGGCCATCCCCGGCAGGTGCTCTGGTTTTGGCCGTGCGGGTGGTGTGCTGCGGTTTATCAACGGGCAGCCCGGCCAGCCGGTCTTCAATGTGTTGCCGTTGCAGCCTGCATAAGGTGGCGACATCCTGGATCAGCATGTCTTTAAGGCCGCTGCGGGGCAGCTTGTTGATAAACGGCAGCAGCTCATGCAACAGCCTGGCACGGCCTTCACGCGAACCCGGATCCGTGCTGGATGTCAAGCCATCCAGCAGGAAATCGGATAACGGCACAGCATCTGCCGGGTTCAGGAAGGTCTCGGCGCCGTAGGTTCGCACGTAAGAATCCGGATCATCGCCCGGCGGCATGAACTTAAAGCGTGCCTCTCGGCCATCACGCAGGTGCGCCAGGGTGGTCTCCATGGCACGCCAGGCGGCCTGTCTGCCGGCCTCATCGCCATCAAAACAAAAGATAATCTGGCCGGTATTGCGGAACAGGCGCGCAATATGATCGCTGCTGACTGCCGTGCCCAGGGTGGCAACGGCGTTGTGGATGCCGTACTGCGCCAGTGCGATCACATCCATATACCCCTCAACGATATAAAGGCAGCGCAGATGTTTATCTTTCTGCCGCGCCTGATGGAGGCCGTATAATTCCTTGCCTTTGTGAAATACGGGCGTTTCCGGGGAGTTGATGTATTTAGGGGTTGCCTCTCCCATGATGCGGCCACCGAAACCGATAGCCCGGCCACGCTGATCGCGAATCGGATACATGATACGGTCACGAAATCGATCGTAATAGCTGCCATCATCACGGGCGATAATCATGCCGGCTTGTGCCAGCCGTTGTGCAGCTGCCTTCGAGGGGGCAAATTGCTGTAGCAGCTTGTCCCAGCCGGGCGGTGCATAGCCCAGTTCATAGGCGGCGGCAATCTCCCCGCTGATGCCGCGCTGTTTTAAGTAATCCACCGCCTGTTTGCCGTGTTCGCGTAACTGCCGCTTGTAGTGCTGAATAATCAACTCCAGCAGCTCGTGCAACTCGGCATGGGCGTTGATCGCCGGGGTGTATCCTGCTGCCTGCGGAACCGATAAGCCGCAGCGACTGGCCAGCTCTGCCACAGCTTCGGGAAAGCGCATGTTGCGGTACTCCATCAGGAAGCTGATCACTGTGCCGTTGGCATGGCAACCGAAGCAATGATAGAACTGCTTATCCTGGCTGACGGTGAATGAGGGGGTTTTCTCCTCATGGAACGGGCAGCAGGCCTGATGATTTTTGCCGGCCTTGCGTAGGGGCACGCAGTCATCTATCACATCAACGATGTCGATGCGGGCGAGCAGGTCTTCAATGAAATCTCTGGGGATATGTCCGGCCATTGCAGGGCAAGTATAAAGGCCGCATTATGACACAGTGAAACCTGCTGGTCTTTATTTTAAGATGCCGGGGAGTTGCAGCCGTTACTGTGCTTGCTAACCATGAAATGATTAACTTGTTGAAGTCAAATAACTTTTGATGGCTTTTATCATGTATGATCTACTACTGACTGCAATCAATTAATCATGTAATACCATGGTCAGATCGGCTAGAGAAAAAACGGATCCCCTATCGCCAACTCCGAATGCGTCAACGGCCAGTGTTTTCTCCAGCGTCCGCACCATACGGCCGCCAGCGATTGCTCTGCCGGCGGGGGTGGCGTTGAATACCCGTCTGCAAATGGACGGGATGAGGCTGTTAGAGAAGCTGCCGGCCGCCACCATTCCGGTGGTGTTCTTTGATCCGCAGTATCGCGGGTTACTGGACAAGATGAGCTACGGCAATGAAGGCAAAAAGCGCGGGATGCGCCGTGCGGCATTGCAGCAGATGAGCGGGCAGGTAATAGCGGATTTTGTCAAACGCATTGATCGGATACTGATACCGTCCGGCCATGTGTTTTTATGGGTCGACAAGTTCCACTTATGCAACGGCTTCCGTGAATGGCTGGCTGGCACCGATCTTGATGTCGTTGATCTCGTGAATTGGGACAAGGGAAAAATCGGCATGGGCTATCGAAGCCGCCGGACGACCGAATACTGCATCGTGTTGCAACGCAAGCCGCGCAAGGCCAAAGGCGTTTGGAAAAACCATAACATACCCGATACCTGGCGTGAGAAGGTGAAAAATGCAAACGGCCACCCGCATAAAAAACCCATAGACCTGCAAGGAGAATTGATCGCTGCGGTCAGCCATGAGGGGGATGTGATCGTTGATCCGGCCGCTGGTGACTTTACGGTGATGGAGGCGGCCAAATTGCACGGGCGTCATTTTCTTGGCTGTGATCTGAACGGATAAATGCCACAGAGACAGGACGCTGAACCGAAGGAGACTTCTGGTGGCTATGACAGGCTGTTCGGCATTCCTGCATTGGGCAAGCTGATAAGCCGCATCCAATCTGCCGTCATATCATCTGGCACAGAATTGGAGCGCATGATACTGGATCGTGTTCAACGAATTGATGATCTGGATGAATTTTTACAAGTAGAGATTATGCCTGATGGAGTATGGGTAGCCAACAAGCGGCAAATCAAACAATGCGAGACGATTGACTTCCCCGGTTCGGAGCCGGATTTCCTGATATTCAAGCGACGCGAGGGCTGTTATGTAGTGGAGTTGAAAGATGGCCACCAGTTTGATACCAAAAAGGCGATGGCGGGACGACATTCCATTCACTCATTCATTGAGCGAAGTGCCTACCAGTTGCCGTACCGCCTATCCGCCCATTTCTGCTGTTTCAATCAGGATGACCGCAAGGCTATAGTCACTGGTTTCAAGGGCAAAATAACCGCGCAGGAGGCGATGACAGGCCGGGCATTCTGCGATCTGCTGAGATTGACTACGATGAAGTTGTGTCAATACGACAAGCAGTCCAGCCAGCAAACGTACATTCTCTCCTTAACCGAACGGATGAGAATTCGGGAAATCCGAGGAGTCGTGAGGCAGTTACTCAAAGAAAACGAGGGTTAGCTTCCGTTATCATTTCCTAATTTCGCCTTCACCAGGCCGCTTACCTTGCCCAAATCGGCCCGGCCCTTGAGGGCGGGTTTGAGCTGTGCCATGACTTTGCCCATGTCTTTGACGGCGCCAGCCCCGGTATCGGTAATCGCACTATCGATCAACTCGGCAATCTCATCCTCTGTCAGAGGCGGCGGCAGATAGGACTGGATCAGATCCAGTTCAAATTGCTCCTGATGGATCAAGTCCTGGCGCCCGGCGGCCTCATAATGTGCAATAGAATCGCGCCGCTGTTTGACCATCTTGTCAAGGATGCCAAGGACGTTGGCATCGTCGATGTCAATGCGTTCATCAACTTCAACCTGTTTGATGGCAGCCGTTATAAGACGTAACGCCGCCAACCGGGGCCGGTCTTTATGGCGCATGGCGAGCTTGACATCATCAGTGATCCGGGTCTTGAGATCAGCCATAGGGCGGCGGTCAGTAATACGATGATACGGCTTGAGAGATGCCGGGCAGGATTAATACAGCCGGGTTTGTCTGAGGTTATTTTTCATCATGCGTTTCTGATGGCGTTTAACCGCCGCCGCCGCCTTGCGCTTTCTTATCTGGGTGGGTTTTTCGTAGGACTCACGGCGATGCACCTCGGCCAGTGTGCCAGCTTTCTCACAGGCACGCTTAAAGCGGCGCAGAGCGAAGTCAAACGGCTCATTTTCTTTTACTTTGACAGATGGCATGGAATAATTCTTAATCCTCAGAATGAATGGCTTTGGCTACCAAGTGGCTGTTTGATTCAGGTATGGCCTGCAAGCATGATCCCGAAATTAACAGAGCGTAACCTGAAATTAATGAAGCTGAGGATTCTAGTCAGAATCGCAGTAAATTCAACCTTAAATTAGCGGTATTTTATCAACCAGGCACGAACAATGCGGATATTAGGTATAGAGACTTCCTGTGATGAGACCGGGATTGCCATTTATGCGGCAGGTGAGGGTATTCTGGCACAGCAACTGCACAGCCAGGTCACGCTGCACACCGACTATGGCGGGGTGGTGCCGGAGTTGGCCTGCCGGGATCATATCCGCCGCATCAGCCCGCTGATCGATGCCTGTCTGAAGCAGGCCGGTTTGCACAAGTCCGCCATTGATGCCGTGGCCTATACCGCCGGGCCGGGCCTGATCGGGGCATTGCTGGTGGGCGCCAGCGTTGGCCGCAGCCTGGCCTATGCGCTTGGCGTGCCGGCGGTGGCGGTGAATCACATGGAGGCACACCTGCTGGCGGCGATGCTGGAAGAGGATACACCGACATTGCCATTTCTCGCCCTGCTGGTCTCCGGCGGCCACACTCAGCTCGTGTTGGTGAATGCGATTGGCGATTATCAGCTCATGGGCGAATCCCTGGACGATGCCGCTGGCGAGGCCTTTGACAAGACGGCCCGCTTAATGGGCCTCGGCTACCCGGGCGGGCCGGCACTATCGGCATTGGCGGATGAGGGCCGGCCGGGGGTGTATACCTTCCCCCGGCCCATGACGGACAGGCCCGGGCTGGATTTCAGTTTCAGTGGCTTGAAGACCGCCGCCGCCTCGGCCATCGCCGGGTTGCCCGCCGGTGAGCAAGCCTCCAAAGAACACAATAGACAGGCGAGAGCCGACTTGGCCTGTGCCTTTGTTGAGGCCGTGGTGGATACGCTGGCGATTAAATGTGAACGGGCGCTGGCGGTCAGCGGTGCAAGGCAGCTGGTGGCCGCCGGTGGCGTCAGTGCCAATAAGCAGTTGCGGGAGCGCCTGCGCCGCCTTTTGGAGGCACGGGGTGGTAAGGTGTTTTATCCCCGGCCGGATTACTGCGTGGATAACGGTGCCATGATCGCCTATGCCGGTTATGTGAAATTGCAGCCGCCGGCGGCCATCACATCTCCCCCGAATTCTGATCGGCATTCTCCCCTGGGGTTTGCAGCCTATCCGCGCTGGCCGATTGCTGCCAGGGCGCACTGATGCTCAGGGGCTGTGCTGCCCTATTCTGCTTTCCGTGCCGTTAAGTAATGCCGTGATATTCGATCGATGACGCCACAATAAGGCGATTGACATGAGCGCAAAGCTCAGGACGTAGATCGGATTAGCCAGCAATAACCAGGTGAATAGCGGTGTCAGCCCCGCCGCCGTCATGGCGGCCAGTGACGAGTAACGGCTGATCATGGCAACCAACAGCCAGATGCTGATGAAGGTCAGCCCCAGCAGCCAGTGGGTAGCCAGCAGGACGCCGATGAGTGTCGCCACGCCTTTGCCACCACGGAAACCAAAATACAGCGGCAGCAGATGGCCGGTAAACGCCGCCAGCCCGGCCGCGGCGATATAGACATCGGCGGCCTGTAGATGATGCAGCAGCAGGATGACGGGCATCCCTTTGAGCATATCGCCGGCCAGGATCAGGGCGGCCACTTTTCTGCCATGCAGGCGCAGGGCATTGGTGGCGCCGGGATTGCCGGAGCCCTGAATGCGCGGATCCGTAAGCCGCAGGCCCTTGCATATCAGGATGGCACTGGCGAGCGAGCCGAGCAGATACGCCAGGATGACCATGCCAAGGTAGACAGACATGAGGTTATTGGACTGCCTTCGCTTGTCGTGGTCAAGTCATTTGTCTTGTCTTTGATGATCTATCTGTCTTATGCTACCCGCCCGCCATTGAACACAGTAGCAGAGCATGGACATCATCTACATATCCGATTTGCGTATTGATACCATCATTGGTGTGTATGACTGGGAGCGACGTACAACGCAAACCCTTATCCTGGATATTGAAATGAGCGCCGATATTGCCCGGGCCGCTGCCACCGACAGGATCGAAGACACGGTGAATTACAAGGCGGTGACCAAGCGGCTCATCAGTTTCGTTCAGCAGAGTGAGTATCAGCTGGTGGAGACGCTGGCCGAGAGGATCACCGACATTCTGCTACAGGAGTTTGCCTTGTCCTGGTGTCGGCTGAAATTGAACAAAAAAGGCGCTGTGCGCGGGGTACGTGATGTAGGCATCATCATCGAGCGCAGCAAGAAGCCCTGACCATGGCGCAGGTCTTCGTTGGCATCGGCAGTAATGTTGACTGGCAGCAGAATATCCGTTCAGGCGTGCAGGCGCTCAGGCAACACGTCGGTCATCTGCTGATCTCCAACATCTACCAAAATGCCGCCGTGGGTTTTGCCGGTGATGATTTTTATAATCTGGTCATTGGCTTTGAAACGGCGGCCAGCGTGGAGGCGACATATCAGTTATTACGCACGATTGAGGATGCCCACGGGCGTGATCGCACACAGCCGCGTTTCTCGCCGAGAAGCCTGGATTTGGACTTGTTGTTATACGATGATCTGGTGATGACAAATGCCGCATTCACCATCCCCCGGGAGGATATTGAAAAATATGCGTTTGTCCTGAGACCGCTGGCCGAGATTGCCGGGCAGATGCGGCATCCGGTCTCCGGCCTGAGCTTTGCCCGCTTGTGGCAGGGCTTTGATCAGCCCGGTCAGGCATTGCAGCAGGTGCAATTAGATTTGAATTAAGCCTGGATATGCGGGAATATTCCGCCAGATTCTCACCGGAGTCGTCCATGGCAATCCGTCTGGTATATATGTTGTGCTGTATGATTTTATTGTCGGCCTGCAATACGCCTGGCTCGACCAAAAAAACCGAAGATTTTGATGCGTTTGTCAACCATTACATCGCCAACCTGCGCTGGTCTCGCTTTAACGAGGCCGCCCGGCTGCATGTCAACCGTGAGGGCGAGCAGGCCGCGGTTGATCTGGCGAGGTTGAAACCGATACGCATCACCGGCCACAAGATGCAGGAGAAGATCCTCAGCCCGACATTCGATACCGCATCAGTCGTGTTCAGCCTGTCTTACTACGATGATACGGTTGGCATGTTGCGGGAAGAGGAAGTGCGGCTGGAGTTGTGGCGCAACGAAGACTCAGGCCGCTGGCTGATTGAAAGCGAGTTCCCTGAATTTAAGTGAGCCTGAGTGCTGGCCAGGATAGCATAATGCAGGGGAGAACTCGCAAGGACTGTCTGACGTAAGGAGGGGTTATGTTCTGTAGGCAATGCGGTGAAGCATTAGCCGATGATGCAAGACTCTGCGGTTACTGCGGAGCATCTGCAAGATAAACAGCCATGCTCCCCGGCGCTGAAAACGCCATCGCATCCGTGCTGCCGTCTGCGGCTGATTCACGTTCTGATGGTGATCAGCTTGGTTTTTGGTACAGATTCCTTGCTGTTCGTCAGTGGAAAAGATATTTTGCTCGTATGTTTGACATGTTCTTAGCATATATAGTGTTTATTGTGATATTTACAATGTTTCTCATAATATTGATGATATTAAACCCTGAAGCAGCATATGCGACAAGCGATGCTGAGTTGGAAGAGCTTAGTCAAGCGATCGCTTTGTCTTTTTATTTTTTCTTACCCCTTGTCTGGATTTTCATTGAAGCTGGGCTGCTGTCAACGTTAGGCACCACGCCCAGGAAGTGGCTGTTCAATCTCCGCATCATTGCGCCATCCGGGGGCAAGCCGAACTATTCGGCTGCGCTGTCAAGGAGCTTCAAGCTCTGGTGGTACGGCCCTGGTATGGGCATGCCATTCGTTACCTCGATTACTCAGGTAATGGCGTATGGGAAGTTGGCACGGCATGGCATCACCAGCTGGGACCGGTAGGGCGGCTTCAGCCTTGTCTATAGGCGTATTGGTTTTTTGAGATTCATTGTACCCATTATTGTATTCTTCTGCCCCATCTTAATATTTTTTCTCATGATGTTAGCAGTGTACGCTTGACAAGTTACTGTTATCAAGCTAATTGTTTGCTGTGTCTTGACCCGGTAATCACAGACGGCTGTTGCAAGGCACGGGCTGTTAGATGCCCGTCATCATCCTGGCATAACGATCATTCGGGTTGCCGTCCGCCGCTATGAGAAGCCCGGCCCTGCATCGTCATTTCAACCTCACCCCCATGCAGCTTTACCGTGTCTTTAAGTATTCGGTGTATTGCCTGCTGGCCGCCAATGTCTTTTTCTTTTTTATTGAGGAGGCCAGTGACAGCCTGGAGTTATACGGCCTCTGGCTGCCGTGGCCTCACATCGCCGAGGCGTATTCATCCACCATCGACACCTTGGCCTGGGTGATGCTGTTATTGTTGTTTGAGTTGGAGACGGCCATCATCGCCGATGAGCAACTCAAGGGCGGGCTTAGGTGGGGATTGACCGGGCTGCGCTCATTGTCTTACCTAGTGATTCTGTATGCGTTTTACGGCTACTGTGTGCAGTATGGGGTGGTCACCGATACCGTGCCGTTTATCACCGCCGATGTGTGCCGCCTGGTGGACACCGAGTATCGCTATATGCGGGTGGATAATTATGCCGCCATAACGCCGGATGTCTGTCTTGCCATGCAGGGGCAGCCACTGGTACGCATCGCCGGTACCCCCATCATCAGCACGGTCCCGGCAATGCAGCAGGCCGTGCATCTGGCGCTGGTGGACATCATCAATGCCGGCGATTGGCTGATCGTTGTGTTGTTGCTGGAGGCTGAGGTCTATCTGCAATCAAGACACCGGCTGACCCGGAAGATGGCAGCTGCCGGTAAACTCATCAAGGCCGTGGTGTATTCGATCTTGTTTGCCTGTGCGCTGTACTGGGGAATATACGGTGAGTTTCTCGATTTCTGGGATGCTTTTTTATGGTTGCTGGCGTTTCTCTTCATTGAGCTGAATATCCTCAAGTGGCACCTGGCGACCGGGGCAGAGAGCAAGCAGCCATAGGCCGCCGCCTAACTGTACAGGCTGCGCCCGCCATCCACACTGAGAATTTGCCCGGTGATATAGTCTGCTTCGGCAATCAGAAAGTAAGCCGCTTTGGCGATATCGCCAGGCTCGCCTTGTCTTTTAAGGGGTATGCGCGCAAGAATATCCGCCTGCACCTCGGCCTTCATCGTCTCCGGCCAGAGGATCGCCCCGGGTGAAATCGCATTGATCCGCACCGCCGGTGCCAGCTCCCTCGCCAGCGACTGGGTCAACATGATCAAGCCGGCCTTTGCCATGCTGTAAAGTGGATGGCCTGCCAGTGGTTTCAGCCCGTGTATATCGGTGATGTTGATAATACAGCCACGCTGTTGTTCAAGGTGCGGGGCAGCGTTCCGGGACAGGAACAGCGGCGCCTTGAGATTGGTGCCGATGAGTGCATCCCAGTCGTCCTCGTTGAAGGCGGTCACGGGGGTGGGATAGAACATCGAGGCATTATTGATCAGGATATCCAGCACACCGTTCAACGCCAGGCTGTGTGCAATCAGGTCATCATAACTGGCCTTATCCAGCAGATTGCCATGCACCGCCAGGGCCGATGCTGGTCGGCTTAAATTCAGCGACTTGACCAGGGACTCGGCCGCGGCTTTTGAATGCCGGTAATGCACAACAACATCAATATTTTTTTGATGCAGGTGCCTGGCAATACCTGCACCAATCCGCCGTGAGGCGCCCGTGATCAAGGCTGTTTTCCGTTGCATGGCCTGGTGTATTATGCAGAAACATAGAAGCAAGCGCATCCCTGACTTGCCAAGAAGATCAATGCAGTCGGCAAGGAATCATTTTTTACATAAATCGAATGGATAAACAGCGACTCTCCGGGCCATTGCCCGGGCCTGATGACCCGGCCTGTGAACATAGTCGCCGGGTGTGCGATGTGATCATTGATGAGATCACTCGGCAAGGCGGGCAGGTGAGCTTTGATCGTTTTATGCAGATGGCCTTATATGCGCCTGGTCTCGGCTATTATTCCGCCGGAGCAGAGCAGATAGGCAAGGCCGGTGATTTTGTCACCGCCCCGGTCATATCGACACTGTTCTCCGAGTGTCTTGCGGTACAATGCCAACAGGTGCTGGCAGGCATGACAGATGGTTGCCTGCTGGAGTTGGGGGCCGGCACGGGTGTGATGGCACGGGATATCCTGCTGGCTCTGGAGCGGCAACAGCAGTTGCCAGCCTGCTATTATATTGTGGAAATCAGTGCTGAACTCAAGCAACGTCAGCAACAGGTGCTACAGCAGAGCGTGCCCCATCTGCTGCCGTATATCACCTGGCTGGAGCGGTTGCCCAGCCATGGTATCAACGGCGTTATCCTGGCCAATGAGGTGCTGGATGCCCTGCCGGTAAAACGGATTGCGCTTCAAGGCAAGCGTATCAATGAGCTGCATGTCTCTCATCGTCAGGGACAGTTTGGCTGGCAGGTCATGCCGGCGGCAGAGGACGTGCAGCAACAGGTGGAGGCGGTGCTGGCCACGCTGACAGATGATCTGCCGCATCGCTACGTGACTGAAATCAACCCCCATCAGGCGGCCTGGATAAGCCGCCTGGCCGATGCGCTGGTGGCAGGCGTTATCCTGCTGATAGACTACGGTTATGTTCGCCGAGAGTATTATCACCCGCAACGTGTTAATGGGACTTTGCTGTGCCATTATCGGCATCGTGTACATGATGATCCGTTTTATTATCCGGGCTTACAGGATATAACGGCATCCGTGGATTTCACCGCCCTGGCCGATTGTGCCGTGGCAGCCGGCCTCAAGGTGGCAGGCTATACCAACCAGGCCAGCTTTCTTGTCGGCTGCGGGCTGGATCGTATTCTCTCAGGCAAAGCGGGCGATGGCAGCGGGGATCTGATCCGCTTATCTGCCGAGGCCAGGCAACTCATCCTGCCGGCGGCAATGGGGGAGCGGTTTAAGGTGATTGGATTTAACCAGCAGTTTGATACCGACTTGATCGGTTTTTCTTTTAATAACCCGTTGCCGCGTCTTTGAAGGAGCAGGTGCTTGGATTTTTTTCATTTATTGTTGCTAGGCCTGTTGCAGGGGCTGACCGAATTTCTGCCCATATCCAGCTCGGCCCACCTCATCCTCTTGCCGGAGTTGATGGATTATCCCGATCAGGGCCGGCGGTATGATGTGGCCGCCCATGCCGGCAGCCTGTTGGCCGTTAGCTGGTATTTCCGGCAGCGACTCGGGCAAATCATCACCGGCTGGCTGGGCTCTTTTACCCAACCGCCGTCACAGGATGGCCGGCTTGCCTGGTATCTCTTGATAGCCACTGTGCCGGTCTGCCTGGCCGGCATGGTCATCGCCGTCCTGCTTGAGCTTGATTTACGCCATCCCCTGATCATCGCTGCCGCCACCTTGCTGTTTGCCTTGCCGCTATGGTGGGCCGATGTCACCGGTCGGCGTGAACGGGTGCTGACCGATGTGACCTTGAGGGATGCGCTGATTATCGGCTGTGTGCAAATGCTGGCATTAATACCCGGTGCTTCCCGCTCTGGCGTGACCATCACCGCCGGTTTGTTACTCGGCCTTGATCGGCAGGCAACCTCGCACTTTTCTTTTTTGCTGGCGATCCCGGTGATCTTGATCGCCAGTGCTTATGAGGTGTTAGAACTGATTGACAGCACCGCCCCGGTCGACTGGAAAGGGCTGCTGACAGTCGTGCTGGTCTCTTTTCTGAGTGCCTATGTTGCGATACATTATTTTCTGAAGCTGCTTGATCGCATCGCCCTGTTGCCCTATGTCATCTATCGCTTGCTATTGGGTGGCTTATTGTTTGTTATTTTTATCTGATACAGAATCCAGTGCCTTGATCGCCTGCAGGCGTTGTTCTCTGATGGCCGCGGCGAGCATCTCACCCTGCAAACCATCGGCCAGCAACGGCTGGCTGTCTATCGCTGCACACACCTCAAGGCAACGATTGAAAAACTCAGCCTGGCTGTAGGCGATATTTTCCATGCCCTTGCGGCCCCTGGCATCGGCTTCACAGACCAGCAGAAACTGCCTGAAGCGCTGCGGTCGGCGAAAGGCATCCAGTGCCTCCAGTTTGGCTAAAATGGTGCTGGCCCGCATCTCCTCAATCCGATGACAATCAAGATGATAGCGGGATACCAGCACGGCCAGCTCGCGGTATTTGCCCGGCAGCTTCAGCCGATTGGCCAGCTTGTGTATGATCGTGACGCCGCGCTCCTCATGGCCGCGATGGCTGGGCAGGATGGCTGCCGGTGTCGCCGCTTTTCCCAGATCGTGCACCAGGGCGGCAAAGCGAATGACCGGGTCGGTGGATAACAGGCAGGCCATATCCAGCACCATAAGCGTGTGTATACCGCAGTCGATCTCCGGGTGATGTTGCGGCGGTTGCGGTATGCCAAACAAGCGGGCAATTTCCGGCAATATCACGGCCAGCGCACCACAGTCATACAGCACCTGAAAATACCGCCGCGGCCGTTCAGTTGTCAGTGCTTTTTCTGTTTCAATCCAGATTCGCTCCGGGGCGAGCGTGGTCAACTCGCCAGAGGCCGCCAGCGCCCGCATCAGTCGCAACGTTTCATCAGCCACAGTAAAGCCAAGGCGCGCACTGAAGCGGGCAACGCGCAATACTCTGAGCGGATCTTCCGAGAAGGCCGGGGAGATATGGCGGATGATACCGGCTTTTAGATCAGCCTGGCCATGACAGGGATCGATCAAATCGCCGTTGCTGTCTCTGGCCATCGCGTTAATGGTGATATCACGCCGTTGCAAATCCTCCTTGAGCGTCACAGACGAAGCGGTATTGAAGGCAAAGCCACGATAGCCGGGGGCGGTCTTCTGCTCCGTGCGTGCCAGTGCATACTCTTCCTTGCTTTCAGGATGCAGAAACACTGGAAAATCTCTGCCCACCTGGCGGTAACCCAGGCCCAGCATCTCTTGTGGCGTTGCCCCTGTGACTACCCAGTCCCGATCTTTTACCTCAAGGCCGAGTAACTCATCCCGAACTGCCCCGCCCACCTGATAGATTTGCATACGGTTGCGTTATGATCTGTATCTTGCCCAACGGTTATCTGTCAATGTTGCAAAGCCGCTTGGTGCTGGATGTCATCCCCGTTTTGCCTGCTGGCGAAACTGATCGTACTGGTTTCGTGTTGATGTGCCGGACATATACTGGGCCACGATGCCTTCAAGACTCTTAGGTTCAATATGCAGTTCCAGCAGGCCGTTCTCGGCAGCGATGCTGGGCGTTTTTGTTGACAGGTAGTTATCGGTAGAGAAGGGTTTTTCCATGCCAAGCAGGGTGAAACAGAAACCGAACAGATCAAAGCACAGCCCCTGCAAGCGGCTGATCACATCGGGCAGCGGAATAATCAGCCGGTTCAGGCCGCATAACTGCCGGGTCAGCGTGACTAACTCCAGCAGCGTGTATTGCCTGGGCCCGCACAGAGCATAACGCTGGCCATAGCTGGTCGGATCATGCAATGTCTGGACAAAGGCCCGGGCAACATCGCCCACATACACCGGGGCGAATCTCGCCTCAGCACAGGCTAAGGGAAAAACCAGCGGGCTTACCTTCAGCAGGTGAGCAAAGCGGTTAAAAAAAGCATCGCCCGGCCCGAAGATCACCGAGGGTCTGAAACTGGTGGCATCAATATTATCCGCCGCATGGATACGATCTTCAGCCTCCCCTTTGCTCCTTAAATAATGGCTGCTGCCGGTAGCTGCATCGGCATTGAGTGCGCTCATCTGCAACAGCCGCCGGATATGATTATGCTGACAGGCGGCGATGATTTTCTCGCTCAACTGAACATGGGCATGACGAAAGCCCTCGCCAGCGCCCTGGCCGCTGCCGCCCCGCTCATTCAATATGCCCACCAGATTAATCACGGCATCGCCACCGGCCAGCTGTGCATTCAACTCGGCCTGGTCGTGAATATCTGCCTGCACCAGCGTCAAAGACGGGATGGGCAGCAGGTCCCGGCGCCGTGCTTCCCGATTACGGGTGAGCACTTTGATGGCATAACCGGCCTGATATAACTGGTTGGCCAGCGTGCGCCCGACAAATCCAGTGCCGCCCAGGATAACAATTTCTCTTATCTGCATTTTTTGGTGTTGCTGGTTTATGGTGTGATCGAGGCAACGGTATGATCGGCCGGCCGGCTGCACGCCAGTTTAGCAACGAGTTGCTTTTTTGTTGGAATGCTGTGCTGCATTCTCTGCCCTAAGGGGATAATCTGCTGCCGCAATCGCCAGTCGTAAATGCTGGCATAATACAGGATGCGGCGAACATATTTACGTGTTTCTGAAAACGGAATTTTTTCTATCCAGATCTCCGGGTCCTCACACTGGTGTTTGGGCAACCAGCGGGCAACATTGCCCGGCCCGGCATTGTAAGCCGCCGTGGCCAGCACATAATTCTGCTGGAAATGCTTAAACATGTGTTGCAAATAGGCGCTGCCGATGGCCACATTATGCTCCTCATCCAGCAACATGGTGGTATGAAATTGCTGATAACCGATAGATTTTGCCGTCTCTTTTCCGGTCTCTGGCATCACCTGCATGAGGCCAAGCGCCCCGGCTGGCGAGCGTACTTTTTCAATGAAGGCGCTCTCTGCCCGCACCAGGGCATACATCCAGGCAAGATCAAGCGCACGTTTCTCAGCGTATTGTTGAATGCGTCCCTGATAGGGCAGCGGAAACCGTAACACCAGATCATCATAGGCTTTCGCCTTGCCCAGCGTCAGGATGGCACGATCATGCCAGCCCCAGCTGGCGGCAATGTTGGCGGCGATTTGCATCTGGTAGGTGGTCATTGATTTAAGATCATGCTGCCATTCACGCCGGGCCGAAGAGTTCTGGCCGAGTAAATACAATTCATGTGCCCGAATGAGCGCCGGGCGCTGCATCACTTGATGCCAGGCTTCCAGATCCTCTGGCAAGGGGTGATGGTTGAGGTGATAGCGGCTTTGCAGGCGATCGGCGGCTCGAAAGCCGTAGTAATCACGCTCCCTGGCGATCTTTGCGAATATCTTGCGTGCCTGTGGCTCATCGCCCATGATCTGCAAGGCACGGGCATGCCAGAACAGCCAGCGGGTGTTTATCTCATCATTTGGGGCAGCACCTGAAGTCCAGTTCTTTAACATCAGCCAGTCTTCCTGCTGTAATGCGGCCCGCAAACGCCACTGAAATAAATCTGCATCAATCAGGCGTTTATCCAGTTGATCCAATAGCCGGATTGCCGCCGGGTGATGCCTGGCCGTTGCCCTCAAGGCCAGCACCTTCTCCACGGCATTGATCTGCTCCCGGCTGAAGGCATACTGATCTTTGATTGCCGCCCAGCGGGCGATGGCCTTGTCAATGCTGATCTGTGTCAGCCGCCGCATACCGTGAACGAGGATAGCCCGGCTGACGGGGGTATCCTGGTAGCGAATATTTCGCATCCCCTTGTCGGGATTGTGATGCACGCTTATCCAGCGTTGCATCCAGCGCTGTTGCTGTTCAGGCAGCTTGCGGCTGAGAAACCCGGCCAGGGCAATGTTGCCTTTATCCATGGCGAGCGTGATACGTTGCCAGATCAACTCATCGGTCATCAACTCGCTGTGGTAGAGTTTTGCAAATGCCGCATCACATTGAGGCGGTTGTGAGACGCCGACCAGCCAGATAGTGCGGGCATCCTCCAGCAGATACGCTTCACGTCCGGTCTTGATGCGGGCCTGTAACTGATAGCACTGGAGCGATATGTCGGTCTGTGGTGTGTAGTTATCCAGATAGGCCGACCACCGCCCTCGCTTCGCCAGCACCCGCAGCCAGGCACGCCGTACCCTGGCCGCCATTGGCAAATCGTCATAACGTTTAAGGAAACGGATGATGTCATCATCGGCCATTTTCCAGAGCCGTGGCCGCATGTAATCGTGCAGCAGATAGGGGTATAGCGGGTAGTCCTGTATCGAGCCGGCCAGCCGCTTGAATTGCTTGATGTGACCGGCGGTGAGTGCTTGCCTTGCCTCCAGGTAGACTTTTCTTTGCTGCTCAATCGGCATGGCGGCGACAGTAAAACTCTGGATAAAGAGCAGACCCAGCAACAGGCGGATGGGCAATCCCATGGATATATTCATGGGTAGCTTCATGGACATTTGCATGGGCATTCTCAGGGCGAGCAGCTTGCTGACCGGCATCATGGCGGTCATTATATCATTGTCATGGGCAAGAAGCGCTGCGGAATGTTGTCATGCAATGACCTGCCTGAAAATACGGCTATACTTGAAACATGAGAATCATGGTCTGATGCTAAAATTCAGCTTAATTGAAATGCCTGCCCCTGCCGGTTTTATCGCTTTGCTGTTTGACAGCAGGACGGCAACACGGCGGGCGCCGGCAAAAGCCCGGCAGCCGTCTCGTTCACGCCCGGACCGGCTGCTGTGTCATCTCTGTCGGGCGGTCATCACCGATAGCCAGGCTAGAATCGAGAAACTGGGGCGGCATGTCCACCAGCGTACCAATCCCGCCGGTTTTCATTTTGAATTTGGCTGTTTTCAGCAGGCCCCGGGTTGCACAGCGATGGGTGAGGCGGTGAGTGATTTCAGTTGGTTTCCTGAGTACCGTTGGCAGGTTCTGCTTTGTCGGGAATGTGATGAGCATCTCGGCTGGTTATTTCGAGGCAGCGATCGCTTCTTTGGACTCATACTCAACCGGCTGGTTTCGATGCAATGATATATAATGCCCGGTTGAGAGGCCCGAACAGCGAGCGCTTGAAAAATAACAACGGCTGGCCAGGCTTAAAAACGGCGTTTGCTGATGGGTGTTGTACATGAATATTTTAGGCCGGCTGCATGAAGCGGCCTGTGCAAACGGGCTTGAGTTTATGAAGTCGTCAAATACTGTGCGTGTACCTGATGCCATTGACCATTCCGGGGAGACTCAATCGCCCGTTTTCCCCACGGCTGACAGCAGAGCCTGGCCTGCCAGCCTGGCGGAGGTCATTGCTTGTTCTGAGCAGCAGTTAAGACAGGCAAACCGGCAGCGGGAAAAATCGCCAGCCATTGATTATGCGCCATTTGTCCTAAAACCCGCCCGGGGCTGAACGGCGGGCGGGCGAGAGAGAGGCAATGTTGCTTTCCCGCCTGAGACCCTTAACAGGAAATATTTTTCTGCCAGTTAAGAGAACATCAACCCGCACCACGGCAAGGCCATGAAAAAACTGAATTTACTGAAGGCAAAAGCTGAGCTGTTTCGCCAGTTGGCGGTGATGGAAGCGGCGGGGATGCCACTGCACCAGGCTGTTCAGAGCCAGCTGCTCTCGGCCAATGCCGAGCTCACCCCCATGTTAAGCCGGGTTTGTGCAGAGCTGAAAGCCGGTCGGCCGTTTGCCGTGGCCGGTGCCTCCGCTGGTTTGTTTACTGACATGGATACGCTGATGATTCAGGCGGCCACTGATGGGGGCAAGCTGGAGCAGATACTCAAGCGGCTGGCAGAGCACTATGCGTTGTACCACGGGCTGGCGATGCAGATGCAGGCAAAAATGACGCTGCCTGTCGTGGTGTTTGTCCTGGCGGTGTTTATCGCCCCCATCGCCAGCCTGGTGACCGGTACGCTTGATGCGGGCGGGTATCTCCATGCCACGGTCTTCTTTTTGCTCAAAGTCGCCTTGTTTTGCTATGTGTTGATGAGGTTGCCGGGGGCATTAAAAACCGGTCGCCTGCGGGGCCTCGGCCTTGGGGGCGCCGTAGATGCGTTATGGTTGAAGCTGCCGCTGGTCGGCAGGCTGTGTGTTCAACATGAACTGGTGCGGTTTTTTGAGAATCTGGGCTTGTTATTACAGGCCGGCATTCCGGTATTTGATGCGTTGCCGAAATCTGTCAATACCCTGGGCAATACAAAGCTACAGCAGAGTTTTTATCCCGTGATGATCAGGCTAAAAAATCAATCCGCTACCCTGACAGAGGCACTGCTTGGTAATCAATACATGACAGATGAGGCTATCGAATTTGTACGCAGCGGTGAGCAGGCCGGTCGGCTGGATACCAGCCTGATTCATTATGGCAAACTTGCACGGGCCGAGGTCAATGCCAGTATACAGCAGTTGGCGGCATGGATCCCTCGCATCATTTACGGGATGATCTGCCTGTATATGATCCACGCCATCTTTGCCTCCAATGCGTTTCTGTCGCCGCCAATAGATAGCCCATAGGCGGTAATCAGATGCCTCGGATAATCCTTGATGCCCTTACACTAGCCAGGCTAACGGCCTGCTGCCTGCATGCGGGCCGCTCTTGCCGCCCGCTCTTCACGCTGCGTGTCGGTCTCATTAATTGCCCAGCCTTGCGTGTGTTTCTCGATCAACCCGCACAGGGCCTTGATATGCAGCGGATGATCGTTCAGCGCCGGGATATAGGAAAATTTTTCCCCGCCCGCTTGCAGGAATACTTGCCGGTTTTGCATGTTGATCTCCTCCAGTGTCTCCAGGCAGTCGGCAGCAAACCCCGGGCAGATCACCTGCACATGTGCAATGCCTGATTTGCCCCATTGGCTTAACAGCTTGTCTGTGTAGGGTTGCAGCCATTTTCTGGGGCCGAAGCGGGATTGAAACGCCACCGCCCAACGGTCAGTTTCCAGTTGCATTTGCTCGGCGATGAGCCGGGCGGTGTGGTGACATTCGCAGTGATAGGGATCGCCTGCCAGAAAATAACTCTCTGGAATACCATGAAAAGAGAACAGCAGTTTATCCGGCTGGCCATGTTCCGCCCAATGCAGGCGAATGCTTTTCACCAGTGCCGCTATATATTGTGCATGGGTATGATAGTGACGAATCATGCGTAATTCCGGCAGCCAGCGCCAGCGTTGCAGCACCGCACTGACGGCATCAAAAGTCGATGCGGTGGTCGTTGCCGAGTATTGCGGATACAGCGGCAGCAGCAGTAATTTTTGTACGTTGGCCTGTTGCAGCGTGATCATCGCACTGGCAATTGAGGGCTGACCGTAGCGCATGCCCAGCACCACCTCCATGTTATCGTCATGTAATTGCGATTTAACGGCCATCGCTATCCTTTGAGACAGGCGCAATAAGGGCGAGCCGTTTTCAGTCCAGATTTTTTTATACATGGCGGCTGATTTGCCTGGCCGAAACCGCAGGATAAGGCCGTGCAGGATGCCCCACCATATCATCCGGGGCACTTCAATCACCCGCTCATCTGACAGAAATTCAGCGAGATAAGTGCGTAATGCGGCACTGGTGGGCGCAGTGGGTGTGCCGAGATTGGTGAGCAGGATGCCAATGCGTGCCGGTGCGGCATGATCATACCGCCCATCGCCAGAAAATTCAGGGCCGGTAAATTCAGGCATGTTTAATTTTGGCTATGGCCGCCTGATAGGCGGTGTCGGGATCCTCTCCAGGCCCGCAGTTAAAATCCAGATCGCACAGATGCCCATCATGGATGCGGTAAATCCAGGCGTGCAGATACAATGCCTGGCCGGCCAGCCAGTGACGCTGGATGATCTTGTTTTGTGAAAGCACGACTGCCTGTTCAATCACATTTAACTCGCACAGCACATCGGGCTGCTTGTCTTTCGGCAGCATGTTAAACCAGTGTGCATGTTTTTGTCGGGTGAGCTTGATGCTCCAGACCCAATAATCCACCAGCCCACCGGATTCCGGCTGCATGGCAGCCAGCACACCCCCGCAGCCATAATGACCACAAACGATGATATGTTTGACCTTGAGGGTTTCAACGGCGAACTGTATGACGGCCTGACAGTTCACATCACTGGTCTGCACAAGATTGGCGATATTTCTATGCACAAACACATCGCCGGGCTTAAGATCAACCACCTGGCTTGCCGGCACACGGCTGTCGCTACAGCCTATCCACAGGTATTCAGGGCGTTGCTGTTCGGCCAGACGGCGAAAAAAATCCGCATCCTCCGAGGTTATTCTCTCCGCCCATGCCTTGTTATTATTGAGCAGGTTTTGCAGTTGGCTCATTTAAGGATGTGTGGTCTGATGGCAAAATAAAGCGACAATATACACGGTTTGCTGTGCTCCCTCTATGGTGATGCGGCGGGTGAGAGGGCGGTGAGGAAGGCCGCTGTCCGGCCAGTCAATATTCGGCTTCCTGGCTCTGCCGTACGGTTTTTTTATATGCCTGGTAGACTTGCCGGCAACGCTCGCCCTGCTCTGATTGCTCATCAATATTATCGACATAAAACCGGAGCATGGATTTTATCGCGCTTTCCACCCGCCAGGGCGCTGCTGGCTGTTCACAGGAGCGGACAATCCTTCTAACATACCTTAACAAAAACCAGTGCGTGCTGTGTGCTTCGGGCGCCTGTGCTGCCAGCGCATGGTAATGCTGCTGGACCAGCACACGAAAATCACAGAAAAAGAGCTTCTCCGCCACCTTACCTCCGGCTGATGGTAACTATCGGCGGCACTGACAACACCGAGCGCATCCCCGATAATCCGCCCAGGATAACAATACCCATGGACAACAACGGCACGATCAACGCTGCCCGAAAATCAGGCGTGATGCTGATCTTGAAGATGTATTCGGCCAGCAGCCACTCCAGGCCGATGGCAGCAAAGGCGGCGATGACACCGGCGATCAAACCCAGCAAGGCGAACTCAATGACGCTGCTGCCAAGGATATACGTTTTACTGCCGCCCAGCACAGCCAGCAAAGCAGACTCATAGCGGCGTTCATCGTGTGTGCTTTGCAATGCCGCCAGCAGCACGATAAAACCCGCGAGCAAGGTGAACGCAAAGACGAATTCGATCGCATGGATCACCTGATTCATGATAGTCCGTACCTGGGTGAGGATGGCATCCACATCAAACACGGTAACGCTCGGATAGGCAGCCAGCAGCTCAACCAACAGCGGTTTGTCAGCAACATCCAGATATACACTGGTGATATGCGTACCCGCCAGCCCATCCAGCGTGCCCGGGTTAGCCACGGCAAAGAAATTCACATTGAACGTATCCCAGTCCACCCAGCGCAGGTTATGCACCGTGCCGCTGACTTCCTTGCCGCCAATAGTAAAACTGAGTTTATCGCCGATCTTAAGGCGCAATGATTCGGCAAAGCCCTCCTCAAAAGAGAACAGATGCTCATCCGTCTCCCCCCACCATTGCCCGGCAACCAATCGGTTATCTGCCTGTAGCTCGGCCGCTATCGACAGGTTAAACACCCGGTTCACCAGGCGTTTTGCACGCGCATCATCGTAGTCATCCGCACTGACTGGCGTATCATTAATGGTCAACAATCGGCCTCTGATCATCGGCTTGGTGGCCACCTTAATCCCCGTGCGCTGGTGAATAAAGGCCCGTAGCTGGTCAACCTCTTCAGGTTGAATGTTGATAAGGAAATAGTTAGGCGTGTCAGCCGGCAGTTTTGCGCGCCAGTTAGCCAGCAAATCGGTGCGAATCAGGGTCAGCAGGGTCAGCACAGTCAGCCCCAGCCCGATGCTTAAGATCTGCACCGTGCTGATGCCGGCACGCCGGGCAATATTTGCCAGACCAAACTTGATCGCAATGCCTAATCGCTTACGCAGTCTACCCAGTTGCCTGATCAGCAGCCGGGCGAAGACAAACAACAGCACCACAGTAGCCACCATGCCGGCAAAACCATAAGCCGTCATTTTCACATTGCCCGACTGCCATGGGATCAGCAGGGCAAGTGCGCCTGCCGCGGCAACGTAAATCAGGCGGTTACTGATCCGCGGCGCCTCCAGGTGTCTTTGCAGGACTCGTAAGGGCGGCACTTTAAGCAGGCTCACCAGTTGCGGTGCGGCAAAGCCGGTGGTGGTGATGATGCCCACCAGCACACCATATAACAACGGCATGAGCGAGGGGGCGGGCAATGGGGTGGCCACCAGCGTCAGCATAATTTCGGATAAACCGTATTGACCGAGAAAACCCAACATCACCCCAAGCAGGCTGAACAACAGCGCCAGGATAAACAGTTGTGAGAAATACAGCACAGCGATGGCGTGCTGCTGAATGCCAAAGCAGCGCATCAATGCACAGTGGTCGATATGGCGATTGGCGTAGCGCTGGGCAGACATGGCAATGGCCAGCCCGGCCAGCGCAACGCTGACCAGCACCGCCAAACCAAGAAACTGCTCTGCCCGGTCAAGTGCGGTACGTAACTCCGGTCGGGCATCGCGGATCCCCTGGATTGTCAAGCCGGGGTCCTGTGTGACTAGCGCCCGGAATCTGTCAATCGCCGCCGCCTCGCCGGCCAGCAGCAGCTTGTGTCTCGCCCGGCTGCCCGATACCAGGAGTTCAGTGGCCTCCAGATCTGCAATGTTCATCAACAGGCGCGGGGCAATGGCAAACATATCACCGCCACGATCAGGCTCATAGGTAAGCACCTTGCTGGCTTGCAGGCGGCTGGCGCCAACCGAGACCACATCATCCGGGTACAGCTTGAGTAGCTGAAACAAGCGTGTATCAGGCCAGACCTGACCGGCTGCCGGTATGCGATCGGTGCTGATTTCAGGCGAGAACAGGCCGGTTGAGATCCGCATCCGGCCCCTTAGCGGGTATGCTGTGCCAACGGCTTTAACCTCAGCCAACTCCAGCCGCTCACCAACCACAATCATGCTGCGAAACGTGATGCTGCGGGCAGATTGCAATCCCAGTGCGGTGGCCTGATCGATGAGTTGCTGTGTAATCGGCTCAGGCGAGGCGACGACCAGGTCGGCCGCCAGCAGTTCAGTCGCCTGCATTTTTGTGGCCTTGTTCACCCGATCAGTAAAAAAGGCGACTGTGGTGTAGCTGGCCGTTGCCACCAGCAAGGCAAGTGCCATCAATCGCAACTCGCCGGAGCGCCAGTCACGCCGAAGGCTGTTTAAGGCGAGCTTGACTAACAGCATATCAGGCGGCATCCGGGCGGGAGTGGGCCGGATGAGATTGAGAGACAATCCGCCCGCCCGCCAGGGTCAGCGTCCTGGTGCAGTGTTCAGCGATGGCCGGGTCATGGGTGACCATCACCAGGGTCGTCTGCTGGTTACGGTTGAGCGTAAATAACAAATCAATGATCTGCCCGGCGGTGTCCTGGTCAAGGTTGCCGGTCGGCTCATCGGCGAACAGTATCTCCGGCTTACCGGCAAAGGCCCGGGCGATGGCAACCCGTTGTTGCTCGCCGCCGGATAATTGGTTGGGGTAATGTGCCAGCCGATGCCCAAGGCCAACCTCCGCAAGCTGGCTCCGGGCAGTCTCTTCGGCATCTTCCCTGCCGCTTAACTCCAACGGCAGCATGACATTTTCCAGGGCGGTCATGCTGGCCAGCAGTTGAAACGACTGAAACACAAAGCCCACCCGTTGATTACGCAGCCTTGCCCGCCCATCCTCGCTCAGCGAGCCCAGCTCGGTGTCGTGCATGAGGACTTTGCCTGAACTGGGCAAATCCAGCCCCGCCAGGATGCCGAGCAACGTGGATTTACCGGAGCCGGAGACGCCGATTATCGCCAGCGTGTCGCCTTTTTTTAGCTGTAGACTCACATTATCGAGTATGGTCAGCCGGCCGGCCGGACTGTCGACTTGCTTAACCAGTTGCTCTGCCTGCAAAATATACGTTGAGGAGTGGTTCATGTTATATCGTTATTTATGGTTACTGTTGTTAGCCGGTTGCTCGGTGGCGGGTGCCGAGCAGCGAGTGATGCTGATACTGGGCGATAGCCTGAGTGCCGGTTATGGTATGCCGCTTGAAGCAAGCTGGGTGTCTGAACTTCGGCAGCGCCTGATACAGCAAGAGTACAATTACACCATTATAAATGCCAGTATCAGCGGCGAGACGACCCGAGGCGGTGCGGTGCGCCTGCCGGGCATTCTTGCTGACAACCGGGTGGATATCGCGATTATAGCACTGGGCGGTAATGATGGGCTGAGGGGCATATCGTTGCTGGAGATAGAGACCAACCTGCGCCATATCATCGAAACCCTGCAGGCGGCTGGGTGTGAGGTGGTGCTGGTGCAAATGCAGCTGCCGCCGAATTACGGTGCGGTTTATAACAGCAGATTCAGGGAAATCTACAGCAGGCTGGCGGCCTCTCATGCCATACAGTTGACCCGGTTTGTCATGGAAGAGCTAATCGCCCGGCCTGATCTGATGCAGGCAGACCGGCTGCACCCAACCGCTAAAGCACAGCTCGTTATGCTCAATAATGTCTGGGATGATATACAACCGTTGCTGAAAAGGCCGGGGGAATGAATTACTGTAGCGCTTGTGGTGCTGATATTGTCCAGAAAATCCCCGCCAATGATAATCGTCTGCGCCATGTCTGTATCGCCTGTGAGCGGGTTCACTACCAAAATCCCAAGATTATCGCCGGCTGTCTGCCTGTGTACGATGATCGCATCCTGTTGTGCAAACGGGCGATCGCACCACGTGAGAATTACTGGACACTGCCCGCCGGGTTTATGGAACTGGGCGAGACCACAGAGCAGGCCGCTGTGCGTGAAACCCTGGAGGAGGCGAATGCCCGGGTCGATCAATTACAGCTGTTTACGGTATTCAATCTGCCCCATGTCGGCCAGGTGTATATGATGTTTCGCAGCCGCCTGCTGAACGAGACGGCGCATCCCGGTGCTGAAAGCCATGCCGTGGTACTGTATCGGGAAGAGGATATTCCGTGGGGGAAGCTGGCATTTCCGACCATTAAATACACCCTGGATTGTTTTTATGCAGACAGACAGCAGGGGAGTTATCAATTACATACGGGGGATATTATCCGGGATGCTGCGGGTTATACCTTACATGCCAAGCCTGAAAACGACCGAGCGTAAAAACCCGCTACCGAAGCCGATAGAAAACTCTGTTATTCAACCTTTATCCAGTGCCCAAAGCCGCATTCATAGCAAACGCCAGCCGCCTCAATTTGATCGCCTTTTTGAAATTCCTGACCGTTCCAGTAACACGCCGCATCGAGTAATTCCATTTTCACCGTCGCCTCATCGCTCATCGGCCCGACAATATCTGAGGTTTTCTTGCCCGGCTCGGCCGGATCAACAGGTATCGCCATTCACTGTCTCCTTAAATAAGGTTTTGCCTATTCTCGTATGATAATCGCTGTCGCCCAAATCTGCCAGCATAGAAGCCGCAAAATTTCCGCTGATATTGGCCTGCGGATATCGCCTCAGAAGTTTTATATTGCCAGCAAGGTTGACTTTACAAAAAAAATCACTATATTTCTAGCACTCACTCGACAAGAGTGCTAACAAAAATCAGTAAATCCTTATAATTCAATCAATTAGCTAATAGGAGGTTGTGAGATGAAAATACGTCCTTTACATGATCGGGTGATCGTGCGGCGTCTGGAGGAGGAGAAAACCTCGCCAGGCGGCATCGTCATCCCCGACAGTGCCACCGAGAAGCCAATCCAGGGCGAGATCATCGCTGTGGGCAACGGCAAGCTGCTGGATAACGGCGAGGTTCGGGGGCTGGATGTCAAAGCGGGCGATAAGATCCTGTTCGGGAAATATTCCGGCACCGAGGTCAAAGTCGATGGTGAAGAACTGCTGGTGATGCGTGAAGACGACATCATGGGCGTTATTGAATAAATTGAAGGAGAGAAAATCATGACTGCTAAAGATGTCAAATTTGGTGATGATGCCCGTACGCGCATGACGAAAGGTGTCAATATCCTCGCAAATGCGGTGAAACAAACCTTGGGCCCGAAGGGGCGCAACGTGGTACTGGAGAAGAGCTTTGGCGCACCGACGGTGACCAAGGACGGGGTTTCAGTGGCCAAAGAGATTGAACTGGAAGACAAGTTCGAGAACATGGGCGCACAGATGGTGAAGGAAGTGGCTTCCAAGACCTCGGATGTGGCGGGTGATGGCACCACCACGGCGACCGTGCTGGCACAAGCCATTGTACGGGAAGGCTTGAAGACAGTGGCCGCCGGTCACAGCCCGATGGATGTCAAGCGCGGCATTGATCTGGCCGTAATCGCCGCCGTCGCCGAGTTGGAAAAGATCTCCAAGCCCTGTGAAGATGGCAAGGCCATCGCCCAGGTCGGCACCATCTCCGCCAATGCGGATGAGGACATCGGCAACAACATCGCCGATGCGATGGACAAGGTCGGCAAAGAGGGCGTGATCACCGTTGAAGAGGGATCGGGTCTGGATAACGAGCTGGATGTGGTTGAAGGCATGCAGTTTGACCGCGGCTACCTGTCGCCTTACTTCATCAACAACCAGGACACCATGAGCGTGGAGTTGGAAACGCCGTATATTCTGCTGCACGACAAGAAGATCTCCAACGTGCGCGATTTGCTGCCGATCCTCGAAGCGGTTGCCAAGGCGGGCAAGTCTCTGCTGCTGATCGCCGAGGATATTGAAGGTGAAGCACTGGCTACCCTGGTGGTCAACAACATGCGGGGCATCGTCAAGGTCGCTGCCGTGAAGGCGCCGGGTTTCGGTGATCGCCGTAAAGCCATGCTGGAAGACATTGCTATCCTGACTGGCGGGACGGTCATCTCCGAGGAAGTTGGGCTGTCTCTGGAGAAAACATCTCTGGATGATCTCGGCAGCGCCAAGCGCATTCAAATCAGCAAAGAGAACACCACGATCATTGATGGTGCCGGCAAGACGGCTGACATTGAAGGCCGGGTGAAGCAGATCCGCGCACAGATCGAGGAGTCCACTTCAGACTATGATCGCGAGAAACTGCAAGAGCGTGTTGCCAAGCTGGCTGGCGGTGTGGCGGTTATCAAGGTGGGTGCGGCGACCGAGGTCGAGATGAAGGAGAAAAAGGCCCGGGTTGAGGATGCCTTGCATTCCACCCGTGCGGCGGTAGAGGAAGGCGTGGTGCCGGGCGGCGGTGTCGCCCTGGTGCGTGCCAAGACAGCCGCCGCCAAGGTGAATGGTAAGAATGAAGATCAGAACACCGGTGTCTCCATCTTGCTGCGTGCCCTAGAAGAGCCGCTGCGTCAGATCGTTGCCAATGCGGGTGCAGAGGCCTCTGTCATCATGAATGATGTGGCTAACGGTTCGGGCAACTACGGTTACAATGCGGCCACGGGCGAGTTCGGCGATATGATCGACATGGGCATTTTGGATCCAACCAAGGTCGCTCGTTCAGCCTTGCAAAATGCCGCTTCGGTTGCCGGTCTGTTACTGACCACCGAGGCGATGGTCGCCGAGTTGCCAAAAGAGGAAGCAGCAGCACCGGCCATGCCTGGTGGCATGGATGGTATGGGTGGCATGGGCGGTATGATGTAAGCACTGCCTTCATGCGCTTGTTAAAAAACCCGCCTGATGGCGGGTTTTTTTTGCTTATCCAAAACGCCGTGAGAGCTCGGTTTATTTATTAAGGCTGATTTGCCAACAGGTGATTAGCAGCCATTGAGCGTGAGTGCTGCCTTTGTTTTTATTAAATTGCATTGTAGATTGATGCAACAAGCACAGGGTTGGGAGCCGACATGTCTGAACAGGCCATGATGAGGTTAATCACCGAGGGTGATGTCAATGTTTTTTTCCAGCAGCAATTACAGGATGCCGCCACCAATCAGCGACAGCCCATCTCCGCTGCCACGCTTGGCTATATCAGCAATATGCTGACCACTTTCATGCATGCTGAACAGTTGTTTGAAGAGACTGCCGATGGCAAAATGATTCCACCGCTGGCATTGATGTATGCCGATGCGGCCAATTCGGACTGTATCAACACACGTCACCAGCTACTGCAAAAACTTGGCGATGTGGCGTTATTTATTTCCGGCCTGTATGCGGCCAGCCTGAGCCGCAGCCTAGTGGATGTGGATTATTATGCGGCCATGGGTGGCAGTGCCTACGGCTATCTGGCACAGGCCCCTTCCGGGTCGAATAATACGACACGCCAGGCCATCTTTGCCGAGTTGGCAAGGCGTTTTCTCACGCTGATCGATATCTTGTGTGAAGTGGGTGAGAGCAGCAATCTCGTCAACAACAACGATGTGTTACGTCTGTATGAGATGTGGCAGAGCACGGGCAGCCGCCGCCTGCATGACAAGCTGAAATCCCTAGGCATTGTGCCAGTACCAACATCACGCACTTGTCAATAAACTAAAGAGTAAAGACGCATCGCACTTAAACAAATCCAGGGCTTGTTGCAGGATATCTATGCACTGGATATCACCCATGATGTGTATGATTTTTTAATTACCAAACGCGGCGATGCCGACCAGTTGCTGAACATGCAGGGCCGGCAGCGCCCGCGTGAGCAATTATTGATAGCCGCAGATGCGACCGGTTTACGCATTTCCCTGTATCTGGATCAGCAGGTGATTGAGAATTTGCAGGCAAACAATCCGCTGGAACAACTGGATCGGGATAATCTACAGGATTGTTGTCTGGCGATGGAAGGCGTCAGCCATTTCCTCTATGTTATCTGGAATGCCAGCTATGACCGTGCCGTGACCCGGCTGGAGTTGGAATTACAGGCTGAGGTAGACAAGTTTATCAGCATTCTGGCATTGCAAAGCCGTCAGCAGGCGACAGGCTTCGGCGAGGTTATAGAATTATTATTTGAGCAAGTGCGTTACATTGAGGATTTGTCGGTTGAAGAGAGACAGCGCTATGAAACCGCTAATCATCTGGCAACACGGTATTGTACGCAGTTGCAGCAGCATTTTATCCGTCGCGGCCGGGTGGCGGAGATGCTGGGTGAATTACGGCGATTTTATCGCATGACCGAGGGGCATAAGCGGCGCCGAATCACCCTTTCTTCATCGCATCAAAAAAATCCGCATTGTTCTTGGTTGCTTTAAGGCGTTCCAGTAAAAATTCCATGCCGGCGATTGGCTCCATAGGATGCAACAACTTACGCAATATCCACATCTTCTGCAACTCATCTTTATCCGTCAGAAACTCCTCACGGCGGGTGCCTGAACGGTTGATATAGATGGCCGGGTAGATCCGCTTCTCGGCGATCTCGCGATCCAGGTGTAACTCCATGTTGCCCGTGCCCTTGAACTCTTCGTAGATCACCTCATCCATTCGAGAGCCGGTATCCACCAGGGATGTGGCGATAATCGTCAGGCTGCCGCCTTCTTCTATATTTCTTGCCGCCCCGAAAAAGCGTTTTGGTTTTTGCAGGGCATTGGCATCAACGCCACCGGTCAATACCTTGCCGGAAGCCGGCACCACCGTGTTATAAGCGCGCGCCAGACGGGTGATAGAATCCAGCAGGATGACCACATCGGTCTTGTGCTCGGCCAGGCGTTTGGCACGTTCAATGACCATATCGGCAACCTGCACATGCCGTGATGCCGGCTCATCAAAGGTGCTGGATATGACCTCGCCGCGCACCGAGCGCTCCATCTCTGTCACTTCCTCCGGTCGCTCGTCAATGAGCAAGACCATTAAATGACATTCGGGATGATTATGGGTAATGGAATGGGCAACGGATTGCAGGATCATCGTCTTGCCGGCCTTGGGCGGGGAGACAATCAGGCCGCGCTGCCCCTTGCCGACAGGGGCCGCCAGATCGATGATGCGCGGTGTTAAATCCTCCGTGCTGCCATTACCGACTTCCAGTTTCAGCCGCTCCTGTGCAAACAGCGGCGTTAAGTTTTCAAAGATGATTTTGTTCTTGACTTTCTCCGGCTGCTCAAAATTGATTTCGTTCACTTTGAGCAGGGCAAAATAACGCTCCCCATCCTTTGGTGGCCGGATTTTGCCGGAGATATTATCACCGGTGTGCAGGTTAAAGCGTCTGATCTGGCTGGGCGAGACATAGATATCATCCGGGCCAGCGAGATATGAACTGTCCGCAGATCGCAAGAACCCGAAGCCATCCTGCAGAATCTCCAACACGCCATCGCCGTAGATATTTTCCCCTTTTCTAGCGTGTGCCTTGAGGATTTCAAAAATGACATCCTGTTTTCTGGAACGCGCCAGACCATCAAGGCCAAGAGATTCAGAGAGCGTGACCAACTCAGAGGCAGGTTGTTGTTTGAGTTCTGTTAGATTCATAGACGTTAAGCCGTGTTTGGATTGCAGGGAATGAACGGCACAATCATGGCCATACCAAGCTGGAACATGTCCAGCGTGTTCTATACATTTATTGGACGTTTTATCGGATTTGTTAAGAACTTAATGCGTGTCTGTGGACAGGGGCTGACGGCAAACTTAGCACGACATGTCGCCTGCGTCCAGTGGATTTTTTAAGTTTTTATTTTCAAGTTTTTAAATGGCACTGTCGATAAAAGCGGCTAACTGTGATTTGGTCATGGCACCCACTTTGGTGTCAGCCACTTCGCCCCCTTTGAAGATCATTAATGTGGGAATGCCGCGCACGGCATATTTCTGTGGCGTTGCCGGGTTCTCATCAATGTTTATCTTGGCGATCGTCAGCTTATCACCGTATTCATCAGCAAGCTCATCAAGGATCGGTGCAATCATTTTGCAGGGGCCACACCATTCAGCCCAGTAGTCAACCATCACCGGCCGCTCAGAATGTAATACCTCTGGTTCAAAACTGCTGTCTGATACATGAATAATTTTCTCGCTCATGGTGGTTTGATGTCCTCATTAATGGTGGCGATGTGCTGCAAGGCAAGCCTTGCTATTTTTATAGCATCTTGATCGGCATTGCAAGTGATTAGCTATACCGGTTTGCCGGGCTGACATACTACACACTGGGTTTACATGCCCGGATTTCAAGCGGGCAGTTGGCATTATTCGAGCCGACAAATTGCGCCAGCCCTAAAATCAGCCCATCTTTAGGTAGCCCATCCGGGGCATTTTTGTTTGACATTCTGCCCGGGCTTGCAGAAGATGATCGCTATCTTTGTTACCGGTTGCAAGCACATTGTTGCTATTTTAAGCATACGCATGAGAGAACGTATTCTGTGCATTGTATTATGTCTTGGTATGGCGGGTTGCGGCCAGAAGGGCGATCTGTATTTGCCTGATCGCTATGCAGGACATGATGCTGATGTAAGCCAATGATCCGGGCAAATACGCCCGAAAAATAACCGGGATATTCATCCGGCAAGCCGACATCCGCACTGAACCTCAACACGCCTGACAACACGATGCAAACCTTCCGTTTTATCGGCGGCCTGCTGCATGCTGAGGGAGTCGCCATGACCGATGTCGCCCAGCGTTTTGGCACCCCGGTGTTTGTCTATTCTCGATGTGCTGTTGAGCAACAATGGCGTGCTTATGATACGGCATTAACCGCCCGCCAGCATCTTATCTGTTATGCCGTCAAGGCCAACAGCAATATTGCCATCCTGAATCTGCTGGCCCGGCTGGGATCAGGGTTCGATATTGTCTCTGCTGGCGAATTGGAGCGGGTGCTCAAAGCCGGCGGACAAGCTGACAAAACCGTCTTCTCCGGCGTTGGTAAAAGCAGCGCAGAAATACGCCAGGCCCTGACTGTCGGCATTAAATGTTTCAATGTTGAATCCATCAGTGAACTGCACAGGTTAAATGCCATCGCTGGCGAGATGTCGCTCAAGGCACCGGTATCACTTCGGGTGAATCCTGATGTCGATGCAAATACCCATCCCTATATAGCCACCGGTCTGCGTGAAAACAAGTTTGGCATTGCATGTCAAGATGCCGTGAATGCCTATCAGATAGCGGCTGACATGGCGCATATCAAACTATGCGGTATTGATTGCCATATCGGTTCACAGATCACCAGCCTTGGGCCCTATGCAGATGCAATGGCTGAAATTACGGCATTGCTGGAGAGGCTCCAGGCCAGGGGCATTACGCTTGAGCATGTTGATATCGGCGGTGGTTTGGGGATCCGGTACGATGCCGAGCAGCCGCCCGCCATCGCCGACTTCGGCCAGCTCATCAGCGAGCATATACCCGGCCAGTACCAGGTGTTGCTGGAGCCTGGCCGTTCAATTGTCGGTCATGCCGGCGTGCTGCTGACACGGCTTGAGTACCTGAAAACCAATCAGGATAAAAACTTCGCCATTGTTGATGCAGCGATGAATGATTTAATGCGCCCGTGCCTGTACCGGGCCTGGCAGAAAATCCTGCCAATACAGGAGACAGACGGGCAGCAACAGCTATGGGATATTGTCGGGCCGGTGTGTGAGAGTGCGGACTTTCTCGGCTTGCAACGACGGCTGGCCTTGACCGAGGGCGATTTGCTGGCAGTGTTCTCCGCTGGCGCCTATGGCTTTGTGATGAGTTCAAATTACAACAGCCGGCCACGGGCGGCGGAGGTGCTGGTTGATGGCGAGGCGATGTTTGTGGTGCGGGAGCGGGAGGATATTAGCGATCTTCTCAGAGGAGAGAGGCTGCTGCCCTGCTAAGTGTGTTACCATGCTGATGAGGGTGCAATATTCCGCCATGACGCACCAGTTCAGTGCATTACATGCCGTTGCGCTGGCAGTAACCGTCCGTGTGGCTGGCGTTTAGCCTTATGAGGTAGATGGCATGGAATGTGCCTGCATCCGGTGTCGGCTCCTGCCCCTCTGACGGGCAGCATTCTGCTGCATGGCTGACTGTCCAGTAGGTGAAAAATTTATCTGTTTTGAGGAGAGATGATAATGTCCAGAGATAAGGTGCGTGGTTTACTCAAGGAGTGCGAGGCCAAGTTTGTTGATTTGCGCTTTGTTGATACCCGAGGCAAGGAACAACATGTCTCGGTGCCGGCGGCGGTGCTGAATGATGAATTCTTTGACAATGGCAAAATGTTTGACGGCTCATCCATTGCCGGCTGGAAAGGCATCAATGAATCCGACATGGTCTTGATGCCGGACACAGAAACCGCCGTGCTGGATCCTTTCTATGACGATGCCACGGTGAATATTCGTTGCGATGTGTTGGATCCGTTGACCATGCAGGGGTATGAACGCTGTCCCCGCTCTCTGGCAAAACGCGCAGAAGCCTATTTACAATCAACGGGGATCGCCGATGCGGCCTATTTCGGCCCTGAGCCTGAATTTTTTATCTTCGATGAGGCACGTTGGAGTGACAGCGTCAACCGTGCCTTTTATGAAGTGGACTCCGAAGAGGGACACTGGAACAGCGATACGATCATGGAAGATAAAAACAGCGGCCATCGCCCGGGCCCCAAAGGCGGTTATTTCCCGGTGCCGCCGGTGGATTCCTGTCAGAATGTGCGCTCGGCTATCTGCACTGCCCTGGAAGCGATGGGGCTGACTGTGGAGGTGCATCACCATGAAGTCGCCACCGCCGGCCAGGCAGAGATCGGCACCCGATTCGCCACCTTGACCAGAAAAGCCGATGAATTATTAACCCTGAAATATTGCGCGCACAATGTCGGCCATGCCTTCGGCAAGACCGTCACGTTTATGCCCAAGCCGCTGGTGGGCGATAATGGTAATGGCATGCACGTGCATCAGTCGCTGTCCAAAGATGGCGATAACCTGTTCAGCGGCGATAAATACGGCGGCCTGTCCGAGACGGCACTGCATTATCTGGGCGGTATTTTTAAGCACGCCAGGGCCATCAATGCCTTTACCAATGCCAGCACCAACAGCTACAAGCGTCTGGTGCCGGGGTTTGAGGCGCCGTTAATTCTGGCCTATTCAGCCCGCAACCGCTCGGCTTCCTGCCGTATTCCCTGGGTGTCAAATCCAAAGGCACGCCGCATTGAGGTACGTTTCCCGGATTCCTGTGGCAACCCGTATTTCGCTTTTACCGCCATGCTGATGGCCGGCCTGGATGGCATCGTCAACCAGTTGGATCCGGGCGCCCCGCTGGATAAGGATTTATACGATCTGCCCCCGGAGGAGGAGCAGGGGCTGCCAACAGTCTGCCACTCCCTGGATCAGGCACTGGAGGCGCTGGACAATGACAGGGCATTTTTGACCACGGGTGGCGTATTCACAGACAGCATGATAGATGGCTACCTTGAGCTCAAGATGGAAGAAGTGACCCGTTTTCGTATGACGACACACCCGGTTGAATTTTCCATGTACTACAGCCTGTAATCCTGATGTCATTCCCTGTATTGGGGGGGTATAAACCTATAAGGTTTCTAAAACCTTATAGGTTTGAGGGAAAATACGGAAGGTAAAATAAAAAGACATTTTTCAATTTCTAATTGGTATTAATCCCTGCTGGATAATTATTGGTTAGCCTTCCATTCGGCCATGGTGCGGTCACCTTTGCTGCGGTTGCAGTGTGAGCAAAGCAGTTGCAGGTTGTCGGGGTGGTCGGTGCCGCCTTTGCTGCGCGGCAGGATGTGGTCTACCTCCATCACCTTAAAGGGAAAGTGCGTCTCGCAACCGGTGCAGATGCCTTCCTGTTCGCCATACAGCCGGTGGCGGTGGGTGCGGTAGCTGGGCAGCTTGCCCAAGTCGGTGCGCGCTGGCGGCCCATCGAGCGCGATGGCCCCGCCCCATAATCCCCGGTCATCGGCGATGCGTTCGTTCACCAGCTTGATGGCCAGTGGCGATAAGTCAATCCCGGCCCAGTCGCGCTGCAAGCGGTCGGCGGCCACCAGCGTGGTCGCACAGCCACAAAAGGGGTCCAGCACCAGGTCGCCTTCGTTGGAACTGGCCTTGATGATCCGATCCAGCAGGGCCAACGGCTTCTGCGTGGGGTAGCCGACATATTCTTTTGAATTGCCCTTGATGGGCGGGATGTATATCCAGCTTTCAGGAAACTTGCCGCGCTCATCCAGCGCCACCGCACCTTTTGCCACTTTTGATTTGGTCGCCGCATAGCCCTCGCGGGAGCGGCTGCCGGCGGCGTAGGGTTGACGGATGGCATCGGCGTTAAACGTCCAAGTCTCACCCATGCTGTACCAGAGCAGGGTATCATGAACCCGCGAGAGTTGACGTTGCTTGGGTGCTGATGGTCGGCTGTAACACCAGATCATTTCATTTCTGAAATTACCCCGCCCAAAAATCCCGTCCATCAAAAGTTTGAGATAATGGCTCGCCGTTGGGTCGCAATGCAGGTAGATGCTGCCGCTGGGTTTGAGGATGCGTTGCATCTCCAAGAGGCGCACGGCCATGAAAATAAGGTAGCTCATCATGCTTTTGCCGTGGGCTTGGCGCGCCGCCTCGATCACCGCGTAGGCGGCGGGGCTGCGGTCGGCCAGCTCGCCATGCTCATGCACATCCACATCGTTCAAGGTCCAGGCATCTTTGAAGGCGGCGCCGGCGGCTTTGGAGCCGATGGGCGCTTCGTAGTTTCGATTGGAGTTAAACGGCGGGTCGAGGTAGATGAGGTCGATGCAGGCGGAGTTGATGCCGCGCATGACGGGCAAGTTGTCGCCGGCCCAGATGGTGCCCGCTGCGAAGTTGGTCATTGCCTCTGCGCTCCTGTCCATGCTTCTGGCAGCAAACCCCTGTCAAACATCGGGGCAGTATAGCACGGCTGCCTGCTTGTACAGGTGGTGATCCTCATCGAAAGTACGCATGGCATCTTGTACCAGGCAATGATTTTGGAACGCTTAACCACCAGCCGGTCAGCTCCTTGAGAGATGAGCGGAATTGCATTATGCTGAATACCATGCCTAATCCTGTACAATTATTTCTGCTCCTGCTGCTGCTCGGCCTGAACCAGGCGGCAGTGTCTGCCAAGGTTTACAAGACGGTGGATGAGGATGGGAATATTATTTTCTCTGATGCCCCGGCGGATGATTCGGTTGAGGTTAAGCTTGACGATCCGATCAGCATTCCGCCCGCCACTGACAGGCAATTCGAATACACCCCACAACAGAAGAAAACAAGCCTGTATAAAAAAATCCAGATCGTATCGCCCAAAAATGATGAGGCCATTCGCAGCAATGAAGGCACGGTTTCGGTGTCCGTTGTGGTTGAACCGGCATTGTCCAGCGGGCATACCGTGGTTTTGTATCTGGATGGCCAGGAGTATGGCCGTGGCAGCACCTCGTTTAACCTGTCAAACCTTGACCGTGGCACCCATAGCCTGCGGGCGGTGGTAAAGAGTGCTGATGACAAACTGCTGCTCAGTTCGGCCACGATCAGCTTTCATATCTTGCGGCACTCCGCCTTGTTCCGCCGGCCTGACAAGCAGCAGGTGGTCAGGTAAAATGCCTGGGAAACTAAAAATGTAAAAAGAAAACAAAAAACAATAAAAGAAATCGCAGATTACATTATCAAACAAACTTCAGGTATGTGGAGATTACCCGTGTACTCTCTTGAGGAAACGCTGGCTCTTATACTACAGGATGGCATGGTCACGGGTTAATTCATTTGCTATGCCATCCACCAGCACCTTTCGATCTCTCGCCTGTCGTCAAGAAGCTGGCTTCCGTCCGCAACACGCTGTGCGATCATTTTTTACAATATGGCCTGACATGTACCCTGGGCGGCAAGCTGGCCGGGGACATTGGCGAAGGTGGCCGTCAAACTTCTCGACAGTAAACTGGCTGACGGAAACACACCGGGTATTGACGGGCAGGCCCCGGATGGCAGTCCATTCAGATAAAGATAACCGGAACCAACCGCAGGCCGGCATTCACAGACACCGACCAGATGATCTTCCTGATCGTTCTATTATGAGGAACTGCGTGGCACGGTAATATTTAACGCCTCCATGTCTGACGTGCTTCGTCTGACGTGCTTGGTTATCTTCCATCTCATAAATGGAAAGGGCAAAAGCCACTGGCCCGGAAGCAGATTGTCATCGCCAATAAGCAGGGGCAGGAAGCCCCGCGGCTTGCCTTTCTTGCACAGCATCAATCCGCTGGTTCTGTTGGATAGTCAAACCGATCAAACACCCAGGCAAAACGTGACTTCACAATTTCAATAGCCTGCCGATCAAAATACGCCGAAACCGGATGCCGTCTTGAGGTCTTCTTGGTATGAGGCAGGTTAGCAACCGGATCGATGGGCAGCATTAACTCGTTTTGAAGGGCGGCTAAATCATCGTGGAGATGCTCAAACCGGATCACTTTATCAATGATATAATTGCCGAACAAAAAGAATATTTTTCTGTTATAGGGCAGCCTGAACCGGTTGTTTTTAACTTTCTCCAGAAAATGTTTCCGCAGCACTGCAAAATCAGGCTCTGATTTTTTTGTGTTGTAATGAAAACGAAAGTGATAGGCAGAAACAAGTTGGTCGAAAGGGTTGCGTATGTTGGCTATCTTGATGCTCTGGTGCCATCGCTGCTTGCCGATACGGAGCCGAATGTAACGCGCTGAATTGTGACTACGCCAGCCTAGACGGCGTTTTATTCGCTTGAGTGGCTCGCTTCGCAGGTGTGGGGCTGGACCACGAGCACCAACAATCCCATAAGGCGTCCTCATCGCTTCCCGACATTCCCTGATTTCCGACCCCGGAGGCACACAGAGCGGCTCAAGTGCCATCTCAACAGATGTGCCGGCTGTCTTTGGCGCTTTGAGATAAATGAAGTTATGTTGATAGCAGATCAGCATCGTTACAGTCAATCACGGCTTGCAAGATGAGGTTCAGCCTGCATTGTAGCGCTCCTGTATCAGCGACAGGATACGTCTGGCATTCTCGCTGCTGTCCCAGTCACCGTTCTCATCCATGATAATCAACTCGGTCTTGTTGCCCACACCGGTCAGGTTAAGCTGATAGATGATCGGTTGTGGTGCATCATCCTGCCAGAATTTTAATCTGGAAAAAAAGCCTGTCTTACCTTGCGTATCATCAAAATAGCTGATCTTGTAGCTGCCGGTGGTTTTATCCTGCCCGGTTATCTTCACGCCTGCCTGCTGCATGAGCAGACCTGTCTTTCGAAAGGCACGAGTGAACTCATCCGGGATGGACAGGTATAACTTGCCATCACCGATCTCAAGCATCTGCGGCTGTGCCTGCTGTGCCGGTATACCGCCGCCGGTATCCGCCCCTTGCCTGCTGTTACCTGACAAGTGATTATCCAGTTCAGCTACCAGTTGTTTTTCTGCCTCTCTGTCCTGTTCCACATCAAGCCAGCCCTCTGCCCCGGACTGGTCTATACGTTGTTGCATCTGCTTGCTGATAAATAACACCGTGCTGATTTGATCCGCCCCGGGCTCTGAGAAAATTTTGTATCTGTTACGATAGATGAAGCCATCGTTTCCGGTCGGGTTCTCAGCAGGCGCAGACCAGCCAGTGACCAGCACACCCAGCTCGGCATCATCAAGTTCAAGCGGATAGCCTTTTGCGGTGAAGTAGTCGCGCAAGGCCGGCCAGATATCCTCAGCCCGGCCCGGCACCGCCAGCCACTGCTCCTCATCTTCAGTGATGCCGGTCTCGGCCCGGCCAGCAACTGGTGCATTCTTGTAACGGGACAAGGTCGTTGCGCGCTCATTGGGGATTGACATGTCATCGTTAAACGCCTCGCTGGTGAGATCAGGCGGGAGTTCCAGGTTGGGCAAGGCTTCGCTTTTTTCATAGTCTTTGCGCCTGTCAGGCAGCACCTTGTCGAGTTTCGGGATAAAGGTACAGCCCTGCAATAAACAGACACACAGCACAGTAGCCATTACACGGGGGGAGAGTATTTTCATTGCTTAGATAACCTCTGCTTGTTTCATGGCAGCCTCAACATCGGCATGATATTGCTCTGCCAGCCAGGTCATGGGCAGGCGCATACCTGCTTCAATCAACCCCAGCCTGTGTACCGCCCATTTCGCCGGGATCGGATTTGCCTCAATAAATAACTGCTGATGCAGGCCGGATAAACCCGCATCCATCTGCTTTGCCTGTTCACGCTCGCCAGCAACTGCGTGCATGCACATCTGCTGCATGGCTGCCGGGGCGACATTGGCCGTGACCGAGATGACCCCGTGACCACCGGCTAACATAAATTCACACGCTGTCTCATCATCGCCGCTGAGTAATAAAAAACCCGGCCGACAACCGGCCAGCAAGGGTTGCAGACGTGCCAGATCCCCCGTGGCTTCTTTAATGCCGATAATATTATCCAGCTTCGATAGCCTGATGATGGTCTCAGGCAGCATATCACACGCCGTTCTGCCCGGCACATTATATAAAATCTGCGGGATAGCAACACGTTCAGCGATCATTTTGAAATGCTGATACAGGCCCTCCTGGGTAGGCTTGTTGTAGTATGGCGTCACCAGCAGGCAGGCATCGGCCCCGGCATCGCTGGCGCATTGCGTCAGTTCCAATGCCTCGAGCGTGGAGTTGGCACCCGTGCCGGCGATCACCGGGATACGCTTATCCACCATAGCCACCACCTGCCTGACGACCTCGCAATGCTCAGGCAGCGTTAAGGTGGCCGACTCCCCGGTGGTGCCGACGGCGATGATCCCCGCCGTGCCCTGTTCGATATGAAACTCAACCAGATGCGCCAGGGTATTCCAATCCAGCGGCGTATCGGGCTGAATGCCGGATTTCATGGGAGTGATGACAGCCACCAGAGAACCTTGCAACATCTTCTACCTGTGCGATTAAGACAATGACAGCGTAATGACTTTACGTGTTTGAGCTATATCTTTACTTTGCAATCGGCCATGCTGCCGGACATGCGGGGCGTTATGGTACTGTCCTGCACACATTAATACAAGCCAGCCGGTGATCCTTTGTTGCAGGACTCTGGCCTGTCGGGATTCATGAGGGTGCAGCCGGGCAGCACCAGGCAATGTCGCTTCAGTATGCCGTGGTTGGCGGGTGCTATTCTATCTCCTGCTGGAGTTCGGCGAAGGAATCTGCGCTGCGTAGTGGCTGGTAGATCGAGCGCCCCAGTATTTTTGAGATCTGCGAGGTTGAGAACAGGCCCCTGATGCGCTGCTGCTCCTCACTTGTGTCAATCACCAGGGTATGCGGTCGCCTGAGCTGTTTCATGGTGTTGATGACATGGCGCACCAGCGACTGTTTGACAAAGGCGAGGTCAAAGGCAGGCGTTTCATGCAGCGGCGTCATGATCATCGACACCCGGATAGCAGTATGGCTGATGTCGTTTTCCCGGGCATAGTTGATCGGTTTCTCGCTCTGGATATCATAGGAGGTAATCACGCCATTAATGCCGCCCTGCTCATCGGCCACCAGCAGCAGCCGCACGCCGCAGTTTTTCATTCTCTCCAGCGCCACATTAATATGACATGCTGGCTCTACAGTGATGGGTTTTACCTGTTCAAAGTCTGTCATGACCGCAACCGCCGGGTGGTCTTCGGTCACCTGTTGGTCTTGCAGGGCAGAGGCCACACAAGGCAGAGCGGCCGGGGTGTGGATAAGCGGAATGGTTTTGATTTCATGTTGCATAGGGGCATCTCCAGCTGGCGTATGCCTGTAAGACTAGGCCAGGAATGGCGATCTGTACAGCCCGATAAAATACGTTTTTACTTAACATCCCGCTTGCATAATGCCGTATGAGTCTGCACAATCCCTAGTCGGATCATGCAAGTAACACGCCTTATCTGATGACAAAACCACTGCACCTGGCAGTCACCGTACTCGGCGATCATTCCGCCAGCCTGCCGGAGCGTCTGGCGCAGACTATCTCAGACTGCGGCTGCCGTATTCATGACTGCCGTATGACCATGCTCGGTCAGCAACTGGCCCTGCTCATGCTGCTGTCCGGGAATTGGGATGGCATCGCCAAGGTGGAAGATGCCCTGGGGAATCTGGCGAGCGGCACTGATCTGACCATACAGGTCAAGCGTACCGAGTTGAATCATTCGACCGGCGGCTCGCTGCCCTATGCGGTGGATGTTATCTGTGCGGATCAAGCCGGCATACACAGCAAGCTGCTGCGGTTTTTCTCAACCAATAATATTCATATCCATGATCTGCATTTGACCGCCTATGAGGCATCGCAAACGGCAACCCCCATGATCAACATACATCTAAGCATCCATATCCCGGTGGATACGGCTATTGCTGCCTTGCGTAACGATTTTATGGATTTTTGCGAGCAGTGGAATCTGGATGCTATCGTAGAGCCGATTAAATAAAAAATAAATACATTCATGCACATTTCGGGAGTTTAGAGAACACGATGACTACACCAACAGTAGGTAGAAAAGTGCCGGACTTTGCACTGCCGGCAACCGGTGAGCAGACGATCACGTGCTCCGATTTACAAGGCAAACACATTGTCCTGTATTTCTACCCGAAAGACAGCACCCCCGGCTGTACCCGGCAAGGGCAGGACTTTCGCGATAACATCCGTAAATTCAGCACCAGAAACACCGTCATCCTGGGCGTCTCCAGAGACTCCATCGCCTCCCATGAGAATTTCAAAAGCAAACACAAGCTGCCGTTTGAGTTGTTATCAGATACAGATGAGAGATTGTGCCGATTATTTGATGTGATCAAAGAGAAAAACATGTACGGCAAAAAACGCCTCGGTATAGAGCGCAGTACGTTTTTAATCGACAGCGAGGGCAAGTTGCAAAAAGAATGGCGTAAGGTAAAGGTGAAGGGGCATGTTGATGAGGTGCTTCTGGCCGTCAAGGCATTAGCGGCGGCGGAGTGACACGCTTAAAATCAGGCCGCTTCGTTTGTATGCAGGGTGTCAGCCGGGTTGTGGTGCTTCCTCTTCCTGTGTCGGCCAGGCGTTGATCAGCGCTTTGACCAGGGTGGCAAGGGGAATGGCAAAGAACACCCCCCAGAACCCCCACAGGCCGCCGAAGATCAGAATGGCGATGATGATCGCCACCGGATGCAGGTTCACCACATCAGAGAACAGCACCGGCACCAGCACGTTGCCATCTAAAAACTGGATGATGAGGTAGCACAGCATCAGCCAGATAAAATGCGACTCAAAACCCCATTGAAAATACGCCACCAGAGCGATCGGCACCGTCACCGCCGCCGCACCGATATACGGGATCAGCACGGACAGGCCGACAGTAATGGCCAACAACGAGGCATAGTTCAGCCCCATTATCCTGAATAAGACATACGCAGCGGCCCCCACGATGATGATCTCATAGACTTTGCCGCGAATATAATTACCAATTTGCTCATTCATTTCATACCAGAGCCTGTTAATCAACGTGCGTTCATTCGGCAAAAATCGGCTGAGCCAGGTCATGATTTGGTTTTTATCCTTCAGCAAAAAGAAGATCATCAATGGCACCAGCACGAGATACACCAGCACCGTGATGATGGCCGGAATAGACGCAACGGAAATGGACAGGATATTCTGGCCTATCTCGGACAGCCCGCCACGCAAGGTGGCACTCATGTCCGTGACCAGCTCAGCGGAGATGATGCCGGGATATTGTTCAGGCAGGCGTAATAACAAGCCCTGGCCACGGGTGATCATGCCGGGCAATTCCTGAAAAAACTGGCTGGTTTGTCTTGACAGAATGGGCAGCAGGCCAATGACGATAAAGGCAGCAAATAACACAAACAGCGTAAAGACAACGATGACGGCAAAAACATGAGGGATATTTTTGCGGGTCAATTTCTGCACGGGCTCCTCCAGCATATAAGCGATAATAATGGCGGCCAACAACGGTGCCAACATGCCGCCAAAGCAGTAAATCACGACAAAACTTAACATGAGCAGAATAACCAGCAGGGCGGCCTGTGGATCAGTAAAATAACGCTTGTACCAACTGCTGATATATTCAAACATGCTCAACTTTCCATCTGCTGTATCGTGGCCGATCATAGCACTATCAAATAAACTGGCGAGCAGTAAATAACCATCGTGACCAACAGGCGCTCCCCGAAACTCAACACCGAGCAAATGGCGGCGGCTATCAAGGCATGGGGGCTGGCGGCGGGCTTTCAGCACATCGGCATTACCGGCACCGATCTGAGCGCAGATGAGGCCCGGCTGCTGAGCTGGCTGAACGTGCAGCACCACGGCGAGATGGCGTATATGCAAAGATATGGCACGAAGCGCAGCCGGCCAGCGGACTTGTTGCCCGGCACGCTCCGCATCATCTCAGCCCGCATGGACTACCTGCCCCATGGCGGGGCAATGCCTGAGAAGGTACTGGCCGACCCGGCGCTGGCCTATATCTCTCGCTATGCGCTGGGGCGTGATTATCACAAGATAATGCGTGCGCGGTTAAGGAAACTGGCGAGGAGAATTGAACGGGCGATTGGCGAGTATGCGTATCGGGTGTTCACCGACAGCGCACCGGTCATGGAAAAACCGCTGGCGCGCAATGCTGGCCTCGGCTGGTTGGGAAAGCATACCAACCTCATCCATGAGAAGGCCGGCTCCTGGTTTTTCCTAGGCGAGATCTATACCGATCTGCCACTGGCCACAGATCGCCCCTATACCGCCGATCACTGCGGCAGCTGTCGTGCCTGCCTGGATGTGTGTCCAACGGCGGCGATCGTGGCGCCCTACCAGCTGGATGCCCGCCGCTGTATCTCTTATCTGACCATAGAATTACATGGCCCGATTCCTGAAGCCTACCGACCACTGATCGGCAACCGCATCTACGGCTGTGATGACTGTCAGTTGGTTTGCCCGTGGAATCAATTCGCCCGCCATTCAGACGAGCAGGACTACCAGCCCCGGCATGGCCTGGATAACATCACCTTGCTGCAATGTTTCCGTTGGACAGAGCAGGAGTTCCTGCATAAAACCGAGGGCAGTGCTATCCGGCGCATTGGTTATGTGCGCTGGTTGAGAAATGTGGCCGTTGCCCTTGGTAATGTTCTGGGCAATGCGAATGATGCGGGCAAGGCGGTGAGTGTCGAGATGACGGCGGGAATCATCGCCGCCCTTAACGAGCGGCTGGAACATCCCTCCGCCCTGGTCAGGGAGCATGTGCGCTGGGCGCTGGCGCAGCGCAAGGCGAGTTGACATCTGTTACCGGCAGTCGCCCTGATTTAATCGTTCAATACGCCACGCCCAGCCGGCGATAGATAAATGCCATGATCCATAACGGCCCAATCAGGAGAAATTGCAGGTCTTTAAAGAACGAGGGTTTTTTCCCTTCAATTTCATGGCCGATAAACTGGCCTGCCCAGGCACTGACAAACAGGGCGATGGAGAAATAGCCTATGGACAGGGCGGTTTGCGCCAGCAGAAACATCAGGCCAAACATGGCGGCCAGCAGCAAGGTCATGCCGAAGGCCAGGCGCAGAGACAAGAGGCAGTAATACAGCAGCAGCGGGCCGGCGATGATAACCGCCCAATTCAGCAGCAGGGGGAATTCGGCAAATACCGCCGGGCGGGGGATGGCCCACAACAGGCCGATGATACTGAACATGATCGCCGGCACACACACCCAGTGAATGCGCTTGTTGGTGCGGTTCTGATGACTGGCATCGTATTCCTGTAACCACTGTTTGACTGTGAGCATGGCTTAACCCTCATCTGCCGATTGAACCAATAACACCGTGCCATCTGCCCCGGTGATCCTGACACGCCCGCCGGCAGCCGTATCCTCGCCCCTGACCTTCCAGGTGCTGTCATCCACTTTCACCTTGCCAACACCATTGACAATCGCTTCTTGCAGAGTAAACACACGGCCAATATATTGCTCGCCTCGCCTGTTCAGGGCAGGCTCATCGCTGGTCGGCGGGTTGCGCTTGAGATAACGCTTGTGTATCACCAGGCTGGCAACGGATAGCGAGGTGAAGATAACGATCTGGAAAAAAAAGGCCAACTCCGGCAGCAGTAACATCATGATCCCGACAGCGGCGGCGGCGACCCCCAGCCAAAGGCAGTAAGTTGCTGGTATAACCAGTAACTCAATACAAAACAGCAACACCGCCAGCAGCAGCCAGTGCCAGGCATTTATTGCTAATACCGCCATATCTGCTACTTCGCGACCGCCTTGCCAGCGCCTTTGCTGGCAAAGGTCTCCTTGGCGATCTCGGTTATGCCGCCCAATGCGCCGATCACATTGCCCGCCTCCAACGGCATCAAGACGACTTTCTGATTAGGCGCAACGGCAATCTCTTTCAATGCCTCGACATATTTATTGGCAACAAAATAATTGATGGCCTGAATATCACCGCTGGCAATCGCCACAGAGACATCGGCTGTTGCCTTGGCCTCGGCCTCGGCCAGACGCTCACGTGCCTCGGCATCCTTAAAAGCGGCTTCACGCCGGCCCTCGGCTTCTAAGATCGCCGCCTGTTTTTCCCCATCGGCGCGCAATATCTCGGCCTGTTTCTCGCCCTCGGCCTCCAGGATCTGTGCCCGTTTGTCACGTTCGGCCTTCATTTGTCTCGCCATGGCATCGACCAGGTCCCGTGGCGGCGTAATGTCCTTGATCTCAATGCGGGTCACCTTGACCCCCCAGGGGCCGGTTGCCTCATCAACGACCTGCAATAACTGGGCATTGATATGATCCCGTTTTGACAGCAACTCATCCAAATCCATGGAGCCCATGACCGTCCTGATATTGGTCATGGTCAGGTTCAGGATGGCATGTGACAGGTGATTGACCTCGTAGGCGGCCTTGGGAGCATCCAGCACCTGAAAGAAGACCACGCCATCAACCGCCACCATCGCATTGTCCTTGGTGATCACCTCTTGTGTTGGCACATCCAGCACGGTCTCCATCATGTTCATCTTCGAGCCAATGAACTCAACGATGGGTATGATAAAATGCAGGCCAGGACGCAGGGTCTTGGTGTATTTGCCAAAATACTCGACCGTGTATTCATAGCCTTGCGGCACCACCACCGCCATTTTAAACAATAAGACGATGCCGAGGATGAACAAACCGATTGATACGATTTCAAGCATGATACGCCCCTTTATGTTATTGATCGTAACGTGAGCGGATAACGGCAAGCTGCACCGTGACAGGTTTTTATTGCGGTAATCATGATCATGACCAGGCTGTAAATTATCAGTGCAATAATCAGAAAGATACCAATTAATGACAAACTTTAATAGTAAAACAGAGCAAACAACATAACCCATGGTCCCTTTTATCTGAAAATTTAATAATGCCTTGCCCGTCCGCCTCCGCTCATCCGCCTCAGGTTATTATGACAGCAAAACCCTGACCATCACAGATATGCACCACGGGTATTGCGGGGTTTTGCAACTGGCTGAAAAAATCAAACGCCTTGTTGCAGCAGCCCCATCAGCCATAAACGGTAACCGCTGGCATTGGCGATACCATCGCTGATCGGGTAAAGTGCATAACCTGCACGATGATCGCCCACACACACCGATGACCGACTACCTTATTGCCCCATCCATTCTGGCGGCCGATATTGCCCGTCTGGGCGATGAGGTGGCCGCCGTTCTCGCCGCTGGTGCTGATATGATCCACATTGATGTGATGGATAACCATTACGTGCCCAACCTGACCTTCGGCCCGGTGCTGGTGGCCGCCCTGCGTGATTACGGGATCACCGCCCCGCTGGACGTACACCTGATGGTCAAGCCGGTGGATGGCCTCATCCCGGCCTTTGCGGCGGCGGGCGCTGATTATATGACGTTTCACCCCGAGGCCAGCGAGCATATTGATCGCTCCCTGCGGCTGATCAAGGAAGCCGGCTGCAAGGCCGGGCTGGTGTTTAATCCGGCCACGCCGCTGCATCATCTGCATTATGTGCTGGAGCATATTGATATGATCTTGCTGATGTCGGTCAATCCGGGCTTCGGCGGCCAATGCTTCATTGCCTCGGCGCTGGACAAGCTGCGTACTGCCCGCCGGATGATTGCCGCCAGTGGCCGTGACATTCGGCTGGAAATTGATGGCGGGGTAAGCAGCGATAATATTGCCGACATTGCCGCCGCTGGTGCGGATACGTTTGTCGCTGGCTCCGCCATTTTCAGCAGCAATGACTATGCCGCCACCATACGCGGATGCGGGAGAAGCTGCAATCCGTCGGCCGTTAGCTGCGCCTTTGGCACTCGCCCATGGATGAGATGCAGAACATCGTCACCGCCGAGCGTTTTGCCGCGCTCGCCGACCAGGGCTATAACCATATCCCGGTCATCAGAGAATTGCTGGCCGATCTGGATACGCCGCTCAGCGCCTATATGAAGCTGGCCAACGGTAAACGCACGTTTCTGCTGGAATCTGTGCAAGGCGGAGAGCAATGGGCGCATTACTCGTTCATTGGTTTATCGGCGAGCGCACAACTCAGCGTGAAAAACCATACCATGAAAATTGAAATCGGCAGCCGACTTATCACAGAAAAACAGATCAGCGATCCGTTCGCCGAGATCGAGGCATTCCGGCAACGCTACCGCGTCCCCCAGCTGGACAACCTGCCGCGGTTTACCGGTGGGCTGGTGGGTTATTTTGGTTATGAGTGTATCCGCTACGTTGAGCCTGGGGCCTCCGGTCCGCCGAAGCCCGACCCGCTGGATTGCCCGGACATCGTGCTGCTGGTGTGTGATCGGGTCGTTGTCTTCGATAATATCAGCGCCAGGGTGATGCTGATCGTCCATGCTGATCCGAGCGAGGATGATGCCTATGCTAGGGCGCAACAGGCGCTGGATACGCTGGAGAGAAAACTCATCAAGCATGAGCTGCCGCAAAAAGATGCCTTCGCCTCCGGGATAGCGGTTGAAGAGAAGCATTTTATCTCCGGCTTGAGCAAGGAAAAATTTATCCGGGCAGTGAAGCGTATCCAGGATTACATCATAGCGGGCGATGCCATGCAGGTGGTGTTATCGCAACGTCTGTCGATCCCGTTCAAGGCGGCGCCGCTGCAACTGTACCGCGCCCTGCGCTGCACCAATCCTTCGCCATATATGTTTCATCTGCATCTCGATGATTTTTTTGTGGTCGGTGCTTCGCCGGAGGTCTTGACGCGGCTGGAGGATGGCATGGTCACGGTCAGGCCGATAGCCGGTACCCGGCCGAGAGGCGAGAATGAAGAGCAGGACAAGGCACTGGCGCAGGAACTGCTGGCTGACCCCAAGGAGCGTGCCGAGCACCTGATGCTGATCGATCTGGGGCGCAACGATGTTGGCCGGGTGGCGATGACCGGCTCGGTCAAGGTGACGGAGAACATGACTGTCGAGCGTTATTCCCATGTCATGCACATTGTCTCCAATGTCATTGGCAGGATAAAGGCCGGCGCCCGCGCCGTTGATGTCTTGATGCACTGCTTCCCGGCCGGTACGGTCGCCGGTGCGCCAAAGATTCGGGCAATGCAGATCATCGATGAGTTGGAACCGGTAGCGCGCGGCGTCTATTCCGGCGCCGTGGGTTATATCTCCTGGGCGGGCAACATGGATACGGCGATTGCCATCCGCACGGCCATCATAAAGGCGGGAACATTACACATTCAGGCGGGCGCCGGCATCGTTGCGGATTCCGATCCGGAAAAAGAATGGGATGAGACCATGAATAAAGGCCGGGCGATCTTCCGCGCCGTATCCATGGCGGAAAAAGGCTTGCGGTAGAGACGTTTATGTTGCTGATGATAGACAACTACGATTCGTTTACCTACAACCTGGTGCAGTACCTCGGCGAGCTGGGGCAGGATGTCAAGGTATACCGCAATGATGTTATCAGTATTGATGAGATCGCCGCCCTGGCACCGCAACGTCTGGTTATCTCGCCCGGCCCGTGTACGCCGGATAAGGCCGGCATTTCCATGGCAGTGATTGACGCATTCAAGGGGCAGGTGCCGATCTTAGGCGTTTGTCTGGGGCATCAGAGTATCGGCCAGGTGTTTGGCGGCAACATCATACATGCCCAACAGGTCATGCACGGCAAGACCTCCGCCATCTTTCATGCTGACAGCGATGTGTTCAGCGGGTTGGAAGTGCCTCTTATCGCCACCCGCTACCATTCCCTGGTGGTAGCCAAAGATACCTTGCCCGGCTGCCTTGAAGTCACCGCCTGGACGCAGCATGCTGATGGCAGCATGGATGAGATCATGGGAGTTCGACATAAAGACTATCCTGTCTATGGGGTGCAGTTTCATCCAGAATCCATACTGACTACCTGCGGCCATGATCTGTTAAAGAATTTTATCTCGCTGGGGCAGGAATAATCAAGGCATGAGATCGTTCAGGTTATCATTTAAGTACCCATGTGCGATAAACAGGCAAGTCGGCAAGCGTTGTGGAATCAAATATCAGCAGCTTGCAACTTAAATAAAGCAATACCCGAGGCGATCTGTGCATAAGAATAAAGATTTTCTAAATAAAGTGTTTTATAAAAACGCTCAAAATATGCGTGAAGTCCCAGACAGGGCAGTTCATTTGATCGTTACATCGCCGCCTTATTTTAATATTAAAGATTATGCCAAGGATGGCTATCAAAAAAACAGTAATGACAAAAAACATAAAGAGCAGCTTGGCGATATAAATGATTATGAGTTATTCATTAAAGGGCTATTGAAAGTTTGGCAAGAGTGTGAGCGGGTATTAAAACCAAATGGAAAACTGATAATCAATACTCCACTTGTGCCAATGAAGAAGGCGGATTACTCAACGCACTATAATAGACACATTTTTGATCTTAATGCTGACATACAGCATTCGATTTTATATCAGGAAAAAACGGATATGTTTTTATATGATGTTTATATTTGGGATCGAACTAATCCAAGTAAAAAACTGATGTTTGGAAGTTATCCTTATCCAAGAAATTTTTACGCACAAAATACCAGTGAATTTATAACTGTCTATGTGAAAGACGGTAAAACAGTAAATAATAAGCCTAGGAAAATCAGAGAACAAAGTAAACTAACCGAAGAGGAATGGGTGAAATTCACAAAACAGATTTGGCGAATACCTGTTCCGGGGAAAAATGATATTGCCTTTGGTAATCATAGTGCCATTATGCCAGAAGAGATTGTTTATCGTTGCGTAAGGTTATTTACTTATATTGATGATGTTGTGCTTGATCCTTTTGCAGGTAGCGGCACAACCTTAAAAGTGGCAAAAGAAGAGGGACGTCATTTTATTGGTTATGAAGTAATGAAAAATTACCGGAGAATAATCGATAAAAAGTTAGGGTTAGCTAAAATGCTCCTTGAGCAAGAATCGCATCAAAAAAAATTATGCTAAATAAAATATATCAAATGGATTGCTTTAAATTTTTGCAACAGGTTGATGATGACATTATTGATCTGGCTATTATTGACCCGCCCTACAATATGCGAAAAGCATATTGGGATACCTTCAAATCAAGAAAAGCATTTTTTGATTTTACCTATTCCTGGATAGATGCTCTTATTCCAAAACTAAAACGCAATGGCAGCCTGTATATTTTTAATACACCATATAATTCGGCATTCATACTGCAATATCTTGTCAGCAAGGGTATGTATTTTCAAAACTGGATAACCTGGGATAAAAGAGATGGATTGAGCGGTGCCAGAAAGCGTTTTAGCAATGGACAGGAAACGATAATTTTCTTCACTAAGGGAAAAAACCACACGTTCAACTATGATGCTGTACGTATTCCTTATGAGTCAACGAAGAGAATTGAGCATGCAAAAAGGAAAGGTATAATTAAAAACGGCAAACGTTGGTTTCCTAATCCAAAGGGAAAACTTTGCGGCGAAGTCTGGCATATTACGAGTGAGAGACATAAAAATAAAGTCAATGGTAAAGTTCAAAAGATGCAACATGCTACGCCAAAGCCATTAGAGTTGATAAGGAGAATCATCAAGGCAAGTTCAAATAAAAATGACCTGATTTTGGATTGTTTTGTTGGCGTTGGTACAACAGCAGTTGCCGCAAAAAAACTAAAAAGGAATTTTCTGTGTTGTGATATAGAAAAAGACTATGTAGCAATAGCCAGAAAAAAATTAAGGGAAGTCAGATGAATATCGCCCTTAAAGAAACACAGCAAATTCTGGATGAGATTTTATCGATAAAAGAGAATAATCTTTTCTTAACATACATAATAAATCGGCTGCTTGATGATAATTATCGTGGTTGGCATATTTCTCAACATAACAGATATAATTTAAATGACATTGGGTTGATTTTACAGAATATATATGATGTTGTGGGAACAGATTATTTCACAATTCCTCCAGGCGACTACGCAAAAGACGATGAGTTGCCGGAGTACGCTAGACATTACCAGGCAATCGTCGACAGGATAAATTCTGGATTGGGGCGTGGTACGATTAATTCCATAAAAAAGAATTTCTTTCCTGATTTGGAAAAAATGGGGTTTTTGGCAAGAGAAAAAATTAAAATAAATGAAACGGGAAAAACAATTTTTCATGGTAGATTGACGATAAGAGCAGTTGAATTTATCGAAGCAGATATTTTGATTGACAGGTACAAAAAATTTACTGACGCCATAGATAGACTATTTGGCAGCAGGATTTCTGAACTGGCGACCATGTTACATCTTAGCGATTATATGAATGATAAGATAAGCATCTATGAATTCATGTTTATTTTCTCAGATGATAATGAGGGTATAGACAAAATCAAGCTCCTTGATTCATATCGTAGCTTGAGAAAATATGAGCAAAGAAAGGTGATCAAATTGGTAAAGGCGTATGCCAATCCTCAAAATTTTGAGGGAAACAAAACCGCTAAACGTGATATTCATAATTGGAAGAATCAGGCGCAGCAGATTATGGGTTTGCTGAAAACGACTGTCTATTTTGAAGTTGATAATAACCGATTTTTCCGACTCAATGTTGGAAACACAGGATTTTTCCATAGATCGACAAGAAGAAGTGCTATTCCAAAACGCAAATATTTTAGCTTTCATGAAGTGGAAAAAAAGAGACAAGTTTGAACTTCATCACATCGTTCCCATCTCATCAGCCCGCAACAAAGAGGAAGCAAAAATGATCGATGACTATCGAAATTTGATTTATATTCACAAGTACAAGCACAAAGACATATCTCGTCGTGGCAACAGAAATGTAGTTTTAAGTATTAATCCAAATGAAGCTGTTTTTTCAGATTTTGAAAATCGGGAAAGAGTGAAAACCACCAATGACAAAGAGGCTCTTTATACCAGAAAACAAACCAGGATTGATAAAATATCGAAATATAATGCGAGATTACTCCAATCCCTCTTTGAGTTTACACAACCGCATTAGTAGTATAAAAAATTCCAGCACCCCTGTTTTGTTTGAAAACCTGCATGGTAGAGTTAGCCCCGGCGACCGCAGTCATGCCTGTAAATGGCGATCGACCCCAATCCTCAATCACTCACTGGCGAGACTTTATCGACATGGCAGGCAAGGCGTCGGGAGGCTGCTGTGCAACACGCTAATCCATTGAAATACGGTATTGGTGTGATAATATCCTGCCGTCTTGTCAACCAAGCCGGGGCGGTTTATCCAGCCCCTTACCCGAAGACATCAATGCAGCAGAAATTTTTTTTTAAGCATCCCATCGCCCATGCTGATCTGCTTTCTTATACCGAGGCGACTGCATTGCTCAACGTCTCTCATGCCTCGATAGTCAACTGGATAAAAGCCGGGTATCTGGAGAAATCGGAATACAAAGGCTACCTGAAAAAACAATCATTCGAGAAATTCTGTCAGGACATTGTCGGTCATGAGAAGCTCATCGCCAGGGCCAATAAACAGCATGCTCAAATGCACGATCATGCACCGCTGGCGGCGGAAATTTTTAACAAGGTCTGGCACAATCCGGCGGATAAAAACCATGGCGACCGACTGGCACAGGCGTATGAGGATGTGCTTTCAAATACGTATAAAAACAAGCAAGGCGTCTACTACACGCCCATGGCATTATGTCGGGACTTGATTGCAAAGGCGGATTTAAATCAAAAAACCCGATTTTGTGATCCGTGTTGCGGCAGCGGTAATTTTTTAATCGCTGCCCTGGAAGCCGGTGTGTCGCCTCGCCATCTCACCGGCTATGAGGTGGATACGGTAGCACTGGAAATCGCTAGGCGGCGCCTGTTTGATCGCAGCGGGTACAAGGGGGAAAATTTGCGGGTTGCTGATTTCCTGTCCCTGACCGATGCTGCAAGATACGATGTGCTTATCACCAACCCGCCCTGGGGTAAAAAATATTTTAAGAATCAAAGGCAGGTCTTGTCCAAAAGGTTTGGCTTGCAGCAGTCGTTTGATTCTTGTGCGTTATTTACGATGGCCATGTTAAAATCTGTCCAGGAAAACGGAAAGATAGGGCTGTTGTTGCCCGAATCATTTTTTAACGTGAAGTCATTTCACGAGATTCGCAACATCGTATTAGCCCAGAACATCGCATGGTTGATTGACTTTGGCAAAGCATTTGAGGGCCTCGTGACCAAGGCGAGTGCTATTGTTTTTTCCAAAAAGGTGGCCGCCTTCGGGAACAAAATAAATTGTCTTTCAGGGGAAAAATCAACCGCCCACAGACAAACAACTTTTGCAAACAACCCCTTCTCGATTATCAATTTCGACATCAGGGAAACGGAAGCCGATGCGCTGGCGCTCATGCTCAAACAACCACACACCACGCTTAAAGACAAGGCCAGATGGGGACTGGGCATTGTGACCGGCAACAATAAAAAACATCTTGTCGAGCATCCGCAAGCAGGCTTTGTCCCCGTGTTTAAGGGGGCGGATATTGGCAAAGGCAGAATCAAAAAGCCCACGCATTACCTCCAGCCAGATTTTTCCCTATACCAACAGGTGGCACCGCTCACGCTGTATCAGGCACCCTGCAAAATCATCTACCGCTTCATCTCTTCTGATCTTGTGTTCTTCTGTGATGAGCAACAGCGGTTTATCTTAAACAGTGCCAACATGCTCATTATTGATGAGCAGCGTTTGGTGAAAACCCGCAAGCTGGTGGAATACTTTAATCTGGATGTGATCAACTGGCTGCATAAAAAATTATTCAATACACACAAGATACTGCGCTCCCATCTGGAGTGCATACCGATTTATCTGGATTACCTTAACAATATCAAACAGCCGTCAAACCCGTCCCTGCTGGCGTATCTTGGGTTGGAGGCAATAGATGGAACGTATCGGGCCGGGAAAATGCCTGCTGATAATCTTCGCTCACCCCAACCGACCCTGGCATGAACATACAACAGGCCATAGCGCTGCTTGTCGATGGTTATGATCTGCAACAGGGGCAGATGCAGGCCGTTATGCGGGCGATCATGTCGGGCGAGGCGACCGAGGCGCAGATTGCTGGTTTCCTGATCGCCTTGCGGATGAAGGGCGAGACAGTGACGGAGATTGCTGCTGCTGCTGCTGTCATGCGTGACTTTGCCACCCCGGTCAGCGTGGCCGATACGAATCTGGTGGACATCGTTGGCACCGGCGGTGATGGCAGCCAGTCGTTTAATATCTCCACCACAGCAGCGTTTGTCATTGCCGCAGCCGGTGGTCGCATCGCCAAGCATAACAACCGCGCTGTCTCCAGCCGCTCCGGCAGCGCCGATGTATTGCAACAGGCCGGCGTCAACATAGACCTGCCGCCGGAGGGCATCGCCCGTTGCATTGTGGAGTTGGGCATCGGCTTCATCTTCGCGCCCAAGCATCATCCGGCGATGCGCCATGCCGCCGGCCCGCGCGCCGAGTTGGCCATACGCACGATCTTTAATGTACTCGGCCCGCTGACCAATCCGGCGCGGGTCAAGCGTCAACTCGTTGGCGTCTACAGTGAGGAACTGGTGCGCCCGCTGGCCGAAGTATTACAACAACTGGGCAGTTGTCATGCCATGGTGGTATGCGCTGCCGATGGCATGGATGAGATCAGTGTGTGTGCGACGACCAGGGTGGCTGAATTAAAAGATGATACCATCAGCGAGTATGCGCTCGATCCCGCCCGGTTTGGCTTTGGCCTGACGGACAGGAAGATAATCAGGCAGGCTCTGATCGTTGATGGTGCCGAGCACAGTCATAGCGTGATGCAGGCTGTGCTGAATAACGATCCCGGCCCCTGCCGCGACATCGTCGTGTTGAACGCCGCGGCGGCGATCTATCTGGCCGGGCTGTGTGATGACCTTAATGCCGGTGTGGTGCTGGCCGATGAGGTACTTGCCTCAGGTGCGGCCAAGGCCAGGTTGCAGCAGCTGGTGACACTGTCAAATACCCTGGCTTTAGAATAATCGAACTGGAATCATCATGCCCACATCTGCAAGCCATGACATGTTGCAGGATATCCTGGTCTGCAAAAAAGAAGTGATCGCCGCCAGGCAGTTAAACATCAGCTTGCAAGATATAAAACAGCAGTCGGCGGATGCCGAGCCGACCTTGGGCTTTTATCGGGCGATCAGCGGCCAGGTGCGGCAGGGGCATGTCGCCGTGATAGCCGAGCTTAAAAAAGCCTCTCCCAGCAGGGGGATCATCAGGGAGAATTTCGACCCTGTTGCCATCGCCAACTCTTATCATAAGGGCGGGGCTGTCTGCCTGTCTGTCTTGACGGATGAGAAATTTTTCCAGGGCAGCGATGCGTATTTAACCCAAGCCAAGCAAGCGGCGGGGCTGCCCGTATTACGCAAGGATTTTATCATCGATCCCTATCAGGTGTATGAGGCCCGGGTGATGGGTGCCGATGCTATCCTGCTGATCGTTGCCGCGCTGACCGATGGGCAGATGCAGGAGTTGCACGGCCTGGCCGAGGCGCTGGGGCTGGATGTGTTGCTGGAGGTGCATGATCGTGAAGAGCTGGAACGGGCGATGATGCTGCGCTCGCCCCTGATCGGCATCAATAATCGCAACCTGCATACATTTGAAACCTCTTTGCAGAGGACGCTGGACTTGCTAATCGATGTCTATCCTGATCGCACCGTGGTCACGGAGAGCGGTATTCACCGCCGGACGGACATTGAGATGATGCGAAAACATGGTGTGCATGTATTTCTCATCGGCGAGGTACTGATGCGGGCGGATGATCCGGGCCGGTGCTTACAGCAGCTACTCGGCCAGAGTTAAGCCAGAGTTAAAGGACAACGGCGAGAATCGCCTTCATGTTGCCGCATGGACATTTAACCCGCCTGGACACCGGCATGAGATATATATTGGCATTAGGCTATACTATGTGGGCGCCACAGTTGAAGATCGCAACACAACGACATAGAAAAGAGACGTATGATGACTAAAAAAACCACCGAATCAAACGATGGCATGCCCGATATACTGGATGCCTATCATGAGAATGACCCCAGGCTTCGGGGCGAGCAGGAGAAGCAGCTGCCGAAGAAGTTCTATGAGAAAGAGATGTTTCGGTTGCAGGTTGAGCTGGTCAAGTTGCAGGAATGGGTGAAAGAGAAAGGGCTCAGAATCGTAGTCGTGTTTGAGGGCCGGGATGCCGCCGGCAAAGGCGGCGTTATCAAGCGTATCGTGCAACACATGAGCCCCCGAATATGTACGGTCGTGGCGCTGCCGGCCCCGACCGAAAAAGAAAAAACGCAGTGGTATTTTCAGCGCTATATCACTCATCTGCCGGCGGCCGGCGAGATCGTGTTGTTTGACAGAAGCTGGTATAACCGCGCCGGGGTGGAGAAGGTGATGGGGTTTTGCACTGATGCGGAGAGCCAGGAGTTTCTGCGCTTTTGTCCGGAGTTTGAATGCAGCCTGATACGCTCTGGCATCATCCTGATCAAGTACTGGTTCTCAGTCAGTAACATAGAGCAGGAGCGGCGCTTCAAGGCGCGTGCGCTGGAGCGGCATAAATTCTGGAAACTCAGCCCGATGGACATGGAATCCCGCTCGCGCTGGCAGGATTATTCCAAGTGCAAAGATGAAATGTTCTTCCACACCGACATCCCGCAGGCGCCCTGGTATGTGGTGCCCTCGGATGATAAAAAGCGCGCCCGGCTGAACTGCATTGCACATCTGCTGAGCATGATCCCGTATAAAGATTTAAGGCCTGTGGTGCCGAAGATTCCGCCATTAAAAGAGGGCAAGGGGTATAAGCGCGCCGCCATGCACACCCAGACGTTTGTACCCAAAAGGTATTGAGTTGCTGCTCGCCAGATCGTCATATTCAATGCCGCCGATGAGATACATCATGAAGGGCGGGATAATGTGCCGCCGATGGCTGCATGTCAGATCATCTGCTTTACTGCCTGTGCCTGTCCCCCTAGCATCGCCTAGCTGAAAAACAACAGCTTGATGATAAATGCGACCAACACGCTGTTTAAGATGATGCGGATATAACCCTCGCCTTTTTTTATCTGTGTATGTGCGCTCAGCCAGGCGCCAACCGAATTACCCGCCGCCAGAGATAAGCCCAAGGCCCACAGCAACTGCACCTGGGAGTGAAAGACCAGCAATGCGGCCATGCTGTATGTACCTATGATGAAGGTCTTGTGCATATTCACACGCACCAGATCCAGCACCAGGCAGCGCTGCAATGCCGGCATGATGATAAACCCCACGCCGATTTGTATGAAGCCGCCGTACAGGCCGGCAAGGAACATACAAAAATACGCCAGCCGTTTGCGTACTGGCCGCTGCCTGCTTTGCCGGTCTGTTGGCCTCATCGACATCAACAGCATCATAAGGATCATGATCATGGCAAGCAGGCGATTAAACCATACCCCCTCCAGATGGGCGCCGATCATGGCGCCGATGATAGCACCCGGCAAGGCCGCCAGCGCCAGATGCGCGCTCAGCCTGAAATCAGCATACCCCTGGCGGGCGAAGGTAAAAACGGCGGTGATGTTCTGTGCCAGGATAGCGATACGATTGGTGCCGTTGGCAACCGGCCCGGGTACGCCCATAAACACCATGACCGGCACGCTCAACATCGACCCCCCGGCCGCCGTCACATTAACAAAGCCAGCAGCGATCCCGACTAAAAATAAGGTCACCGCCTGCCACAGTCCAAACTCAACTGCCATCGGCACTCTGCCTGCCGTAGCTGGCGAACTTCTCCAGGTTACGCGCCATCTCCTGCTCATCCAACAACACCGGCTCGCCGATTTGGCGGCTGAGCACATACTGTTTTGCCAGCTCTTCCACTTGCCGGGCGAGATAAAAAGCCGTTGCCACATCCGGGCCGACAGCAATCACGCCGTGGTTGGCAAGCAGGCAGGCGCGCCGGTCCTGCAATGCCTGCATGGCATGATCGGACAAGGTCTGGGTGCCGAACGTGGCATAATCGGCACAGCGGATGGAATTCCCGCCGGCTATCGCTACCATGTAATGAAAGGCGGGGATGTCCTGGCCGGTGCAGGCAACGGCGGTGGCATAAGGTGAATGTGTGTGTACGATACCATGCACCTCGGATCGTGCTCGGTATATGTCCTGATGCAGCCGCCATTCACTGGAAGGCAGCAAATCACTGTTGATGCGCTGCCCCTGGAAGTCCATTTCCACCAGCGTGTTCACATCCAGTAATTCATAGGCGATGCCAGTCGGCGTAATAAAATAACCCGCCCCGCCTCGACCGCTGACATTGCCAGCCTTGCCAACCCCCAGCCCGCTGTCATGCAGCGACTGGGCGAATCGAATAATGTCTGTTTTTATTTGCATCTGGTCTGCTCTGGTGATTTGCCCAGGTGATCTACTCAGGTGATCTGTTTAGGGCGAATCGTATTACAGATCAATCAACTCACGGCCTTATGGCCGCATTAATCTGCAACCCGGCCGGTCTGTACGCTCATACATTAAAACGGAATAACATCACATCGCCATCGGCCACCGGGTAGTCTTTGCCTTCCAGCCGCCATCGACCGGCATCCCTGGCGCCTTGCTCGCCCTTGAACTTCAGGTAATCAGCAAAGGCGATCACCTCTGCGCGGATAAACCCTTTTTCAAAATCCGTGTGTATGGCACTGGCCGCCTGTGGCGCACGGGCGCCTTGTTTGATCGTCCAGGCGCGCACTTCCTTTGGCCCGGCGGTAAAAAAAGTCTGTAGCCCCAGCAAGTCATACCCCGCCCGGATGATGCGGTGTAAACCCGGCTCAGTCACGCCTAACTCTGCCAGAAAATCGGTTTTATCCGCCTCCTCCAACTCGGCGATTTCCGCCTCTATCGCCGCACAGACACGCACCACCTGGGCGCCCTCGGCCCTGGCATAGTCCTGCAATGCCGTCAGCCATGGGTTATCTTCAACCTCTGCCTCATCCACATTGGCGATGTAGAGGGTGGGCTTTGCTGTTAATAGCTGTAAATCATGTAACAGGCTTAACTCATCCGGCGGCAAGCGCAGCGCCCGGATCGGGCTGCCGGTATCAATATGCAGCAGCGCCTTCTCCAGCATTGCTGCTTTTGATCGGGCTGCTTTACTGCCGCCCCTGGCAAGTTTTATCGCCTTCGCCTGTGCTTTTTCCAGGCTCTGCTGATCGGCCAGGCATAATTCCGTATTGACTACCTCCACATCTGCCAGCGGATCCACCCGGCCACTGACATGCACAATATCCTCATCGGTAAAACAGCGCACCACCTGGGCTATGGCCTGTGTTTCACGGATATGCGCCAGAAACTGATTGCCCAGCCCCTCGCCCGTCGATGCTCCCTTGACCAGGCCGGCAATATCAACAAACTCCATCTGTGCGGCGATGACCTGCCCGGGGTTTACCAGATCAGCAATGTGTTGCAGCCGAGGATCAGGCACCGGCACAATGCCCACATTCGGATCAATCGTACAAAAAGGATAATTTTCAGCGCTGATCCCGGAATTGGTCAAGGCATTGAACAAGGTGGATTTACCCACATTGGGCAGGCCGACGATGCCGCACTTAAATCCCATGACGCTCTATCTGTCCATTGGTGTACAGGCAGGCGCGTACCTTAGGTCTACCCGGCGGGCTTCTCAGCGTGCAGCAGGCACATGGCCTGGCTGATGTCGCCGGCCAAGATCCTATCCATGCAGTCAAGCCCGCGCTGAATGGCCGAGTCGATCCGTTTTTTATCCTGCGCTGTCGGGCGCCCCAGCACATGTGAGGTCACGTCCTGTTTGCTGCCCGGATGACTGACACCGATACGCAGGCGGCAGTAATCACAATCAGGCAGATGCTGGCTGATACTTCGAAGACCATTATGGCCGCCGTGACCCCCGCCGTGTTTGAGCTTGATGATGCCTGCGGGCAGATCAATCTCATCATGGACGATAAGGATCTCATCGCTGTTTATCGCATAATAATCTGCTGCTGCCGCTACCGCCCGCCCGCTCTCATTCATGAATGTTTGTGGTTTGATCACCCGTAAATCATGGTCGTCCGTCTGTATTCGGGCAAGCTCGCTGAATAATTTTTTTTCCATAGAGAAACAGGCATGAAAGCGATGCACAAGCCGGTCAGCCAGCCAAAAGCCAGCATTATGCCGGGTGTTGGCATACTCAAGACCCGGGTTACCGAGACCGGCGATTAATGTGATCCTGGATGGCACGTGCCCGGCGCTGCAATTTAAATCAAGTGCAACAGCTGTTAAACACCTTAGAGTATGATCCCTGGACTATGATTTTGTGCCGGTATCAGCCGCTGCATCTGCCGCCGCCTCACCCTCATCGATTGCGGCCGGGGCAGCCGCCTCCTCCACCACCCGTGGCAGATTGACGGCAACAACGGGCAGGGAAGCATCGCCGCCATGTGTCAAGGCATGGATTGTCACGCCCTCTGGCAGTATCAGGTCGGCCAGATGAATGCTCTCGCCCACATCGGTTTGCAGCAGATCAACGTCAATATATTCCGGCAAATCCTTTGGCAGACAATTCACTTCCAGCTCTGTCATGATATGGCTGATCACCCCGCCGCTTTGCTTCACGCCGATACATTGATCTTCATTGATAAAATGCAGCGGTACGCGCAGGGTGAGTTTTTCCTTCTCATCAATGCGCTGGAAATCAATGTGCAGCAGGCTGGGTTTATAGGGGTGGCGTTGCAAGTCTTTCAGCACCACTTTTTCATGGCCATCGCCCACGTTAATGGTCAGGATATGGGAATAAAATGCTTCGTTTTCCAGCTGGTGGGCGATCGCATTATGATCCAGCGTGAGAGACTGTGCGCCTTTGCCGGCCCCATAGATGACCCCGGGTAGTTTACCGGCCCGGCGCAAGCGGCGGCTTGCCCCTTTGCCGGTCTCTGAACGCCGCTCGGCGCTTAATTCAAATTGCTGCATGAAACCACTCCTGTTTTGTCGTTAAAAATCCCTTGCCTGCGAGCAGACAAGGACGTAGGGCGCCGTTCAGCCAGCCCCGGTGATTGTGGGATAATCGCAAGGCAACTGACCAGCCTTCAATCAACGAACATTGAGCTTAACGATTCCCCTTCGGAAATGCGCCGGATACTCTCAGCCAGCATCGCTGCCACACTAAGCTGCCTCACCTGGCCGCATTCGGCCGCATCGCTTTGCAGGGGAATGGTATCGGTGACCACCAACTCGTCCAGTTCTGACTGCCTGATGTTAGCAATCGCCTTACCCGACAACACCGGATGCGTGCAATAAGCGACCACTTTCTCTGCCCCGTATTCCTTGAGCGCTGCCGCCGCATTGCAAAGCGTGCCCGCCGTGTCGACAAGATCATCCACAATGACACAGGTTCTGCCGCTGATATCGCCAATGATATTTACCACTTCCGATTCATTCGGATTGGGCCGACGTTTATCAATAATGGCGAGATCCGTATCATCCAGCCGTTTCGCAATCGCCCGTGCCCGTACCACCCCGCCTACATCGGGCGAGACCACAATCTGGTTGGCATATTTATGTTTCCAGATATCGCCCAGCAACACCGGAGAGGCATAGACGTTATCCAGCGGCATCTCAAAAAAGCCCTGGATTTGATCGGCATGTAAATCCACGGTCAGCACCCGATTAATGCCTATCGAGCCAATCATGTTCGCCACCACCTTGGCGGTGATAGGCACCCGGGCGGAGCGCGGCCGGCGGTCCTGGCGGGCATAGCCCATATAGGGGATCACCGCGGTGATACAGGCTGCTGATGCCCGTTTCAAGGCATCGGCGATCACCAGCAATTCGATCAAATGTGCATCCGTCGGGGCACACAGGGATTGCAGGATATAGGCATCCCGGCCCCGGACATTCTCAGCGATCTCCACCATCACCTCGCCATCGCTGAAACGCCCCAGATTGATCTTGCCGGCGGGCAGGTTCAAATAGCTGGCAATCTGTCCTGCCAGATGCCGGTTGGCGCTGCCGCTGAACAGCATGAGATTGGCTAGTGACATGGCTTAACTCAGCTTGCTGATTAAATGGCTGGGGTACCAGGACTCGAACCTGGGAATGCAGGGATCAAAACCCTGTGCCTTACCAGCTTGGCTATACCCCATCGTCAATCTGCTCTGTCTTGTGCTGGCATCCTGCTGCCTTTTCCAGCAAAGGCGAGGTATTCAGCCCCCGGGTGACAAATCCCTCCCATTTCTCCGGCAAATCGGTGAGTACCTCCTCGGCCTTGTGCTGGCTGTTAAAACCGGCAAAGACACAGGCCCCGGTGCCGGTGAGCCTGGCCTCGGCCCGCCGCGCCAGCCAGTTCATGGCCTGGTCTACTTGTGCATAGGCACGGCGCACAACCGGCTCGCAGTCATTATGACCTTTGCCTGAGAGAAAGTCGCATATTGTGATTGGCGGTGTGTTACGTGTCAAATCAGGATCGGCAAAGACCTGTGCTGTCATCACATGGCAGTTGGGGCAGATGATCACATAATACCGCTCAGGCGGCGCAATCGGGCGCAAAATCTCACCCACGCCCTCCGCCCAGGCAGCACGCCCCCGCACGAATACCGGCACATCCGCCCCTAAAGACAGGCCAATCCCGGCCAGCTTATCAACCGACAAGCCCAGGCCCCAGAGGGCATTCAAGGCATGCAAGGTGGTGGCGGCATTGGAGCTGCCACCGCCCAGCCCGCCGCCCACGGGCAATGATTTCTCGATCCTGATATCGGCGCCCTGCCCGCAGGTGCTGTGTTGCTGCAAGGCCCTGGCCGCTCTTATCACCAGGTCCTGCTGCTCATCAACCGGCGAGTAGTTCGCCTGCCTGGTCAGCCGGCCATCCTTGCGCGGCGAGAAATACAGTCGGTCATGCTGCTTGAGAAATTGAAACACAGTTTGCAGGCAGTGATAGCCATCTTCGCGCTGGCCGGTGATATGCAGGAATAAATTGATCTTCGCCGGTGCCGGCCAGTAATCTTCGATTACTCTAACAGCCATTGTGTTACCGCCAGCCTTACGCTGATCTCATCATGGTCAAGGTGCAGCCGGGTGGGCAATTCATACTGGCCTGCCTGCCCATACTGCCCATAGCGGATCTGCCAGCCGGATTGTTGCAGGCGTTTAAGTCGCTGCTGCCCATCCAGCAGCAACTCATGCACCGGGATTCCCGGCTGCGGGATCCCCCTGATCCAGTAAGCTAAGCCCTTAACCGGCAGCGTCCAGCCAAAGTGGTGTTGTAATAACTCTTCCGGCGAGGCGGCACTTAGCTGTTGATTATCATGGGTATGCAGGGTCACGCCGTTATCGTTGGTGTACAGCATGGCTGTGCCTCGGCCGAAGGGGGCTATCAACAACACGCGGTAGTCCTGCTGCTGCTGCGTCCATTTTAACGTGGCGCTGAAGCCCCGCCCATAGATGCCCGCCAGCTTCAAGCCCATACGACCGGTCAAGTCCCAGTCCTGCAATGCCAGCAGGCGTACCTGTTTTGCCCGCCAGTCCTCCGTGCTGGCGGTCTCTTGCTGTTTCACCAAGGGCAAATCGGCACAGGCAGACAGCAGCAGAGCGCCTGATAAAACCAGCAGGAGATAGACAGGCACGGTATGCAAGCGGCGAGGCGGGTGAGATTATTTCACTGCTTGGCAGCGGCCAGCGAAGGCATCAGGGCGGCGGCCTGGGTAGCGTTAATTTTGAAACCGCTTGATGACATCCAGCAACACAGCATCGTCCGGCGTCAGCTTCAAGGCACTTTCCCACACTGCCCGGGCGGCCTCCTTGTCGCCTTTAACCCACAACACCTCGCCCAAGTGGGCGGCAATTTCCGGGTCTTGGCGCAAGGCCATCGCCTGTTTTAAGTACGTGATGGCCTCATCCAGTCGGCCCAGCCGATACAGCACCCAGCCCATGCTGTCGAGGATATAAAAATCAGCCGGATTAAGCGCCAGCGCCTGCTTGATCAGGCCATAGGCTTCGTCATAGCGTGCCGTTCTGTCTGCCAGCGTATAGCCCAGCGCATTCAAGGCACTGGCATGATCCGGCTCCTGTGCCAAGATTCGGCGTAAATCGGCCTCAACGATATCCAGCCGGTCCAGCTTCTCAGCGACCATCGCCCGGGCATACAGCAGATCCGTATTGTCGTTATCGGTTAAGGCCCGGTTATACACCTCCAGCGCCTCATGATAACGCTTCTCCTCAAGCAGCAATTCAGCCTCAGCCTGCACCAAGATAACCATCTGCTGCTCATTGGCGGTCGTTATCAAACGCAACGCCTGTCGGGCTTTTTCAACATCGCCCAGCTTTGCCTGCAACAAGGCCAGCCTGATTCGTGCATCAAAATAGTTTTCACCTTTATGCACGCCTTCATACCAGCCACTTGCCGCCGGATAATTTTTTTCCTCCTCGCTGATGCGCCCCAGATAATAGTTAGCATTGTCAGTTTGTGCGCTCTTTTCAGTCAGCCGCTCAAAATAAACCCGGGCATCATCCAGCCGGTTGGATTGCAAATACAGCAGGCCCAGGGCATACAGCACTTCATTATTGGCCGGCGATTGCACGGCTAACAACTCAAATTGCTGGCGGGCATCATCATAGCGTCTGGTCTCGGCAAGCAGCCTGGCATAAGCCATACGCAGATTGAAATTATCCCTCGCTTCGTTTGCCAGTCTTTGCTCAAGCCATTGCAATGCCGGTTGCACCTCGCCCAGTTTTTGCAGCACGGAGATATAGCTCAAGGCCGCATTATCGTTCCCCGGAGCCAGCACCAGCGTTTCAGCGAACAGCTGCCTTGACCTTTCAAGATCGCCCAGACGGGCAGCAACATGGGCAAAAGCATACAAGGCATCTGCTGAGCTGTGATGCGTGGCGACCAACTCTTCCATGACATCCAGCACCAGCTCTGCATCCCGCTCTCGGCCAAGCATGTTGGCGATCATCCATAATTTCTGATCCAACTCACCATGCGAGTAATCCAGTATGCTCTGCAAGTGCATGACTGTTTTTTCCATATTGCCCTGGCGCAGTTCCATCACCGCCAGCACCTGATGAGGATCCGGGTTGAGCGGGTCAAGATCAGCCCATAGCGTTGCGGCCTCTGCCGCCGCCTGATCTTCTCTGGCATAGACCGCAATGCGGGTGGCGCGCTCGGCCAGCTTGTGGTCCTGGATACTTTGTGCCAGCGACAGGTACGTTTCAGCCGCCGTAGCCAGCTCACCGTTATGGCCGGCAAATTCAGCTAATAGCAATTCATACAGCAGTGCCTCGCTGAGTTCTATCTTCGGTCTGACGGGGGCAATCTGGACAGCTTTTGCCGCTTCAATTTCTCTCGCTTCCTGTGGGGCGGCTGTCTGTTCAGGCATGGCGGGGGCAGCGGCTGGCTCGGCCTGCTTATCAACGGGGGGCAAGGTGGTACAGGCAGTCAAGCCCAAGGTCAAGGCAAGAACCGGGGCGAGCACCGGCAGAGCACGGTATATGGGGGCTGATTTTCTCATCATCTTGTTAAGTATTTTAACCGCCTGCACCAGCAGGGCAATATCAACGATATGCCGCATAGTAGCGTTTTTGCGAGAGAATTTCGCATTCAATAACTGCACCTCGGATATACGCCCGCTGTCATTGCCTGGCGATAAGATAAATTTTTATATAAATATCAGTAGCTTAAAAGCAGATCAATGGCACGCCTGTTAAATGGTGCGGGGCAGTTGATGTCATGTTTTTAAGACAACCGGCCTGGCAAATCATCATCCTCGGCAAGACGGCTGCCAAGGGCCGAACAGGGCGGTTATGCCTGCATCTGGTCAACCTGGCCGCTAATCGTAATGTGTCAGCTTTTTCAGCATGTGGTGCAGGCTGATGATCCCAGCCTTCTGGCATGCAAATGCAATCGCAGTGCGCCAGTATGATGTATCAAATTTCACGTGCTCGAAAAATCGGCCCTCATCGATAATGGTGCTTGGCATGGTATTCAGCACGCCGACCGGCAGCGGATTGAGGTAGTATTGCCGTAGGCCAAGTAATGTAGCGCAAGCTGTCAGCACATCGACTGGCCGGTGTACAGCCCGCCCTTGCTGCAACAGCGCACTACAGGCATCTCGATTGACCAGATAAGCAACCGCCCCCCAGAAATTATGGCAGGGTTTGCTCAAATACAGCCCGGGTTTGGCTTTTATCTTCGGCCATCTGGAAAACAAATCGGCATCGGTCACATGGGGGAACAGTGCCTGGCGCCAACGATTGAAGCGCTTGAAACGTTGAAAACCCAGATACAGATAAATAAGATCAAAAGGCGTGCGCTCATTCAAGGCCGACAGGTGCTCTGCTTGCAAGACCCAGCGCAGGTTGTCCGGGTGATGGATCACCACATCATCTTCCATGATGCAGGCGTAATCGATGTTATCTGCCAGGATTTTTTCATAGGCTTGCAAATGACTGAGCAGACAGCCAACCTCGCCCCTGCTGAGCGGCTTGCGAGAGTATTTTCTTGCCCAGTCGATGCTGCTCTGCCGCATTTCAAGGTATGCACTCTCGCTTACCGTATTGCCATCGACCGCCTCGATAAACTCATAGTGCAGGCCCATTCGGCCAAGCAGGTCTTCCATGTGGGCCCGGCGCTCGGCGCATCTCTTTAGGTTAATAACGAATAGCGCGATTTGCGGCATCTTTGCTGTTGTGATTTATCGCCGCTATCACCGATTTTCGGGGGGGGGGGGGGGGACATGCAGCATGGGAGACCAGATGCGGTCAACGCATGGCCTTTTGATGCAAACGGCAAGCACACCGGCCAGCCAGGTCAACGCCGGCTTTATGTGAAAGAGACGGAATTTCGTTTTATTTATCGGCATAGTAGTCTGTATTATACCCGCTAAAACGGCTTGTTTCATTATGCAGATTCACCGACAATCAGCTGCTAAAATAGCACATGCAAATACCGCTATTGCCGATACGCTGTCCCTGGCAGCCCAAGTACAATGACTTTATTAGCTTTAGGGTTAAACCATAACACGGCACCGCTTGAGATCCGTGAAAAGGTCACGTTTCCCAGTCAGGTGCTGCCAGCGGCATTGGGCGAGCTAACGCAGGATAACATTGTACAAGAGGCCGCTATTTTATCCACCTGCAACCGTACCGAAATCTATTGTGATGTGGCGGCTAATCACAGCGATTGGCCGCTGCACTGGTTCTCGGATTTTCATGGCTATCAGCCAGAGGAACTGGCGCAATTTATCTACCAGCACCCGGACGATCATGCGGTCAAACATATATTACGGGTGGCCAGCGGCCTGGATTCGCTGGTGGTGGGGGAGCCACAGGTCTTAGGGCAGTTAAAGCAGGCTTATGAAGTTGCCATGCAGACCGGCAGCATCGGCAAGCTGCTGGGCCGGCTGTTTCAATATTCATTCAAAGTCGCCAAGCAGATTCGCAGCCATACCAGCATCAGTGAGCATCCGGTCTCGGTCGCCTATGCGGCCGTGCGGCTGGCACAACAGATCTTTGGTGATTTATCGGCCTCTCGTGCACTGCTTATAGGTGCAGGTGAGATGATCGAGTTGACCATCAAACATCTGCACAACAGCGGTTTAAGAAAAATGATCATTGCCAACCGCACGCTGGAACGCTCGCAGGTGCTGGCAGCACAGTACGGGGCTGTTGCCATCACGCTGCACGATATCCCCAGATACTTGGATGAGGTTGACGTGATTATCAGCGGTACCGCCAGCCCGCTGCCCGTCCTGGGTAAAGGTGCGATTGAGACGGCACTGAAGAGACGTAAACATTGCCCCATGTTTATCGTCGATATAGCAGTGCCGCGCGATATTGAACCCGAGGTAGAGGAGCTTGAAGATGCTTATCTGTATACGGTGGATGATCTGAAGACCCTCGTCGATGAGAATCTGCACTTGCGTAAGAAAGCTGCCCTGGAGGCGGAGCAGATCATTGTTCGGCAGGCAGATGAGTTTATGCACTGGATAAACTCCCTGCAAGCGGTGGCGACCATCCGCGCTGTTCGTGATCAGGCCACCGAGATTCAACAACAGGTGTTACAGCTTGCCTTGAAAAAATTGCAGCAGGGGCAAGACCCGGAAAGGTTGCTGCGGGAAGTTACCCGTTCGCTCACCAACAAGCTGCTGCACAGACCCAGCACCAAACTGAACGAGTTCGGTGCAGCCGGCGATGAGGCCCTGTTACAGGCAGCACGAGAGCTATTTGACCTGTCGGCCGCCGATACGCCTGCTAAAGATCAGCACTAGCCTTTCTGGCTGCGGCTATCGACTGATACCTTGTCCATTTGCATAACCGACTCCCTGTTAAATGCAACAACGCCTGCTGGATAAACTGGAAAAACTGACACAGCGGCAGGACGAATTGCATGCCTTGTTAGCCAGCACCGAGGTGATTAACGATCAAAATCGCTTTCGTGCGCTCAGCAAAGAGCTGGCCGATATCAAGCCGGTGGTGGATTGCTTTTATCGCTGCCAGGCGAGCCTTGAATCCATACAAAACATAAAACAGATGCTGGCGGATGATGATGAGGACATACAACAATTAGCACAGGAAGAATTAACGGCGGCAGAGGCGGAAAACACACATCTTCAGAACAAGCTGCAAGGCTTGCTTCTGCCTGCGGACCCGGCAGATAACAGCAATATTTTTCTGGAGATCAGGGCCGGTACGGGTGGCGAGGAGGCCGCCTTGTTTGCTGCTGATCTGATGCGTATGTACAGTCGTTATGCCGAGACCCTGGGCTGGCAGGTTGAGATCATCAGCCGGGCCGAAAGTGATCTGGAAGGGTTCAAAGAGATTATTTTACGCATTATCGGCGAGGGGGCGTATTCAAAGCTGAAGTTTGAATCGGGCGCTCACCGGGTACAGCGTGTGCCAGAGACTGAATCGCAGGGACGAATCCACACCTCCGCCTGCACCGTGGCCGTGCTGCCGGAAGCAGATGCGATCAATGAGGTCAAGATCAATCCGGCAGATGTCAGAGTCGATACCTACCGCGCCTCCGGTGCGGGCGGGCAGCATGTCAACAAGACCGACTCTGCCGTGCGCCTTACGCACCTGCCCAGCGGCATCGTGGTGGAATGTCAGGATGAGCGCTCGCAACATAAAAACCGTGCTCGTGCCAGGTCGTTATTGCAGGCCAAGCTGCTGGCCGCCGAACAGCAAAAACAAACCAGCGAGATGGCGCAGAATCGCCGCAATCTGGTGGGCTCTGGCGATCGCTCTGAGCGCATTCGCACCTATAACTTTCCCCAGGGGCGGGTAACTGATCACCGGATTAACCTGACCTTGTATAAACTGGAAGACTTTCTGCGGGGTGACTTGAGCATGGTGATAGAGCCGTTGAATAATGAGTATCAGGCAGATCAGCTGGCTGCCCTGGCCGATTGACAAACACGCACTGGCAAGCTGATGGAGACGATCGCCGATCTGATTTACAAGGCCAGCCAGCAGCTGGTGAATATCGCCAGCGCACGGCTTGACTGTGAGGTGTTACTGGCTGAATTATTGCAACAGGATCGCTGCTTTATTTATGCCCATCCTGAGTTTCAGCCGACCGGAAAAATTATCGCCGACTATCAGCGCATGATTGCCGCCCGGCAACGGGGCCTGCCCATCGCCTACCTTACCGGCAAAAAGGAATTTTTATCACTGCCGTTCAAGGTCAACCGGGCCACCCTGATACCCCGACCGGAGACCGAGGTGTTGGTTGAAACCGCACTGGCGATCATCCCGACAGCCAGCAATGGCAATCTGCTGGATCTCTGCACAGGCAGCGGCATTATTGCCATATCCATAGGCCAATCCAGGCCCGGGCTTGACGTCATCGCCAGCGATATCAGTACGGCGGCCCTGGTCATGGCAGCGCAGAATCGCCACCATCTGGCCGTGCATAATGTCAGCATGGTACAGTCGGATTTATTTGCCGGACTGGCCGGGAGAGAATTTCATTACATCACCGCTAATCCGCCTTATATCCGCTCGGATGATCCGTGCCTGGCGACCGCTGAACTATGTCATGAGCCGAGATTAGCCCTGGACGGCGGACACCATGGCCTGGATTGTCTGTTTGCGATCATCAAACAGGCACGGCAGCATCTGCATACAGGTGGCGTGTTGCTGCTTGAACATGGCAGTACACAGGCGGGCAGCGTGAGGGCGTGTATGCGGCGGTATCAGTATACCCATATCCAGACGATAGATGACTATGCAGGCCATGAGCGAGTGACCACGGGTAAGCAATGACCGAGCAAAAAAACGCACCAGCAGCAGGGCATGAGAGGCCAGCTATCTATACCTGGCACACCATGTTGCAGCACTTGTATGCCTGTTATCAGCAGGATGATATCGCCGTGCCGGAGGACAAACGGCGCTGGCGGAACTGCGAAGGCAAGTCCGGCGAAGATAAGCGCACATAAAGACAGCCAGCCGCCCATTACCGCCCCGCTTCCATACCCACCATGCACGATGAGCAACTACTCAGATACAGCCGACAGATGATGCTGCCGCAGATCGATGCGGCCGGGCAACTGAAGCTGGCCGAGGCAACTGTGCTGGTGATCGGGGCGGGCGGGCTTGGCTCAGCGGCCGCTATCTATCTGGCCGCCGCCGGGATTGGGCGCATGATTCTGGTCGATTTTGATACAGTCGATCTGTCCAATCTGCAACGCCAGATCCTGCATCAGGAAAAAGACATAGGGCGGCTGAAGGTGGACTCGGCACGGGAGCATCTGCACGCCTTAAATTCTGATTTGCAACTGACCACCATCGGTCAGGCATTAGGCGATGAGGCACTAGCTCACCAGGTCGCCACAGCCTCGGTGGTGGTGGATGCCAGCGATAACTTTGCGACCCGCTTTGCCATCAACCGTGCGTGTGTCACCCATAAAACCCCGCTCATCACCGCGGCGGCGATTCGCTTTGAAGCACAGATCAGCGTCTTTAACCCGAACAATGATCTATCGCCCTGCTATCGCTGTTTGTATACGAACGCCTCAGCCGTTGAAGAGACCTGCACGGCTAATGGCGTAATCGCCCCTTTGCTGGGTATTGTTGGCAGCATGCAGGCACTGGAGGCCATGAAGGTCATCATGGGGATTGGTCAGCCGCTGGAAGGCCGGCTGCTGTTGTTTGACGCCCTGGCGATGGAATGGCAAACAGCCCGCCTGCCGCGTGACAGGCATTGCCCGGTCTGTGCAAGCTGATATAAACCAACGGCGAGACCAGCGTGCCATAATGAGATGCGCTCACCCGGGCCACATTAGCCAAATCTTTCTACTGTCAAATACTGAAGATGTGCTACACGGACAGTGTCAGAGAGTTTATACGTATCCCTGCCCGGATAAACCAGGGTGATTTCATCCAACTCCAGATCATCAATGGCCGAGTGCATGGAGCGGGTGACTTTGGGCGTTGATGTATACTTGAATTCAAACGCCGTTTTTTTATCGCCCTGAACCAATAATAAATCCAACTCTGCATTGGTGTAAGTACCCCAGAAGAAACATTCCGCCGCCGCCCGGTAGAGATGTATCACTTGCTCCAGGGCAAAGCCCTCCCATGATGCGCCGAGCTTGGGAGATTTTATCTGCCGTTTGTGGATATTGGCGTACCAGGGCTGTAATGTTCGAATCATGAAGCTGCCTGAAAGAATATCCAGGTAGCGTTTGATTGTCGGCGAACTGGCATCCAGTGAGCGGGCAAGCTCGGAAGCATTGAATAAGTTGCCGTGCCAGTGGGCCAGCATCATCCAGAAGCGTCGCATGATCGCCGCGGCAAAATCGACTCCCAGGGCCGGCAGCTCCCGCTCCAGGAAAGTCGTCAGGTAGGCTTTGCGCCAGGCCAGGCTGTTGGCATGGGTTTTGGCCAGATACGAGGGCGGGAAACCACCACGCAGCCACAGCCGTTGCAGATTATCTGCTTCGAACAGAGTAAACGGGGGTAACTCAAGATAGATGATGCGGCCAGCCAGTGATTCGGAAGTTTGCCTTAACAAATCGCGGGAAGCACTGCCCAGAATCAGGTAGTGTTGTTTGCTCGGTCGCCGATCGATCAATACCCGCAACAGGGGGAACAATTCCGGCAGGCGCTGGACTTCGTCAATAACAATCAACCCCTCCAGCGAACCCAGGGCGAGGCCCGGATCTGACAGGCGATTCAGATGTTCCGGGTCTTCCAGATCAAAGTAGTGCACCGGCTCGCCCGTCAGGGTTGCAATGTAATGCCGTGCCAGGGTCGTCTTGCCACACTGATGCGACCCCAGGATCCCGACCATGGGATGACTCTGAAAAAAAAACCTCAATTTGCTCTAAAAAGCCGTTCGCCGCATTTATTTATCATTGAATATTTAAATTATAATTTTAAATATTCAATGATTATCCGGCCTTGTCAAGCCGCTGATCGTCCCGCTGATGGCCATCAGACTCAAGGATTGTCATAGTCAAATACTAGCGAAAGGTGACAAAGTGATCGATGTCAAGCCGGATGCCAATCTCCTCGTTGATTGCATGATCGTGATGGCTGGGTACCAGGCTTAATAATGTCTCGCCGCTGTCTGGCATCTGCAGGGTGTATAAAAATTCAGCCCCGCGAAAATTTTTATCCACCACCCGTGCCAGCATGTCACTGGCATCATCGTGTAAAATATCATCCGGGCGGATCAGCAGCCTGACCTGCTCACCTGCTGCCAGCATCAGTTTTTCCGGTGCGGTGATCTTCCCCAGACAGGTATCGACTTCATATTCGCTGATCACGTTAGCCGTGATAAACACCCCTTCGCCGATAAAGTCCGCCACATACACCGTGGCTGGTTTATGATAAAGCGTAAAGGCATGATCCCACTGGAGCAGGGCGCCGTCTTTCATGACGCCAATCTGATCGGCCATGGCAAATGCCTCCAGTTGGTTGTGGGTCACCAGCACGGCAGTCACCCCGTCTTGTTTTAATGCCCGGCGCATCTGTTTTGCGATCTGCTCGCGCAGTTCAATGTCCATGCTGGAGAATGGTTCATCCAGCAGTAAAATCTCCGGACGGGGGGCCATGGCACGGGCGAGGGCAACCCGCTGTTGTTGCCCGCCAGAGAGCCGGTGCGGGTAGCTGTCCAGCAGGCGGTCGATCTCCAGCAGGTGCGCCAGCTCTTCTATGCGTTGCTCTGCTGCTGTCCGGGTTTGGTTATGCAGGCCAAAGGCAATGTTATCTCTGACCGATAAATGAGGAAACAAGGCATAGTCCTGAAACACCATGCCGACATGACGTTGCTCCACCGCCGTCACGGCCTGGCGATCACTGACCCGTTGCCGGTTAATATAAATCTCGCCATTAGCGGGCTTCTCAAAACCGGCGATGGTACGCAGCAAGGTGGTCTTGCCACAGCCGCTGGCGCCCAGCAGACAGCCGATATCGCCTTCTTTTAAGGAAAACGAGACGGCATCAACAATCTGTTGCTCATCTATGACCACCGAGAGTTGATGCAGGGTGAGCTTTCCGGTCATCGCTTATCTGTTGTGCCCGGGCCGGGCCCTGGCAATGGATTGGCTGAGTATGATCACCGGTATCAACCCGGTCATCACAATCGCCAGTGCGGGCAGGGCGACCTCGGCCAGCCGCTCTTCATTCGCCAGCTCATAGGCGCGCACGGCCAGGGTATTAAAATTAAACGGCCGCAGGATCAAGGTGGCCGGTAACTCTTTCAAGACATCGACAAACACCAGTAACATCGCTGTCAGCAGGCTGCCACGCATCAGGGGTATGTGCAGGCGATGCAGCAAGGCAAACGCACTGTGGCCGATGGAGCGCCCCGCCTCTTCCATGGCGGGTTTGATTTTACTCAGGCCGGCATTCACGGTGTTCAATGAGATGGGTAAAAACCGCACCAGGTAGGCAAAGACCAGCACAAATAAACTCCCCGTCAGAGAGTATGTCAGCTCAACGGAGAATACCTCATGGATAAGCCTCGACAGGGCGTTATCCAGCCAGGCAAAGGGTAATAATACGCCAACGGCAATCACCGTCCCCGGTATGGCATAGCCCAGGCTCAGGATGCGTCCGGTGAGCAGGGTCAGCAGCGTCTTGTGGATACGCTGGGTATAGGCAATCAACACGGCCAGGCCGCCGGCTATCGCTGAGCTTATCAGGGCCAGTTCAATGCTGTGATAGACCAGCCGCATGAAGGTTTTGTCGATGGTGTAAGCAAAAGTCTGCCGCAGCCACAGGCAAAGCTGTAGTGCCGGTATGATAAATCCCAATAACACCGGCAGCATACAAAAAGACCAGGCAAGATAACGATACATCGGGCGCAGCGGCCTTGCTTTCAGCTCGCTGTAACGGCTGCTGGTATGATAATATTTTGCCTGCCCTCTGGCGTGGTTCTCAAGCAACACCAGGATGAGCATAAATCCCATCAACACAGTCGCAAGTTGAGCGGCGGCAATGCTGCTGCCTAGGCCAAACCAGGTGCGAAAAATGCCGGTGGTCAATGTTGCCACACCGAAGTATTGCACCGTGCCATAATCGGCCAGGGTCTCCATCAACACCAGTGACAGCCCGGCAAAAATCGCCGGTCGTGCCAGCGGCAGCGCCACCCGGTAAAACGCCGCCGTTGCATTACAGCCCAGTGTCCGGGCCACTTCCAGTACGCAGATGGACTGTTCAATAAAGGCCGCCCGTGCCAGCAGATAGACGTAGGGATACAACACCAGCGATAACATCACGATCGCCCCGCCCCGGGAGCGAACTTCCGGAAACCAGTACTCGCCGTATTCCAGCGCAAACAGCGAACGCAGGGCCGTCTGTACCGGCCCGGCAGCATCCAGCATACCGGTATAGGTATAGGCGATGATATACGCTGGCATGGCCATCGGTAATAACATCAGCCAGTGTAACTGCCGCCGCATCGGCAGCTGGTACATGGTCAGCAGCCAGGCTGGCAGCACACCGGCGGGCAACACCAGCAGGCTGACGCCGAGCATCAGGATAACCGAGTTGACGATATAATCGCCCAATACCGTAGCATAAAGATGTTGCCAGATATCCCCGCTGGAGAGGAATAAGGATGAGACAATGGCCAGCATCGGCAGGCTGAAGATGCAGGACAGCAGGATGTTCAGCCCGATCAGCACTGGCTGTGCGTGAAGATGCGGCCGCCAGCCAACCGGCATGACCGACATGTGGGCACTCATCGCATCGGGTTTATGAGATTATTTCCAACCCGCTCGATCCATGATCCTGACCGCCTCGGCATTGAATTCCCCCAGGGCGGCCATGTTGAGATCATCGGCTTTGAATGTCCCCCATGCCAGCCGGTCGTTGTGTTTAAGGCCGGGCGTAATCGGTAGCTCATGGTTGCTGTCGGCATACCATTTTTGGGCGGCATCGCTGACAAGATACTCCAGAAGATGCACCGCTGCCGATGGATTTTTTGCCGCCGCCACCACCCCCGCCCCACTGATATTGACATGCGCCCCGCGCCCTGTCTGATTCGGCCAGAACAGCCCAACCCGCCCGGCGGCATCCGCCTCACCTGGCCGCCTGGAGTGTAACATGCCGGCCAGGTAATAACTGTTCACCAGCGCAAGCTGGCATTGCCCGACTGCCACCGCCTTGATCTGATCCCGATCCCCGCCCTTGGGCGCTCTGGCAAGATTGGCGATCAGTCCCCTAGCCCAGTGCTCGGTTTTCGCTGGCCCGTGGTGGGCGATCAGCGAGGCCACCAGTGACTGGTTATAAATATTTGATGAGGAGCGCACGCAGAGTTGCCCTCGCCAGCGGCTGTCTGCCAGCTGTTCATAGTCATTCAGCGCCTCCGGGTTGATTTGCTCACGGTTATAGACGATTATGCGCGCGCGCAGAGACAGGCCATACCAGTAACCCGCCGGATCCCTGTAGCTGGCCGGTATGCTGGCGTTTAATACCTCGGATTCCACGGCTTGCAGCACCCCGGCCTGTCGGGCGCGGTGCAAACGTCCGGCATCGACGGTGATCAACAGATCAGCAGGCGAGTTCTCCCCCTCAAGTTCCAGCCGTTTGATCAAGGCATCGGCCTTCCCGGTCACCAGATTCACCACAATACCTGTCTCGGCAGTAAAGCGATCAAACAGCGGTTTTATCAACGCCTCTTTTCTTGCGGAGTAGACATTCACCTCGGCGGCACTTGCGGTTTGTAGCACCAGCACCAGTACCAACACCACGCTGAAATTTTTCATGCGATCCCTCCTTGCAAGATCACGTGACCGCCTGCACGGCCATCAGCCACATACCGGACAGGCACAAGGCACGTTATAAGGGCTATACGCCACTGACATGTTGCCAACATCCAATAACAATAATGATTCTCATTTATATTTGCAAATGCTGTTTTTCTGCGCTTAAATGAGAAGCATTATCATTCAGGAGGTCGTATGCGCTATCTCATCGAAGCCCGTTACATCAACCACCAGCCCTGCCTTAGCATAGTGGATGCCGAATCCCGCCGCCCCCTGTTGCAATGGGAGTTACACCAGGTGCAAGCCCTGATTGAAAACGGCGACATACCGGAGGGGCAGTTCCTGCAACCGGAAAAATACGGCATGAAATTGTTGCTCAAGCACCTGTTCCTGCTGGCCTGCATGACTGAACTCAAGGCAGAGGCCGCGGCTGAGAATGGCCGTCTGAACCCGTATTTGCACTACAGGTTAGGTAGCAAGTCCGAGTTCGGCGGGGGTATTGGCGAGTGACAGGTGGGCAAGGCGGGACTCAAGGTACGATTCCAGGCACTCAGTGCAGGTGCCGCATTGACTGCCCACGTTTAACTGCTGCCGCAGCAGCGGCACCGTCACGGCCCCCTGCACGATAGCCTCTTCCAGTTGCGTTTCCGTTACCGCATTGCAGATGCAAACATACATCAAACATCCCCCCTTCTTGGCCGATAGGATACAGACGAATAAGAAGTCTAGCGCAAATGAGAATTATTTGCAAATCGTCCGTTGCTGTCAATGCTGGCACTGGACACCTTGTCCCGCCAGTTCACCGGTAAGATGTACGCCCAGGGCTTACATGTGTTTACATTTGGGCCAGATTTCAAATGCCATCGCTGGCCTGGCCTCCTTGTCTTACGCTGAACATACGCAAACGTCGCCGCCTGCCCACAGCCCGGCCAGTTGGCGCAATCGCCTCGATGACTCAAGGCTTGGTATAAGTATCGGCATGAGCCTGGGGGGTTAAGCAACCATGATTAGCAGAGACAGCAGCCAGGGGGAAATGGCAGAAACGAAACAGCACCATCGACCGGATTCGGCGGGCGGGTGAGACTGCCGGGGCGGAACATCGCCCTGCCCCGGCAGTCTTCATCAGCATGTGTGCATCAGTATTTAAACAACACCCCGGCCCGGCCGCCGAGGCTGTCCAGTTCGATATTCAAATCACCCACCTCCGGGCTGACGCTGCCGAAGCTCTGCTCGCCATAGTCGGCATACTCGCCTTGCACAAACAGTTGTATCTGCTCGGTAATATCGTAGTCAAGGCCAAATGATGCCTTCCAGCCGATGAATGTCTTGGTTGAATTAAAGCCACCAGTCGACTCAATCATCCGTCTCTCACCACCGCTCACAGAGAGGCGCTCGCCCTGCACCTTGGCGGAGATGAAGGCCGCACCAAAGGCAGCATAGGGAGAGAAACTGCCTATGCCGGTGTTGAATTCACGCCCAATCCGACCCTGAATATCGGCATTCCAGAAGGTCTTGAAGGTGGTGGTTCTCAAGGTATTGTACGTCTCCTGTGCAGCGGTAGCGGGGGCCAGCATGGCATTGAGCGTCAGCCTGCCCGAACCGGTAGAGCCGCTGACATCCACGCCAGTGAAGATGCCGCCTTGGCCCCGGCGCTTATAGCGTGCCAGCACGCCGTAGTGCTCCTTGAATTTCTCCTTGGATACGGCGGCAGACAGGGGGTTTATCGTCAACTTTGACAGGCCGATTACGCCGCCGAGGGTGAACTGGTGGTCATTTTTGCTCCGGGCGGCCTGCACCGTTGGCGGGGCAAGGGCGGATACGCCCAAAAATACCAGAACGGCGAGCGCACAGCGGGTTTTAAGATCATCATGCAACGTCATTGGTTTTCTCCTCATCATCGTAAAATTACAGTCATGGCACGCCAGCAATTCAGGAGCGATTTTAAGTCTGCTGACCGGGTCTGCTCCCCCTTGGCCTGGGTATACCATACACTATGTACAGAATAATACTAGCTGAAACAAAAGTTTATTGTCAATAGTTCCAGTTTTTTATCAATATTGGTGGCATCTGGCGTACAGGTTCGGCCTGGCAGTTGCCGGATGGGGGCAACGGCGGGCGAGCGATGAGATTAAGGCGGGCAGGGATGGCCTTGTGCTGGCGAAATTTTGGAGATGTAAGAGAAAAAATCAATGAAAACAGCGGGTTGCTGCTTTAAGAAGCCGGCGGGATGTTTTTGATGCTGATCATCCAACTGGCGCAAGGCAATGGTTGATGAATACAGGCAGGGCGTGTTCCGCCCAAGCAAGTGGGCAGGCAAGTGGGCGGGCAAACACTAACCGCCCTTGCGGGTACGGCGATCTACATCATGGATTGTTGATAATTCTCCAGCCCGACTTTTTCGATGAGGCCCAGCTGTGTCTCCAGCCAGTCGACATGGTCCTCCTCATCGGCCAGTATCTTCGCAAACAACGCACGGCTGACATAATCCTTGACCGATTCTGCATGGTCAATGGCCTCACGTAACAGAGGAATGGCGATATGTTCCTGCTTTAAGTCACATTGCAGCATCTCTTGCGTGTTCTCACCGATAAACAGCTTGCCCAACTCTTGCAGGTTCGGCAGCCCCTCCAGAAACAAAATCCGCTCAATAATCTGGTCGGCATGTTTCATCTCATCAATGGACTCATCATGCTCATACTCGCCCAGCTTATTCAGGCCCCAGTCTTTCCACATACGCGCATGCAGGAAGTATTGATTGATAACGGTAAGTTCGTTCTTCAGCGCCTGATTGAGGTAGTCAATAATTTTATCGTCGCCTTGCATGTCGGCCTCTCTGTCGGTTGTTCTGTCTTGTGGTGAATGGTTGTATCCAAGGATAAGGCAAACCGGACGCTTGTCAACACATAACTTATTGATATTAAATGATAATTATTTTTATTTTCACTTTATTGAGCGGCCTGGGCGAATTTCGTGTGCTGGCTGGCGCCTCATCGCCCCGATACCCCGGCTGCCATCACTTGATCGGCTGCCATGGGCAATGTGCCTTCGCCTTGCCCTGGCCAGTATGGCATGGCTGGTATCTGCCCCGTCTGTTCGCTACCATAGTCGCTGTTCTCTGAGCTTAAATCATCACCTGTGAACGACATGCACAATCCCTTACTGACGGATGCCCACACGCCGCCCTTTAGCGAGATAAGGCCAGAACACATTGAACCGGCGATTGACCACCTGCTGGCCGAGAGCCGGGCAGTGGTTAAGCAGGTGCTTGGCAACGGCCAGCACACCTGGGAGAGTCTCATCGTTCCCTTGCAGGATGCAGATGAGCGCCTGTACCGCTGCTTCTCGCCCGTCAGCCACCTGCACGCCGTGGCGGATACCCCGGCCTTGCGTGAGGCGCACAATCGCTGTCTGGCGAAGCTGACCGATCATGCCACCGAGATGGGGCAGAATGCGGCCTTGTTTGATGCCTATACTGCCCTGGCAGAGGGCCCGCAGTGGCACCAATTAACGCCCGCCCAGAGAAAAGTCGTGAACAACGCCCGGCGGGAATTTCGCCTGTCCGGTGTGGCGCTGGGGGCCAGGCAACGCCAGCAATTCAAGGCCATCCGCCAGCGCCTGGCCAGGTTACAGACACAGTTCGAAGAGAACATCATGGATGCCACAGAGGGCTGGTATAAACACATCACCGATGCCAAATACCTGCTGGGCCTGCCAGAATCGGTGCAGGTGCTGGCCGCTGAAGCGGCCCGACAAAAACAGCTTGACGGCTGGGTGGTGACGCTGGAGTTTCCTTTATATCATCCGGTGATGACCTATGCCGATGATGCTGCTCTGCGCCAGGAGGTGTATGCGGCCTACAACAGCCGGGCATCGGACACCGGCCCGAATGCCGGTACCTGGGATAACGGGCCGATCATGACCGAGATACTTGCATTGCGCCGGCAGCAGGCCGCCCTGCTGGGCTTTGACAGTCATGCTGACTACTCGCTGGCAAGGAAGATGGCGAGAACTCCGGCCGAGGTGCTGGAGTTCCTGGGCGACTTGGCCGCCCGCAGCAAGCCAGCGGCGATGAATGACTATGCCGAGTTAGAGGAATTTGCCCGCAGCGAGTACGGTGTGGCGGCGCTCAATGCCTGGGATATTCCCTGGTACTCGGAAAAACTGCGGCAAAAACGCTTTGCCTTCAGCCAGGAAGAGCTGCGGCCGTGGTTGCCGGTGCCACAGGTCATCAGCGGCATGTTTACCGTTGTGCAGCGGCTCTATGGCGTGAGCATTGAGCCGGTGGCCGGTGTCGATACCTGGCATGAGGACGTGCAGTTTTTTCAGATGAGGGATGATGCGGGCGAGTTGCGCGGCAGTTTTTATCTCGATCTGTATGCCCGCCCGGGCAAACGTGGCGGTGCCTGGATGGATGAATGCGTGGTACGCAAAAAAACCGCGGATGGCGTGCAAACCCCGGTCGCCTACCTGAACTGTAATTTTACCCCGCCAGTGGCCGACAAGCCATCGCTGCTGACCCATGATGAGGTGATTACCTTGTTTCATGAGTTCGGCCACGGCCTGCATCACCTGCTGACCTGCATCGATTATCCGGCCATCGCCGGTATCAACGGCGTGCCCTGGGATGCGGTGGAATTGCCCAGCCAGTTTATGGAGAACTGGTGCTGGCAGCGCACCGCACTTGATCTTATTGCCCGCCATCATGACACCGGCGCCCCCCTGCCGGAGGCGTTGTTTAGGAAAATGGACAAGGCGCGCACCTTCCAGGCCGGTATGCAGATGGTGCGGCAGTTGGAGCTGGCGCTGTTCGATTTTCGCCTGCATGCGGAGAAGCGCGGCCATGACACCGCCGATATTCAGGCGCTGCTGGATGCTGTACGAGAGCAGGTTGCCGTCATTCACCTGCCAGCAAGCAACCGCTTTCACTATGGCTTTACGCATATCTTCGCTGGCGGTTATGATGCCGGTTATTACAGTTACAAATGGGCCGAAGTGCTGTCAGCCGATGCGTTTTCGCGCTTTGAAGAGACCGGTATTTTCAATCAGGAGACCGGCAAACAATTCCTTGGCTGTATCCTGGAGCAGGGCGGTGCGTATGATCCGATGGACTTGTTTGTTAAATTTCGTGGTCGGCGGCCTGCCACAGATGCCTTGCTCAGACACGCCGGCCTGCTGACAGAAGACACCCCGGCCGCCGCATGAAGCCCCGGCCGTTTTGCAAGACGCTGCTCATCCTCTGTCTGCACCTGCCGCCGTGGTTTATGGGGCTTGCGGCCGAGACCCGGTATATCACCAGCGAGCTACAGGTTGGTCTGCATCAGGATAAGTCCATCAACAGCCCGATTATCCAGATGGTCTCCAGCAACACTGCGCTTGACCTCATCAAGCAGGATGAGACCATGTCGTATGTCAGCACCGCCGATGGGGCCGCCGGCTGGGTGGATAATTCCTATCTCGTGCGCCAGCCCGGCACGGCCGCAGCGGGGGCAGAGAAACAGCTCAGGATGCGGCTGGCGGACGCTGAAACCCGGATCAGGCAACTGCAAGGTGAGCTGACCGGGGCGGGCGGCGGTGAGAGTAACCCGCCGCTGCAAGCACTGCGCGCTGAGAATAAAACATTACGCCAGGAGTTTAAGGCCGAGCGTATGAAGACCGGTCGGCTGACCGTGGAACTCGCCAGTCTGCGAAAACGCATCGGGCAAAACAATGACAATGTGGCCCTGTATGATGAGTTGGAGCAGCTGCAACAAGACAACAAGACACTGGAGATTGAACTCGCCAGGGCGATGGAGATGACGCAGACAGGCAGCGGCAAGCTGCCGGAATTGAATGCGGGCGAGCGAACCATCTCACGGGCAGACCTGCTGTTCTATCTGCTGCTGGTTTTTGTCATCGGTCTTGGCCTGGGTTTGTATCTGATGGATATGCTGGCGCGCCGTCGGCATGGGGGTTTTCGTGTTTGAGTGGTGCATGTGATGTGGAAAATAGCCAGTTGGAATGTCAACTCGTTGAACGTCCGGCTGCCACAGGTAGAGGACTGGCTGGCAACCCATCAACCCGATGTGCTCGCCTTGCAGGAAACCAAGCAGCAGGATGAGCAGTTTCCGGTGGAGGCGATCAGTCGCTGTGGTTATGAGGCGGTGTTCAGCGGCCAGAGAACCTACAACGGTGTTGCCGTGTTGAGCAAAAACAAGGCCCGGGTGTTGGCCACCGGCCTGCCCGGGTTTGATGATCCGCAAAGGCGGCTGCTGGCCGTTGAGATTGACACCATCTGCGTGTTGAATCTGTATGTGCCGAACGGTGCTGAGGTCGGCTCAGAGAAATATGCCTACAAGCTGGACTGGCTGGCGAGGCTGAACAACTACACCGAGCACCTTATGCAACACTACCCGGGGATCATTCTGCTGGGGGATTTTAATATCGCCCCGGCCGATGCGGACGTGCATGACCCGACAGCATGGCATGAGAAGATTCTATGCAGCCGTCCCGAACGTGAAGCCTTGGCTCGTTTGCTGGCAAAGGGATTGTGCGATACTTACCGTCTGTTTGAGCAGCCGCCGGCGAGCTTCTCATGGTGGGATTACCGGGCGGCGGGTTTTCGTCGCAATCATGGGCTTCGCATCGATCTGATTCTCGCCAGTGATGGGCTGGCACAGCGCTGCCAGGCTGCCCTGATCGATACCGCCCCCCGTGCGCTGGAGCGCCCCTCCGATCATGCGCCGGTCGTGGCGGTGTTTGATCGTTAAAAGCCCCCACCGCCCGCCAGACGAATTGCAAAATAAAGGCGTGGCTTTACAATCAAACGGGATGGTAATTTTTTTTAAAGTAGTAAAAATCGGCGCGAAAAATCAACAGGAGGGCGATATGTCTACGCTGAAGCGGCTGATCGATAATGACAAATTTCATCGGTTTACGATCGGGCCGGTTGTGCATACCAGATACCGGTTCGCTGCTGATGTTAAGCATGAAAAAATCACTTCAGCAAGGCGCAGATGACAGATAAATTATTTGATGCACTGACTCATTATCTGATGCGCCAGGCGGCTGAATACGATGCCGGCAGAGATGAGGGCCCAGCTCAGAGAGAAGCTGCAAGCAGGCCACGGCCGCCGCACCGGAGGCGAAAAAAGAGACGCCCTTGTTCGGGCTGTTCGCCAAAAAACAAGTGGCTATTCAGTCCCGGTATGAGTCTGATTTCAGCATGAGCAAGTTAACCGGTGATGCACTGGCAGCGGCTTGTGCCAGGGCCATGTATGCCCGGGATAAGGCATCGCAGCAGCTTGGCATGGTGATTGAGAAGGCAGGTGCAGGCTATGCCGAGCTCAGCATGCCGATTACGGCCAGCATGTTGAACGGCCATGCCATCTGCCACGGCGGGTTTATTTTTACCCTGGCAGACAGTGCCTTTGCCTTTGCCTGCAACAGCCGTAACCGGGCTACGGTGGCACAACAGTGTCGGATTGAGTTTAAACAACCGGCAAAAGCGGATGACCGGCTGACAGCGGTCGCCGAACACCAGTCACAGGACGGGCGCTATGGGCAATACAAGGTCACTGTGAAAGACCAGGATGATGCCATCATCGCCTGTTTTTATGGTCAGTCCTGTGAGATAAGGGGAGAAGTGCTGGCGGACTAGGCCCATCCGGCGGGATATCGGAACAGGCTAACAGGGCGATGCAACAAGGCCATGCATGCTGCGGCTGGTTGCGCTGTTCGCCTGATGCAAGGCTTTACAGGGGCTGTATAAGCTCAAAAATCTATTGCGCTGTTCAGAGGGAGAAAGCGAGCGAAATATCAGCATGTAGGTTATCGGATTAAAGGTTTCACCGCACCGGCAGGCACACAAAGGGGCAATAGGTGTCGGATTCATACAGGGTGTTTTTTATGGATAATGAGAGTAAATCAAATAATAAAAAAGCAGTGCGTTATGAAGAGTATCTATAGCTAACAAGATGGTTAAACCGCTTGCGCGTTTTGTTTCCTACGCTGCGCTTCGGCGGCTTACCACGGCGTTATGCCCCAGTAAACATAGACTGGAGCCGCTGGCAGACAAATGGCAGAAGTTGAGATTATCCTTCAGGGATTAAGTCAAAACGATGATCATGAAACAGCGGTCAATAAGTTGCTAACAGCCCCTGCTATGGATAACTATTTATTCAGCCTCGCCTTCGTGAGAAAAAATGGGGTGGATGGAATTAAGGACAATTTGGGAAATGTAGCAGATAAATCTCAGATATTTATTGGCATCAGGAACGGAATTACCTCTGTGCAAAGTGTTTTTTCGTTATTAGAAATCGGGATCAATCCATATGTTGTAGATACAGCTTCAAATAAAAAGATATTTCATCCAAAAATATATGCAGCCTATAGTGACACTGGCGCCTTTGTCGTATTGGGTAGTGCCAATTTGACATTTGGAGGCTTGAGCCAGAACATAGAAGCGAGTTCATTTATCAAGCTAAATAGAAGCCAACAGTCAGACAACGATTATCTTCAAAAGCTGGTTACGACTATTACTCATCTCCCAGCAACATACCCCGATCATGTATTTCAAATTACTGGCCCTAGACAAGCCGTTGAACTACTACACGAAGGCCGATTAGAGGATGAACGCTTAACAAGATTACCTGCAACCAATAAAACACAGAGCAACAAGGTTAGAGACCGGTTAAAGCCAATACCGACATTTGAAAAAAGAAAGCCAAGTCCAAATCCAGCAATAAAGGTTCGCAAAGCCAAAATAGTTGCTAACACGAGTATTTTAGTGTGGGAAAGCAAGCCGCTTACCGAAAGAAGCCTGAATATTCCCCGAGGAGAGACAACCAACATCACAGGGGATACCAACCTGGGGCAAGGTTTAATGGAGGATATAGATTTCCAACATTATTTCCGGGAAGTGGTGTTCTCTGATTTGAACTGGGGTACAAACCCTGCCTCAAGCAGCCCTCATCTTGAACGTGCAACAATCCATACTGAAATCGTGATCAAAAATCACTCTTACGGGATGTATGAACTGGAAGTTACCCATGATCCCAGAACGGATACAAGCAGTTATAAGCAGAGAAATAGCATGACCAAAATAAAGTGGGGCGAAGCAAGGGCTCTAATCGCAAGGCGCGATCTGCTGGATCGCACTTTGCGATTGTACAGGAAAAATTCGACTGATTTTATGATTGTTATTGATTGATGGTGCTGGATGTCCGTTGCCGTCTGTTACGCAGTTTGTCCCATGCCGTATGGAGGCATGCGATCTCATTCATGGTTAAGCCCAAGTCTCTTAATACTCTGTTATCCTGATAAGCTAACACCTCACTTGATGAGGCTTTTCTCATCATCTGATCAAGCGTTTTCATTGCAGGACGAATCTGTGTCGGAATGGGTACATATAGCTTTTCAATTTCTGAGGGCACAAGTTCCAGTACGCCTCCACCATAATATCTGCCCTCAAGTTCTGAACTAAGCGCTGTAAGAGAATTAATAAAACTGTAGACAAGTTTCTTTGCGTCAAAATTTTTGGTTGTAACGCGATATGCCGTATCGGTAGTGTAAGCGCCAACCTCATTTAATATGAGTCGAGGCATATCATGGGCACGTTTGAGCATACCAACTTGAGTGGCATATACAGACGGAACTTTGAACCATGGCTTACGTATTCTGCATTTGTAGCGTGTATGCAAGTTTTCATTCTCTCCCAAGCGAATATATTCACGGGCACTATTAGATAGCTCAGAAACATCGTTTACATCAAACCATAGGAAGTTAGATGGAAGACCAGCATCAGAATTATTTTGATGCTGTTTCTCGTCATAGAGGATGCCGGGGCAATGCTCACTTCTGCCAAACATGGGGTGTGACCATTCTTCTAAATTATAGTTATGTACAGTCTCATCATTAACCAAAAAAAACTTGTTCGCCCCGGTTACAAGGCCAACATCAACATCGGCAATGTCTGTGAATTGATAAACATTTTCACTGTTAATAACCTCATCGAATATATCCAGTTCTTTCTTAGTTAATAATGCTCTTGTCCATTTTCCCTCAACGGTTTTGCCATTGATAAAGTTGGTTTTATTGAAATAGTGGCTAGGACTTTGATCTAAAAACGACTTCCCTTTAGTCTGGATAATGCCTAGTCCGGTGGTATGTTCCTGACTATTTTTCTTCTTCTCTGCAAGTAATAAAACGGCTCCCTGTAAAGTGCCATCAAACCAGATTTCCTCTGGATCAATAATGATGAGCTTCTTGCATTGTTGCCCGATATAAAATCGAAGGGATTGCGCGTGAAGAACATGCAATATTTCAGACGGCAGAACCATTGCCAGTCGTCCGCCAGGACAAAGCATTGACAACGATGCAATAACGAAAGGAACCCAAGAGTTAGTATGCTTGGTAAAGCGGAGATTATGCTGCCTAAAAATCCGCTCTGCTAATTCTTGGTCTTTCTTTGATAAGTATTGATATCTAATGAATGGAGGATTACCGACTATGGCGTCATATTGGGCGTTTTTCTGTTCTGAATTTAAATGCCATTCCAAAAAATTGGCACATAAAACATTGACCTTCGAATTTTTGAGGGCGCTTGCTCTCTCTGCCGCGAGTTTAGCTTCTTCGCTATCAAGCTCTATTGCAGTAATTGAGGCAGGTGCCAGAAGCGAAGCCGATAAAGATTCAAGAAATATCCCATCGCCGCAGCTGGGTTCCAGTAGGGTTTTAGGGTTTGTTTCAGCAACCCATTGAGATAAATAGTGAGCTAAATCATATGGAGTGTAGTAACCCCCTCTTAGCTTCTGGGCAGATTCATTTTCCTTGAAATTCATTTCTCATCACCAGTTTTTCTGGTTTGACGTTCTTCTGGCGTATCAAAAAGGGAGGACTGTTTTTCACCGTAGACCAAACCCTCAGCCTCTCGAATAAACCATTCCTTCATGGTTTGCTGCTTATTTTCTAACGTGGCATAGAGTTGACGCTTCAATTCCGGGTCTATTTCCAGCACCACTCTGCCTGATTTTCCTCGTGCCATCAGATGCTCACAATTATGTCATGTAACACATGTAATATAACATCAGTCGAATCGAAGTCAAGCAAACAGGGCATAACGAAGGTGCCATCGGACGACAATTCCACTATGCTCCACTATTCCTTTACCTGACTACTGGCGGGCCCCTGATGCAAGGCTTGGCAAGGGCTGGACCGTTGTCATCATAAGCAGGCTTGCATTGGCAGGACGGGTTATTTTAGGGAGATGTTATCTAAGGGCAGACCCGGTCGGCGTATTCCAATACGACTCATCTGAAAATTTAAGGAGATCGATAATGAAACAATACAAACATCTGGCTGCTGTCTTGACGCTGTTGTCCTTTGGTCTGTTATCGGCACAGGCGGGTGAGCGTGAGTTTGCCTTCGGTGCCTCGCTGGGCCTGGCGCATTTCTAGGAATGCGACTCGGGAGAGGATATACGGCGCTGAACTACGCGCTCTTGAACCGTTACCACCATGTGGCGTAGAATGATGCATTTGTCGGTCTGTAAGTCGCTGGCGACACCTTGCGCGCCACCGGAGAGAGACATGCAGGATGTATACGAGCGCATCCATGCCGATCCTGAATTTCATGCACTGGAGAGAAAGCGCGGCCGGTTCAGCTGGCTGTTGGCGGGCATCGTCTTCAGTGCCTATTTCAGTTTTATCCTCATCATCGCCTTTGCGCCCGAGGTTCTCGCCCGCCCGGTCTTTTCCGATCACATCATCACCTGGGGGATCCCGGTGGGTGTGGCGATCATCGTGTTGAGTTTTCTCTTGACCGGTGTTTATGTCTACCGGGCGAATGCCGAGTTCGATAAATTGCGGGATCGTATCATCAGGCGCAACCAGAAGAGCCACTGATTATGGCAGGGCTGTCAAGGGGGTTGGTTGTATCTGCCGGTAGCGTCCTGACCTTAACCGTGCTGGCGGCTGTGCCAGCGGCTGCCGCCTCCCGCCCGCCAGTAAACCCGACGGCCATTGTCATGTTCCTGCTGTTTGTCAGTGCCACCTTGGGTATTACCTGGTGGGCAGCACGCCGGACTCGCACGACAAAGGATTTTTATTCGGCTGGCGGCGGTATCAGTGGCCTGCAAAACGGCCTGGCGATTGCCGGTGATTACATGTCGGCGGCCTCATTTCTGGGTATTTCCGGCCTGGTGTTTGCCTCCGGCTTTGATGGTCTGATCTACGCCATCGGCTTCCTGGTTGGCTGGCCGATCATTTTATTCCTGCTGGCCGAGCGCCTCCGAAACCTCGGCAAATACACCTTCGCCGATGCCGTCAGTTACCGCTTGCAGGCACTGCCCATACGCAGCTTGTCGGCTTGCGGCACGTTGACTGTCGTGTTGTTATACCTGATAGCGCAAATGGTCGGCGCAGGCAAATTGATTCAGGTGTTGTTTGGGCTTGAATACCAGTATGCCGTGGTGATCGTCGGTGTGCTGATGATCTCGTATGTGAGCCTTGGCGGCATGTTGGCGACCACCTGGGTGCAGATCATCAAGGCGGTGTTGTTATTATCCGGGGCGACCTTCATGGCGATTGCTGTCATGCAGGCGATGGATTTCTCTCTGCACAATCTGTTTGTGCGTGCTGTCGAAGTGCATGATCGGGGGCTGGATATCCTGGCGCCCGGCGGGCTGGTCTCTGATCCCATATCGGCGATTTCCCTGGGGCTGGCGCTGATGTTCGGCACCGCCGGGCTGCCGCATATCCTCATGCGTTTTTTTACCGTGCCCGATGCCGATGAGGCGCGGAAATCGGTATGTTACGCCACCGGTTTTATCGGTTACTTTTATCTCTTAACCTTCATCATCGGGTTTGGGGCGATCGTCATGTTGACGACCAATCCACAATTTCTGGATGCAGGCAACGGCGGCATTATCGGCGGCAATAACATGGCGGCGGTGCATTTATCGGCAGCCGTGGGCGGCGAAGTCTTTCTTGGGTTTATCTCCGCCGTGGCATTTGCCACCATCCTGGCGGTGGTCTCCGGCCTGACCTTATCCGGCGCATCGGCCATCTCGCATGATCTCTACGCCAGTGTGCTGCGTCATGGCCTGACCGATGAGGCAGAGGAGTTACTCATCTCACGCATTGCCACATTCGGCCTTGGGCTGGTCGCCATTCTGTCAGGGATTTTGTTTGAGCAACAAAACGTGGCGTATATGGTGGGGCTTGCATTCGCTATTGCCGCCAGCGTGAATTTTCCCATCCTGTTTTTATCCATGTACTGGCAGCGCCTGTCAACCCGTGGCGCCTTCATTGGTGGTGCTGTCGGCCTGTTGACGGCGGTGATCTGCATGTTGCTGGGGCCGACTATCTGGGTGGACATATTAGGCCATGCCGAGGCGATCTTCCCGTACAAACATCCGGCCTTGTTTTCCATGTCGGCTGCTTTTATCAGCATCATCGTTATCTCATTGCTGGATGGGAGCGAGTCGGCAAACAAAGAAGCGAGCAGCTTCACATACCAATACGTGCGTTCACAAACCGGGCTGGGAGCCGCAGGTGCCAGCGAGTCTCACCAATAACGCCTTGCATAAAATGATACAAAAATCTAAAATTTATGAGGATATTTTGTATCATAAATAATCAAACAGCACATCAGATGGCGTGCAACGAGGCGACGATGAGCGATACAGAGAAACAACAGCAAACCTTTCAGGCCAGGATTGATGCCGAGCAAAGGATAGAGCCGCGCGACTGGATGCCGGAGGCTTACCGCAAGACCCTGATCCGCCAGATATCGCAGCACGCCCACTCCGAGGTGGTCGGACAATTACCCGAAGGCAACTGGATTACCCGCGCGCCCTCCCTGCGCCGCAAGGCCATCCTGCTGGCCAAGGTGCAGGATGAGGCCGGGCATGGTTTGTATCTCTACAGTGCGGCGGAAACCTTGGGGGTCTCGCGCGAGGAGATGATCGAGCAGTTGCACACAGGCAAGGCGAAGTATTCCAGCATCTTTAATTATCCTACCCTGACCTGGGCGGATGTGGGTGCGATTGGCTGGCTGGTGGATGGGGCGGCGATCATGAACCAGGTGCCGCTGTGCAGGACCTCCTACGGCCCCTATGCCCGGGCGATGGTGCGTGTCTGCAAGGAGGAGAGCTTTCATCAGCGGCAGGGCTATGAATTATTGATGACATTATGCCAGGGCGCAGCAGAGCAAAAAGCGATGGCACAGGATGCGCTGAACCGGTGGTGGTGGCCATCGTTGATGATGTTCGGCCCCAGCGATGCCACATCCACCCATTCGGCGCAGTCGATGAAGTGGAAGATAAAACGCAACAGCAATGATGAGTTGCGGCAGAAGTTTGTCGATCAATCGGTGCCGCAGGCGGAGTACCTTGGGCTGAGCATCCCGGATTCCGAATTGGCCTGGAATGAAGAGCGGCAGCATTATGATTTTGGGTCGATTGACTGGAATGAGTTTTTTCGCGTTATCGCCGGCGATGGGCCGTGTAACCAGGAGCGCATGAAGGCACGCATCAAGGCACATGAGGAAGGTGCCTGGGTGCGTGAGGCCGTGCTCGCCCATGCTGATCGATCGCCAGAGGCACAGGCGGCCTGACAAGGGGCGTATCGTTGAGTAACAGCCGCCATCTGCCGTTGTGGGAGGTCTTCATTCGCAGCAAGCGTGGGCTGAATCACAAGCATGTTGGCAGCATCCATGCGGTCGATGGCGAACAAGCCATGCAGTATGCACGTGATACCTACACCCGGCGCAGCGAGGGTTGCAGTATTTGGGTGGTGCGCTCAGCCGATATTGTTGCCAGTCAGTTTGATGAGGCCGACAGCCTGTTTGAACCGGCGGACGACAAGGTTTACCGCCATCCCACGTTCTATGCTGTGCCGGATGATCTGAAGCTGTAGTGCTGACGATGCGCCAAACCGCATGTCTTGAGTTCATCCTGCGGCTGGGCGATAACGCCCTCATCAACGCCCAGCGCCTGTCCGAGTGGTGTGGTCATGCGCCATTTCTGGAAGAGGATATCGCCATGGCGAACACTGCGCTGGATTTGATTGGCCGTGCCCGGCTGCTGTTAAGCTATGCCGGTGAGGTGGAAGGTGAGGGCAGGACGGAGGATGACTTTGCCTATTACCGCGATGTGCGCGACTGGCGTAATTTTTTGATCATGGAATTACCCCGCGGCGATTTTGGCTTTACTATCGCCCGGCAGTTGCTGGTTGATGTCTATGACTATCAGCTTTATCAGCAGCTACTGCATTCAACCGACCAGACCCTGGCCGGCATTGCCGCCAAGACCATAAAAGAATGTGACTACCATTTAAGACGCAGCCGTAACTGGACCATACGGCTGGCGGCGGGCACGGCCGAGAGCCAGGTACGCATACAGGCTGGCCTGGATGAGGTGTGGCCTTATGCGACCGAGTTTTTCCGCTTTGATGCGGTGGATGAGGAAATGCAGGCATGCGGGATCGCCCCCGGCTTGACCACAGCAGCACAGCACTGGCGCTCGGCGTTGAACCGGATACTGGCACAGACGGGCCTGCATGAACCGGCACAAGCACACTCCCCGGATGGCGGACGTCAGGGCCTGCACACCGAGCACATGGGTTATCTGCTGGCCGAGATGCAGGCCGTGCCGAGGGCCTATCCGGGGTTGCAATGGTAGCCCCGCCGACACACCTGGTGCTTGCACCGCTGCTGAATGAAACAGTCCGGCCGCCGGTAAAGATCGACACCGGGACGGCTACCGGCATCGACCGGATAAGGAAAATCCTGGCGAGTGTGGCGGATCCTGAAATCCCCGTTCTCAGTATTGTGGATCTGGGGATTCTGCGTACCGTCGATGAACGGGAGGGCGGCTACATCATCACCATCACGCCGACCTATACCGGTTGCCCTGCCATGCAGAGTATTGCCGAGGATATACATGCGGTGCTGGCCGTCAATGCGATCGAAAACTACACGCTGATTACACAACTCACGCCCGCCTGGAGTACCGACCGGCTGACCCGGCAGGGACGGGAGAAATTACTCGCCTTCGGCATTGCCCCGCCGGTCGGCAAGGCCAGCGACAAACGCCGCTTGTGCAAACCAGCAGCCCCCGTACCTTGTCCGCAGTGTCGCTCAACCGATACGGTCATGCTGAGTGAGTTCGGCTCCACCGCCTGCAAGGCATTGTATCAGTGTCATGCCTGTCTGGAGCCTTTTGATCATTTCAAATGCCTGTGAATGATTTTTATTCGTTGACGGTCGCCCGTATTGAACAGCAGACGGAGGCGGCCGTCTGTCTGACGTTTGCCATCCCTGCCAAATACCAGGACAAGTTTGCCTACAAGCAGGGGCAATACCTCACCTTGAGAAAGGAGTTTGACGGGGTGGAAGTGCGGCGCTCCTATTCAATTTGTTCGGCTGTGACCGACCCAGACTTGCGTATTGCCGTCAAGCACATTGAAGGCGGCTTGTTTTCCACCTTTATCAATCAGCAAATCAACGCCGGCGATGTCATTGAGGTCATGCCCGCACAGGGTAATTTTTATACTGAGGTGACGCCCGACAATGATAAAAATTATCTCTGCATTGCCGCTGGCAGCGGCATCACCCCGGTCTTGTCTATTATTAAAACGATCCTGACCGTGGAGAGCAACAGCCATGTTACGCTGCTGTTCGGTAATCAAAAAGTCGCCACGATTATGTTCAAAGAGGAGTTGGAAGCCTTGAAAAATACCCACATGGCGCGCTTTCAATGGCTGAATATTCTCAGCCGGGAAAAACAGGATGTCGAGATTCTCACCGGCCGCATTAACAACAAAAAAGGGGCTGAATTGTGCGAGCACTTACTGGTGCTGGAGGCAGTCGATGAGTTTTTTTTATGCGGCCCGGAAGCGATGATTTCAGAGGTCTCCCGGGGATTGCGGGCAGCCGGTATTACTGAGACCAACATTCACTATGAATTATTTGCCTCATCAGCCGCCGATGCCGAGGCGGCTCTGGCCAAGCATCATGCCAGGGCGACCACGCTGGCCGGCAAGGTGACCGAAGTGACCATCATTATCGGCGGCAGAGAAAACACCTTCGAGCTGGCAGCCGATGGGGAAAATATTCTCGATGGCGGGCTTGATCTTGGCCTTGATCTGCCGTTTGCCTGCAAAGGCGGTATTTGCGCCACCTGCAAGGCCAAACTGCTTGCTGGCGAGGTGGATATGGACTTGAGCCACGGCCTTGAGCCGGATGAGGTGGCAGCAGGTTATATCCTGACGTGTCAGGCGCATCCTGTGGCCGACAAGGTCGTTGTCGACTTTGATCAGTAGCTTGTCCCTGCCATGTCGATCAGCGGGCAGATTGAAAAACTGATTGCTGAGTTTGCCAACCGAAAACCGCTCCGTGCTGGCTCTTTGATCATCAGCGTATTCGGGGATTCTATCTGTCAACAGGGTAACTCGGTCTGGCTGGGCAACCTGATTACTGTGCTACAGCCCTTCGGCATAAATGCAAGACAAATACGCACGGCGGTCTATCGCCTGGTGCAGGAGGACTGGTTGATGGGCAGGCAGATCGGTCGAAAAAGCTATTACAGTTTGACCGACTCAGGCCACCGTCACTATGAACAGGCCGCCAGACGTATCTATTCGGCAGGTGCAAAGCCCTGGAACAAAAAATGGACGATGTTGATCACCGCCAGCGTGCCGGTTAAGAAGCGGGAAGCATTAAAAAAAGCGCTTAACTGGCAGGGCTTTGGCAGCCTGTCATCGTCTGTTTATGTGCATCCGGCGGCTGATCAGAAGTCGGTTGATGCTACCTTGCAGCAGATGGATATAGCCGATACAGTCGTTGTCTTTGAAGCAAAGACAGCCGCACTGACAACCAGGGAGGGCATGCAAAATCTCGCCGGACAGTGTTGGAACCTGCCGCAAATTGAACAGCGCTATCAGGCGTTTATGCAGCGCTTTCTGCCCGTGGCCCGTGCCCTTGACACCGGAAAACAGCCGCCGCCTTTGCAGAGTTTTCTCCTGCGTACCCTGTTGATACATGAGTACAGACGCATCCTGCTGCATGCCACTGATCTCCCCGATGAATTGCTACCGGTCAACTGGTCAGGCAGAGCAGCGGCCAATCTCACGGCCACGATTTACCGCACAGTGCAGCAGGCGGCGGTGGCCTACATCAGCAGCGAAATGCAGACGATAGCCGGCCCCTTGTCGGCGCCCAGGCACAGCTACTACACGCGTTTCGGGCAGTTGTAGCGGCGAGACTGAACTGCTGCGCTACCTGGCCGATAACAACGAGCAGATGCCGAGCCTGAAAAAAGTCATGGTGGGCAGCTCGACCTGCCCGCTGTCCATATAAACCATTCAGCGTGTCGCCCTCATCGGCAAGAGATGGGGTGTTGGATGCAGATGCGGATTGCTGATCATACTGAAAAACCGATTATGTTCGCCTACGCCTAGAGAAGTGAGGTCAATATGCCAGGAAAGTGGATGTGATGGGTAAGGTGGTGTGGACGTTGGCGTGATATACAACATGGGCGGCAAGGCGAGTAAATTATGCGTATCGGATTGAAACAGCACCAGAGATGACAGGCAATACATGGAATATACACTGCCAACTGCATTGGCCGATGTTGTTCAATACCACAACACATGTTCATTTATGTACGGCCTGAACAAGGCGCTGCAAGAGGGCATACAAGATACGACAGAGGCTGATATTGCTAAATTAACTCGTAGACTGACCATGGTCTCGTTACAGATAGGGCAGAAAAATATGGAAATAAGTCAGCCTGGTCTAGACGAGGAGGACAAGGAATCATTGAAGAGTGAAAGGAAAAAATTAACAGAACGTTACGATGCAATTAGCGATGCGCTCAAAGAGCTTGAGTTGCGAATACAGGGTGAGGGGGCCACAGGTGAAGCACCAATGGAAAATGCCGATACGCCAACAACGAAATAACTGCATGAATTTATTCTTCGCTTTACGTAGGCCACCGCAGTGTGGCTTTATCTTGCTGCTTTATCCAGATGTCATGCAAAGACCAACAGCACCAGGGCGGCGGTCATGGACAGGTTTTTACTCAGGTTATGCCGTTTCATGATGACTCTGCTCATGTTGCTGGCCTCATGTTAATGAATTATGACTGGCGCACCAGTTAAGCCAGTCAGGCGACAGTTGGCATAACAGCTGTCCTTATCCCCAATACTGTACCTGCCTGCAACCCACAAAGATCACACCCTCAGCGGGTATTTGCCTGTACAATACGCAAGAAAAGCAACCGGGGGATAAGTATGTACGGCTTAATGATGGATAACCCCTTGACTATCACATCTATCATGCAACATGCGGATGCCAATCATCCGAATGCCGAGATCGTCTCTGTCACGGCGGCTGAGCGCTGGCATCGCTACCGCTACCAGGATGCCTTCAAACGTACCCGGCAGTTAGCCAATGCGCTGATGCACTACGGTATTCAGCCCGGTGACAGGCTATGCACACTGGCCTGGAATGATTACCGTCATATCGAGTTGTACTATGCCATATCCTGCCTGGGCGCCATCATCCATACGGTCAATCCCCGTTTGTTCCCGGAGCAGATCAGCTACATTATCAATCATGCCGAGGATCGCCTGGTGTTCGTTGATCCCCTGATTGTTCCGGTGATAGCCCCATTGCAGCAACAGCTTGACAGCGTTGAGATGTATATCATCCTGACCGATGATGCCCATCTGCCTGAAACCACGCTGGCAAACACCTGCTCGTATGAAGCATTCATCCACGATCAGGCCGTGGAGTTTGACTGGCCAGCGCTGGATGAGAGAGCCGCCTCCAGTCTGTGTTATACCTCTGGCACCACTGGCGATCCCAAAGGCGTACTCTACCATCACCGCTCCACCGTGCTGCACAGCCTGGCCTCAGCCAGCGCCGATGTCTTTGGCTTATCCGCCAGTGATGTGGTGATGCCGGTCGTGCCCATGTTTCATGTCAATGCCTGGGGATTGAGTTACAGCGCGCCGATGTGCGGGGCGAAGCTGGTCATGCCGGGGCCGAAGATGGGCGATGGGCAGACCCTGTGCAGGCTGATACAGGAGGAAGGGGTGAGCCTCTGTGCTGGCGTGCCAACTATCTGGGCGGGTTTGCTGCGCTACCTGGCCAATAACAACGAGCAAGTGCCCAGCCTGAAAAAAGTCATGGTGGGCGGTTCGGCCTGCCCGCTGTCCATGATGCACGAGTTCGAGCAGCGATATGGGGTAGTCGTGGCGCACGCCTGGGGCATGACGGAGATGAGCCCGCTCGGCACGACCAACACCTTAAAGCCGTCCATGCGCCGCTTGGCGCAGGCCGAGCAGGACGCCATCCGCATCAAGCAGGGCCGGGCGATGTATGGCGTGAGCATGAAGATTGTCGATGAGGATGATAATACCCTGCCGCGCGATGGCCGCTCGACCGGGCTGTTGAAAGTGCGCGGGCCGACGGTTTGCTGTGGCTACTACAAGCAGGAGGCGAGTGAGGCGCACGATGCGGCGGGCTGGTTTTGCACGGGCGATGTCGGACATATTGATGCGGAAGGGTATTTGCAACTCACCGACCGGGCGAAAGATGTTATCAAGTCTGGCGGCGAATGGATCAGCTCCATTGCGCTGGAGAACGCCGCGGTGGCGCATCCCGATGTGCTTGAGGCCGCCGTTATCGGTGTGCATCATCCGCAATGGGGAGAGCGCCCCCTGCTCATCGTGGTGGCAGAGGCGGCATTGACTCAAGCTGACCTGCTGGATTTTCTGACAGACAAGGTGGCGAAGTGGTGGCTGCCTGATGCGGTGATCTTTGTCGACCGCATCCCCCACACCGCCACCGGCAAGATACAGAAATCACAACTGCGAGAGCAATTTGAGGGCTACGTATTGCCGGACTGTAGCAGTTAAGCACCACGTTTCTGCTCATGCTTTCTCAATTCCGTTAGTACGATATTTGCCCTGATTGGTGAGGTGGCCTGGCGGGTGTGCGACTGGTGAAGGCATGAATAATTTACGAGCCGTTGAATCTTGGCCTGCAATTAAGGTGAGTAGTTAATGCTCAAGTTGACCCTTCGCTTTGCCTTATCTACTACTTGAAAGACGAATGTCCCCACAATGGCCTAGCAGGTCTTGGGCGTGAACTGCTGAATTACCCCAACCACTGATGCCCGCCTCCGTATCCATACGAACCACCGCATGATTGCCTGTCGGGGAGATCATTTTGCTCGCCCATGTGTTCAGCTTGACTAATCCATAGGATACAGACTACAGCCCCCATCCACGAGCAGGGTTGAACCTGTGATATATGCGGATGCATCGCTGGCCAGAAAAATCATAGCGTCTGCAACAGTTTCAGGCGGCTGCATAAAGCCAAGGGGAATAGCTTTCTCTGCGCGTGTGCGATAATCCTCTTCTGTATCCCATTGGTGCTTGGCCATGCCCACTGCTACAATGCCGGGGGCAATACTGTTTACTCGTATATGTTGATCTGCAATTTCGCGGGCAAGCGAGCGCATCAGCATGTTGATCGCACTCTTGCTTGCGCTGTATGCGGAGATGCTCGGCCAGGGGACATCCTGAACCCAGGATGATGTAAAAATAATACGACCAAGATTATTCTCTCGGCATTTTCCCTGCAACCTTCTTGCGGCTTCACGACTGACAATAAAGGATCCCTTCAGATTAACATCCATGACCTTATTAAACGATGCCAACGGATAGTCATGGTAAGCAAATACCTCAACAATGCCAGCATGACAACAAACCACGTTAGGGACACCAAACTCCTCAGTCACGTTATCAAACAAACGGATAACTTCCTGTTCATCTGTTATGTCAGCCTGGAAGTATTTTATTTTTTGATCAAATAAAACTTCCTTCCCAGCATTTTTTATATCATTTACATCATTGATTGCAACTTTCGCACCATGTCGCAAAAAAGCATGAGCCATAATACGCCCGATGGCCCCCATTCCTCCGGTAATTAATACAATGCGTGTAGCGTGACGTTCATTTCGAGACAAAATAACAATCATTTTGAGTCAGCATTTTATTGCCGATTAACGCTCATTTTGAGTCAGGAATTTATTACCGGTTTAATAGCCCTTAAAATCGGTTATTAAATAGCCGTTAAATGCGGCCTGAATCAGTTGCTGATCAGCACTTCGCCTGCTTCTTTCCGTTTGCCTTTATTCACTGAGTAGTGGGTCTTGATGGCCTCGATGTGGAAGCTCTTGAACAGCTCTCTTATCTCCGGCACATCGTTCAGTGAGAGGATGAACCGGCCTTTTATCTCGCCCAGCAGTTCACTCAAGGTGACGAAGTCGTCCCGGTGGAACAGGTCTTTGCCATAGTAGTGTTCACAGCGGTAATACGGTGGGTCAAGGTAGAACAGGGTCTCATCGCCATCATAGCGTCTTATGAAGTCCTGGTAGGGCAGGCATTCAATCACGACACGGGTTAAGCGGCTATGGAGATCTTCGAGCATGGGCGCCAGCTTGGTGATGTCAAAGCGGGCGGGGTGGACTTTATCTGTAGCAAAATTCTGTCCGGAGGGTTTACCACTGAAGGCGGTGCGCTGTAAGTACAGGAAGCGAGCAGCACGTTCCAGGTCGGTCAGGGTCTCAGGGGCTGTTCGGGTTAAGCGTTCGAACTCGGCTCTTGTGGTGATCTGGAAGCGCATCATCTCCATAAAGGCGACATAATGGCGTTGCAGGATACGAAAGAAGTTCGATACCTCCCGGTTGTAGTCGTTGATGACTTCACTTTTTGCTCGCTCAGGTCGTCTTAAGAATATCCCGCCCATTATGTACAGGGATGTACGGTATGCCGATTTTGCAGCAGCAAAAACCGGTGCCGATAAAGGGTTCAGCATACGATGACAGGGATGTCATCGGTAGAGCGAAGCAGGAAGCCAGAGCCGAGCAGGTGTGGGGGATGGCCTCAATGCGACTGATGATGGTCTTGGCCAGTAGTATTTTGCCGCCCACATAGGGGGCAACGGGTTTGACGGCTTCGGCGGTTGTGTTCATGTGAGCTTATCCTCTTGTCTACTTTCTGTTACGCTCCCCCTCGCCGCGTACGTGGCAGGGGGGCTTTAGGTGGCTCACTGGTCTTATCAGTGATTCGCTGGCCGGTGGGGTGGGCTAACACCTTGCCGGTCGCTCCTCTTTATCTTTGTGCTATCTTGTTTATGTTGTCATGTGCCTTCCCTCCCTTATCGTTTGGGTATCTCGGCCTGTACGCGGGTGGCATAGCCATTGTTGCTGAGTGCATGGTCAACCTGGGTCGCTATCCAGTGGCCATTGATGCCATCCCGAAAGCCGGTCAGGGTGAGTTTGGCTTCGGCGGCCAGATACGGATTGCCGGGGGTCACGGTCAGGCTGATCTTTGCCTGGCCTCGGTTTAAGGTGTCCAGCCTGGCCCTGGCAGCGGCGCTGGCAGTCTCGGCATCCGGGTAGGTGTGGCGCAGGGTGTAGATGGGCTTGCCCTCACCTGTTTTGATCTCGGTATGTTCACCGCTGGTCGTGTTATGCCACTTGGCAATCACGGCCCCATACTTGTCTCTATCGGCCAGGGTCACGCGGTAGTCGCTTACCTGGTGGGGGCCTAAGGCAATGTCCGGCAGGGTCTTACCGCTGGCGCTTTTGGCTTCGCCCCTGGGCACGAACAAGAGGTACCCACCGGCAGGCTTGGCCACGGCGTCATATTGCCTGGCCAGACGGGTTAAGAGGTGCAAGTCGGACTCTTCGGTCTGGTCGAGATGGCTAAGGCTCATGTCGGCAAGGGCATCGCCCACCCGGGCTTCCAAGCCATGCTCGGCGGCGAGGGTCTTGACCACTGTGCCTAAGGTCGTCTTATCGAAGGCGCGGGTCTTGTGTGCTTTCAGGCTGGCACGCATATTGGCGGCCTTGGCACGGATAACCATTGTCGCCGGGGGTGAGCTGAGTTCCAGCTCATCCACCACATACAAACCCATCTTGACCAGCGCCTGCTCATAGCCGAGGGAGACGTTCAGCTCAGCCCCTTTTCTGGGCAGTGCGACATGTCCGTCCCGATCATCGAGGCGCAGTTCTACCGTATCACTTTTCATACCGGCCTTATCGGTCAGTGTAAGAGACAGCAGTCTGTCCCGTATGGCAGATGTGATGTCCTGATGGTCGGCGAGGATGTTATAGGCGGGGGTCATTATCAGAGGACAGAGGACGGAAGACAGACATCAATCCCACAGCCTGATAGTTTGCATGGTCTTGTCGGACGCCGGCAGAGACGGCAGGACAATGACGATTCCGGCAGGCAGCACGGGGCCTTGTCCTGCCAGACCCGGATTGGCGGTGAGCACGGCTTCCACAGTCCCGGCCTGCTGGCCATAATGCGCTTGGCAGATGGCATCCAGGACATCGCCGTCACGGCTTCGGTAGCGCAAGGCTGCCCTCCTTTTCCGTGCCGTAGCGGGTGAGTTGCAGGCGGAACGTTAGCTTGCGGGGGGTGCCGTCCTCAAACAGCACAGTATGGGTCTCCTCTATCTGCCTAATCACCCATTGCTGCCAGATGTGCCCCATCCCATCGGTGAGCAGCAAGGGTTGCCCCTTGTCTGCTTCAAGACGCATGGCCTCAAGCTGGTCAAGGCCGCCCTTGTGGTGCGGATAGAGGATGCCTTCCAGGCTCAAGGTCTCTTCTCCCGGCCCCAGGTATTGCTGGGCAGGCAGACGGCCGAGTCGGGCTTGTGCTTGCCAGCGGTAGGTACTGCGCTTCTGTAGCTGCTGGTAGGCGGCCGTATCGATAGAGAACAGATAGTCCCCCAGTTTCATCAGATAGCTAGAGGGCATCGTGCAGTCCTTCCCGCTGGCTCTGTTGCCGGCGCTGTTCGAGCTCGGTCAGGATGCGCTCGGTCAGGGCGGCGGCATCTTCGCCGGGCTGTTGAGCAATGGTGAGTTGGTAGCTGTGGGTGCTGTGGTCGTGGTGCTGGCGATTATCGGTGTGTGGCACCTGCCGGGCTTGCGGGGCTGGCACCGCAGGCAGGGGCACATCGACGGGCTGCGCGGCGACGGGTGCGGCCGCGACGGTGGCGGCCAGTGCCACGGGCTTGATGCTGACTGTCGGCTTCGGTTTCCCCGGGGCGGCCTGTTCGTCATCTTCACCGCCCTTGAAGAACCCGACGACCGAGCCGATGGCCTTGAGCGGTACTGCTGCGGCCTTCAAGGGGACTGACAAAGCGCTCCCTATCAGCTTGCCAATACCGATAATGACCTTGCCCAAACCGGCCACACCTCGAAAGAGCAGGCCGACCGTTTTGAGAATGGCCTGAAAGGGAAACCAGAGGGCGCGCCCGACCAGTTTCCCCACGCCGATGAGCACGGTGCCAAGACCGGCCAGAGCCCGTAAGAGCAGGCCGATAATCGTGCCCAGGATGCCAAAAGACCGACCGATGACTTCCCCGACCAGGCGACCGGCATTGGAGAAGTCGCCCAGGCCGCCCGTGGCCTCGGCCAAGCCACCTGCCAGGCTCCCTAACCAGCCAAAGACCTGGCCGAAGGCATTCAGGACGGGTGAGATACCGTCCATGAAGCCCTCCCACATGCCGCCCAGGAAGGTCTTGACCGGCTCTGCTCGGCTAAGCAGGGTATAGAGGACAGCGCCCAGCCCCGCCACGCCCGCAATGACCAAGCCGATGGGGTTGGCCAGCATCGCAGCATTGACAGCCCAGATGCCCGCTGTCCATCCCGCCATCACCGCCCCCACACTTGCAAAGGCCACACCAATCGTGCCAAGGGCCTTGCCAATGATCGGGAAACGCTCAATGAGGGTGGACACCCACCCAGCAGCTATAGCTGCGCCGGATGACAGCCGTCCCACGACAGGTAGCAGGGTATTGGCAAACACTACCCCCACCTGGCCAATGTTCTGTTTCAGTGTCGTCCATTGCCCTGAGGCACTCTCTAAAAAGCGCTCATACTCCTCATCCACCAGATTGGATTGCCCGGCACGGGCCACCTCTTGATAGCTGTCTTTTAGCGCATCCAGCTTGTCAATCAAGGGCACGATCGCCCGCTTGCCCTCGGTGTCGAACACCTCCTGTAGCAACCTGTCCCGCGCATCAGTTTCCAGGCCATCCAGCTCGGCCTTGAGTTGCGCCAGGGTAGCCA
>CAXMWX010000002.1:0-46070 GCA_963422205.2 Gammaproteobacteria bacterium | reverse complement strand
CCCTGGCAAAGGCCCTGCATCAACCCGCCCGACCGGTGCTGGCGATCGTGGGCGGCGCCAAGGTCTCAACCAAGCTGGGCGTGTTGCACAACTTGTTGCCGCAAATCGATCAACTCATTGTGGGTGGTGGCATCGCCAACACCTTCCTTAAAGCCGCCGGACATAACATCGGCCAGTCACTGCTGGAGACCGCGCTCCTTGCTGAGGCAGAAACATTACTGCAACAGGCCGCACAGCAGGGCAAGCAGATACTCCTGCCAGTCGATGCGGTGTGTGCCAAGACGTTCAGCGCCGATGCCAGGGCCACCTGCAAGCCGATGACAGCGATTGCCAGCAATGATCTCATCCTCGATATCGGCCCGACCACCGCCAACACCTATGCGAGAAAGATTGATCATGCCGCCACCATTTTATGGAATGGCCCGGTCGGTGTGTTTGAATTCGATTCGTTCGCCAACGGCAGCGCAACACTGGCACGGGCGATTGCCGCCAGCAACGGATTCTCCATCGCTGGCGGCGGCGACACCTTATCGGCGATTGTACGGTTTGATGTCGGCGAGCAACTCTCTTATATCTCCACCGGCGGCGGGGCATTTCTGGAATTTCTGGAAGGCAAAACCCTGCCTGCCATCGCGATGTTGCAGCAACGGGCCGCTGGCGGCTGATGCAGGCGCTCCCTGTGCGTAGAACAAAGATCATCGTCACGGCCGGGCCGGCAACCGACAAGCCAGAGGTGTTAAATAACCTGTTGCAGACCGGCGTGGATCTGTTTCGTATCAACTACTCTCACCAAGGCCACCAGGAACACGAAGCCAGGATCCGTGCCATCCGGCAGGCCACCGCCCGGCTGGGCATGGAGGTGGGCATCATGGCAGACCTGCAAGGCCCCAAGATCAGGCTGGAGAGGTTTGCCGCCGACAGGATTCACTTACACCAGGGCGATGAATTTACTCTCGATATGGACCTAGCGGCAGCTGCCGGCACCCAGGAAAAAGTGGGGGTCAGCTATAAAGAGTTATATAAAGATGTGCAGGCGGGCGATGTATTGTTGCTGGATGATGGCCGGATAACGCTGGAAATCCAGCGCATCGCCGCCCGGCAAATCATCTGCCGGGTGTTGCAAGGCGGCCCGCTCTCCAACAACAAAGGCATTAACCTAAAAGGCGGCGGCCTCGCTGCCGGGGCGCTCACCGCCAAGGATCAGGACGATCTTCGCCACGGCGTGGCCATGGGGGCGGATTATTTTGCCGTCTCGTTCGTGCGTCATGCCGCCGACATACGCCAGGCCAGGGCGCTGCTGGATGAGGCGGGTTCCAGCGCCGGGGTGATCGCCAAGCTGGAACGGGCCGAGTCCCTGACCCACGCCGAGGCGATCATCGAAGCGGCGGACGGGGTGATGATCGCCCGTGGTGATCTGGGCGTGGAGATCGGTGATGCCAGCCTGCCGCCCGTGCAAAAGCGGCTGATTGCGCTGTGTCGGCAGCTGGACCGGCCGGTCATCACGGCAACGCAAATGATGGAGTCCATGATCGAGAACCCCATCCCGACCCGGGCCGAGGTGTTTGATGTGGCCAATGCGGTGCTGGATGGTACCGATGCCGTGATGTTATCCGGCGAGACCAGCATCGGCGACTATCCGGGGCAGGTGGTGGAGGCGATGGCGCGCATCTGCACGGAGACGGAAAAACAAAAGCAAACCCGGCAATCTGATCACCGCATCAACCAGGCGTTTGATCGCATTGATGAGGCGATTGCCATGTCCACCATGTATGCGGCCAATCATATCAAGGCCAGGGCGATTGCGGCGCTGACTGAAACCGGCGCCACCTGCCTGTGGATGTCCCGGATCAGCTCCGGCATACCGATCATGGCCTTTACCCGGCATGTACACACCATGCGTAAGGTGCGCCTGTATCGCGATGTCTACCCGATCGCATTCGACATCACGCACACCGATGCACAAGAGGCGAACAAGGCGATCGTTAAGCAACTGCTGCAACTGGGGCGGGTCAGCCCGGGCGATCTGGTGATCATCACCAAGGGGGATCTGCGCGGGCATCGTGGCGGCACCAACAACATGAAGATCGTGCGGGTGGGCGATTCCATCTGGCAGGGCGTGTAAACCCGGCAAGGATTGAACTGTCTTGTCTGCCTGGCTGGCAAAAACTACAATGACAACACCGCTGATCCTAAGGGGAAATCCATGAGTGATTATGAAAAAGAAATGCAGCAAACCGCCCGCACCATGGTTGCACGGGGCAAAGGCATCCTGGCCATTGATGAGAGCCTGGCAACGATAAAAAAACGCTTTGCCGATATTGCGTTGGAATCGACCGCAGAAAACCGTCGCGCCTACCGAGAGCTGCTGATCACCGCCCCCGGCAGCAGCGAATACATCAGCGGCATGATCCTGTTCGATGAGACCATGCACCAGGCCACCGCCGATGGCGTGCCCTTCCCGGCGGCCTTGGTCCAGCAGGGCATTATGCCGGGCATCAAAGTCGATACTGGCGCCAAGGACCTGGCTGGCCATCCCGGCGAGAAGGTCACCGAGGGCCTGGATGGGCTGCGCGAGCGGCTGGCCGAGTACAGGCAACTGGGGGCGCGGTTTGCAAAATGGCGGGCAGTGATCACGATTGGCGAGCATCTCCCCAGCACCGGCTGCATTGAGGCCAACGTCCATGCGCTGGCGCGCTATGCCGCCCTGTGTCAGGAGGCCGGTATCGTGCCGATGGTTGAGCCTGAAGTGTTGATGGATGCAGATAATACGATTGATCTGTGCGATGAGATCACGGAGCAGACGCTGCGCGCGCTGTTTCAGAGCCTGTACACCCAGGGCGTTGCCGTTGAACATACCATCCTGAAGACCAATATGGTGATCTCCGGCAAGCAGTGTCCGGTACAGGCCGGGGTGCAGGAAGTGGCCGATAAAACGGTGCGTTGTCTGCTGCGCGCCGTGCCAGCCGCCTTGCCCGGCATCGTCTTTCTCTCCGGCGGCCAGTCCGCCACCGCCGCCACCGCCCACTTGAACGCCATGAACGCCTGCTATAAAGACCTGCCCTGGCCGCTCAGCTTCTCCTATGGCCGGGCCTTGCAGGCACCCTGTCTTGCCGCCTGGAACGGCAAGGCCGAGAATGCCACCGCCGCCAGCCAGGCCCTGCTGCACCGGGAGAGGTGCAACAGCCTCGCCTGCCTGGGCGATTATGATACCGCCATGGAGGCGGCTTGAGATAAGCGTATGGCGACATCAAACCGCTGAGACGATCAGGAAAACTCGAATCCTGTTGCGGGATTGAAGACAATTAATCTGTATCGTGTTTAAGCAGCACCAGGCACGGCTCGTGGCATCGGTTATCGTTCGCCAAGCGTTAAGTATCGATAACGTCTCTGCATGGCAAATTGTTTTTCCTGCTATCTCACAGTATTCTACTGCCCCTGCGTGTGACAGTTTTTAAGATAATATGAAAGCCTGCTTTACGCACCGGGGTGTCAGGTTGTTCGACGGGGATGTTGTGGAAGTGCTGGAGAGGCTGCCCGGTGAGCGTGTTGACGTGATCTTCGCCGACCCGCCTTGCAACCTTTCGAATGGCGGATTTACCTGCCATGGCGGGAGATGCATCAGCGCAGATAAAGGAAAATGGGACAAGGGCAAGACAATAGACAAGACAATAGAAAGGGATTATCAATGTCACTATCGGTGGATTGAAACCTGTCACAGGGGGCTAGGGCAAAGCGGCTCTCTGCGGATTTCGGGGATGTGCCATTTGATATACGCCTGCGGGTTTGCTTTGCAAAGCCTAAGGATGGCATCTGCTTAACGAGAAATGAAGTATCTTGTTGGCGGTACAGGTGATAGAAAACCAGAGTATAGGAAGTTAGTCAATGAATAAACTCTACTACGGCGATTGCCTTGAAATCATGGCTGCCATGCCGCCTGACAGTATTGATCTGATCTACCTTGATCCACCGTTTAATTCCAACCGTTCCTACAACACCATATACAAAGACAGCACCGGCCAGGCGCTGCCAGAACAGGCCGAGGCATTTTGCGATGTTTGGGAACTCACCGAGGAGCGGGAGCGGGCGATCGCGGATTTGCCCGTGTTGATGCGCCAGCACGGCATGGATGACAGCACCGCCCGGTTATGGGAATTATGGATACCAGCACTCAGGCATACCCAGCCCCGCCTGCTGGCCTATTTGTCATACATGACCGAGCGACTTCTGGTCATGCGCTCACTGCTGAAGGCCACGGGCAGCCTGTATCTGCATTGCGACCCGACGGCCAGCCATTATATCAAGATGATCATGGATGTTATGTTTGGGCATCAGAATTTTCAGAATGAAATCGTGTGGCATTACTCTGGATGGAATGCGAAATTAAAAAGTCGTTTTAACGCCAGACACGATGTGATCTTTTACTATAGCAAAACTGAAAAACCTGCTTTTGACTCATATATGATCCCATGGGAAAGCGAAGAGGAGTATATAAAAACCCGAAAACAAAAGGTACATACTGATGATGATGGTAGACGGTATGTTCTCTCTGATGCAGGAGGCGGGCGGAGAGTACAGCGATACCTGAACGAGGCTATGCAATACGGCAAGCCTGTAGATGATGTGTGGGATGTAGATAAGATCAACAATTCATCCAAAGAACGCCTCGGCTATCCCACGCAAAAACCCATCGCCCTGTTAAAGCGCATCATACAGGCATCGAGTAACGAGGGAGACATTGTACTTGACCCCTTCTGCGGTTGTGCCACCACCATCGCCGCCGCCCATGAGCTTAACAGACGCTGGATCGGCATTGACATCGCCTATCATGCAATAACAAAAGTCGTTAGATCAAGGTTGCACGATCAATATGGCTTGAGTGAAAACATAGCCTATGAAATAGACGGCATCCCGAAAACCAGAGAAGCAGCGATTGATCTGTGGAATAGGGATCCCTATCAGTTCCAGCGCTGGGCGGTTGAGATGGTAGACGGGTTTGTCACAACAAAACGTGGACACGATGGTGGAGTCGATGGCCGGATTTACTTCGCAACGGATAACAAACAGCACGGTTCCATGATATTGGAAGTGAAAGGCGGTGAAAAGGTTAATCCCAGCGTGGTAAGAGAATTGCGAGGAACAATGGAAAAAGACGGCTGTGAAATGGCAGGTTTAATTGTAAGAGGACCTTTGGGAAAAACCCAGGCACGTAATTTTCAAAGGGAAATGGGAGCAGCCGGATTTATTACCATACAGGGGAAAGCCCTGCCCAGAATGCAATTATTAACAGTAGACGAAATAGTGAAAAATGGTAAATTCAATACACCGTTTGCAGAAGGAAAAGGCGTTCGCCAAAAAAAAATGCCGTTTAGCTAGAAATTCCTCAAAATCATGACTAAAAAATGCTTTCTAAAAATAAAGTAAAAACAAGTAAGCGAGGCAGTGTCTCAAATATTGTTTAATGGCAAGCAAGCTGGCCAGTGCGAAAATAAAAAGCCTGCCAAAAAACAAATAAATACCGCGTATAAACGGGTTAAGACAGGCTAATCCAGCCTTGCGGATTTATGTGTATCATTCCTTTGATAAATTATCTTCTATGTATCCTGAGCAAATACTGTGTAAATAGCTCTTTATTGAACAAGACCTTAACCTGTTGGCATGGTCAGGGAAAAGACAGGCGGCCAGAGGCGGTTCGGTCAATCTGATAATATTGAGGAGTGAAAGAACAGCTATGCCTACCACTCGCCCTGATTCTGCATTGACTGCCAGGGTTCTCTTGGCGGCAGGGCCTCGCCTTTTTGCAGCAGCTCAATGGAGACATTATCGGGCGAGCGCACAAAGGCCATGTGGCCATCCCGTGGCGGGCGATTGATCGCAACGCCAGCATCGGCCAGGCGTTTGCAGGTCGCATAGATATCCTCAACCTGATACGCCAGATGCCCGAAGTTCCGCCCGCCGCCATAGTCCTCCGGCTCCCAGTTATAGGTCAATTCAATCATCGGCGCCTGGTGCTGCCGGGCGGCCTCGGCATCTGCCGGTGCGGCCAGAAAGACCAGGGTAAAACGCCCCTGCTCATGCTCCATGCGGCTGATCTCCACCAGCCCCAGATGCTCACAATAAAATGCCAGCGAGGCATCCAGATCCCTAACCCGCACCATCGTATGTAAATACTGCATGTCCGCCTCCCCTTAAAAATTTGGTGTAACGATTATACGCCATGCATTAAGGATAATGCAGAGAAAATCAGGCAACACCGAGGGCCGCCACCCATCAGCCGAGCAGATGATCATGCGCCTGCTGGTATTTTGCCTGTGTGTTGGCGATTACCTCGGCGGGCAGGGCGGGTGCCGGGGCAGTCTTGTCCCAGGCCAGCGTGTGCAGATAATCGCGCACGTATTGCTTGTCAAAACTGGGCGGGCTGATGCCGGTTTGATATTCGGCTACCGGCCAGAGGCGTGAGGAGTCCGGTGTCAACACCTCATCGGCCAGATACAGCCGGCCCGCCGCATCCGTGGCAAACTCAAACTTGGTATCTGCGATAATAATGCCCTGCGCCCTGGCATGGTCTCTGCCAAGGCGGTAAATCGCCAGGCTCAACTGCCTGATCTGCTCGGCCCTGTCACGGCCAATTAAGGACGTCAGGGCCTTAAAACTGATAGGCTCATCATGCCGGCCGGCTGCCGCCTTGCTGGATGGCGTAAAGACCGGCTCGGGTAATTCCTCGGCCTGTGCCAGGCCCCTGGGCAAGGTGATACCGCAAACCTCGCCGGTGCGCTGATATGCCTGCCAGGCCGTGCCGGCCAGATAACCCCGCACGATCGCCTCCACCGGCAGCGGTTGCAGTTTTCTGACGATCACCGCCCGACCCCTGGTCTGTGCATAATCCGCCTCATTGAGTTGCAAGTCTTCCAGCCTGCGATCAGTGATATGGTTGGCAACCAGCTTTTCAGTCCTGGCAAACCAGAAATTTGATATGGCCGTGAGCAACACACCTTTGCCTGGCATCGGGTCCGGCAGGATCACATCAAATGCCGAGAGACGATCGCTGGCAAGAAATAACAGCGAATCATCATCGATCCGGTAGATATCACGCACCTTGCCACGATGAATCAGCACCAGCGTACTGAGTTGAGATTCAAAGATTGCCGGGCCGGCGGACCTCATGCGCTGCACCTTATCATGCGTATGGCTTGCTCATGTTCACAATACGCATGCTGGCCTGGCGGCGGCCTTGGCCTGGGTATCGCGCAGTGTCACCGTCCGGTTAAATACCGGCGTATCAGCACTGTGATCCCATCTGTCGGCGCAAAAATAACCCAGGCGTTCAAATTGATAGCGTGCTTCGGGCGCCGCCTGTGCCAGCAGCGGCTCAATCAGGGCATCGCTGATCACTGTCACAGAATCCGGATTGAGGCTGTCCTTCCAATGACCATCGGCACGCTCAGGATCAGCCACCTTGAACAGGCGATCATACAGCCGCACTTCAGCGGTCTTTGCATGTTGTGCCGAGACCCAGTGGACAGTGCCTTTTACCTTGCGGCCGTCCGGTGCATTGCCGCCCGCCGAATCCGGATCATAGGTGCATCGCAACTCAACCACCTCGCCGGTGCGCTCATCTTTGATCGCATCGGTGCAGGTCACTAAATACGCATACTTGAATCTGACCTCCCGGCCGGGGGAGAGCCGGAAGAATTTTTTCGGTGCATCGAACATAAAATCTTCCTGTTCAATATACAGAACCTTGCCAAAGGGGATCCGGCGGCTGCCGAAATCCGGCTGTTGCGGATGATTGGGTGCGGTAAACCATTCTTCTTTATCGTCCGGGTAATTTTCTATCACCACTTTAAGCGGCCGCAGCACACACAGGCCACGTGGTACACGTTCGCCAAGATCATCACGCAGGCAGTATTCCAGCAGGGCCATATCGATCCGGGCATCGTCTTTGGTGATGCCGATACGTCCACAAAAATTGCGGATGGACTCCGGCGTATACCCCCGTCGGCGCAGGCCGCTGATGGTCGGCATACGGGGATCATCCCAGCCATCCACGGCCCCGTCATTCACCAGCGCTATCAGCTTGCGTTTGCTGAGCACGGTGTAGTCAAGGTTAAGGCGGGCAAATTCGTATTGATGCGGCCTTGATGGGGTGTTCAAGTTCTCTATGCACCAGTCATACAGCGGCCGATGATCTTCAAACTCCAGCGTACACAGCGAATGGCTGATATGCTCCAGCGCATCAGACAGACAGTGGCTGAAGTCATACATGGGATAGATGCACCAGGCATCGCCGGTGCGGTGATGATGGCGATGACGAATGCGATACAGAACAGGATCGCGCAGGGTGATGTTGGGCGAGGCCATGTCGATCTTCGCCCGCAGCACATGCTCCCCATCAGCAAACTCACCGCCGCGCATACGCTCAAACAGCGCCAGATTTTCTGCCACAGACCGGTTGCGATACGGGCTGTTTTTGCCCGGGGCGGTCAAGGTGCCGCGATGGTCTCGAATCTCATCGGCATTCATGCTGTCGACATAGGCTTTGCCCTGCCGGATTAAATCCACCGCCCAGGCGTAGAGCCGGGCAAAATAATCCGAGGTAAAAAACGCCCGCTCTCCCCAGTCAAACCCCAGCCAGCGAACATCGGCTTGTATCGCCTTGATATACTCATCGCTTTCCTTCTCCGGGTTGGTATCATCAAAGCGCAGGTGGCACACGCCCTGGTGGGCCTTGGCCAGAGAGAAATTCAGGCAGATTGATTTTGCATGGCCGATGTGCAGATAGCCATTGGGTTCTGGCGGGAAGCGTGTCCGTATCTGGCCGACATGCCTGCCCGTTGCCAGATCATCGGCCATGATTTTGTCGATAAAATGCGTGCTGCCCTGCTGCATGGCGGCTAGTCGACTCTCGCTATTTCGGGCAATTCACCGCCGAGGCCGGTGGCCTGGCGCATGGTGAGGTTTTTCAGCATATTGAGCGAATTGAACAGGCACATGCCCAGATTGCGTATGCCGACAACCGGCAAGTGCTGACTGCCGTAGAGTTGCCCCAGGCCATCAAGCACCAGCATCATGAGGGTGTTATCGCTTCGGCGCCACCTTTCATACCGGCGCAGGGTGGCAAGGCCATAGCGGTTGCGACCTTTTTGTTCTGCCTTGATGATCACCTCGGCCAACACAGCGGCATCCAGCAATCCCAGGTTGGCGCCCTGGCCGGCCAGCGGGTGGACACTGTGCGCTGCATCGCCGATCAAAGCCAAACCCGGCCGACAATAGTGTTTTGCATGGCGGCGGTACAGCACAAAGCCGCATCGTCTGCCACATGTTCGGATGGCGCCCAACTCATTATTGCTGGCCAACGCCAACTCCGCCAGGAACTGGGCATCATCCATCTGCATCAGCAGCCTGGCCCGTTCCTCATCAGCCGACCAGACGATGCAGGCGTGGTGCGGCGATTTTAACGGCAGCAGGGCGAGCGGCCCGGTGGGCAGAAATTTCTGCCGGGCGATCTGCTCATGCGCCAGTGCCGTCTCCACCCGGCAGGTGATGGCCGTTTGCTGATAATCATGTTGCGCTACGGCGATTCCCGCCAGTTCACGCACGCGAGAACGGCTGCCATCGGCAGCAATAATCAACTGGCATTGCAGCTCATCACCGCTGCTTAACTGCAACCGGCTGGCCGCTTCACCCAGCCGCAAATCACTGACAGCCACCTGATTGACTACGGTTATGTTGGGGCTATGTGTTACCGCCTGCCAAAGCGCCTGACTCAGGTGGTGCTGTGGCATGATAAAACCCAACACAGGGGCGGCGATCTCCGCACTGTCAAAGGTGATTGCCGCCTCGCCCTGCTGCTCCCAGACATACATCTTGCTGAAGCGGCCATAGGCATCGGGATCGATCCGATCCCATACCGCCAACGCCTTAAAGATACGGTAGGAGGCAAGGGTTAATGCCAGCACCCTGGGATCATGCTCCTGCGGATCAGGCGGCGGGAGAGGGTCCGGTTGCGGTGCGCCTGCCAGCAGCACACACTTAATCCCCGCCCGGGCAAGCAGTAATGCCTGGGTCATGCCGACGATGCCCGCACCGATAATGGCCACCTCCGCAGATTGCATCATATCAGTTTATCATCCTGCGACTGATCACGGCTGGCTGTATCCCGGCCAGGCCGGTGGCCTGTTGAATAACATGGTGCTTCAGCAACGGCACGGCATCAATGGCCAGCATCACCGAATGGCGGGCAAGGCGCTTTAACGGATGATCACTGTAGAACAGCGTGTTTAACTGGCGGGTAAAGCGGATGATGCGCTGTTGATCCTGCCGGCGCCGGCGATAGTAGTGTTGCAAGACATGAAAGCCGCCGATGTCCCGGCCCTGTTTATGCTCACTGATGAGGGTATCGGCCAGCTCGGCAATGTCGCGCAGACACAGATTAAACCCCTGAGCTGCATTGGGATGCAGTGTGTGGGCGGCATTACCCAGCAGCACCGCCCGCTCCTGTATCTGGGTATCCGGCAGCACCAGGGCCAGGGGATAGGTACGCACAGCGCCGGGCTCGCCGAAGCGCCCCAGGCGTTTGCCAAACCGCTGTTGTATCTGCCCAAGCAGCTGCTCTTTCGGCAGTTGCTCAAGCATCGCTGCAAGCTCATCGGCAACGACATGGACAGCAACACAGCGCTGCCTGCCTGCCGGCAGCAGGGCGAGCGAGCCCTCCGGGGTGAATCGTTCAAACGCCGTGTTGTTGTGCGGCTTCTCTGGAGTCACGCTGGTGATAAAGGCCCGCTGCCGATAATCGCTCACCTCGGTGCGGATTCCCAGCCGGCTACGGCTGGCCGAGTTCGCCCCATCGGCAACCAGCAGCAGGCGGGCGGTGATGTGACGTGCCTGCCCGGCCTGGGAACAGGTCACGGCAATGTGATCGGTTAAGCGCATAATCGCCGTACATGTTGCCCGGCTGAGGAAGTCGACATCGGGTAATTGCCTCGCCCTGGTCAAGAGTGCATTGCCCAGCGCCCTGGCGATAACGACATAACCCAGCGCCTCCATGCCCTGCTCTGTGGCAGAAAAACGCACCTTGGCAAACCGCCCCTGCTCGCTGATATGAATATGCTCAATCGGGTTAAGCTGCCCGGCAAGCAAGGGCCAGAGGGCGATCGATTCATAGATCCGCTTTGAGGAGATGGACAGGGCGATACCACGATCATCATTGCCGGAATCATCAGGCGTATCCGGCTCACCCGCCTCCAGCACGGCCAGGCGCAGGGCATGTCCACTCAGCGCACACGCCAGGCTGGTGCCGGTCATGCCGCCACCAAGAATGATCGCATCATAATCTGTACGCATAGCAGGCAACCTGAACAACCGGACAAGTCAGTTAGCCGACATCAGGGCTTCGACCTCATCCACCGTTTTAGGGACGTATCTGCTGAGTATTTCATTGCCATCCTTGGTCACCAGCACATCATCTTCTATACGCACGCCGATATTCCACCACTTCTTCGCCAGCCCCCGCTGTGGCGGGAAATACAGCCCCGGCTCAACCGTCAACACCATGCCCGGCTCCAGCATCCGCCAGTCGCCCTCCAGTTTATAATCCCCGACATCATGCACATCAAGCCCCAGCCAGTGACCGGTGCGGTGCATGAAATACCGGTTATATTCCTTCTGCTTGATAAGCGTGCTGGCCCTGCCTTTTAAGATCCCAAGTTCCAGCAGGCCCTCGGTCAAGACCTTGACCACCGCCTCGTGCGGCTTGTGCCAGTGGCTACCCGGCCTGACCTCGGCAATCGCCGCCAGTTGAGCAGACAACACCAGTTCATAGACCTGCCTCTGCTGCGGGGTAAACTCGCCATTGACAGGAAAAGTGCGGGTGATATCGCTGGCATAATAATTATATTCCGCCCCCGCATCGATCAGCAGCACATCGCCATCACGAAGCGGCTGATCGTTTGCCACATAGTGCAGGATGCAGCTGTTGCCGCCGCCGCCGACAATGGACGGGTAAGCCGGATAACGGGCGCCCTGGCGCATGAATTCATGCAGCAACTCGGCCTCGATCTGGTACTCCATCATGCCCGGCTGACATAACTGCATGGCACGGATATGGGCATTGGCCGAGATCCTCGCCGCCTGGCGCATCTGTTTCAGCTCATAGCGGCTCTTGTACAAACGCATATCATGCAGGATATGGGTCAGCGCAACGAACTCATCCGGCGCATTGATGCCAGTGCGTACCTTGTCCCTGACCTGCCTCACCCAGCCCAACAGGCGCTGATCAAACCCGGTATCATTGCCCATGGTGTAGTAAATCCGCTCCTTGTCCTCCAAAAGCCCCGGCAAAATATCATCCATGTCCGCAATCGGATAGGCATCATCCGCCCCGTAGGTATCACAGGCGCTCTCCAGGCCAGCCATCGGCCCATCCCAGGTCTCCAGCGCCGGGTCTCTCTCCCGACAAAACAGGATAAATTCGCCGTGTGCGCGTCCCGGAATCAGCACCGCCACCGCCTCCGGCTCGGCAAAGCCAGTCAAGTAAACGAAATCGCTGTCCGGCCGGAACGGGTAGACCACATCCCGGTTGCGGGTGCTGATAGCAGCGGTGGGCAGGATGGCAATCGCCTCATCGCCCATCATGTCCATCAGCTTTTTGCGTCTGCGAGAAAATTCCTTTGCGTCAATCACTGTCATGCCCCTGGCGGTGCGGTCTTGATGATATTGTAACATCGCTTGAGCGCGCCGTGTCATCTGCCCCTTAATCGAAAACGATCGAAAAAAATCGAAAATGCCCGCCAGCCCCGCCCACGCCGGCGCTGGCTTTGTGCCAGTATCACCCTGTATCATGATAGCCCGGTGCGTGAAACCCCTAACCCATCCGATGAGAGACCTGACATGAACAAGATGACCCTGCCCGCCCTGACGCTCGGCCTGCTGTTCTCGGCATGGCTCAAGGCAAATCCCCTGCTGGATGAGGAGTTTATCAAGACCGCCAGCGTGGCAGCGATTGAAGGTGCGATCAAAAGCGGCGCCGAGATCAATGCAAGAGATGAGAACGGCAGTACGGCGCTGATGGTGGCGGCAGGGAACAGCGACAACCCGGCGGTCATCACCACGCTGATCACGCATGGCGCCGAAGTCAATGCAAGGGGTAAGGACGGCGGGACGGCGCTGATGTGGGCGGCATGGTACAGCGACAACCCGGAGGTCATCACCGCGCTGATCACGCATGGCGCCGAAGTCAATGCAAGAGATAAGGACGGCGGGACGGCGCTGATGCAGGCAGCAGAGCACAACAAAAACTCAGAGGTGATTACCCGGCTGCTGGCCGCAGGCGCTGATCCGCAGCTTGAAGATGCTGACGGGAAGACGACCCTTGATTATATTCAAAAAAACACAGCCTTAAAAGGCAGCGAGGCGTATTTGCAGTTAGTTGAACGACTCAAGCCATGACTGACAGCGGCTGTGCTTGCTGGCAATGCGGCGGAGATTTGCATCGGTGGCCGGTGTTCGACAGGCGGGCGTATTGCCCCTGTATTGACCTCGGTATCGTGGCACTTTAGTATTGGCAGCTGTTTACGGGCAAAACTTGCGGGGATAGACGTGGCCTATGGCGGATGAGGCACAGGAAAATGTCGAGCTTGGCACGCTGGAGGGGCGGGTTGATGAGTTGATCAAGACCATGACGGCGCTGAAGACGGAAAACTCCGCCCTGCGTAACCAGCAGGACTCGCTGATCAGCGAGCGGGCGGTGCTGATTGAAAAGACCGAGCAGGCACGGGCACGGATTGAGTCCATGATCTCCCGCCTGAAAGCGATGGAGACCCGCTGATGGCGGAGGCGGTCAAACCTGTCAATATCAATATCCTGGGCAAAGAATACCTCATATCCTGCGCTGAAGGCGAGCATGAGCCGCTGCACAATGCCGCCGCTTATCTGAACCTGAAGATGCAGGCGTTGAAAAACAGCGGCAATGTTATCGGTACCGAGCGCATCGCCGTGATGGCGGCTTTGAATATCGCCAATGAATTACTCGCCTACAGAAGAGAAAATGAACACTATGCCTCTTCTGTGGACTCCCTGGTGAAGCGTCTGCACAGCAAGATTGACAATGCGCTTATTCAGGGAGATGGTTTGGGAAATAAAGCCACTCCTGTGAGTTAGCCGGTTTTGGGTATCTTCTGCTGTGCTCGGTCGGGCTGGTAGAAACTTGAGCCTGTTTTACTACCCGGGGAGCTAACCGTGATGTTGTTGTGCATACCCTTAACAAGGGCAGCCTGATATGTCACCTGATGTTCCCACTTGAGCCATCGGTTCAAGTTCACGGCCTGTAACGGCATGGCGGTTGATACCCTCCCAGTATCCTGCGGCTGGCGGCAATTTTTCAGGTTACGGTAATATGAGACGATGAATTACTGGTTGATGAAGTCAGAGCCGGATGAGTTCAGCATTGATGATCTGTACCGCCGCCCGAAAAAAATCGAGCCCTGGGATGGGGTGCGTAATTATCAGGCAAGAAACATGATGCGTGATGCCATGAGGAAGAGGGATCTGGCCTTTTTCTATCATTCCAACTGTGCCACGCCGGGCATTGTCGGCATCATGGAAATCTGTCGGGAAGGCTATCCCGACCCGACGGCATTTGACCCACAGGACAAACACTACGATCCCAAAAGCGATCCGGCGGCCCCGCGCTGGTTTCATGTGGATGTCAAATATAAACGTAAATTCAAGCGCATTCTCTCGCTGGCCGAATTGAGAGGCTGTACACCGCTTAACAACATGAAGCTGCTGCAAAAAGGCAATCGCCTGTCAGTGATGCCGGTCAGCAGGCCGGAGTGGGATTATATTATCAAACTGGAGGGCAAACTGGCCGCCGGGCAATAAGCCAGTCACGCCAGGAACCGGGTGTACGCCGGATTATCCGTCTCGTCCGCACAGGCCATGCCTGCCAGCCGGGTTAAAAATGCCTGGAACGCCTGTCGCTGCGATGGCGGCACCTGAATACCCATCAGCACCCGACCATACGCTGCACCATGATTGCGATAGTGGAACAGGCTGATATTCCAGCACTCGCCCATCATTTTCAGGAACTGCAACAAGGCACCGGAGCGTTCGGGAAATTCAAACCGGTAAAGCACCTCATCAGTCACCGCACCGGCATGACCACCCACCATATAACGAATGTGCATCTTGGCGATCTCATTATCGCTCATGTCCACCACCTCATAACCTTTATCATGCAGGCTGGCGATGAGTTGATTTCTCTCGGCAACACCGTGGCGTAGCTGGATGCCAGCAAACACCTGGGCCTGATGCTGGTCGCTGTAGCGGTAGTTGAACTCGGTGATCTGCCTTGGGCCGAGATCATGGCATAGCTGCCGAAAACTGCCGGGGCGCTCCGGGATGGTGATACAGATCAGCGCCTCCCGTTGCTCGCCCAGGGCCGATAATTCGGCGATGTGGCGCAGGCGATCAAAATTCACATTGGCACCGCTGAGAATGGCGATCATTGTCTTGTTCTTGATCGCACGCTGGCCGACAAACTGCCGCAAACCGGCAACGGCCAGGGCGCCGGCCGGCTCCGGTATTGAGCGGGTATCCTCAAAGATATCTTTCACCGCCGCACAGATCTCATCCACGCTGACCAGAAGAACCTCATCCAGCAAGGCCCGGCACAGCCGGAAGGTCTCCTCGCCAGCCTGCTTCACCGCCGCACCGTCAGCAAAAATGCCGATCTTATCCAGCTTCACCCGTTCATTGGCAGCAAGGGCGGCGTGCATACAGGGCGCCTCATCCGGCTCTACACCGATAATCCTGATGTCAGGACGGGCAGCCTTTAAGTAAACGGCGATGCCAGCGGCCAGGCCGCCGCCGCCGATGGGGACAAAAATATAATCGCCGGCCGAGGGTAACTGCTCGGCGATCTCAACGGCCACCGTGGCCTGCCCGGCGATCACCAGCGGATGATCATAGGGCGGAATATATTCGATGCCCTCACTGGTCGATAGGGCAATGGCACGTTCATAGGCCTCATCGTAATTATTGCCATGCAGTATGACTCTGGCCTGATGCCGCCGCACGGCCGTGATCTTTATCTCAGGTGTGGTCTTGGGCATAATGAGGGTGGCGGCGAGTTTGAGTTTTGCTGCCGCCAGGGCCACCCCCTGGGCATGGTTGCCGGCCGAGGCGGCGATCACCCCGCCGCGGCGCTGTGTCTCGTTCAGAGAGCTGATCAGATTGTAGGCCCCGCGTAATTTATAGGAGAACACCGGCTGCTGATCTTCCCGCTTCAGCCAGACCTGATTGTGCAACCCGGCGGACAGTTGCGGGGCGTAATCGAGCGCTGTCTTCAGCGCCACATCATATACCCGTGAGCTGGCCTGGCTGATTAACTGCTGGTATTCAGAGAACATGGGCATACGATAGCATTTATTATTTCCTAACTTAAAAAGAATGACGATGAGCAGGGCATGAACGAGGATACGAAAAAACAACAGGCAGCACAGGCGGCAATCGAGTACATAGCACATGACAGCATCGTGGGTGTCGGCACCGGCAGCACGGTTGATTTTTTTATCGCCGGGCTCGCCAGCATCAAACACCGGCTGGACTGTGCTGTGGCAAGCTCGGTGGCCACTGAAGAGAAGCTGAAGAAACACGGCATCCCGGTGGTCGATCTCAATCACTGCGGTCGGCCCGATGTCTATGTGGATGGGGCGGATGAGGCCACCTGTAAGCTCCAGCTGATCAAAGGCGGCGGCGGGGCCTTGACCCGGGAGAAGATCATCGCCGCGGCCAGTGATAAATTTATCTGCATTGCAGATGAGTCAAAGCTGGTGGATAAACTCGGGGCCTTCCCGTTGCCGGTGGAAGTCATCCCCCTGGCGCGCAGCTACGTTGCCAGGGAAATGGTCAAGCTGGGCGGCCAGCCGGTATGGCGGGAGAATTTTACCACCGACAACGGCAATATGATCCTTGATGTACACAATCTGGATATCCTCCAGCCGATAGCCCTGGAACAGGAAATCAACCACATTGCCGGCGTGGTCACCAACGGCCTGTTTGCCAGGCGCCATGCTGATGTGCTGCTGCTGGCAAAAGAGGATGCCGTTATGACGTTGTCCTGATCCTGACGATGTTCAGTCAATTTCCAACCAGTCTCTGGGGCGCAAAAACTCCTCAACCAGGCGTGCCTCCCGGCTGCCGGGCGGCGGCTGCCAGTCATACCGCCAGGCCGCCAGCGGGGGCAATGACATCAGGATGGATTCAGCCCGCCCGCCGGATTGCAAACCAAACAAGGTGCCGCGGTCGTAGATCAGATTAAATTCCACGTAGCGACCACGCCGGTACTGCTGAAATTCTTTCTCGGCCCGGGTGTATGCGGTGTGCAGACGCCTTGCAACGATAGGCTGGTAGGCCGGCAGAAAACTGTCCCCCACCCGCTGCATAAAAGCAAAGCAAGGGCCAAACCCCCACGCATGCAGATCATCAAAAAACAAGCCGCCAATGCCGCGCGCCTCGCCGCGGTGTTTAATAAAAAAATACGCATCGCACCATTTTTTATAGCGCGGGTAGACATCCTCGCCAAACTCAACACACGCCTGATACGCCACCTGATGCCAGTGCTTGGCATCCTCCACAAAGCCGTAATACGGGGTCAGATCAAACCCGCCGCCAAACCACCAGACAGGTTCAGCGTCAGGCTTGCGGGCGATAAAAAAACGCACATTCATGTGGCTTGTCGGCACAAACGGATTGACCGGATGCACCACCAAAGACACCCCCAGGGCATGAAAAGAACGGCCGACCAGCACCGGGCGGGCGGCCGTGGCACTGGCCGGCAGGTCCGCCCCATGCACTTCGGAGAAATTCACACCGGCCTTCTCAAAGGCCGCCCCCTCACACAGCACCCGACTGTCGCCACCGCCGCCGGCATCACGCTGCCAGCTGTCACGATGAAACTTGGCCCGGCCATCTAATTGCTGTAACTCATCACACAACCGATCCTGCAGGGCGGTTAGATACGCTCGAACGCTATCAATGTCTGCCGCTGTGGGTATCGTCATCCTGTTTTTTTAACATTTAATTACTTAAATGAGTCATGTATCCTAAGTGCTTTATGGATGCAGAGTAAAGCCGCTTATGTCCTCCGAACGCACAGCCACAATCGAACGTATTACCAAAGAGACCGAGATCACCGTCAGCATTAACTTGGATGGCACTGGCACATCTGAGCTGCAAATCGGGGTGCCTTTTCTCGAACACATGCTGGAGCAGGTGGCCCGGCATGGCCTGCTTGATCTGGCTATCCAGGCCAGCGGGGATCTTGCCATCGATGCCCATCATACGGTTGAGGATATCGGCATTACCTTGGGCCAGGCATTGGCCCGGGCACTGGCAGATAAAACCGGCATTCGGCGCTATGGCCATGCCTATGTGCCGCTGGATGAGGCCCTGTCACGGGTGGTGCTGGATTGCTCCGGCAGGCCGGGCCTTGACTATCTGGTGGAGTACCCCAGGGCCAGGGTGGGCGATTTTGATGTCGATCTCATTTATGAGTTTTTCCAGGGGCTGGTCAACCATGCCATGCTGACCCTGCACATTGACACCATCCGGGGACGTAATTCGCACCATATTGCCGAGACCATCTTCAAGGGCTTTGGCCGGGCGCTGCGGGCGGCGATAGCGCCGGATTTGCGTATGCAGGGCCTGCTGCCATCAACCAAGGGCGCACTCTAGCACGCACCGCCTGATGCAATCGGTGGTCATTATAGACTACGGCGCCAGCAACCTGCGCTCAGTTGCCAATGCCCTGGAAACCGTTGCCCGGGACCTTACCAGGGGTGTCTGTAAAATTCGTATCAGCGCCGATTTTGCCATCATCAGAGGGGCTGATCGCCTGGTTTTTCCCGGCCAGGGGGCGATGGGTCAGTGTATGCACGCCCTGCTGTCGCAAGGATACCGGGAATTGCTGCATGAGTGCATCCACAGCAAGCCGTTTCTGGGGATCTGCCTGGGCTTGCAGAGCCTGCTGGACTTCAGCGAGGAAGATGGTGGCGTGGCCGGGCTGGGAATTCTGCCAGGCCGTGTTCAGCGCTTCCCCGATAAACCATGCAATACCCGCGGCACGGCATATAAAATCCCGCACATGGGCTGGAATGAGGTGCAGCAAAATACCGCTCACCCGCTGTGGCAGGGGATAGATAACAAGGCGCGCTTTTATTTCGTCCACAGCTATTATGCCGCACCGAAGCGGCAAGAGGATATCACCGGTACAACGACATATATCATCGAGTTCGCCGCTGCTGCGGCCAAGGATAACCTGTTTGCCACACAGTTCCATCCAGAGAAAAGCCAGCGCGCCGGCCTTAGATTACTGGCTAATTTCCTTCGCTGGCAACCGTAACCCGCCGCCGCACCGCCTGGGGATTTACTCGGGCAAATCTATGCCTGAAATCTGCTCAGGCGATGGCATCTTTCAGTGCCTTCAACGGGGCGGCACGCACCGAGGTGGTCGCCGGTTTTGCCTTGATCGTGATCGCCTCGCCCGTGAACGGATTGATGCCTGGCCGTGCCTTTCTGGCAGGCTTGATCACCCGGCGCAGTTTTAAACCCAGAGAAGGCACCGCAAATTCCCCGGAGCCTTTCTTCTTCAGATGCCGGACGGCCAGGTCTGTCATTGAATCAAGCACAGCAGCCACCTCTTTTTTTGTCAGCCCGGTATCTTCGGCAATATCGCTCAGGATTTGAGACTTGGTTTGTTTCTCTGCAATGGTTGCAGGTCGTTTAGCCATATTAACTCCTTTATTTGGTTGAGGGTGTCAGACGTTGTCTGCCTTTTGGTTTACCTGAAATCAAGGCAGCGTAATTATCCTATGTATGGCTTGTAAAATTCAATCAGGATTTGAAAAAACAGACCGTAAATGAAAAAACCGCCAGCACTCCGCCCGCCTTGTTACAGTGCCGGCCCAGTCGCCTTCTCTCGCCGGATCGCCCGCCGGGCGATGTCTGGACGATAAAACATGCCCTGATAGTGTATCTGGCTGACTGCCTGATACGCCTCATTACTGGCACGGGTGATATCCTCGGCCAGGGCGGTGACACACAGGACTCTGCCGCCATCGGTGAGGATGTGCTGGCCGGATTTTTTTGTGCCGGCATGAAACACCTTCACCGCCGGCATGAACCCCGCATCCAGGCCGGCAATCACATCACCCGTGCTGGCCGCCGCCGGATACCCCGCCGCCGCCATGACCACACCCACTGCCGCCCGCTTATCCCAGACCATCCTCGCCTCATGCAGACGGCCCTGTGTGGCTAACAGACACAAGCCCGCCAGGTCGCTTTGCAGGCGCCGCATTATCGGCTGCGTCTCAGGGTCGCCCAGGCGACAGTTAAACTCCAGCACTGACGGGTTATTGTCAGCATCGATCATGACACCCGCATAGAGAAAACCACGGTAAGGCATCCCCTCGGCCTGCATACCTTTTATTGTCGGCACAATGATCTGCTGCATGATCCTCTCATGCACCTGTGGGCTCACCACCGGGGCGGGCGAATACGCCCCCATGCCGCCGGTATTCGGCCCCTTATCGCCCTCATCCCGTGCCTTGTGATCTTGAGAACTGGCAAACGGCAGCACGGTCAGGCCATCACTCATCACAATAAAGCTGGCTTCCTCGCCCTGCAGAAACTGCTCGATGACGATTCGCTGACCCGCCGCACCAAAACGATTCGCCGCCAGCATGGCGGTCACGGCGGCCTCGGCCTCGGCCGCCGTCTGTGCCACCATCACCCCCTTGCCGCCCGCCAAGCCATCGGCCTTGATGACCAGCGGCGGGGTTGTTTTGCCGATATAGGCGAGGGCCGCCTGCCGGTCGGTAAAACTGGCATAGGCGGCGGTGGGGATCTGATGACGCCGCATAAAATCCTTGGCAAAGACCTTGGAACCCTCCAGCCGGGCCGCCTCGGCAGACGGCCCGAAACAGGGCAGCCCGGCCTCGGTAAACGCATCGACGATGCCCGCCACCAAGGGCGCCTCAGGGCCGATGATCGTCAAGTCGATCACATGAGCACGGGCAAAATCAATCAACGCCGGGCTGTCCTCGGCAGCAATGGCCAAATTCTCAAGCCCGGCTTCTGCCAGCGTGCCGGCATTGCCCGGTGCAACAAAGACGGTCTCAACCTGGCTGGCCCTGGCCACCCGCCAGGCGAGCGCATGTTCACGACCACCACCACCGACGATCAACACCTTTATTGTCAATGATTCACCCGCAAGCACCGCCTGGCAATTAATGACGGAAATGCCGCATGCCGGTCAACACCATCGCCATGCCATGCTCATTCGCCGCCGCAATCACGGCCTCATCATTGACCGAGCCGCCGGGGTGAATCACGGCCACCACACCGGCCGCCGCCGCCACATCCACGCCATCACGAAACGGGAAAAAAGCATCGGAAGCCATGACCGAGCCGGTCAGATCATGGCCGCTATCGGCTGCCTTCATGGCCGCGACTTTGGCGCTATCAATGCGGCTCATCTGGCCGGCACCGATGCCGATACTGTGCTGATCCCTGGCATAGACAATGGCATTGGACTTCACATATTTAACCACGCGCCAGGCAAACATCAGATCGTTCAATTCAGCGGCTGTTGGTTCACGCTGGCTGACTGTGTTCAGATCAGCCGCTTCGATGCGCCCGGTATCGCCATCCTGTAGCAGCAGGCCACCGCTCACCCGTTTCAGCTCCAACTGGCGCAGGGGTACTGTGCGCTGGCCGGTTGCCAGCAGCCGGACGGTGTTTTTCGCTGCCGCCGCCTTGCGCGCCTCAGCCGCTATGTCCGGTGCCAGGATGACCTCGGCAAACTGGCGGGCGAAGACAGCACGGATGGTGGCCTCATCCAGGGTACGATTAAAGGCGATAATCCCGCCAAAGGCAGAGATTGGATCAGCATTGCAGGCCATCTGGTAGGCCGCCTCGATGGTCTCGGCCACGGCCACACCACAGGGATTGGCGTGCTTGAAGATGACACAGGCCGGGGCGGCGAAACTCAACACACACTCAAGGGCAGCATCGGCATCTGCGATATTGTTATAAGAGAGCGCCTTGCCCTGTATCTGCCTGGCGGCGGCGAGGGTGCCGCTGGCGGGCGAGGGCTCCCGGTAGCAGGCCGCCGACTGATGCGGGTTTTCCCCATAACGCAGGGTGGCTACCTTGTGGAACTGGCTGGTGAATGTCTCAGGATAGATATCGTCATCATCGCTCGCTTGTGCGCCCAGATAATTTGAGATGTTGGCATCATAGTTCGCCGTATGGGCAAAGGCTTTTCTCGCCAGCGTAAAACGCCGCTCGGCACTGAGCTGGTTAGCCTTGTCCTGCAACTCGGCGAGCACGACTGAATAGTCTTCCACGTCCACGATCACGCCGACATGGGGATAGTTCTTGGCAGCCGAGCGCACCATGGCCGGCCCGCCAATATCGATATTCTCGACCGCCTCGGCCAGTGTGCAATCCGACCGACCGACGGTCTGCTCAAAGGGGTATAAATTCACCACCAGCAAATCAATCGGGGCGATATCATGCTGCTGCATGACCTTGGCATCCTGCCCCCGTCGACCCAGCAGGCCGGCATGGATCTTCGGGTGCAGGGTCTTCACACGGCCATCCATGATCTCCGGGAAACCGGTGTGGGCAGAGACCTCCGTGACGGCAATGTGATGCTGCTCCAGCAGCCTGTGCGTACCGCCAGTGGATAATAACGCAATGTCCAGGGCCTGTAGCTGGCGGGCGAAATCCACTATCCCGGTCTTGTCAGAGACGCTGAGCAGCGCCCGTTTAATGGTGGTCATCGTAACAGCGTTGTTTATTCGGATTAACGGCTTAGATTATATTTTCTCAAGCGGCTGCGTAAGGTGCCCCGATTAAGGCCGAGCGCCCGGGCGGTCTTGCTGATGTTGCCCTTGTATCTTGCCAGCAGTATTTCGAATAATGGCCGTTCTACTTCACAGATAATCAACTCATACAGCGCCGAGGCTTCCTGCCCGTCCAAATCTTCAAAGTATTTCTCCAGCGCCTCCGCCAGACAATCAGACAAGCGCCGCCGGGTGGCGTCTAATTGGCTGGGGGATGGTTTTATCTCATCGGTCATGCTGTATGCTTTGTTGGTCGATAGTCACTACACCGTGGATTGCCATTGTCATTTCAAGCTGGCACCGGATTGCCGGCATGACTGCCGCAAGGTGCTGTCAACCACACCCGCCACGGGAGCTAAGGATGAATGTATTTTTTAGTTGACATGATCCGATTCTCATCCTGACAAATCCGCTTGTCCTGATTTATCCAAGGCTTACTCTCAGGGCTTACTCCGGGAGGCCAGCCCTTGAGAATAATAATAACGGCTAATGCAGGATGTGCAAGCGGCCTGTTGATGGCCACGTGCCCGGCGGTTAAACACAAACATACGATACTGCTTTTACAGCCGGCGGTATTCATTTGAAGTTAAACTCAAAACCCACGGCTTTGGTTGAGAAATCGGATAATTCGAGCACAAAATGGATCGGTGCATCAGGCGGCATGCCCCGGCTTTGCAGGTAGTGATCATCAAGATAGTCTTGCGGATCAAAATCGCGATGCGCCATCGCCCGGCCATTGGTGTCGAACAGAGTGAGTTGCACAACGGGGAAAGGCTGCACATAATCGGCGGTGTTGACGATCGTGGCGTTCACCAGCAAGGCACCTTGATAACGCGGATGTAACCTGACATCCCGGTTTAACACCTCGATAGCGGCCAGCGCCTTAAACCGGACAACGGTGCAATCCAGTTGCGCGCACAGTGCTTCTGCCCAAGGGTAGAATTGCGGGTACTGCCTTAACAGCCAGTCACGATTAAACCACGCCAGTTGCAGCGTCAATACCATCAGCAATAACAACAGCAGCATGAGCTCGAAAAAACGCCGCAGCCGTGATTTCCCTGGCCGCTCTGCTGTAGAGAGATCGAGCGCCGCCATGGCCTCATACTCATCTGCCAGTGACTCACCTGCCGCTGGCGGGGCGATGCGCTGCCTGGCAGCATCGCCTGTGGTCGTATCCGTTGCGGCTCTCTTACCGGTTGCCCTGGCCGGGGGTATTTTACCGGCGGTTGGCCTGGGTTTCGTGTTGGGTGTTGTGCTGGACGGGGCTGTGACGGGCATGGCTTTTTCAGACGGGCGGGCGATTTTGGCCTTTGCACCTGTCCTGGTCTTAATGTCAAACTGCGGCTCCGGCGGCGGTGGCTGAGGTTCGGGTGCGGCTTGCCGTGGCCTGGCAGGCAATGCCATGGGCTTATCATGCAATCGCTGCAAGGCATTGAACGTCTTGCCACAATAACCGCACTTTACCAGGCCGTATGCTGCACCGAGTTGCTGGGCATGAATCCGAAACTGTCTTTTGCAGGCGGGGCAATCAGTGTACATAAAGCGGATTATAGCGGCTTTCTAACGCCACTGAGCAGCGCCCATTCATTGGCAAATATCGGCGCAGACATCTCAAACCACTGGCTGTAACACGCGCTGCACGCCTGCACCTCGGGCGCCAGCAGACCGGACAAAACAATCTGCCCGGCTGGCGATCACAGCCTGCGGGTCGATATCCACTGCCCAGGCATGGTGTGCGCCCAGCTTCACCGCCGCCAGCGCCAATAGGCCGGAGCCACAACCATAATCTATCAACACCTTGCCCTTCAGGGTGGCTTCATTATCTGCCAGCCATTGCAGACACAGGCGTGACGTCGGGTGTGTGCCAGTGCCGAAGGCCAGCCCGGGATCCAGCTGTATCGTTGTCAGATCAGCGGCCGGGGGCATATCCCAGCCCGGGCAGATGCACACACCACCAGGGCACCGTGTGCAGAGCGAGACGCCGCCAACCAGTCTTTATCCGGCACGATGTCGATATGATGTTGCAGCAGATTCTCCTCGCCCGCCAGATTACGCAGGCTGGCAATGACAATATCAAGCGCCAGTTCGGCATCTAACAGGGCGCTGATCTGTGATTGCTGCCAGTAACGGCTCTGCTCCCGTCCTGCCATGCCCTCGGCGAATATCACCTCATCACTGGCGGCACTCACGCTGATGGCCTCGGCGGAGAAACGCTCAAGCAAGGCCACCACCGCATCCACCACCTCGGCGGTGGTGATCAACGTTAAACGCAGCCAGGCCATGACAGCGTGTCAGGCATCACACCAAAGGCAAGGGCCGACAGCCGCACCTAAAGAAACACCGATAAAGCGGATATGAACTTCCCCGGTATACATTGCATTGGCTATTTGATGCCCAGCTTGTTCTCAAGATAGTGAATATCCGTCCCGCCGGCCTGAAAAGCATGATCATCCAGCAGCTTTTGATGCAAAGGAATGGTGGTGTTAATGCCCTCTATCACGATTTCGGACAAGGCCATGGACATCCTCGCCAGGGCCAGCTCCCGGGTCTCTGCATGGGCAATCAGCTTGCCTATCATGGAGTCGTAATGCGGCGGAATACTGTAGCCATCATAGAGGTGCGTCTCCATTCTGATCCCCGGGCCGCCGGGCTGATGGATATGGCTCACCCTGCCCGGCGAGGGAGTGAAGTCTTCCGGGTCTTCGGCATTGATACGGCATTCAATCGCATGACCGCTAAAGCGCACATCTTCCTGCCGGTAGGCGAGTGCTTCACCATTGGCGATGCGGAGTTGTTCTTTGACGATATCGACCGCCGTGACCATCTCGGTCACCGGATGCTCAACCTGTATGCGGGTATTCATTTCAATGAAATAAAATTCGCCGCCTTCAAACAGAAATTCCATCGTCCCCGCACCACGATAACCAATGGCCTTGCACGCCTCGATACAGAGCGTGCCGATCTTCGTCCGTGCTGCCGGGCTGATCCCCGGGGCGGGCGCCTCTTCAATCACTTTTTGATGCCGCCGCTGCATCGAGCAATCGCGCTCGCCCAGGTGGATGACATTGCCCTGCTCATCTGCCAATAGCTGGATTTCTATATGCCGCGGGCGGGCGAGAAATTTTTCCATGTACACCGTATCATCGCCGAATGCCGTTGCCGCCTCAGCCCGGGTCAAAGAGACAGCATTCTTAAGGCTCGCCTCACTGCGGACAACCCGCATACCGCGCCCGCCGCCACCGCCGGCGGCCTTGATAATCACCGGATAGCCTATATCACGCGCCAGCTGCTGCATGGTATCTAAGTCTTCGGTTATCGGGCCATCTGAACCCGGCACACAGGGCACGCCGGACTGCTGCATCACTTCCCGCGCCGATATTTTGCTGCCCATCAGGCGAATCGTCTCCGCCCTGGGGCCAATAAAAATAAAACCGCTTCGCTCCACCCGCTCGGCAAAATCCGCATTCTCGGAAAGAAAGCCATAGCCGGGATGAATCGCCACCGCATCGGTCACCTCAGCTGCACTGATCACAGCCGGGATGTTCAGATAGCTCTCAGCCGAGGCTGCCGGGCCGATACAAACCGCCTCATCGGCCAGCAGGACATGTTTCTGCTCCCGGTCTGCTTCGGAGAAAACGGCCACAGTCTTGATGCCCAGTTCATGGCAGGCGCGCAATATACGCAGGGCAATCTCCCCCCGATTGGCGATCACGAGTTTGTCAAACATGGCAGAAGTTCACGCAGAAAAATATTTTTTATCGCCAGGCTCAGGCATCCCGCAACTCAAACAGCGGCTGCCCGTACTCGACCGGCTCACCATTGCCGACCATGATCTTGCTGATCACACCGCTGCCCTCGGCCTCAATGTGATTCATGATCTTCATGGCCTCGATAATGCAGAGCACATCGCCTGCCTTAACGGCCTGGCCTAGCTCAACAAACGCTGGCCTGCCCGGTGTAGGCGATTCATAGAAGATGCCTACCATCGGCGACTTCACCACCTGCCCGTCAGGCGGTGCATCGGTCGGCGGGGCGGCCGCGGCAGTGGCTGGCTCGCCTTGCATTGGCGTGGCCAGGGGGGGCTTATCGGCAAGCCGTATGCTTTGTGATATTGCCCCGGATGATGTCGCTGCGGGTGATGGCACCTCCGCCATGGAGGGAAGGCGGCTGATACGTACGGACTCCTCACCCTCGTGTATTTCTATTTCCGAGACCTCGGAGGCTTCCAGCATCTCGATCAATTTTTTTACTTTTCTTATATCCATCAGGCCAGCGTCCTAACGCTTAGGTCAGTTGTTCTGCCGCCACCTGCAAGGCGAGCTGATAACCCAGGGCGCCCGCCCCCGTGATGACGGCAACAGCCACATCAGACAGATAGGAGTGTCGCCTGAAGGCTTCCCGGGCAAACACATTGGACAAATGCACCTCAACGAAGGGAATGGCCACGCCGAGCAAGGCATCACGCAATGCGATGCTGGTGTGTGTGAAGGCCCCCGGGTTGATGATGATAAAATCCACCGCCTCGGCCTGCGCCTGATGGATACGCTCAAGCAGCCGATGTTCAGCGTTGGATTGCAGGCTGTTCAGGCGATGCCCCAGCTTCTTTGCCATAGCAGCCAGATGTGCATCAATCTCTGCCAGGCTCGCCCGGCCATAGATCTCGGGCTCTCGCTCGCCAAGCAGATTGAGATTGGGGCCATGCAAGATGAGAATATTTGGCATGATAATTTTATCTGGATAATTTTATTTCGGTGTATTTTATGAAATTTAACAGAAATTGGCCGAAATAACGATTATTTTTTTAGCTTATCTTCGTATCACGTATCACAAGAGCGCCGTGATCGCTGCCTCCGCCTGCTGGCGAGTTAGGGGGCCGGCCTTGACAAATTGCACCGCACCCGCCCGATCAATGATCACCGTGTAAGGCAGCCCCCCCACCGTATTGCCCAGGCTTTGCGCCAATCTGATCACCTCGGATTCCCCCACCAGAATGGGGTAATTGATGTGATATTCGGCCACAAAATCCGTCAGCTCGCGGGCCTGTTGCAGGGCGATGCCGATAAACTGTACCCCCTGTTCGCCATATTGGCTCTGTAAGGCGACAAACGCCGGGATCTCTTCCCGGCACGGCGGACACCAAGTCGCCCAGAAATTGACCACCACCACCTCGCCCCGCCACTCCGATAAGGAGCGCTTGTCACCCTCAAGGTCGGGCAGGGAGAAATCCGGCGCAGCCACACCCGGCGTAACTGGCGCTGTGGCAGCGTGTGCCTTTGCCGTGATGGCGGCGGGCGGGGGCGTATTCGCCTGCCGCTGGTTTTGCAGATAAAAACCCGTCCCGGCAGAGGCGGCCAGCAACAGCACGACCAGCATGGCAGATAACAGCCGCCGGTTCACAACAACAGCCGCCTTAGATGCCGGGCAAAGGTGTCGGCCGGCACAAAGCCCACCAGCCGCATGTGTTTTATCTCTATGCCCTGTGAGTTAAAAAACACGATCGCCGGCGGGCCATATAGCCCAAAATGCGCCAGCAGTGCCTGATCATCCGCCGTGTTGGCGGTGACATCGGCCTGTAACAAAACGAATTTTTCCATCTCTTCCCGTACCGCGGCAGCGCTGAATGTCTTCTTCTCCATCTCGATGCAGGTCACACACCAGTCAGCATAAAAATCCAGCATGAGCCGGTCACCCTCGGCCAGGCGGATCTCCCGCTGCAACTCTGCCAGCGAGGCAATACGCTTAAATAGCGGCGGGTGTTCAGCCGGAACGCCAGCCGTACCCGTGAATGGCTGTAATGGCCGCCACTTGTCATCCGCCCCGGCGATGGCGCCGACCACCAGACTGACACCGTAAATCATCATAAGCAGCCCCAAGCCTTTGCCGGCCTTCTGCCAGCCGGAGGCCGGACGCTGGCCCGGCACCCCCAGATAGATGGCAGCAAAAATAAACAAACTGCCCCACAGCAGCAAGGCCACTGGCATGGGAAGGATGCGCTCTAAAAACCAGATGGCCACCGCCAGCATCAGCACGCCGAACACCGATTTGACGGATTGCATCCAGATGCCGGCCTTCGGCAATAAAGACCCGGCCGACATGCCGATAAGCAATAAGGGCACACCCAGCCCAAGCCCCATGAAAAACAGCGCCGCCCCGCCCAGCACCGCATTGCCCGTCTGGCTGATGTACAACAAGGCACCGGCCAGGGGCGGGGCCACACAGGGCCCGACAATTACCGCCGATATTGCCCCCATGATCGCCACACCCGCCAGGCTGCCGCGGGTTTGTGAATTTGACAAGGCAGACAGCCGGGTTTGCAGTGCGGCGGGTAATTGCAGTTCATAAAACCCAAACATGGAAAAGGCCAGCAACACGAATACGGCGCTGAAAAAACTGATCGCCCAAACGTTCTGCGCTGCCGCCTGGATATTGACCTGCAAGGAACCGGCTATCACGCCCAGCACGGCATAGGTCAGCGCCATCGCCAGAACATAGACCAATGACAAGGCAAACCCCCTCGCCGCCGATAGTGGCTCTGACTGCCCGACAATGATGCCGGACAGAATGGGGATCATGGGAAACACGCAAGGTGTCAGGGACAACAGCAGGCCGAAGACAAAAAAAGCCGCGATGTTGATCAGCAGTCCGCTGGTCTTTAACTTCTCGGTGATCTGATCCTGGGCGGACAGCACCGCCGTGGCTGCTGGTGGCGGCGGGATGGTGGCCGCTGCTGTGGTGAAGCCAGCTGCCGGATCACCGATCATGGCGACTTCTATAGTCTTGTTGATCGGCGGATAACAAAGCGCATATTCCTTGCAGCCCTGGTATTGCACAGCAAACCGCACCGCCGCCACCGGCGGGCCGGGCAGCGGGACGGTGAACTGCGTCAGCCCGGTGTTGACCTCCACCTCGCCAAACGACTCATCCTGCTTCAGTGTGCCGGCCGGTGGCGCCCACGGCCCCAGCACCACCTCTCCGGCGCTGATGGCAAAGCGGTCACGATAAAGGTAATACCCCTCGGCAATCTGCCAGCTAAAGCGTACCTCGCTGGCCGTGATGTGCTGGGCGGTAAAAATAAACGCCTGTTCCGGATCAAGAAACCCCTGTGCGGTGCCGGTCGGCGACTTGTCCAGCAATCTCTGGATGCGCTCACCCACACTTCCAGCCGCGGCGCTGGCGGCGTAGAACAGACTCACCAGTAAAAAAACCAGGCTGAGATGCTTCATCTTCGCACCGTGCAGTCAAGGGCAATGAGCGGCAACGCGTGCAGATGTGGTGGCAAAATCCCGCCTTCCGGCCTGGCATGGCGTGTCGCTATCGTGCTGATCATCAGGCTATGCTCCTCGGCTGTGCCAATTTTCTCCATCCGTTCAAATCCGCATGTACAGCAGGCAGGACCTGCACACGGGCAATGCGCCTTTGGCGATATTGGCCTTTGCGGTCATTGCACCCGGACAGCGATTCAATGCCGGTACATGTTCAAGATAAGTGCATCGCATTATTGGCTGCACTTGTATCAATCCTCGCTTGCAATATGCGCTTTTGCCAGTACATTATATCTATCTGCCAGCCCAAACCTTAAATTTTATTTGCATGTCAGCTTTTAAGCTCCTGTTCCTGCTGTTTTTGCTGCTGCCCCTGCTGGAGCTTTATGTGTTGTTACAGACTGGCGAGTTCCTGGGCACTGTCCCCACCGTGGTGCTGGTCATCTTCACTGCCGCCCTGGGCGCCGTGTTACTGCGTATCCAGGGCCTGCAAAGTATTGCCACGGTGCAGCACAAGCTGCGGGCTGGCGAGATACCGGCCATCGAATTGCTGGCCGGGGTCATGCTGCTGCTCTGTGGTGCATTGTTGCTTACCCCCGGCTTTGTGACCGATGCCATCGGCTTCACCCTGCTGATCCCCGCCGTGCGGCGGCTGATTGCCTGGCGATCATTGCGCTATGTGGCAGGCCGGGGCAGCAACAGGCCAGCAGATGCCGCCGTGATTATTGAGGGCGAGTATGCCGAGACGGATGAGAGACACAGCAAGGCCGGGATAACCCATGCCAGCAAGCCTGCCGCTAATGGCTGAGATTCTCGTTATCGCCCTGGCGACCCTGCTGATCAACATCCCCTTCGGTTACTGGCGTGAGGCGGTGGCAAAATTCTCCGTGCAGTGGTTCATTGCCGTCCATGCCGCCGTACCGCTGGTGATCGCCATGCGATTGGGGGCGGGTATTGACTGGCAGATCCCGGTGATCGCCGCCCTGGTACTGTGCTATTTTGCCGGTCAGTTCATTGGCGCCCGGCTGCAAGGATGGCACAGAGCAAAGACAGCGCAAAGCACAGACTAGAACCCCCGTTGTGCCTTGATCGCCTCATACGCCTGGCGGATCTGCTGTGTACGCTGTGTCGCCAGCCGCATCATCTCCTCCGGCAAACCCTTTGCCACCAGCTTGTCTGGATGATGCTGGCTTACCAGCCGGCGATAGGCTTTTTTTACCTCGGCATCACTGGCATGTTTGGTAACATTCAACACCGCATAGGGATCGGCCTCAGGTGCCGTTCGGGCCTGTTGACTACCCGCCCCAAGCCCCCGCAACAGCGCATCAAGCTGAGGGCGGGAGAGACCTAACTCGGTCGCCACATGTTGCAACAGGCGTAATTCAGCCGGGTGCATCACGCCATCGGCATAAGCCGCCAGGCAAAGCATTTCAATAAAGACACGCCGCAAATTGGCCCGCCGGCCAGTCTCTCGCTTGAACTGCCGTAGCACGTCAGTTAATGGGAACTGCGGTTTTTTGCCCTCAGCAAATAATCGCCGGGCGGCCTGGATCTGGGCTGGCGATAAGTCCATATCGGCCATCACCGCATTGGCTATTCTGATCTCATCATCGCTGACCACACCATCGGCCTTGCAGATATGTCCCATAACCGAAAAAAGCGCAGTGAAAAAAGCCGTCTGCACCCGCTCCTGGCTGAGTGGGTCGTGCTGCTGTTGTGCCAGGCCGGTATCAAAATTATGACCAATCGCCGCACCGACAAGCGCACCTAAGGGCCCGCCAAACATAAAGCCAAAGGCCCCACCGGCCAGCTTCCCCCACCAGGACATATAGCCACCTTGAGATTCAATTATATGGACAAGCATGTATAATACCCTGCTTTTTAATACAGCCGGAAAATTTCCAGAAAATTCTCCCGTCATGCCAGGTAACGCAAAGACATAATCAGCACATGAATAAAAGAAAAAAACTGGCCGACAGCGCGGATATTCATGAGCTGTATGAGCTTTCTGTGCAGTGCGTTGAAGCTGAGATTGATTTTGTTGATACCACCTTCAAAAAAATGCGTAAGCGAACTGCCCGCAGTTTACGAGAAGACTTTTGCGGCACCATGAACACCTCATGCGAATGGATCAGGCGGCGCCAGCACAACAAGGCAATCAGTGTCGATCTGGAGCCATCGGTGCTGGCCTGGGGGAAGGCACATCATCTGGCAAAACTGACCAGCAAACAACGGCAACGCATCACGGTGTTAAATGCCGATGTGCTTACAGTGAAAGCCGCACCAACAGACATTGTGCTGGCGATGAATTTCAGTTACTGGCTGTTTAAGGAGAAAAAAACTCTGAAGCGCTACTTTCGTTCTGTTTACGATGGGTTGGGCGATGACGGCATTTTTTTTCTTGACTGCTTTGGCGGCTATGAAGCCTTTCAATTATTGGAAGAGAAAACCAGGCACGGCAAATTCACCTATATCTGGGATCAGGCCGATTATAATCCCATCACGGGCGACTACCTCTGCCATATCCATTTTACCTTTCGTGATGGCTCCAAAATCAAACAGGCGTTTAGCTATGACTGGCGCCTGTGGACCCTGCCGGAGATCGTTGATCTGCTCAAAGCGGCTGGTTTTCAGATCACCGTGTACTGGGACAAGGCCGAGGAGGGGGGGGATGAGGACTACCAGCCAGCCACCAAAGGCACCGCAGATGCCGGTTGGGTGGCTTATATCGTGGCCGCTAAGTAGTCTCTCTCGGCAGCTCCTTGGGGCGCATCAGGCTGATCAACTCCGCTGTGCCTCGTTCTGCTATCCCTGGCTTGCCAGCGCTCTCGGCAGCCGGGCAGCGCAGCACCGCCACTGCCGCCGTGCTCATTAACTTGCCGGTCTTGCTCGGCGGCGGCGGTGTCTTGCTCAAAAAGCACAGCAGTTCCTCCATGCCTGGATTATGTCCTGTGAGCAGGATGTGTTCATAACATGGGCTGTATTTTGCAATGACTTGCAATAATGTATGCCGGCTGGCGGCATAGAGCGCATCCATAAAGACGATACGATCATTGGATAAGCGTAAATGCACATTAATTGCAGCCACAGTCTGGGCGGTTCGAACAGCGGATGATGAGAGAATAATGTCAGGAATCACGGCTTGCTGTGCCAGCCATCGGCCCATGCGAGGGGCATCTTCACGGCCACGGGCTGATAAGGGCCGGGCCTTGTCCTTATGGACACCGCTATGCCAGTCAGACTTGGCATGGCGCAACAGGGTTAATACAGGCATAGTCTCTCCTGGCAATCAGGCAACGGCTTAATCAGTATAGCTTACCGCCACCCATACAGTGACCATGAACAGTATTTTAAGTGAGACCTTCATCGCCATTGATCTGGGCTCTAACAGTTTTCATATGGTGGTCGCCAAGTATGAGGAGGGACACATCCAAATCATCGACCGCATAAAAGACATGGTACGCATCGCCTCCGGGCTGGATAAGGCGAATAACCTCAGTGAAGAGGCCATGCAGCGGGCGCTACAATGCCTTGAACGATTCGGCCAGCGTCTCAGGGAAGTCCCCCGGACAAATGTCAAAATCGTCGGCACGAATACCTTTCGCCAGGCACGCAATGGTCATCAATTCATCAGCCGTGCACGCAAAGCCCTGGGTCAGCATATTGAGATCATATCCGGCCAGGAAGAGGCCAGGCTGGTGTTTCTTGGCGTGGCGCACACGTTCTACAGCGCCACCGAAAAGCGCCTGGTGATCGACATCGGTGGCGGCAGCACCGAGTGTATTATCGGCACCGGGTTTCAACCAGAGGTGGCGGAGAGCTTCTACATGGGGTGTGTTAATACCAGCCAGCGTTTTTTCGCCGATGGAAAAATCAGCGCCCGCCGTATGCGTGAGGCCGTGCTGTTTGCACGGATGGAGTTGGAGAGCATGGAAGCACGCTATCGGCGCATCGGCTGGGAGATGGTGCTGGGCTCCTCCGGCAGCATCCGCACGATCAGCGAGGTGGCACTGGCTGAGGGCTGGTGCAACAGCGGCATCAGCGCATCTGCACTGCACACACTCAAAGCCCATCTGATCCGGGCAGCACATCATGAAAATATCTGCCTGGCGGCGTTATCTGAGCGCAGAAAACCGGTGTTTGCCGGTGGTGTGGCGATATTAAGCGCTATCTTTGATGCATTGGCGCTGGAGCAGATACAGGTCTCGGAAGGGGCCTTGCGCGAGGGGATCATCTATGAGCTGATCGGTCGGCATCAGGATGAGGACATCCGCAACACCACGGCCACCGACATGGCCAGGCGTTACAGCGTTGATAACGAACAGGCTGATAAAGTGATCAGCACCGCCCAACATTTATTTCAGCAGGCACAGGGGCCATGGCAACTGGACAGAGGCGCTCGCGATCTGTTGCTGTGGGCGGCTGAGTTACACGAAATCGGACTGGCGATTGCCCATGCCCAATACCACCGCCACGGGGCATATCTGTTATCCCATGCCAACATGCCCGGCTTCTCCCGGCAAGAACAGGAAGCCCTGGCCCTGCTGGTCAGGGCGCATCGCCGCAAATTCCCGGTGGCCGAGTTCAATGCGCTGATGGCCGAGGACCGAGACACGCTCACCCGCCTGGCGGTGCTGTTACGCATCGCTTATGTGCTGAACCGAAGCCGCTCATACCAGGCCACACCCAGGAGCAGGCTGGCGGTAAACAGCAAGGCATTAACACTGACATTTCCCGATAACTGGCTGGCCGAACACCCCTTGACGGCAGCGGATCTCAAGGCAGAGAGCGAGTATTTGCATGCTCTCGGGATTGGCTTGCAGGTTGATTAGCCCTGACTGTATAATCCCTTAAAGTATCCAACATAAACGCAAGCCACCCTGTAGCAAATCAATCCATGTGAATATTCAGCCTGCGCTTTTTGACCTGCCAGCCAAAGAACAATTACTGCGTAAGCTTAAAAGCAATGGCAACCGCAAATACAAGCGTTATTTAGGCTCCCCGTTGCGCTATGCTGGCGGCAAGACTCTGGCGGTGGGGTTTGTTGCCGAGTTACTGCCCGATAACATCACGCAGCTGGTATCACCATTCATCGGCGGCGGGGCGGTTGAGATCGCTATCGCCAATGAGGTCAGTGTTGATGTCATAGCCTATGATGTGTTTGATGTGCTTACCAATTACTGGGACGTTCAAATTAACCAGCCTGAAGCGCTGTACAGGCGGCTGGTGGCTTTTACGCCTTCCCGTACAACATTTGCGGCGGTTAAACAGCGCTTAAAAGCCCATTGGCAAGGGGAGGCCAGGCTTAATCGCTGGGACCTGGCGGCGCATTATTATTTCAATTCCAACACCTCCTACGGGCCGCACTTTTTAGGTTGGCCGTCTGATGTTTACTTAAATGAAACACGCTATGCTAAAACGCTGACAAAAGTGAGGGGGTTTCGAGCGCCAAAATTATCCGTTACGTGTGCCAGCTTTGAAAACTCAATCCCAAACCACGGCGCTGATTTTCTCTATTGCGATCCACCATACTACCTGGATGAGGGCAAAATGTTTGTCGGCATGTATCCGCATCGAAATTTTCCCATTCACCATGCGGGCTTTAAGCATGACATATTGCGTGATCTGCTGTTATCGCATAACGGCGGATTTATTTTGTCATACAACGATTGCGAGACTATCAGGGATTGGTATGCGGACTGTCATATCTCAGCGCCCGAATGGCAATACACCTTCGGCCAAGGAGACACCCGGATCGGCATCAACAGAGCAGAGAAGAACGGCGGCAGCCATGTCAAAAAATCCCATGAGTTGCTGATATGGAAATATCCGCATGAGTAAAACTCGGGCATCTACAACAACACAAGCCAGAGCATATCGTCAAGCAGGGCATGATAATGCGGCTATCTTCGCCTCACTCCTCGGCATGGATCACTACCAGAACGATAAAAAGGCCAAGAAAGATGTCATTGATCCATCAGGCGATGCCCATTCACTGAAAAGCGGTAAAAAGAAATGGCAGATATTTCTCTACAGTCGATCCAGGTTTATCGAAGATGATGGCTTTCAGGCATTAAACGGCATAGGTACGCTTCTGGTGCATTGCATAGATGCCTTCCCGCCTTCCTTTGAAGAGTACCGTAACAATCCTGAGGCCGCCAAGGAGCGGCTTAAAACGCCCATGAGGGAGCTTAAAGACAGGTTTCAACGCAAGGCCTTGTTACGGGCATTTCTGGCGAAATCTATCTTTAAGGTGGCGAAGTTGATTACTTAACTGTGCTTGATGATAATAAATATCGGGTGTTCTTAAATAAAGACGTTGTAAAGCACCTGGGGGATAATCTCATCGTTCATAACTCAGAAGCCAGGACGGCTGCACAGTTTGCCGATCAAAAAGTCGTATTCAAATACGAGGGCAACAACGCAGGCGAGTTGGAAATGCGAAACGACAGCCAGGCACATTACCAGGAAGTGCGGTTCAACATGAACAAGCCCAGGGTCATGCAAATGCTGTACAGGTTCGTACCCCATGCCAGGCGTTTCAACGATGAGATAGTGGTTTACGGTGCGGCGATCAAGACGTTTGGAAACTGGGAAAGATAATTAACAGCTGGGCAGTCATGCCACTATGCCCGGCTTCCCCCGGCAAGAACAACGGGCAATTAACACTGACATGTCCCGATAGCTGGCTGGCCGAACATACCTTGACGGCGGCGGATCTCAAGGCAAAGAGCGCGTATTTGCCTGGCACAGGCATCCGCCTGTCTTGTGCCTGAAGGCGGCCTGTTTACGTTTGGCCGTTAAAGCGTCAGTTGCTCCTGTCTCTCTCCCAGCCCCTCGGCAAACGGCGTGGTGAATTTTCTCCCCCGGATAACCTCATCGAGCGTCAGAAGCTGCATTCTGGCGAATTGACGCTTATCGATCTCTATAAATCCGGCCTCGCCCATCTCCCGTTGAAAATTGCGCCTTTGCGTATCCCCCGGTGCTTCTCTGACGATCAATCCCGCCATCTCGCAACCATCCCGCTCCATAACGCCCCGAAGGTCTCTGACCACCCCGATGCCGACTTGCGCCCCGCCTTTGACCTCGACGATCATCGAACCCATTTTCCCACCGCCGGTGTGAAAATAAATGCGCCCGTCAATCCCGCCATCATGGGCGCGCTGGGCGGAGACAAAGCCATCCGCCCGCTCAACCGCCCAGCGTTGGAACTGATAGGAATCCCTATTCCACAGATCAATCGCTGCTTCTCTGGTTTTCGGGATGCCGTCTATTTCATAGGCTATGTTTTCACTCAAGCCATATTGATCGTGCAACCTTGATCTAACGACTTTTGTTATTGCATGATAGGCGATGTCAACGCCGATCCAGCGTCTGTTAAGCTCATGGGCGGCGGCGATGGTGGTGGCACAACCACAGAAGGGGTCCAGCACCCGATCACCTTCGTTGCTGGAGGCCAGTATGATGCGCTTTAACAGGGCGATGGGTTTTTGCGTGGGATAGCCGAGGCGTTCTTTGGCCTGGGAGTTGATGATCGGTATCTGCCAGACATCGTTCTCCCTCACGCCTTTTTCATTCACTGAGGTGACGTAAACATCATCACCTTTTATCCTGGTATGATAGTTTTGCTTTCTCTTTAATGATTTGTCCGTGTAGTCCGTATACAAAACATTAAAATTATACTGGTCGGTTTTAGAATAAAAAAATACTATATCGTGCAGTCTTTGAAATCTCTTCGCCTTCCCTGTCCATTTTCTGTAATGCCATATTACCTCGTTCTGAAAATTCTGATGCCCAAACACAACATCCATGATCATCTTGATATAATGGCTGGCCGTCGGGTCGCAATGCAAATACAGGCTGCCCGTGGCCTTCAGCAGTGAGCGCATGATAAGAAGCCGCTCGGTCATGTACGACAAATAGGCCAGCAGGCGGGGCTGGGTATGCCTGAGTGCTGGTATCCATAATTCCCATAACCGGGCGGTGCTGTCATCCATGCCGTGCTGGCGCATCAACACGGGCAAATCCGCGATCGCCCGCTCCCGCTCCTCGGTGAGTTCCCAGACATCGCAAAATGCCTCGGCCTGTTCTGGCAGCGCCTGGCCGGTGCTGTCTTTGTATATGGTGTTGTAGGAACGATTGGAATTAAACGGTGGATCAAGGTAGATCAGATCAATACTGTCAGGCGGCATGGCAGCCATGATTTCAAGGCAATCGCCGTAGTAGAATGTGTTCACAGTGCTAACGTCAGACTGATGGGCAAATGAAAAACATCGGCTGATTTTACCGCATGATTTTAAGAAGCCACTGGCCGGCTAACCACAATAATGATCCAGCAATATCTGCTGTGCCACCTTCGGTTTGTGGTTGCCCGGTTTACTGCGCTTGTATGAGCCATCGCTTTGCAAAATCCAGGCCTGCGTATTATCTTGCAGGTAGTTCAGCAGGCCATAATTGATGATCTGATCTCTGGGACGTTTCTCTTCAATCGGAAAAGAAGCCTCGACACGATGGCGCAGGTTGCGTGGCATCCAGTCTGCCGAAGAACAATACACCTGCTGATCACCCGCATTAAGAAAATAATAAATGCGTGTATGCTCAAGAAACCGGCCAACAACAGAGCGCACCCGGATATTCTCCGACAGACCCTTAACACCGGGACGCAAACAACACACCCCGCGGATAATCAAATCAACCTTCACCCCCGCCTGGGATGCACGGTACAGGGCACGGATGATTTCCGCATCCACCAGGGCATTCATCTTGGCGATCACCCTTGCCCCTTTGCCCGCATTGGCATGTTGGATTTCCCGTTCAATCAAACTCAAAATGGACTTGGACAAGGTAAACGGCGATTGCAGGATCTTCTTCAGCCTGGATGCCCTGCCGAGGCCGGTGAGCTGCAAAAACAGCTTGTTCACATCCTCAGCCATCGCCTTGTCGCAGGTCAGCAGGCCGTAATCGGTATACAGGCGCGCCGTGCGGGCATGATAATTACCGGTGCCGAGATGCACATAGCGCCGCAGGCCACGACCTTCACGCCGTACCACCATGATCATCTTTGCATGGGTCTTGTAGCCAACCACGCCATAGACGACATGTGCGCCCACCTCCTGCAACTCGTTGGCCAGTTCAATGTTGGCCTCCTCATCAAACCGCGCCCGCAACTCCACCACCACCGTCACTTCCTTACCCATGCGGGCGGCCTGTTTCAGGGCATCGACCAGGGCCGAATCATCACCGGTGCGATACAGCGTCTGTTTGATGGACAAGACGTTGGCATCATTAGCCGCCTGGCGGACAAAATCGACCACGGGTGCGAATGACTGAAACGGATGATGCAGCAGGATATCGCCATATTTCAACGTATCGAAGAGGCTGGCGCTTTTTTGCAGGCGCGGCGGCAGGTCGGGGGTAAACCCGGCAAATTTCAACTCCGGCCTGTCGGCCAGATCATAGATCGCCATCAGGCGGTTCAGGTTCACCGGGCCGTTGACCTTATAAAGATCGTCATCCTCCAGCTTAAATTGCTGCAATAAAAAGCCGCTGAGTTCGGCCGGACAATTATCAGCCACCTCCAGCCGTACCGCATCGTTAAAACGCCGGGATGGCAGCTCGCCTTCCAGCGCTCTGAGCAGATCATCCACCTCCTCGCTGTCGACAAACAAATCGCTGTTGCGCGTGACCTTGAATTGATAGCAACCGCTGGCGGACATGCCGGGGAACAGATCGCCCACATGGGCGTGAATAATGGACGATAACAAAACAAAATCGGATTTGCCCTGAACAACATCTTCAGGAATCTGCACCACCCTGGGCAATGAGCGCGGGGCCTGCACGATGGCCAGGCGGTTCTCTCGGCCAAATGCATCCTTGCCTTCCAGCGAGATAATGAAGTACAGATTTTTATTTAACACCCGCGGGAATGGGTGCGCCGGATCCAGCCCGATAGGACTGAGCACAGGCAGAACATTATTGTTAAAATAGCGTTTCACCCAGCGCAGTATGGCCGGCTTCCAGGATGTGCGCCGGTGTATGAGAATCCGCTCCTTTGCCAGCGCGGGCGTAATGATTTCATTGAACACGGCATATTGCGTTGCAACCAGCTCATGCGCCGTCTGGCTGATGTGTTTCAAGACCTCGGCCGGGCTGAGGTTATCCGGGCCGGTCTGCACCGAGCCGTATTTCACCTGCTCCTTGATACCGGCCACGCGGATCTCGAAAAACTCATCCAGATTGGTGCTGGCGATACACAAAAACTTCAACCGCTCCAGCAACGGCAGGCTCTCATCCCGGGCCTGGTCAATGACCCGACGGTTAAACTCCAGCAGGCTGAGTTCGCGATTGATGTAATACTCAGGATGACTGAGGTCGGTTATTCCCATAGTGCGTTATCATGTCCTTGCCAGGGGCAATGACAGCATACTATTTGTTTTTCAGCACTTCTTCCATTTGCTCAATGCTGATATGGCGCACGTCTTTGCCTTCAACAAAATAAATCACGTATTCACAAATATTACGGGCATGATCACCGATACGCTCCAGCGCCCGCACCACCCACACAGCATCAATCACACTGGTAATACTGCGCGGGTCTTCCATCATGTAGGTGATTAGCTGGCGCAACACGGCGCTGTACTGCTCATCGGACTCCGGCTCTTTGCCTGCTGTTACCAACGCCTCCTGGCTGTCAATGCGGGCGAAAGCATTTAAGGCATCTTTGAGCATGTTACGCACGAAAGTCCCCATGGCATTGATGCCGATGTAATAGGAGCGCGGCCCGGATTTCTCCGATAACTTGATCGCCATCTTGGCAATCTTCTGTGCCTCATCGCCCACCCGTTCAAGATCGGTAATCGTCTTGATCACCGCCATCAGCAGACGCAGATCACTGGCGGCAGGTTGCCGCCGGGCCAGAATTCGGGTACATCCCTCATCAATAGCCACCTCAAAGGAATTGACTTTTACCTCATTGTCCAACACCGACCCGGCCAGGCTGATATTCGATTCGGCCAGCGATTTCAGCGCATCCATCAGCTGCTGCTCTACCAGCCCCCCCATGGTCAGGACGCTGGATCGAATCTGCTCCAGTTCCTGATCAAACTGCTTGGAGATATGTTGCGGTATGTTATTCATGCGGGATCACTCTTAAAAAAACCGACTAGCCGTAACGACCGGTGATGTAGTCCTCGGTCATTTTCCTCTCCGGGTTGGTGAACAGCGTACTGGTGTCGTTAAATTCGATCAGCTCGCCCAGGTACATATATGCCGTATAGTCAGACACCCGGGCGGCCTGCTGCATGTTATGGGTGACGATCACGATCGTGTAGTTGGCCTTTAATTCATAGATCAGCTCTTCAACCTTCAATGTGGAGATAGGATCCAGCGCCGAGCAGGGCTCATCCAGCAACAACACCTCCGGCTCAACGGCAATCGCCCGGGCAATCACCAGCCGCTGTGCCTGGCCGCCCGACAGACCGAGGGCATTATCATCCAGCCGATCCTTCACCTCATCCCACAACGCCGCCCCTTTGAGTGACTGCTCGACGATCGCATCCAGCGACCGCCGGTCATTCACGCCCTGTATCCGAAGACCATAGGCCACGTTTTCATACACAGACTTCGGAAACGGATTGGGTTTTTGAAACACCATGCCCACCTGTCGGCGCAACTCAGCGACATTCACCGATGGGTGAAAAATATCCTCATTATTGATCGTAATCTCGCCCTCGGCACGAACGATGTCAATCAAATCATTCATGCGGTTAAAACAGCGCAACAGGGTTGACTTGCCACAGCCGCTCGGCCCGATAAACGCCGTGACCCGTCTCTCCGGGACGACCATGTTGATATCCTTCAGTGCCTGCTTATCGCCGTAATACAGGTTAAAATCACGCACCCGGATGCACAGACTCTCATCCGCCAGAGTGAGCCGGCCCGCCGGCCCGGGCAACGAGTCCACCGCCACTGCCCGCCTCCCCGCCCCCGGTGTTGGCAGCACTTTGGCCGGGGGCTGCCGATCTTGTGCTTCTGTCTGTTCAGCCATCTCAACGATTATCTGCTTAGTTCTGCTCTGCTGCACGGTATTTCTCTCTTAGCGTATTACGAATTTTTATCGCTGTTAAGTTTAATGCGATGATGATCAACACCAGCAAAAATGCCGTGGCATAGACCAGCGGACGGGCGGCCTCCACATTCGGGCTTTGAAAGCCCACATCGTAGATATGAAAGCCCAAGTGCATGAACTTTCTGTCCAGATGCAGAAACGGGAAGTTACCATCCAGCGGCAGGGAGGGGGCCAGCTTCACCACCCCGACCAGCATCAACGGCGCCACTTCACCGGCGGCCCGGGCGATGGCCAGGATAAGGCCCGTCATCATGGCGGAGGCGGTCATCGGCAGCACCGTGCGCCACAGGGTCTCGGCCTTGGTAGCACCCAGGGCCAGGCTGCCCTCACGAATCGCACGAGGCACCCGTGATAAACCCTCCTCGGTGGAGACAATCACCACCGGCACGGTCAGTATCGCCAGGGTCAACGAGGCCCACAGCAGGCCCGGGGTGCCGAAGGTGGGGGCGGGCAGCGAGGCGGCAAAAAACAACTCATCAATAGAGCCGCCCAGAAAATAGACAAAAAACCCCAGGCCAAACACGCCGTAGACCACCGAAGGCACGCCGGCCAGATTATTGACAGCGATGCGAATAAGCCGTGTGACCGGCCCCTGGCGGGCGTATTCACGCAGATAGACAGCCGCCACCACGCCGAAGGGCGTGACCAGCACCGCCATCACCATCACCATCATGACTGTGCCGTAGATGGCCGGAAAAATACCGCCCTCGGTATTGGCCTCTCTCGGATCTTCGGCGATAAACTCCCACAGCTTGGTAAAATAGAAAACCAGCTTGTCGGCGAGATTCATGGTATTTGGCCGCCAGGCACGCACCACCTTGGCAAAATTAATCTCCATCTTCTCGCCATTGGCCAGGGTGGCAACAAAAGAGAACTGGTGTAATTTTTTATGCAGCCCGGCCAGTTGTGCAGTAAAGCCGTTGTATTCATCTTCCAGCATCGCCCGCTCAGCCGCTATCTCAGCATACGCCGGAGCGCCCGCCGCCACCCCGTCCAGCGCCAGCGCCCGCTCTCGCAAACGCAGGCGTTCCATGCGGTAATTGATCTTGCCGATGAGTTCCTTCTCGATGTGCCGTATCTCATCAAAGAGTGCCGCGCTGGCGGTGATATAGTGCTGCAACAGCGCCCACTCCGGCTGGGTGGCGATGATCTGATCGCCCTCTTTGATGCTGTCGAGATAGCCGTAGAAATTGCCCCATTCCCGCCGCTCAACCACCATCAGGTCTGCTGGATAGGTGACATTGTGCATGGCAGCCGCCAATACCCAGCGGTAGTCCAGACCAAAGAAATCGCGGTTACCGATCTTCACCAACCGACGCTCAACCACCGCCATCGCCGCCGGGATACGTACATCATCATCAGGCAGGCGGGCACGGGGAACTGACTCCTCAGCCACCAGCTCACCAGCCAGGGCGAGCCTCTCGCCAGTGGCTTCAGTGTAGGTAAAGGCAGCTACCGGGCCCGGCCAGAAATGCCCCAGGCCACGCACCATGATTAACAGCACAAGCCCGACCACCATGATGATGGACAGGCTGACAGTGCTGGCGTTTAACCAGATATACGGCACGCCGGTGGCGAACCATTTTTTTATCGCAGTGGGGGGCGCAGGCGTCATAGTGAGCTGTATTTCAGCCGCAGCCGCTGGCGCACCAGCTCGGCCAGGGTATTGAACACGAAGGTCGCCATAAACAACACCAGGCCGGCCAGAAACAGGATGCGGTAGTGGGTGCTGCCAACCTCGGATTCCGGCATCTCCACGGCGATGTTGGCCGATAAAGCGCGAAAGCCCTCAAATATGTTCATGTCCATGATGGCGGTGTTGCCGGTTGCCATCAGGACGATCATGGTCTCGCCCACGGCCCGGCCGGTGCCGATCATCACCGCCGAGAAGATACCCGGGCTGGCGGTCAGCAGCACCACCCGCATCATGGTCTGCCAGGGCGTCGCCCCCAGGGCCAGCGAGCCTGTGGTAAGGTGCTTCGGCACGCTGTAGAGCGCATCCTCGCTGATAGAGAAGATCGTCGGGATCACGGCAAACCCCATCGCGATGCCGACCACCAGGGAGTTGCGCTGGTCGTAACTGATTCCCAGCTCTTGCGTCAACCACAGCGGCATATTGCCGGCAAACAGGGCGATTTCCAGCGGCTGGCTGACACGGAACGCCACCATGCCCGCCAGGATAAGCACCGGGATGAGCAACGCCGCCTCCCAGCCCTCGGGCACTTTGTGGCGCAGTACGGGCGGCAGACAGCGCCAGCCCCAGGCCGCCAGAATAACCATCACAGGAAACAGCAAAATACACAGGAACAACCCCGGCAGGTTCTGCTCAACAAACGGGGCAAACCATAAGCCGGCAAGAAACCCCAGGATAACCGTGGGCAGGGCTTCCATGATTTCAATCGTTGGCTTGACCAGGCCACGCAGCCGGGCCGACATGAAATAAGCTGTATACATGGCGCCGAATATCGCCATCGGCATGGCAAACAACATGGCGTAAAACGCCGCCTTCAAGGTGCCAAACACCAGCGGCGTGAGACTGAACTTCGGCTCAAAATCACTGCTGGCCGAGGAGGATTGCCAGATATATTGGGCCCGGTCTCGGCTTTCATACCACACCTTGCCCCAGATAGACTGCCAGGAGATCTCCGGGTACTCATTGTCAATCGCCCACAACTGCAACTGGCCACCCGCCGCTTCCACCAGCATGGCATTGGCGCGGGGGGCAATGGCAATGTGTTCTGTCCGTTGCGTGCTGATGCGCTCACGCATCACCGTGCGGTGGGCTGTTGTGTGATAGAGGGTAAGGTGTCCGTCCTCATCTGCCGCCAGAAACCCCTTACGGAAATACTCCGGCACAATCGCCACCACGGCCTCGGCAAACGGTTCAAAACGGCGGATCTTCTCCAGCGTATAATTGTTCTGCACATCCCTGACGGGAAACCACTGGGCAATATTGCCGGCCGTATCACCAACCAGAATTGAAATGCCGCCACTTAAAAACGACAGGCGGCTGATCTGTGCCGATGCAGGGGCAGCACGCACCTTCTGCAGCAGCCGAATCATCGACTTGTCGCTGATATCATAATAACTGATGAGGCCATCGTCCTCGGCAAGGTAAAGCTCCCGTTGCTCACTATCGATCAAGAGATGGCTCACCCTGCCGGTGACCGGAATCTCGGTACGGGTGATCACCGGGGTATCCTCATCGCCAAGCAGCGACTCATCCTGCTGAAGATGGGTCAGCAACAAGCGCTGATCGGCGGTGATGGCGGCAATCGTCGCCTGCTCTTCATCAAGCTGTGCGCTGATAAGGCGGACGGGCTGGCCCTCACGGTCCAGGCGGATTGGTGAGTTGCCCAGGGGCCAGGTTATCTGCGGCGTTATCAGCCGCACATCGTTCGGGTAAGTCACCTCATAGTCGTGTTGCAGCAGGAGGGCGGTGCCATCGTCCAGCCCCAGTGCCAGCAGCCGACCGGCCGGATCCCCCGCGGCGAATGCCGTCAGTTCAGCCGGTGTTTGTTCGGTTAACACCTGCTGTTTGAGCAGGTGGCCATCGGCGGCCCTGAAAAACACCGCCTGGCCGTCCGCCGTCACCCTGAGCCCAACCTCATGTTGCTCTTCCAGGGCATAATAAAGCGTATCTGCCCCATCACCCCCGACCACATTACCTACTGGTGCCGGGTAGCTGGCGAGCAGGTCAATATGTGCAGGTTTAAACATCGGGATCACCACATACAGGAGATAAACAGCAATCAGGATGAGGGTAATGATCAC
>CAXMWX010000001.1:0-615010 GCA_963422205.2 Gammaproteobacteria bacterium | reverse complement strand
ATCGCCCTCACCGGCAGCCCGATCTCAGCCGCCGTATCGACGATGGCCTCCGCCAGCGCCTCGGCCTGTTGCCTGGTCGGCATGAATGCCCCATTGCCCGTCTTGACATCCATGCACAGGGCATCAAGGCCAGCGGCCAGCTTCTTGGACAGGATGGAGGCGGTAATCAGGGGAATGGACTCTACCGTGGCGGTGACATCACGGATGGCGTAGAGGCGTTTATCGGCTGGCGCCAGGTCACTGGTCGGGCCGATGATGGCACAGCCCACCGACTTCACCACGGCCTTGAGTTGCGCCACATCCGGGGCAGTGCGGTAGCCGGGGATACTGTCCAGTTTGTCCAGGGTGCCGCCGCCATGCCCCAGTCCCCGGCCTGAAATCATGGGGACACAGCCACCGCAGGCCGCAACAACAGGCGCCAGCATCAAACTGACCTTATCCCCCACACCGCCGGTGGAATGTTTATCCACCACCGGGCCGGATAAATCCAGACCAGACCAGTCAATCGTCTGGCCGGATGCCACCATGGCCCGGGTCAGATAGCCGGTCTCGGCAGGCGTCATGCCATTAAAATAGATAGCCATGGCCAGGGCGGCGATCTGTTCAGCGCTGATCGCACCAGCAGATACGCCCTGGATGAAGTCGTTGATCTCCTGCTCGGTCAGGCGCCCGGCATCTCTTTTTTTACGGATCAACTCCTGCGGCAGCATGGCCTTATTCTATCGTGATTGGGTCAGACAGCAATCATCAGGCCGACAGGCTTGATTGCAGCGCGGCAGTGATCAGAAATCCCGGGTGAAGCGCAGGCCAAACTCGCTGGCATCATTGGCCAGGACCGCAATCAGATAATCCCCCGTATTCAGGCGGGCGCTTTCATAGCGCTTGTCCAGCACATTTCTGCCATAGGCGGCAATGCGCCAAGTCTCATCCGCTGAAGCATAGCCGATATTGAAGTTCAGCAATCCCCGGCCATTGACCAGGGTATTGCGGCCCGGGTCTGAACTCGGCTCGCCGAAGAACGCATCCCGGTAGCTGTAATCCAGCCGCACGCTGACCGTGCCGCCATCACCGGGCAGGGGAAAGCTGTATTCAGGGCTGATGGAGTAAGTCAATTCCGGCGTCAGTGGTGCCGCCGCCCCTGGCACGGCACCCTTCACTTGCTGATCGATATACCCCATGCTGGCGTTCAGATACAAACCATCGGTGATGAGCAGTTTCCCCTCAAGCTCCACCCCGGTGGAATCCTGCTCTGCGATCAGGTTGACCGTGTTAAATCCTGCGCCCTCGGTGGTGCTCACCTGATAGGGCAGGTCGGAATACTGGGTGTGAAACAGCGTCAGGCTGCCCTGCAAGCGCTCAAAGAAAATGCCTTTGATGCCGCCTTCAATGTTCAGGGCGGTGATGTTTTCCAGGCTGCCATTAAAACAGTTGGATGCTGCAACGTTGCCGGGTTGGGTCGCATCCTGCTCGCCGAACAGGCAGAAGGGCCGCGGCGGGAACTGACCGGACTGATAACCGCTCTGGATGTTACCGTAGAGAGTAATCGTATCGGTCAAATCATAGGTGGCCGTCAGCGCCCAACTCCATTCTGAAGAGGTATCATCGGCCGTGGCGGCGATGCTGTCACCGATCTCCACCCGCCCGTCTTTTTTGTCATAGTTGAAGCGGGCACCCGCCGCCAGCCGCAAGCGCTCAGCAAAGGTATAACCGACATTGGCATAAGCCGCATAGCTGTCCACCTGTTGCGCCAGCCGGAACCGGTTGGGCGGGAATTGAGCAAAGGTATAGCGCGGTTGCAGGTTCTTACCCTCTTCCTCAAAGTAATACAGGCCGGTGACAAAATCGACCGGGCCGTAGTCCCCATTGACTTGCAATTCAAACGAGCTCTGCTCGGCCTCGCCTTGCTCGCCGTAATCATGCACTTTTACCACCGTGGCATCATCATCCAGCCCGGCCTGATAGGTGGATTTGCGGCGGCTGGCAATAAATCGGGTGCGGATGTTTTCATTCAAGGCATAGTCCAGGGTAGCGGAGAAGCCATAGGAGGAGTTGCGGTTATCGGCCAACTCCTCTTCACCGGTGGCATTGTCAAACCGATTCACGGCGACATCGCTGTTATCAATACCGGCATTGCCGGTATTGCCACCGGGCAGCAGAATCGTGGTGTAGGGGTTCAGGCCGCTGCTGCCGTCATTGCCATCGAAGGCGAACAGGGCGGAGAAATCGTCATTCGGTGTCAACAGCAGACTGAGGCGCCCGGAAATATCATCGAATTCGCCGACATCGTGTTTGTTGCTGGTCAGATTGACGAACCTGCCCAGACCATTGCGGCGTTTATAGGCAACCGAGGCGGCGAGGGCAAGCTGATCGCTGACCCGGTAGCTGCCATAGGCATCCGTGTTGACATGACCACGGGTGCCACCGGCCAGGGAAATGCGGGCCTCATTTTCCTCGCCGGGTCGGCGGGTGATAATATTGATGGCGCCACCAATGGAGTTGCGCCCGTATAGGGTTCCCTGCGGGCCTCTCAGCACCTCCAGCCGTTCAATATTGGCCAGACTCCAGTTCTGCCCTACCTGTCGCCCGAGATACACCCCGTCAATATAAACGCCCACCCCCGGGTCGGTCGTAATCAGGTGATCCTGTATGCCGATACCGCGGATGAAGGGGTTGGATGAGATGGCGCTGCCGGCAGAAAAATTCGTGATACTCAAATTGGGCACAAACTTGCCCAGGTCGCGGATATTGCTGATGCCTTGCCGGGTCATGGTATCGGCCGAAAAAGCAGAAATAGCTGCGGGCACATCGTCAATGTTCTGCTCGCGCTTTTGTGCCGTCACCACGATCTCCTCAAAAACCATCCCACTTTCCTGAGCGGGTGCAAATTGCGTTGCAGCGATAAGTATTACCGAGATTCCTGCAATAAATTTTGCTTTGAGCATTTCTCCCCCTTAAGACTTTACGAACGAAACAGTCGCTACGCACTGAACGGCATTGTGAATTAGTCTGATACAATGAAAATGCCCTGAATCTAGGGAGATTAGCTGTGCAACCCCCCGGTTCCCAAGCAAGTTCATTGAAAACAGACATGATCTGTATCCAACTCACAACAAATTTGCTGTCATTTTTATGACTCTACTACTTGGTAAAAAAAAGATCAAGCGGCTGACTTAAGGTGATAACGAATAACCCGGCAAGCGTAGAATGATCTGCTGTTGGTATGGAAACTGGATTGCTTGTTCAGCAGGGAAATGTGAATAATAGGCTCTCCAGCCTGGTAAGGCTGTCGATCACTCACGAAAGGCGGGAATCACATATTTTGAATACTTGGCGATGATTTCTTCTTCATTGCCGTTATCCAGGTAGATATTAAACTGCGTGACGCCGGCGGCCTTCAGCGCCTGTAACTTTTCAATATGCGCCTCCACCGTGCCCAGCACAGCGAAGCTCTGCACAATCTCCGGGGTGATGAAGTCAAGATATGGATTATCGCTCTGCCCATGCTTGCTGTAGTCATACCCGCGCCGTTGCTCAATGTAATCGGTCAGGCTGGCCGGCACGTCAGAATTCGTGCCATATTTTTCTACGATATCGGCCACATGATTGCCCACCATGGCCGGAAACCAGCGGGTGGCCTCAACGCATTCATCCATCGTGCCAAAATACGCCGGCGCAGCCGCCATCACGCGAAAGCCCGACATATCCCGACCGGCCGCTGCCCCCGCCTGATGACACTGCTGAACAAACCACGGAATGAGCGCCGGCTCGGCAATCTGCAAGATGACACCGTCCGCATGCTTGCCGGCGGTCGCTAATGCCTTCGGCCCGTAAGCCCCTATCCATACCGGCATATCATGGCCTGCACTCCATTCGAATTGCACGCTGCTCGGACAGCCATCGTAAGTGACCGCCTCGCCCCTGACCATCGCCCTGACCTTCTCGGTAAATTCCGCCACACGGGCTAAGGTGGCCGGCGGCTTGCCCATCACCCGCATGGAGCTGTCGCCCCGGCCAAGGCCAATATCGAATCGTCCGCCGCTTTGTAGTGATAAACTGGCAAACAGGCTGGCGGCCACCGACCAGTCGCGCACATTCGGATTGGTCACGCAAGGGCCAAAACGCATGGTGCGGGTGTGTTCCATACACATGGCTATCGCCGGGTAACAATCCCGCCATAGAATATGAGAATCGTAAAACCAACAATAGGTAAATCCGCCCACCTCGGCCTGGCGTACCAGATAGCGTGCCCGCTCTGGACTCATAAACCCCTTAAAACAAATAGCGAATTCCATCACGGCCTCCTCCGGCGTCAGGTGTGCAGATTTAGAGTAACAAGCCGTTTACCATTCAGTCAAAATATTATGGTGAGCGCCGCCGCATCAGCAGAAAATACACCAGCCCCGCCGTGAACGCACCCACAAACCAGGCGTAGTGATAGAGGCTGATCAACCACTGGGCGATACCATCAAGCACACCAACTGCATGCAGAAAACCGGGAATATTCGGCAGGATACCCAATAGCAAGGCCGCCAGTGCGCTCAGATTCCAGCCCTTGCTGTAGGCATACGCCCCGCGGCTGTCATACAGGGCAGAGGTAATCAACTGACAGCGGCGGATGAGAAAATAATCGCAGATCATGATGCCCACGACTGGCCCCAGCAGCGAAGAATAGCCGACCAGCCAGATGATTAGATACGCCCCGGCAGAGTCCAGCAGCTTCCAGGGCATGATGGCAATCCCAATCCCGGCGGTGATGAACCCTCCCAGCCGAAATGAGATTCTCTGTGGCGCCAGATTGGAAAACCCATTGGCCGGTGCCACCACATTGGCCGCCAGGTTGGTGGTGATCGTAGCGACTATCAAGGCCAGCAGGCCGATGATGACGCCCGCACCCCCCAGACGACCGGCAATCACCACCGGGTCCCATATCGCTTCACCGAAGATCAGCACGGTGGCCGAGGTCACCAGCACGCTGATCAATGCCAGCATCGCCATAGGCAGCGGCAAGCCGATACTTTGGCCCAGGATTTGATCACGCTGGCTGCGGGCATAGCGGGTAAAATCCGGGATGCTCAAGGTCATGGTCGACCAGAAACCCACCATTGCGGTCAAGCCAAGCCAGAACACCGGCCAGAACTCACCCTCTCTTGCCCCGCCCGGCACAAACGCGGAAGGCCTGCCCAACATATCGCTGAAGCCATCGGCGGCCATGTAGGCCCAGATCAGCAATGCCAATGCGGCGGCCAGCAGAAACGGCGCCGCCAGGGTCTCCAGCCAGCGGATGGACTCCGTGCCTTTGACAATGAAAATAAGTTGCAGGCCCCAGAAGGCAAGAAAACACACCAGCTGGGTGAGATCAATCGCCAGCAATGGCAGCGGTGTACCGACAAAGGCATTACTGCTGACGGCGTTGATGATCTGGTAGACGGCAAAACCACCCACCCAGGTCTGGATACCAAACCAGCCACAGGCGACCAGCCCGCGCAGCAGGGCGGGCAATTTAGCACCCACCGTACCGAACGATGACCGCAGCAGGACGGGAAACGGCACGCCGTATTTCGCCCCGGCATGGCCGTTCAGCAGCATCGGAATCATCACCACCGCATTGCCCAGCAGCACGGTCAACACCGCCTGCCACCAAGCCATGCCCTGCTGCATCAGCCCGGAGGCCAGGAGATAAGCCGGCACGCACACCACCATGCCTACCCACAAGGCGGCAATATTAATCCAGTTCCAGGTACGCTGGCTGGCATCGGTGGGCGCGAGATCCGGGTTCCAAAGGCTATTGTCGGTTGCAGGGGGATGCACGTCTTAGCGGGTGTCCTTCAGCCGGTGCTGGTTTGTTATCATTGGCAAACGGCAAGTCTTTCAAATTGCCTGTTGATAGTCAAACCGCCGGTTTTGCCGCGGTCAGCTTACTGACCATCACGATCAGCAAAAAGCTCACCAGAAAGCCGGGGATGGCCTCATACATATCCAGCGCATGGGGTTTGATAGACACACTCCAGATCACAGTGGTTAAAAAACCACCGAGCATACCGGCCAGGGCACCGGGCAGGGTGACACCTCGCCAGAACAGGATAGACAGGATGAGCGGACCAAAGGCCGACCCCAGGCCAGACCAGGAAAACAGGACAAACCAGAAGATCGTCCGGTTCTCGGTCAGGGCAATCAACACAGCCGCAATGCCAACCGCCAGGGTCACCAGCTTGCCTATGGTGGAAAGCGCAGCACTGGACAGGCCAGGGGCAATGATTCTCTCCAGCAAATCGCAGGTAACGGCAGAGGAGAGCAGAATGAGCAATGAATCCACCGTGGACATGATCGCCGCCAGCAGCACGATAACCAAGATGGCTGTTATCAGCGGTGGAAACAGCTCACGGCTGAGGGTTGGCATGATCAATTCTGCATCAGCCAGCCCGGGGAACAGGATGCGGCCGGCCAGGCCGGTGAGCACAGCACCGAAGCTAAAACAGACCGCACAAGTAATCGACATGGCGGCCGCTTTGGGAATCTGCTCTGCATCGACTATGGACATATAACGCACCAAAAACTGCGGCACACCCAGAAACGGCAAGCCGATGGCCAGAAAACTCGCCACCGCAATGCCACCGGCGAGTGAGAAGCCATGCGGCCCTGTGATGGACAGCAAAGCTGCATCCTCATGCCGCAGGCTGGCGAGCAGCGATGAGAAGCCGCCCGCCTCATGGATGGCCACCGCCGGCAAGATCACCAGCGCCAGCAACATCAGCACACCCTGCACCAGATCGGTGTAGGCGACTGCCTTGTAACCGCCGATGATGGTATAGAGCAGCGTCACCGCCGCCCCGAGGATAACGCCGCTGACATAGCTGATCTGCATGAAATCGCTGAATGCCTTGCCAGCCGCCACCATTTGTGCAGCGACATAAGCCAGTACCATCACCATGATGATGAGTACACTGCACAGGCGCAGGTACTGTTTTTTATCGTCAAACTCGCTGGCCAGGTAATCCGGCAAGGTGATGGCGCCGCATTTATCACTGCGCCGTTTCAGCTTCCCTGCAATCAGACACCAGCTCAAGGCCACGCCCATCACCTCGCCCACGGACACCCAGAGCGCATGCACGCCCACCACATAGGCCATGCCGGTCAGGCCCAGCAGCAACCAGCCGCTCTCCCCGGTGGCATTGGCGCTGAAGGCCACCACCCAGTAAGGCAGTTTTTTATCGGCGATAAAGTAGCCGGCCGGGTTAATCGCCGCTTTTTTGCTCCACAGCGCCAGGCCCGCCAGCAGGGCGAGATAGGCCAGGAACACGGCGATGATGATCTGCAACTCGGTCATGTCTGCGGCGGCCTCGGCGTGACAGCCCGCCTTATCCTCACCCTCACCCGCCTTCAGAGCCTTGCCAGATCACCTTTGCCCTCCAGCCAGGTCTTGCGATCCGGTGCGCGTTTTTTTGCCAGCAACAGATCCAGCATCCGATCGGCCTGGTTGCCATCGGCCAGGCTCAGCTGCACCAGCCGGCGGGTCTCTCTGGCCATCGTGGTCTCACGCAGCTGCAAGGGATTCATCTCGCCCAGGCCCTTAAAACGCTGCACGTTAATCGTGCCTTTTATCTTCTCGGCCGCTATGCGATCCAGCACCCCGGCTTTTTCCTGCTCATCCAGGGCGTAGAAAACCGCTTTACCGACATCGATGCGGTACAGCGGCGGCATGGCGACATACACATGCCCGGCGGCCACCAGCGTACGAAAATGTCTCAGGAACAAGGCACACAACAAGGTGGCAATGTGCAGGCCATCCGAATCCGCATCGGCGAGTATGCAGATCTTGCCGTAACGCAGATCAGCAAGGTTGCTTGCGCCCGGATCAACCCCGATGGCAATGGCGATGTCATGCACTTCCCTGGAAGATAAGACCTGATTCGACTCCACTTCCCAGGTGTTTAGAATCTTGCCCCGCAGCGGCATGACGGCCTGATATTCCCGATCTCTGGCCTGCTTGGCCGAGCCGCCGGCCGAATCGCCTTCCACCAGAAATAATTCAGTGAGCGCAATGTCCTGCAAGGCACAATCGGTCAGCTTGCCCGGCAGGGCCGGCCCACCGGTGATTTTTTTGCGAACGACAGGTTTAATCGCCTTTAAGCGACGCTGTGCATTGCTGATCGCCAACTCGGCGATGCGCTCGCCCATCTCCACATGCTGATGCAGCCAGGTGCTAAAAGCATCATGCACAACCCCGGAGATAAATGTCGTACACGCACGTGATGACAGGCGCTCTTTGGTCTGGCCGGCGAATTGCGGGTGCTGCATCTTCACCGATAACAGATAAGCACAACGCTCCCAGATGTCATCGGCGGTGAGCTTGACGCCACGTGGCAGCAGGTTGCGTGAGCCGCAAAACTCACGGATGGCCTCCAGCAGGCCCTGGCGCAGACCGTTGACATGAGTACCGCCGCCGGTGGTAGGCACCAGATTGACATAGCTTTCGGTGATCGGCTCGCCGGCATCGGCCAGCCAGTGTACCGCCCAGTCAACCGCCTCCTGATTGCCCTGCATGGCACCGGAGAAGGCCGCAGGCGGCAGCAGCGTGACACCGGCCATCTCATCAGACAGATAACGGCTGATCCCATCCTCATAACACCAGGAGAATTTTTCCTGGGCGGCCTCATCGGTCAGCCTGACAGTCAGGCCGGGGCATAAAACGGCCTTGGCATGCAGCAGATGCTTCAGCTTGCCGGTGGCGATTTTACTGCTGTCAAAATACTCAGCATCAGGCCAGAAGCGTATCGTTGTGCCGGTGTTGCGCTGGCCGACTTCACCAATGATCTTGAGCGGAGCCTGGCGGCTGCCATGGGCAAACGCCATCGTGTATTCCCTGCCACCCCGCCGCACCCATATTTGCAGACGGGTTGACAAGGCATTCACAACCGACACACCAACACCATGCAGGCCACCGGAAAACTGATAATGCTTGCCGGAGAATTTGCCGCCGGAATGCAGGCGAGTTAAGATCACCTCAACACCGGAGACATTCTCGCCAGGATGCTCATCGACCGGCATGCCCCGGCCATCATCGGCCACCGTGACCGAGCCATCCTGATGCAGCGTGATGTCAATCCGCTTCGCATGGCCTGTCAATGCCTCATCAACACTGTTATCAACCACCTCCTGCACCAGATGATTAGGCCGGGTGGTATCGGTGTACATGCCCGGTCTTTTCTGCACCGGCTCAAGCCCGGTCAACACTTCAATATCCGAAGCAAGATAATTTTTCGTCAAAAAAAACACCTCCCCATGCCAGAAGGCGGTATTTTACTGCAATACCACCACAACGAAAACCAAACGCTGTACCCCTTATGGCCACGGCTGCCATTGATGGCCTGAACACCCGCCGGCCTGTAGCATCCTGCACCGCTTTGCCGAGCCCACCAGGGCAGGCTGTGGCCGGACACGCCCTTACATGCCAGATGCGCGTGCATGGCTGTTTCACCTGACTGGATTTTTTCTGTGCCTGTGCAACCGACTACCGGCCGGGTGCTGATGGCAGTATGACATTCAAGCCGACATACTGCTAAGATTAAAGGTACACAGCCAACGGAGGAGAACGGTGTCAGGAAAAAAAACGCCGATTGATTTTGAACAGGCTTTGGATGAGTTACAGCAGCTGGTCGAGAAGATGGAACAGGGGGAATTGAGCCTTGATGCGTCATTACAGCATTTTGAACGTGGCATCGGCCTGATAAGAGACTGTGAGAAGGCCCTCACCCAGGCCGAGCAAAAAGTCAAACTATTGATTGAAAACCATGCCAGGACAGAATTAGCCGATTTCATGACTGACGATGAGCAGAGTTGACGGTGGGCAGGAAAATACCTGATGCCATTAGCGGATATATTCCAGCACTACCAGCAACGAATCACCACCGCCCTGGATCAGTGTCTGCCCGCTGGCGATGTGGCACCGGCACGGCTGCATGAGGCCATCCGCTATTGTGTGCTGGCGGAAGGCAAACGTATCCGGCCGGTGCTGGTGTATGCGACCGGGGCGGCCATGGGCGTGGCCGAGGCGAGGCTTGACCCCTGTGCCTGTGCGGTGGAGATCATTCACGCCTACTCGCTGATACATGATGATCTGCCGGCAATGGATGATGATGCCTTGCGCCGGGGACGCCCCACCTGCCATATCCAATACGATGAGGCCACGGCGATTCTGGTCGGCGATGCCTTGCAGGGGCTTGCCTTTGAAGTGCTGACCAGCGCCAGCGACCAGGGTATTGCCGCGGCGAAATGCCTGCAAATGATCACTATCCTTGCCGCCGCCAGTGGTTCACGCGGCATGGCCGGCGGGCAGGCCATCGATCTGTATTCCGTTGGCCAGCAGTTAAGCCTGGAGGAGCTAAACACCATGCACAACCACAAGACGGGCGCCCTCATCAAGGCCAGTGTGCAGCTTGGGGCGCTGTGTGCAGATAATATTGGGGCCGAGGCGCTGGCCGCACTCGGTGAGTATGCCGGGCATATTGGCCTTGCTTTTCAGATTCACGATGATGTGCTGGACATTGAGGCCGACACGGCGACACTCGGCAAACCGCAGGGCTCTGATCAGCATAACAATAAACCGACCTACCCCGGGCTGCTTGGCCTTGCCGGTGCCAAGCAGGCGGCCCGTGATATGTATCGGCAGGCCATACAGGCACTGGCAGGCTTTGACGAGAAAGCCGACAGCCTGAGACAGCTGGCCGCTTATATTGTCGAGCGGAAAAAATAATTCAGCCTGTCCAGCACTTGTTGACGTGCAGTTACCGGCAAAGCCGAGTAAACTGATGCACTATCACCCACTGTCTGACTACTGACGCTGTACATGGTCAGGCTATCAACACAGGAAACAGCATCATGAATCATCCCAGCCCGTTGGCCGCCAATACCGATATCCCCGATACCCAGAGTACGCCCGACACTCGGCGGGTCGCCATCGACAAGGTCGGCATCAAGGACATTCAGCATCCGGTCGTGGTCAGGGATCGTTCCGGTCGTGAGCAACACACGGTGGCAAGGTTTAATATGTATGTCGGGCTGCCGCATAACTTCAAGGGCACACACATGTCGCGGTTTGTGGAAATTCTCAATCAGAATGACTACGAGATATCCATCGCCTCATTTAAGAACATGGTGGATGAGATGACGGCGGTGCTGGAAGCCCAATCAGGCCACATAGAGATGACCTTCCCCTACTTCATCAAGAAAGCCGCCCCGGTCTCTGCCGTGGAAAGCCTGATGGATTATGAGGTCGCTTTTATTGGAGAGATCCGTGATCACCAGCATGAGGTGAGTGTGAAGGTCGTGGTACCGGTGACCAGCCTGTGTCCCTGTTCAAAAAACATCGCCGATTACGGCGCCCACAATCAGCGCTCCCATGTCACGGTGACGGTGAAGACCCGCGACTTCATCTGGATCGAGGAGCTGATCGATGGCGTGGAGAAGGTCGCCTCCTGTGAATTATACGGCCTGCTGAAACGGCCGGATGAGAAATACGTGACCGAGCGCGCCTACGATAACCCGAAGTTTGTCGAGGATATCGTCAGGGATGTGGCCCTGGCGTTCAACCGGGACGACAGGATAGCCGCTTACACGGTGGAGTCGGAGAACTTCGAGTCCATTCACAACCATTCAGCGTACGCCATGCTCAGCCGGGATAAGCGAACCTGAGAGGGCGGCTACTTGCAAGCGGACAGGTGCGCCATAAGCAGCTGATTCACCTTGCCAGCGGCTTCCATCTGCGGCATGTGTCCGGCATCGGCGATGATGTGAATGTCGACATGCTCGCCCAGGCCGTCCAGGTGATCAGCGCTCGCCACCTCATCGGCGGCGCCCCAGATCACGGTAACCGGCAGCGCCGATGCGCCCTTTAACCAGTCGCTGAAATCGTACGCCTGTCTGCCCTGCGGAAAAACATGCCCGGCGATCTCGCGCAGCGCCTTGTCCACGCCATCGAGCCGCTTGTAGCGCAGTATGTTATCCACCATTTCCCTGCTGACCAGGGTCTTGTCAAAGAACAGCATCTCTACGATGCGTTTAATCTCGCGGCGGCTTTGCCCGTCAATAAACCCCTGAATATAGGCAGGGTTGATCGATGTACCCAGACCAGCAGGGGCGATCAGCGCCAGCGAGGCAGCTGATGCCGGTCGCGTTTTCGCGATCTCCATGGCCACCGCGCCGCCCAGTGAATGGCCGATGAGATGGTACTTGTTCAGCCCGAGCGCATCGCCAAAAGCACTCACGACCGCCGCCAGACCGAACAGGGAGGCGTCGGTGATGCTCTTGCTGGAGGCGCCGTGCCCGGGCAGATCCAGGGCATAGACGGATTGCCGACCTGCTATCTCGGCGAGATTGAACATCCAGTTACCGCTGTCCCCGCCAAAGCCATGGATCATGACAACCGGCAGCCGTGGTGCAGCAGTATTTTCAAAGGCCAGATAGTGAATGCGCTGCTTGTCCAGCGTGATGAATCTCGCCTGTGATTCCTCGCTCTGCTCCGCCTCCAGCAGCACATGATGTTGCTGAAATTCGGCAACGAAGGCGTCAATGTCCGCCTCAGCCACCGCCGCATCAGCCACCACGCCGATGAGCTGCCCGATGGCAACGGTCGCCCCAGGCGGCGCCAGGATGCGCCGCAATACGCCGGTACATTGCGACTCAACGGCATTGACTATCTTGCTGGTCTCTATATCGAGCAGGTCCTGCTGCGGCCTGATCGCATCGCCCGGTTTGACATGCCAGCAAACGATGACGCCCTCCTCCATGGACAGGCCCCATTTGGGAACGGTGATGGCATGAATACCCGGCGGCGGATCAATCATCAGCCCTCATCACAGTCCTGGCCGCCCGGACGATTCGGTCAGCAGCGGGGATCCACACATCTTCCAGTGCTGGCGAGAAGGGCACCGGCGTATGCGGCGGCGTGATGATTTGTATCGGTGCCTTGAGGAGGGCAAAGGCCTCCTGGCTCACGAAGGCGGCTATATCATGGGCCACACCGCAGCGAGCGGCGGACTCATCAACGATCACCAGCCGTCCGGTCTGCTCAACCGTCTCCACCAGAGTGTCGGTATCCAGGGGCGAACTGCTGCGCGGGTCTATGATCTCCGCCGCAATCCCCTCACGGGCGAGAACATCGGCGGCCTCAAGGGCAACATAGACCATGCTGCTGAATGCCACGATGGATACATCGCTGCCCTCGCGCAGGATATTGGCCTCGCCAAACGGGATGGCATAGGATTCATCGGGCACCTCCATGGCCTTTTCATACAGGGTTTTGTGTTCACAAAACACCACCGGATCATCATCGCGAATCGCCTGGATCAAGAGGCCCTTGGCATCGTAAGCATTGGCCGGCATCACGCACTTTAAACCCGGCACCGAGGTGAATATATGATAAGGGCTTTGTGAGTGCTGCGCGGCAGCCCTGAGACCAGCGCCGATCATCGTCCTGACCACCATCGGACTTTTGGCCTTGCCGCCGAACATATAGCGGAATTTGGACGCCTGATTGTAGATGGCATCAAAGCAGACGCCAAAGAAATCAGCGAACATCAACTCGGCTACCGGGCGCATACCGGTCATGGCCGCACCTGCCGCCATGCCCAGGATCGCCGATTCGGTGATCGGCGTGTCAATCACACGCGCTGATCCAAACTCAGACCACAGCCCCTTGGTGACGCCCAAAACGCCGCCCCAGGCCTCCAGGTTCTCAACCGCACTGCCAGCCCCGCCACGCACATCCTCGCCCATCAGTACGATGCTCGGATCCCGCCGCATCTCCTGCAACAGTGCCTCGGTGATGGCCTCGCGTACTGTTTTGCTGGTCATGGTCTACCCACCTTAATATGACACATACACATCAGTCAGCAGGGTGTCGGTAGCTGGCAGGGCGCTGCCGCGTGCAAGCTCGACCGCTTCATCGATCAGGGCGACCACCTCAGCATCCACGCGCTTGAACTCATCAGCGCTCACGACCGCGCCGGCCTTGTCTCGAAATAATTTCAGCGGGTCTTTGTTCTGGCGCAGCGCCTCGATCTCGCCCTCGGCGAAATAAGCGCAGGCCTCGCCCTCAAAGTGCCCGTACCAGCGTTGCGCCACCGCCTCGATCACGCCCGGCCCCTCGCCATTGCGTGCCCGCGCAACGGCCCTGGCCGCCGCCTCATGGACGGCAAAAAAATCCGTGCCATCCACTTTCTCGGCGGGCAGGCCGAAACCGGCGGCGCGGGCGGCGATGTCCCGGCAGCCAACGGCATAATCGTGTGCCGTGGCCTCGGCGTAGCCGTTATTCTCGAACACGAAGACAACCGGGAGCTTGAGTACCACGGCCATGTTCATGGCCTCAAAGGTGGTGCCCTGATTAGAGCCGCCATCACCGGTAAAAGATACGGCAACCATCCCCTCTCCCTGATGCTTGCAGGTCAGGGCCGCCCCGATGGCCAGCGAGGGCGCACCGCCGACAATGGCATTGGCGCCCAGCATCCCTCTGGACAGATCGGCGATGTGCATGGAACCACCCTTGCCCGCGCAGAGTCCGTTTTCCTTGCCGAAAATCTCACACATCATCAGTTTGATATCGCAGCCCTTGGCGATGCAGTGGCCATGCCCTCTGTGGGTGGAGCCGATAAAATCGCTTTCCCTCAGGTGCTCGCACACGCCAACGGCGATAGCTTCCTCGCCAGCGTACAGATGAATGAAGCCAGCAATATCACCGCTCAGGTTTTCGGTATGCAATCGCTCTTCAAATGCGCGAATGGCCGCCATTTTTCGATAGGCGTCCAATAACTGGCCAGTCTCTAAGCCATTCAGGGGGCTACTGGAGGAGTTATCCGCTCTCATAGTTTCTGTGTTCATCGTCTCTCCGACCCTTGCCCGGCGCTAACCGGTGGTTACTCTGGAGTTACCTAAATAGTTCGCTTGTCGCTGCATTCGTTCAATAGCCACCGCCACAATATCACACCTCGCCTTTGCGTACCGGGTCCTCGCCGTCCCAGTTTTTGTGTGCCTCACAAAGCCTGTCAAATAAGTCTTTATAGACCGGGTTGTTATCCCAAAGCTCGGTGTAATGCCCGATGGCGTCCAGGGTATCAAAATACACCAGCGGCGCGCCGTTGATCGTGCATTCGAAAGCCGGTTGATGACCAATGTCGATATAATGTTGACGCGCCGCCTGATAATCCACAGGCATGAGACCGAAATGATGCAGGCCCTGCTTGCCCGCATCCATCCATTCTCTATACACGGAAGGCGCATCATTGTGCTGGAAAATCAACTCGATCTGCGCCTCGCCGGAGTAGCCGAGCGCCAGGGTCACATCGGCAAATTCGCCGACATTACCACGATAGACCTGCTCATCCAAGGGGAAGTGCTCATACACATAAAAAGGCCCCACCTTCAGTTCCTCAGTCCAGTATTTCAGCGCCTTGTCAAGATCGGTTACGACATAGGCGAATTGGTGTACGGCTTGAAGCGGTTGCGTCATGGTGATGGCCTCTTAACATCCATTAAAAACGATAGGTGATTTGCACGCCGTAGCGGCGAGGCGGCAGGTAATTGGCCTGCCCTGTACCACCCAGGCCAACGATGGCAAAACGCTGGAAGATTGGCCGTGTATTACTGATATTCTTGACGTAGGCTTTGATCTCCCAGTCGCCATCTACGGATTCAACGCCCAGATTGGCGTTGCCCTCAATGTAGGATTCCAGTTGGGTGCCGGGATCGTTGAGCACATCGACAAAACGCTTGTCGAAATAGGAATAGGTGGCAATGCCGACCAGATTAAATTTCTCATGTAGGGGATAGACATAGCGCATGAGACCGCTGGACTGCCATTTCGGTGAGTGACCGAGTTTGCGATCTCTGGTAACGGCATTGCTGTTAGCGCCCACGTTGGTAATGTCTTTCACCTCGGTATTCAGAAAACCCAGTGATAATTGCAGCTCCAGATTATCAAGCGGGCTGACGGTCAGCTCCGTTTCAAAGCCCAGGGAAGTGGCGTCGGCATTGAGCACGACCGTGCCGATGGCGGTGGCGCTGGAGAGAAAGGCGGAGGCCTGGTAATCGCTGATGTCCATGTAGAAGGCGGCGGCGTTCAAACGAGCACGACCATCCCAGAAGTCCCACTTGAGGCCAAGCTCAAAATTATCCGCCTTTTCCCTGGCGAAGGGAATCAGGTTCTCCTGACCGGCAACATAGTTGGTAAAGCCGTTATTAAATCCACCCGCCTTGGCGCCGTGCCGGTAAGAGGCATAGGCCAGCATGTCCTCAAAGACGCGCCAGTCTAACTGGAGTTTCCAGTTCAGGAAGTCGTCCTTGTAATCCCCGGCAAAAGATACGTTCTCATCAAAGGGCGCCAGGATTCGATTACCAGTGAAATCGACGTGATTTGCGATCAGGTTATCCCAACCCTGATCATCCCCTAAGGAGATAAAACCAAAGGTGGAACCCAGGATCGTGACCGTGCCGGTATCCGGGTGGTCATGGTAGAAAGTGCCTTCATCCTGGCTGAAAGTTTTGTCTTCATCGTTATAGCGAATGCCAGCGGTTACAGTAAAGTCTTCGTTAATATCATAGGCCAAGTTGGCGTAGGCCGCCCAGGCCTTGTTTTTAAATTGGTTGGGCGTCACCTGGATGAGACCGCCCGGCGCCGGGTCGGCCAAGCCCAATCCAGCGTTGGTGCCGGTGCCCGATAACAGCAGCGCTTCCCAGGTGTTGAAGTAATCCTGATCCAAGTAAAAAGCACCAACGGTCAGTCGATAATCGTTTGTATCATACTCAAAACGTAGCTCCTGCGTGAGGTAGTCGGTGCGGGTGATTTGCCTGAGTCCACAAATGGTGCGCGGCGTACCGTCGCAGTCCTCCAGAGTTCGCTTGTCCTGATCAAAATAACCGGTGATGGAGCGCACCGATAAATTGTCGTTGATCTGATAGCTGCCGTTAAAGATATGTATGTACAACTTGTTGTCCACATGGTTGGCGGAATCGCTGTTCACATCATCGCCGCCGGCAATACCGGCGAGTTCCTCGCTATAACCAAAGGCGTCCGTGGGGGCGTCGATGATGTTCTCCACGCCATATTGCAGCGGATCGGACAAATCCCCGATGGTGATCGCATCTACCTTACCGAATTGAAAACGGTACAGCAGCGACAATTCCTCACTGGGCTCAAAGAGCGTTGAGAGGCGGTAGGATTCAAAATCACCTTCACGATTGCCTTCATCACCCGGTCTGCCGTTCTTGCCAGGAAAATGGTTCTTGACGTGAAAGTCGTTTCTATCCAAATCCACCGCTAGACGCGCCGCCAATGTGCCTTTGATAATCGGCACATTCACCATGCCCATGACTTCCCGACGCTCATAATTGCCATAGTTGAAAGTAATATCGCCTTCAAACTCATGCACCGGGTGCTTGTTTCTGATATTGACCGCACCAGCGGTGGAGTTGCGCCCGAACAGGGTGCCTTGCGGGCCGCGCAAAATTTCCACGGCCTCCACATCATGCACCAGAAAATCTATGGCGGAATTGGAGATGACGTAGAAATCATCCACATAGACATTGGCCGGGGACTCGCTGCCCTCATTAAAATCCGCTTGGCCCAAGCCGCGAATGAAGAACAAACTGTTATTGCCCTTTCCGCCCCAAAGCCGCTTGTATTCCAACGCCGGCGCATGACCGGCAATATCGCCCATGGTCTCCATGCCTAGGGCCTCCACCTGCTCTGAAGAGAACGCAGTAACCGAGATACCCACATCCTGAAGATTCTCCTCTCTCTTGGTCGCCGTGACCTTGATCTCCTCCAGCAACACGCTTTGCGCCACGGCGCCAGTGGAAAACGCCAAGGCGCTGGCCGTCACAAACAATATGCTTTCTTTTAAAATTTTATTGAACATTAGGACTTGCCTTTTTCTTAAACTTAACAAATTATTTATGCGTCATTATGATTTTTTTTACAATGCTATTGAGAACTTGTCAGCCACGCTATACCCCCAAGGGGTAAAAAACGGGTAGCAGTAATGCCGGAGGCTAAGGTGGGTATTGAAAGATGGATAGTGGTAAAGGGCAGAACGAACGCCGACACACAGCCAGTGTTCTCAATTTCAGGGAACTCTGATTAAGTCAGAGATTCTTTCAGATGAGGCTCTCCAGAGCAGCCAGAGAAGGCCACTCATCCGCCAACAGCCGAAGTGCAGAGTTGTCTATAGCATCGGGAATAGCAACAGCGGATTTTACGGGTTTAAGGAAATTCTAGCGTCGGGGAAGTAGATGAAGCCCCGGATACCAGGCCCGCCTTGCGTGCATACAGGGCGGCATCCATGCGCTTTGATACCTTGATCTTGGCGTAGATCTTCTTGACATGATACTTGATGGTATCGACCGAGACATGCTGGCGACTGGCGATGTGTTTGTTCGACAGGCCAGCGGCCAGCGCAATGAGGATTTCCGTCTCTCTGGCCGTGAGGCAAGGCGGGGTTGTTTCCAACTCGCCACCGAGCTTCAGCAGGGCGGCAAGGTAGCCATGCACATCGTTAAAGCGCCGGTCGGCGGTGAATGCGCCCGCCACTTCCCGCAACTGCCCCAGCAAGGGCGCCTCATCCAGAAACAGGCGAACCAGCCCCATCGCCCTGCCTTCCAGCAGGACCTTATACAGCGATTCGCTTATATCATCCTCCGGCCTGAGGCGTACCATGCACAGGTATATCAACGCCGCCACCTGCAAGGCGAGGCGGCGCTGCCGGGGATTGACATACCGTGCCTTCAGCGTTGTCAGTCTGTCCAGCGCCGCCTGGTAGTCCTGACGGTAGATGAGCAAACGGATCTCGGCCAGCGCATGGATGATATAAAACTCCTTCGCCAGCACGGCCTGGGGGTCGATCCGCTTGACCATGTCCCCGGCCTGCCCTGTGGCCGCCGCCGCGCTGGTCGGATCAGCCATTTGCAGATAGATAAACGCGCGCACCCCCAGCGCCGTGATGATGAATCGCCGCTGCTCGGTACGGCGGCCAAGCGCATACAATTCTTCAACGCAGCTTAGCGCCTGCTCATGTTCGCCGTAACTCACATAGGCCATCGCCATGGCCACATGCGGCTTGATGATACCGTCCGGCGTCAGGTTGTCGCGGATGATGGCCATGCGCTCGGCCAGGGTAGCGCATAGCTCTTCCAGTCGGTTGGTCTCATAGAGTATCTCCGCCAGGAAGCCCGCGGCGGCACAGGCGGCCTCGGAGAAATAGCCCAGCCGCCGCTCCGATAGGGTCAGCCTGTCCCTTAACAGGCGCTCGGCCATTTTCAGGCGGCCTTCAAGGGCATAGGCATGGGCCAGGTAGCACTGCTGATAGGTGGTCGCCATGAAACTTTTTTCCTCATCCGGGATGCCGACCGAATAATGATAGATATCCCGTGCCTGCTCAAACTCGCCTTGCTGCGAGAATACCATGCTGATCGGATTAAGGGCGGCCGGAACAAACAGCGCATCTTGAAAAGGCAGGGCCTCCGGCCACTGTGCATAGAAACTCAAGATCTTCTCGCCGTCATCCTGGTACATGGCGATGGTGAGTTCGATCACCGACAGGCGGAATTGTGTGAGCGCATCATCGGCCAGCCTTGAGCGCTGAATTCTTCGCATGATCCGGCGTGCCTCGGCCAGCCGGAAACACAGCATGAGACTGTAGGCGGTGGCGATCCATATATCCGGGTAGGCCGCTATGGAGGGCGGCTTTAAGGTTTCGCACCACTGGATCACGGTGTGAAAACGGCCCTCGCCCAGCATCCTGACCGCGCTTTTCTCAAACAGGCGCAGGGCGCTGTCAGCATCCTCACCCGCCAGGGCATGATGCAGCGCATCGGCGAACAGGCGCTGGTTCTCATACCAGGTGCTGGCCCTGCGATGCAATTCCCGGGCGTTGACCTCTGGCAGGCCGGGCAGATTCATCTGCAGAAACTCGCGAAACAGGGGATGGTAGATATACCAGGTCTCCATGCCTTCAACCGGCAGCAGGAACAGATTCAACTGCCGCACCGCATCCAGCAGTTGCGGGCAGTCGGGCAGCCCGGTGACGGCCTCACACAGCTCGACATTGATTCGTTGCAGGATGCTGGTCTTGAGCAAAAATTCAGCGATCTCATCGGGCAGCCCGGCCAGTATGTTGGTGTAGAGAAAATCGGTCAGATCTTCCATGCCGCCGGAAAAAGTGCTGAACACCTTGCCGGGAGGGACGCCGTTCTTTACCGATATGACAGCCAGTTGGATGGCGGCAACCCAGCCGCGGGTCACCTCATGCAGGTGTCGGCTTAAACTGACATCGTCAGGCGGTGCCTGCGGCGTGGCCAGGGCGTGCTGAATCAACTGATGCGTCTCCTGGTAGGAGAGTTGCAGGTCCTCGGCCTTGATCTCAACCACATCGCCATGGATGCGGTAGCGTGCGGTGGACAGGGGCGAGGTGTGCCGGGAGGCGATGACGATGCCAAGATTAGTCGGCGCATAGTCAATGAGCTGATCCAACAGGGCGGGTATGCCCTCAGAGCGCACATAATGCAGATCATCAATGATGATAACGAGCGGCAAGGCATAGGCATGTATCTCGTTGATCAAGGCATTACGAAACGCCTCAACGTCATTGGCCGCTGACTTTTGAAACACGGTCAAGGCGGCATGACCGATGGGGCATCCGGCGTATGTCAGGCTCTCGATCAGATAGGTGATAAACTGCGAGAGCGGCGAGTCGCCCTCATCCAGCGTCAGCCAGGCGACCTTGCGGCCCTGGCGCAGATAGTCCTGCCTTAATTGCATCAAAAACGTGGTCTTGCCGTAACCGGCGGGGGCGGTGACCAGTAGCAAACGCTTGCTGCCCGCCCCCTCCAGCAGGCGGGCGATGTTCGTCCGCTCAATCAACGCAGCAGGGGCGCGTGGCGGCGTTAATTTACTGGCGATAATGGCACGCTGCAACACCGGATCGCCGATGATTCTGGTTGATGGCAATCTCATCGAAGGATGTAGGCACCTCCCGGCGTTGGTGTTAATGTGAGCAACACGCTGCTGTGGCCTGGCCTATTTGCTCATCAACCGAAACAGCGTCATGTGTTGATTATAGGAGGTCGGCGGGTGGGCGCAAGCTGACCGGCTGCCTGTCGCTGCTCTCGGAACAATAGCCGATTGGCCGGCTCAAACATCATGTCAAGATAATGATTAGGACAGACCGAAATCCATGCCGATAAACCCGCTTGTGCGCTGCATTCTGCTGATCGCCTGGCTGACCTTTAGCACCATCAGCAGGGCAGATATGATCCCCATGCGTGATTTTATTCATCTGCAAAGAGGCATGAGTGAAGCGGAGGTACTCTACCGGGTCGGGCTGTTTGATTATCAGCATGTACAGGGCGATGGGTATCACCATATCTTGAGAAAAACCTGGGTGTATCTGCCGGCAGAGCGCAACTCACGCGGCTGGATAACGGAGATCGTGTTCAATGGCAGGGGCGTGGTGCAGCAGCTAAATCGCTACCGCCCATGATTCGGTGGGAAGCCAGCGAGAGTTCGGCGGCGCCCCGCCAGCACCCACCGGCTAGGCCGACTGCTTGGCCTCCTGCCAGAGTGCATCCCTCTCTTCTGTGGTGGTATCGGCAAGCGATTGGTGCTTCGCCTGTACCGCCTGCTCAATATAACGAAATCGCTGTTCAAATTTCCGGTTCGCTGCCCGCAGGGCCAGCTCAGGATCGCAGTGCAGATGCCGACTTAAATTTACACAACTGAACAGGACATCCCCCAGCTCCTCTTCAATCCTCTCCTCATCCGTCGTGGCCGCTGCCTCGGTCAATTCGTCTATCTCCTCGCCGATTTTTGCCGCCACAGCGTCAAGCGAAGACCAGTCAAAACCGACGCTGGCTGCACGCCTTTGCAATTTCAGCGCACGCCGAATCTCAGGCAAGGCCACGGCGATATCATCCAGCAGGCTCATCTGCCCTGCTCTGTCCTGCCTCTCTGCCTGTTTGATGGCCTCCCACTGCCAGGACAGGTGCTGTTGGCTGGCTATGTTGGCATCGGCAAAGACATGCGGGTGGCGGCGGTGTAATTTATCAACGATGCCACTCACCACATCGGCGAAGTCAAAATACCCCGCTTCACTCGCCACCTGTGCATAAAAAACGATATGAAAAAGCAGATCGCCCAACTCATCCTGCAGGCCCGGCATATCATGCGTATCTATCGCTGCCAGTAACTCATATATCTCATCCAGACTGTGCGCGCGCAGTGATGATAGCGTCTGTTTTCTGTCCCAGGGACAGCCGCTGTCCGGGTCGCGCAATGTTCGCATCAGCACCAGCAGATCAGTCATGGTTTTCATGTGATATTTCCATTAAAATGTGTAGCACCTTAGATTTCCAGCCGATTATCGAATAAAACAGACATCGGGTGTTTAACATGCACTGCCCGGACATAACAACCACACATTAGACCATGACTGCCTTGATACTGCGACTTGATATTGCCGGCATGCCGGTGACCTGGGTGCCCTGGCGTACTGCCGTCAGCCTGTACTGCCGGGATATGATTGCCTGGACGGCGGGCGATGAGAGTTTTACCTTCACCGGGGGCATTAATCGTCGATCTGGCGCCTTGTCCAGGGTCTCGGTCAATTCCATCATCGCCGTCAAGCGCTCCAGCGGCCACACGCATGGACAACGCACCATCCCGCCCTTGACCAATCGTGAGTTATTCCTGCGCGATGCCCACCTGTGCATGTATTGCGGCGATCAGCATGGGGCGTATGCACTGACCCGGGATCATGTCATCCCGATTTCACGTGGCGGCAGCGATAAATGGTCGAATGTGGTCACGGCCTGCCGTACCTGCAACATCCGCAAAGGCAATCGCACACCAGAGGCCGCCCACATGCCGCTGCTGGCGGTGCCTTATGTGCCGAACTGGGCGGAATATCTGGCACTGTCGAACCGAAGAATCCTGGCCGATCAGATGCAGTTCCTCAAATCGCAGTTCTCCGGGCGTCCCCTGTTATTTCAGCAGACGTGAACCAAAAGCGAGAGAACATGCAGATAAAAACAGCCATGGTGGCAGGTATGCTGGCCGTTGCCAGTTATTCATGGGCGGCTGATGGGGCCGGTAACTATGCCATCTGGGGCAGCGGTAACACGTCCTGTTTTAATTACAACAAAAGCCGGCAGGCCGGCAGTGAGCAGGCATTTAAGGACTACGTGATGGGTTATCTGACGGCATACAATACCATCAGCGAGGATACCTACAATATCTCGGCCAATATGAATCTGGCGGCTATCCTGGCCTGGCTGGATGATTACTGCACTGAAAAACAGGTGCATGGCTTTGATCAGGCAGTGACCAGCTTCGTCATTGAACATCATGATAACAGGCACAAAAGGCCGCCCACCGCGGCTGGCCGATGGGTAAAATAGGGAAAAATCCCGCCCGGCTATCGCCCCATTGTAGCCCTATTGTAACCAGTTAAAAAAAGAAATTGCTAAATAGAGGGAAATACGCCATCATAGCCACGCCTGTTTACTGGGGACCATTCACTGAGGAACCATCTGGAAACAACTTTAACGGTCTATCGGAGAACCAATCATGAAAAGTACAGTATTAAAAGCCTCTATCCTGGCATCTGCCATCATCCTGTTAAGCGGTTGTGCAACAACACAACAGCTTGCCGAAGTTCGTGCCATTGCAGAAAGCGCCCAATCTGCCGCCAATAGCGCACAATCGACTGCGGGTAATGCCATGACGGCTGCCAACCAGGCGCTTGATGCAGCCCGTGCTGCACAGGCCGCTGCTGATGCCGCTCAGTCATGCTGCAATGAGAACACCCGCAGGCTCGACCGGATGTTCGAAAAAGCCATGCAGAAATAGGCACACACTAGTCGCCCGCTAGTTGCCTTGTTGTTGACGAAACCCCGTATCGAGAGATGCGGGGTTTTTTTATATCCGTGCCTGGCTTGCCTTGACATCAGCACATCGCCAAGGCGCATGGCGCGGGCGAGCCGTTCCCGGTAAAGGACATGCCTCGGTTGCCCATCTCTCGGTCAGGCGAATGCGCGGTTTATCGGCTGGTGCTGGTGCTTGCTTCCTCGTTGACTGTCGTCACTGACCGCAAGGCAGGTGCCGCCGCCACGGCCGCCCCCGGCGGTAGAAACCGGCCTATCTCCACCGGCAGGCCGTTCGGGGCATGGATGATCTGTTTGGCCAATTCCCAGTTCAATTCATATCGTCTATCCCCGGCAAGCCGCAGCAGTGTGCTGATGACACTGGTCAGATTACCTTGAAAATCCTCCGCATCCTCATCCAGCCAGGGATGGGCTTCCAGATAAATACGCTCGCCCTCGATTCCCAACTTAAAAGGCTGGTTGATGATGTATACCGGCGTGCCCACCCTGACCCTGGCATACAGGCGTGCAATGTCCTCGGGATACAGGCGGATGCAGCCATGACTGACTCTCATACCAATGCCGAAGGGTTTGTTGGTGCCATGGATGAGATAGGTAGGCAAACCCAGGCGCATGGCATAAGCACCGAGCGGGTTATCCGGCCCCGGCGCCACGCGCTCGGGCAGCGGATCGCCCAGGGCAGCATGTTCCTTGCGTATGGATTCGGGGGGATACCAGGTGGGGTTTTGTTTTTTCTCTGCAATCCGGGTCTTGACATAAGGCGTACCCCAGCCTTCCCTGCCGATCCCAAGCGGGTAGGTGATCACCGTTTTTCTACCCCCTATCCCTGCGGGCGGAAAATAATACAAGCGCATTTCAGGGATATTCAGCACCATCCCGTCACGTGGCGCCTGGGGCAGCACAAACCGGGTGGGCAATACAATTTTCCTGCCCTGCCCCGGCAACCAGGTATCGACCTGTGAATTAACCAGCTTGATCTCATTAAAACCGAGGCCATGAGCACGTGCTATGTCCAGCAAGGTGTCTTCGTATTCTGCCTGTACCCTTTGCACCTGGCCGATCAGATAATCATCCTCACCATCGATCGCATAGGTATAGGCCGTGGCTTTATTGCTACAGGACAAGGCCAATAACAGGGCGATAAGTTGACCGGCAGAGCAGCGCACGGCGTTACTCTTCCTGTAATCTCGGCATCAACTCGACCAGATTACAGGGCGTGGTGCGGAAATCCAGTTGTGCGCTGATGAGTTTATCCCAGGCGGTTGCACAGGCGCCGGAAGATCCCGGCAGACAAAAAATATACGTGCCATTGGCAACCCCGGCGAGCGCCCGGGATTGTAATGCAGAAGTCGCTATCCCCTCATAAGACAAGCCCCTGAAGATCTCGCCAAACCCGTCAATGGGCTTATCGAACAGGACCGAGACGGCCTCAGGCGTCCCATCACGACCGGTGATTCCAGTGCCGCCGGTGCTGATAATGACATCCACCTTCGCATCGGCACACCAGTTGGCAACAACCGCACGTATTTGATAGATATCATCAATGACCATGCGGCGCTCATGTAAGCTGTGGCCGGCCTGCTGTAGCCGGGCGGCCAGCAGCTTGCCGGATTTGTCCGTCTTCTCGGTACGTGAATCAGAGACGACCAACACGCCGATATTCAGTGCCTTGAAGGCTCTTTCTGCCATGAAACCCCACCTACAGAATCAATGGTAAGCTAACGGCATCATCATACACCTGCCTGAAAAAACACAAAAGCCAGGCGGCGATATCGACCCTCCGGCCAAGCGCCAAATCCCGGCGGCCTGGCAACCGCCTCAACGCTGATACCCCGTCCCCCATCTACCGGAGAAAAAATGATCGCCCAGGGGCCGGCGCTGACGTCCGGCCAACTCCCGCTCGGCCAGGGCGGCGGGGATATCCTCTCTGGCCAGTTGATAACCCAGCGCAGTCATGGACATGGGGGTAAAAGTCGCTGGAATATGAAAAACCTCCGCCGCTTTTTTTCGCATCAAAGCCACCCATTTGATGACACATCAAACCCAGGGCGGTGGCTTGCAGGCAGAGGCTCATCATCGCCGCCCCGGTATCATAGCCTCCCCAGCGGTTCGGGCTGCCGTTACGCAGCCGGGTGGCGGCACTGGCCAGGATCAGAATCGGCGCATTCTGCGCCCAACTCTGATTGCCCGCCGCAAGACAGTCCAGCGCCGCCTGCCAGGCCGCTGCATCGGCGTGTTTGTCACACACCAAAAAGCGCCAGGGCTCATCACCATAACAGGAGGGCGCCCAACGGGCGGCCTCCAGCAGGGCGATCAGGGCAGCCGCCTGCACCGGATGCTGGGCATCATAGGCCCTGCCACTCCAGCGCCGGGCGAGCAGCTCGTGTATCGGCACCTGGGTCGTACTCTTTTTCTCTATCATCGGTAGGCATTCCTTATCGTCTGCATGATAATGGGCGTATTGTGACAACCATCATACCGCCTTGAGCAGGTTAAATCACAGGATAAGCACCATGACGGGGCGATGCCTGTGGGATTTGTGGGCAGGGCAGGTTATAGATACACTTAAAGCAGCCTCTCAATCACCCCCTGAAGGAGCCCGTTGAATTTTTAAGGAACAGATCACATGAACGGTCAGACGATCCTGCAAAATATATCGAACAATATCAGCCAAGTGATCAAGGGCCAGGAACAGGCTATCCGCCTGCTGCTGGCGGCTTTTATCAGTGGCGGTCATGTCCTGCTGGAAGATGTGCCCGGCACGGGCAAGACCACCCTGGCCAAGGTGCTGGCAAGATCGATCGACATTGACTATCACCGCGTACAGTTTACCCCGGATCTGTTGCCCTCGGATATTCTGGGCGTGTCAATATTTGATCAAAAACGGCAGGATTTTCATTTTCATCCCGGGCCGGTATTTACCCACATTCTGCTGGCGGATGAGATCAATCGCGCCTCGCCACGAACGCAATCTGCCTTGTTAGAGGCCATGGCCGAATCGCAAGTCAGCATCGATGGCGTTGACAAACCACTGGCCGAGCCTTTTTTTGTGATTGCCACACAAAACCCCATCGAGTTTCATGGCACCTATCCCCTGCCGGAAGCGCAAATGGATCGCTTTGCCCTGTGCTTTAATCTCGGCTATGTCAGTGAAGATGAGGAAGTCGCCATCCTGTCCGAACAAAACCACCAGCATCCATTAACCCGAATAGCCGCCTGTGCTGACAGGCAAACACTGCTTGCATTAAAGGCAAAGACAGCCGACATACAGATCAGCGAAGAATTGAAACATTATATTGTCAAACTGGTCCGGGCAACACGCCAGGCAAACGGCATTGTCAACGGCGCCAGCCCCCGGGCCTCCTTGACCCTGATGAAGGTCTCCCAGGCCCTCGCCCTGTTTGATGGCCTCGGCTACGTCACGCCGGATCACATACAGGAAATCATGCAACCGGTCATCGCACATCGTCTGGTGCTTGACTCTCAGATTAAATTCTCCGGCACCACCGCAGCGCATCTGCTGGAGGAAATCATCAAGACGATCAGCGTCCCAGGATAATATGTTCAGGGGTAATATGTTCAGACGTTTACTATATATCAGCTTCAGGGGGGTTTTTTATATCAATCGCTGGATACGGGAGAGATTTACCCCGCTCGGCCTGTTGTTGATCGGCGCTATGATCATGGCTGGCATTTTCGGGGTCGATCTTAAAAGCACGCTCAGCTACCAGTTATTTACCTTAACCGCCGCGCTTATACTCGTTGCGATCATTGCCAGCCTGCATTTCAAAGGCCGCTTTAAGGCACAACGCCTGCTGCCGGAATACGGCACGGCAGGCGAGGCATTACATTACAGGATCCGGCTGAATAATATTGACAATAAAATGCAGAAGGCATTGATCATTCTTGATCAGCTGGAAAATCCCTTCCCAACCTATGAGGAGTATCGGGACTCCCATGATCCTAAAGACAAGATCAGAAACTGGTTTGACCGGCTGATAGGTTATCCCCGGTTGATGGGGATCATGCAGCGAAAAACAGGAGCGACCACAGAAGCGGTGCAACTGCAAACCGCCCTGACAGCGGTAGCGGAAGAATTGACGGTGACACTGAAGCCGCTCCGGCGGGGCTATATACGCTTTACGGATATCACGATAGCCAGGCCGGACCCTTTAGGGATTTATAAAAACATAAAAAAACTCCCTCACCCAGGCTCCCTGCTGATACTGCCCAGGACCTACCGTATCCCATCAATACATCTGTTTGGCAACAGAAAATATCAACCTGGCGGCATCACCCGGGCCAGCTCTGTGGGAGACTCGCAGGAGTTTCTGTCATTGCGGGATTATCGCCCCGGCGATCCGTTGCGCGCTATCCACTGGCGCAGCTTTGCAAAACTTGGCAAACCGATTGTCAGGGAATATCAGGATGAGTTCTTTGTACGCCAGGCCCTGCTGCTGGATACCTGGCTTGATGATCAGCCGGAGGTCATTTTTGAAGAGGCGGTTTCCCTGGCCGCTTCATTCACATTGGCTTCTTTTGATACCGACTCGTTACTCGATTTGTTATTTGTTGGCACGAAATCTTTCCACTTCACCACCGGGCGCGGGGTTTCACAACCGGAAAATATGCTGGAGATACTCGCCTGTGTTAAGCCCTGTAGCGAACCTGCTTTTGCAATCATGCAGAATCTTGTGCTGGAGAGGTGTGCAAAGAGCAGCGGCTTGATCTGTATTTTGCTTGACTGGACAGAGGAACGACAGGCATTAATCCGCAAGGCAATGCAGATGGCGATCCCGGTTTATGTCTTTCTCATCCGCACCGAGACGGAGGCAGGGCAGATAGATTACGGGCCGCTGGCCGAGCATCCTGAGCGGTTCACCGTGATCCCGATTGATAACATACAACCTACCCTGAACACGCTCATGCTATGAAACACGCCGCTGTCCATATCCCCGGCACACCGCCACTACTTATCGGCAGCGCCCTGCTGTTCTGGGGCTGGCAGAATAATCTCATCATCAGCGCCATCGTCATGGCCGTCCTGCTGGAGGCACGATACGTTATCAGGCGGCGTTTTCCGATAAGCGATAAGGAATTCAATCACCTGTCAGATGTCACCGCCATCATTTTTTTCATCTCCGTTATCTACATCTTTAACGAAGATGGCTCAAAGGGTATTTTTACTATTCTAGCTGTCAACCCCTATGTGTTGTACCTGCTGGTGTTATTGCAGGTATACAGCGAGCGGGGAAAAATCAAGCTCAGTACCCTGTTCATGAGTATGCGAAAAATCGAGCGTGCCAACCCGAACGAGGCGATTCCATCGATCGATCTGACCTATCCGTATTTTCTGCTGTGCCTGCTTGCCGCCAGTGCCGGCCAGCACACCGGGGCTGAATTTTTTATCGGCCTGTGCCTGCTTATCGCCGCTATGCTGCTATCCTTCCGCCCCCGGCGCTACCCTGTAGGCCTATGGCTGGCGATGTTTTGCCTTGCTATCTCGTTAAGCTATGCCGGCCAGGCCGGTATGCTGGCGCTGCAGGATGTCTTCCGTGCGAACATGATGCAGTTGTTTGAACAGTTTGTCTGGCGTTATCGCGATCCCGATCGCACCTCCACCGCCATCGGCTCCATCGGCCGGTTCAAGCTCTCTGATCGCATCGTGCTGCGCGCTGCCACACCCACCCGATTAACCCGCCGGCTGTACCTGCGTGAGGCGACATATAATCTTTATGGCCTGGGCTTGTGGAGTAACAGCGACACCCGTTTTGAACCGGTGGCCGAGACCGGGCAAACCGAAGTGTGGGAATTAAACCAGAGCAATCCGACCGGCAAGGTGACGATTGCCAGCTACTTTCTGCGGGAAGCTGAAGTGATACCACTGCCTCATGGCAGCCAGAGGCTATATCAGGTCCCGGCAATCGAGGTACAACGTAATGCAATGAACACCGTCAAGATGGATATCTATGATGGCTGGGTAAAATACAGCGTGGATTATGTCGATGCGACGATCTTTGATGCCCCGCCAGATGATAGCACCGATCTGTACATGCCAAAAAATTACCGGGAATTATTCTACGGCCTGGCTGATGAGCTGGGGCTGCAAGACCTGCCCGATGAGCAGAAAATCGGCATCGTTGAAGACTGGTTTGCAAGCCATTTCAGCTACACACTGGAGCAGACATACTGGCATCCCCAGCAAGACTTCCTGCAACAATTCCTGCATGAGCACCGCAAAGGCCATTGCGAATACTTCGCCACGGCGACTGTGTTGCTGCTTCGTGCTGCCGGCATACCGGCCCGCTATGCCGTGGGTTATGCGGTGGATGAGTACAGCCCCTGGGAAGGGCAGTACGTGGCCCGGGCAAGAGATGCACATGCCTGGGTGCTGGCGTACACTAATCATGACTGGCAGCTTATTGATACCACGCCGGGGATTTGGGATGCGCTGGAGGCAGAGAATGCCTCGATCATGGAGCCGCTATGGGATGTCTGGTCATGGGTAAGCTACCGTTATGCCCTGTGGCAGGCGAAAGATGCCTTGAAAGAAGAGAACCGAACCTGGCTGTTATTATTGATCATCCCCTTGCTCTTGTATCTGGCCTGGCGCCTGCACGGTAAAAAACGCAACGGCAGGCATGACAGCGATAAAACAACAGGCCCGATTGAAATCTTTGGTGCCGACTCCCCCCTCTACCAGCTTGCCGATATTATCCGGCAGAAAGGAATCGAACAGCGCCCGGGCGAGACGCTGCTCGCCTGGTTCAAGCGCTACCCGGCAGCACAGGCCGACGTGGATATGCAGAGCGCACTCGCCCTGCACTATCAGTACCGCTTCGATCCGAGCGCTGATCGCAAGGCGCTGAAGCAACGGTTGGAGGCCGTCTGCCAGCACATACGGCAAACATTACGCCGTCATGAATCCCGGCCATGAAAACAACCACACAGACGCCGCCTGACAAGGCGTATCAACCCGTGTGGTGCTTATCGCATCACCAGTCTTTTGACAGCGGCATTCCTGTTTGCGGTCTCTCCTTTGGTCATGGCCAATACACCTTTAGCGAGTAACCACCAGGCATAGACCGGGCCAAGCACGGCGGCAAAGACCAGTCTGGCGGCCAGCGTTTCGCCTATCTCCGGGAAAACATGGCGACATACATCGCCAAGCTGCTGCTTGTTGATCTTGCCTCGCATATAAGCGACAGTAAACGGCCATAACGACATCGCCGCTTGCGTAAGTGTCGCCGCTGATGCGATCTGCATGGCGTCAATCGTGTTCAAACCCTGCATCAGATGTTCAAGGTTCTGTTCTGTCACCCGGGTTAATTCTTCATTGGTGATACCGGATGCCCAGATGAGATCATTATCGCTCATCAATGCGACCACCTCATCGGTGGCGATGATCGGGTATTGCGGGTAGTCAAGCAGTGCCTTCTCCAGATACGCCTTGTTATCGGATGCTTTTAGTGAAACTTCCATCATATCGCCGTTATCATGGGTCAGCGTCAGATCCGAGCCAGGATAAAATTCATCATCGTGCAACATGGCCTGCCATTGATCATCATCCGCATTTTCATGCCGGGCCACCAGCCGTTCAAAGAGCTTGCCCTTAATCAGATTGACAAGGCCGGGGATTTGTTCAGCGTCATACTCACCCATTGCGGCCGCAATCTCGCCAATATCCGCATTCGCCAGATCAGGAAAGCGATCTTTAATAGCACCGATAAACTCCTCGCCCAATGCGCCCGTGAGCTTGTCATGCTGACCTGCAAGCAGCCAGGCCAGGGCAACAGTAGCGACCAGTTCGCCGCGCAGCCTCGGCATATCTGTGGCGATGTCCCCGGTGAGCCAGCTTTTCAGGCGCATCCCCATCTCTTTCCAGTTTTTCGGTTTCAGCAACGGCGCCCCTGACTTCCATTGGTGTTGGAGCAGATACGTGGTTTCATCAGCAAGCCGTTTTGAGGAGGTCAAGGGAAACCTGAAGTTTCTGTTGGTCTTCATCTCTTCAAACATGATCCAGAGCAGGACACCAAACATGTTGGTGACAACGAGTTGAGTAAGAGCCGTGCCCGGCCCGGCAAAAGGCATCAGGGCGGTAATGAACGGGAAGACCAGGTTAAGGCCCTGCTTGAATAATAACAGAATAGCACCGGCGCCGACCGCCCAGGCAGAGAGTGTTTTAATCACCTCATCCCGGCTCATGGTCAGCCCCACCGCCTGAGAGAGCGCATAGGCCATCCACAACTCCAGCGCAATGCAGATATACACGCCGACTCCAAGCGAGCCGGGCAGGCCGGCGATGACGGCATTGACCAGGGCAACCTGGGTAATGATCACGCGTGCTTTATGCTTGTCATCCTGATCGGGAATATTGAAAACGCCTTTGATCGGTTCAAAGACATAGTCTCTCAGTATGGGATAATCCAGCAGGCTATCGATCTTCGCCTTGTTTTGATGCAGCCATTCACTGGCCTTGTGAAGCATCTCGCTGTTTTTCAGGCCATCAAATAAGGAATCGGCGGCCTCATTCAGTTTTTCCCGTTGCTGTTTGTCGTTATCTTGCTGCATGTGAGCGCTCCTGTGGTTACTGGTTGATCGCATCCCAGGCACACCAGCCATCTGCGACGGGTGAGCGTCGGGACGGCTACCAAACAACCACGAGTAAAAGCAGGTTCCTATTTATTCCCCAGGGAAGAGTATTGTATTCATAGGCGACCCGACTTGAAGGTCACCCGTGATTAGCTTGGTAGCATCTATAACGTTAATGCCATGTTGTGAATATATCAAGCAAAAATTGCCAGTGTGTACTGCAAATAGCCTGAATCCGCAGTCAATGTCGGGGGATATGAGCGCGCTTGTTACGACTCAGCCTGTAGCCCTGTCAAAAACTCACGATAAGAAGGATATACCGGCTGCCAATCCAGGCGTGCCCTGGTCAGCGCATTGCTGCAACGGCGATAACGGGCGGCGGCATCGCCAGCGAACACCGGCCCGGGCAAGCCAAGCCAAGCCGCAAGCTCGGTATAATACTGACCGCGTTCTACCGGACTGTCATCACAACCCAGCTCAGGCCCGGGCGTATCGCTGTCCAGCATCGCCTTGATCAAGGCGGCGGCATCACGCACATGGATCAAATTCAGCCAGTCATCTGCCCGGCCCGGCAATAGGCGCTGGTCGGCCAGTGAGCGTTGACCGATAATACGTCCCGGCCCGTACAGGCCGGCCAGCCGGATGATGGCGGCATTTTGCAGGCCAGCACACCAGTGTTGTTCCAGCCGGTGTTGTCTTTCAGCCCGCCCGCTGTCAAGCGACAGCGCAGAGTCAGAATTGACCTCGCCTGTTTGCGCCCCATAAACCACCGTCGAAGAGCTCAACACCGCCCGGCAGATGGTATGATTGTTAAGATACGCAACAAAACCGGCAAACTGTTCAACATCCAACTGGCCCGGGGTGAGGAAACAGCAGACCGCCAGCGGCCTGTCCATGAGCGCTGATAACGATGACCAACTCTCTGCCGCATTAATATCCAGGCGCAATCCGGTCATCCCCTTACCTGATACGGCGAGCAGTTTCTGCGCCGAGCGCGATGTCAGATAGACATGTGCAAACTCATGGGCATACTGTTGTACAAAACACCTGCCCAGGAAACCGTAGCCGATGAGTAACAGCCCTCTGTCAGACATAACCAATGGCAGGTAAGGGGTTCAGGCGGGTTGTATTTCGCTGCTGGCGGGTGAAGCGATGTTGGCCTTAATCATCACGCTGTTCGATCGCCGCCAGTTCTTCAAACGTGATCGTACCGCCGGTCTTCGCCGCCTTGCCTTGATCTCTTGCTGGCAGCACGGCCTGTAGTTTATCCAGCCGTTTCCAATCCGGCAGCGGCGCCTCACAGTCCGCCCGCGGGACAAACCGGGAAGGATCGACTTTCTTGTATTTATGTATGTAGCGGGGACAATTCCTGAAAATCTGGCCGACGGTTATCTTCACGATCAGATCCGCATCGGTATAGCGCGCCATCAACTCAGCATCCTGACTCAACACAGCCTCGCCCTGCAAGCGCAACCGATGCGGGTTTTCAAAATCGATAAACAACAGGCCGATGCTGCCGTGGTGTTTTATGTTGCCCATAGACAGGTACATGCCGTTGCCATCGTAACTGGGGAAGATCACGGTGCTGGCATCAAGACACTGGATAAACCCCGGGGCGCCGCCTTTATAAGACACCGTAGGCCGACCCTGATGATCAACAGTGGCGAGAAAAAACATATCCCGGCTTTCAATAAAAGCCTTATCGTCAGCATCGACTGCCGTCTTGACAATGGTATTTTCAACCACATCGGCCAGCCGACGGGTATCAAACGCATCCTGTAATTTGCGGTGTGTATCACCATAAAGATTGCTCATGATCTCCCCCTTTTCAGATTGGGTTTTTCTACCGGTATATCCTAGCCAAAGCAGGCAAACAGTGACAGCCCAAGTCATCACTTGGGTCATTACTCAGGCCATCATTTAAAGCATGGCCGGGCCGATTTTTTGCTCATCGCACACCGCTCGTAAAATAGACCAGGCGATATAAGCGGCAATAAAATTGCCCAGCGCGGCCCCCAGAAACAACCCATCGTACTGCCAAAGCTGTGCGCCCAGCCAGGCCAGCGGCAGATACAGCAGCAGCAATCGGATCATGGAGGTGATTAAGGCCAGTGTCGGCCGGTACAACACATTCAACGACACCGTGACCAGAGTGACCACGCCGTGAGCGCAATAACTGACGGGCAAGATGTATAAATAACGCTGGATCACGACTGCCACCGCTTCATCCTCGCTGAACGCGGCGCTGACGGGCGATGATGAGGCCAACAACACGACATAGATCACCAGCTGCACCGCCACGGTAAACTTCAAACTGGATGACAAGGCAATATAGGCCCGGTCATGGCGGCCGGCGCCGATGTTCTGGCCGATAAACATGGGCAGGGTGGCCGACAGGGCGAATACCACCAGCAAGGCCAGCGATTCAATTCTTGCCCCTACGCCAAATCCAGCCACCGCCTCCGGGCCGTATTGTGCCATCATGGCCGTCATGATCGCCGCTGCCACTGGCGTCATGCTGTTTGCCCCCATCGCCGGCAAGGCGATCTTCAGCAACTCATGCCAATGCTGTTTGACTTCTGCCAGGTCCGGCGTGGTCAGCCGTAACAACCGCTCGCGCTTACTCAAGATATACAAGGCGATGACCACCGTACAACTGGCGGCGATCACGCTCGCCAGGGCAGCACCCTGCATCCCCAGCGCCGGGATGGGGCCGAAACCGAATATCAGTATTGGATCAAGCAACAGATTTAATAGTGATAAAGTGGCGGAGATGAACGCTGAGGTCTTCATGGCGCCGATGGCCCGGAAGGTGTTGCCGCTGGTCATGGTGATCATCAGCAGCGGCACGCCCGGCAGCAGGGCGTACATGTAGCTGCGGATAAACGGCATGACCGAGGCATCAGCGCCCATCGCCACGAACACGGCATCCACCAGAAAATACAGCAGCGTGGCGACCGCCAGCGAGAACACCATGACCAGCACCATCGCATTGCTGATATAGTGCGCGGCGTCCTCATGCCGGTCCTCCCCCATCAGGCGTGAGCTGATTGAGCTGATCCCCATACCCAAACCAAGCGCAAGATTCATCAGGATCATATAGACCGGAATAATAAATCCAATCGCCGCCAGCTCCAGGGTACCCAGCAGGCTGATAAACCAAGTGTCGACTATGCCAAGCAACATCATCGAGACGATCCCGAAGAGCATCGGGATGGTTAATTTTACCAGCAGCGGGCCGATCGGATCGGAGGTAATTCGGCGGCTGCGTTGTCTTGCTTGCGTTGTGATAGCGATAGTCCCATCGGGCCAAGTGCCCATCTGTAATGGAGGCTGGGGTTGGACTTTAACCAACGTAAACGGCTCTGCACGCCGTCGCATCTGCATCTCTGCCACCCAGCCCTGTGATCTTTATGCGATCTTTATGCGATCTTTATGCGATCTTTGTCGAGATCGGATGTAGGCGGATTTTTCAGTATACCGCAAATACCGCAGGACGCCATGCCAACGATGATACACCGCCACCAACACCCCGGCGGCCAGCACCTCGGCAAGGCAACCATGCAAGCCACCGCAAGATATGCACAGCACGACAGTCCATCTTACCAACAACATATCGAGCGGGTATAGTGCAAGCATGGCAGTGATCACACGACAAGCTGATACCCTATTGATAACTCACGGCCACGTATGATTTCACGCTTACAGACGCATTGATTAAGCAGATAGTATAGATTTCGTCAAATCAGCCAGAGAAAATCGTATGCCAGGTGTGCAGATTGCGCTGCTGAAAATCTGATGCGGTAAAACGCTTTCATTGTCACGAGGAAGAACATGACGTTTGAATTTAAAGACGCATTTAAAAAACTGACAACGCATGAGCCATTCAAATGGCAAACCCGGCTGTATACCGACTATTTTTCATTGGGAAAGCTACCGGACGTCATCGATATCCCCACCGGTCTCGGCAAGACTTCGATCATGGCTATTTGGTATCTGGCATTCAAAGCTGGCGTCGCCTTGCCCGAACGCCTGCCAAGGCGTTTGATCTATGTGGTGGATCGCCGTGCCGTGGTGGATCAGGCAACGCGCATTGCAGAGCAAATCAAGGAAACATCAAACAATAACGAATTACCGGTCAGCACCCTGAGAGGGCAATATGTCGATAACAAAGCATGGCTGGAAGACCCGGTAGCACCTGCCATTATTGTCGGCACCATCGACATGATTGGTTCACGCCTGCTGTTTTCCGGCTATGGCGTGTCGCGCAAAATGCGCCCCTACCATGCCGGCCTGCTGGGCGCCGATACCTTGATCGTGCTGGATGAGTCACACCTGGCGCCACCTTTTGAGAAGTTGCTGGAGGCCATCGCAAAGAACAGGGCAGGCTGCCGCCCCATTGCGGCGGAACGTCAACACATCGTCCCGCCGTTCAAGTTGCTGTCACTTTCCGCAACCGGCCAGAGGCGGGACGGCGAGCGCTTTCAGCTGGATAAAGCAAAAGGCGATCTGGATGATCCCATTGTCGCTATGCGCCTTAAAGCAAGAAAAAATCTCAGGCTGATAGAAAGTGAGACGAAATCAACATCGACAGAACCCTGCGCTAAGGAACTGGCAGAGCAGGCATGGGCTGCTTTCTGATCATGGCGAGAAGCCATGCCGCATTATTGTTTATTGCCACAGCCGTGATATGGCTGAGAAGGTTAAAAAAGGCATTGAAGGCAAAACTAAAAAGAAAAAACTGACAGAAAAAATTAAAACCGAATTGTTTGTCGGTGCGCGCCGCATTCACGAACGCAGCAAAGCCGAGGATAGACTGAAAGCGCTGGGGTTTATTGAAGGTGGTGAGCCGCTCACACCACCTGATTATGCGGGTGCTGGTGGGCAATTATGCCTTGAATTGAACGGAGATAAGCCGCCTGCGCTTGAGCGCCCCGTGTTTCTTATCTCGACCTCAGCGGGTGAGGTTGGTGTTGATCTGGATGCAGATCACATGGTGTGCGATCTGGTGGCATGGGAGCGTATGGTGCAACGACTGGGACGGGTTAATCGCAAAGGCGGGAGAGAAACTAAGATTCGCATAGTGGCGTTTAAACAAGACAAGAAAGATATAGAAACATTAAAGCAACCTTTTAACTATCTTCCCAAGAATGAAAACAAAATGATGGATGGCAGCCCCGGCGCTTTGTTAGAACTCAAACGGCAATCGGAAGAGAATAAGGAACTTGAGAACATACTACAGCAGGCGACCACGCCACACCCGCTGTATCCAGCGCTCACGCGAGCATTGGTGGATGCCTGGTCAATGACCTCCCTGAAACAACATGCTGGCCGCCCTGAAGTCATCACCCCGTGGTTACGCGGCTGGCTTGAAAACGATAAGCCGCAGTCCACAGTGGTCTGGCGAAAATACCTGCCAGTGCGAACAAAAGTAAAGGCAGTGACGAAGAAAGAAGTCGACGGCTTCTTTGAAGCGGCACAACCGCATTTAAGTGAAAAACTGGAAACAGAAACTGACCGAGTTAGCGGATGGTTGATAAAACGGGCGGCCTCTCTACTCAACGACAAGGATACGCAATTAAAATCAGAGAATGTTGTCGCCTTTGCGCTTGCGCCGGATGGCACTTTACGCAAGTCTTTTCAGTTGAAGTATCTTGCCGACGAAAATAACAAAAAAGATATTGAAGAAAATATAACCGGTGCAACGCTGGTACTGGATGTGCGCCTGGGCGGATTGAATGAAAACGGGCTGCTTGATGATGATGCCAATAATGAAGACATCGCTGCCGATAACAATGATAAATGGGACGTGGGTTTTCGCATTCGCTGTTCAGAGGGCGATAACAATGGCAGCGATCCTGCCGATTACCGCTTCGCCACCCGACAATCCGATGAAGGCGAGGATTTGGAATACCTGTTTATCACAACAGACACAACCGAAGAGAGCCGCGCCATATCAACGCGACCACAACGGCTGGATGAGCATCAATGTTGGGCGGAAAAGTGCGCTCGCCGCATTGCCGAGGACGTGGGATTAGCTGGTGATTTTGCTGAAACCCTGGCTATCGCGGCGCGGCTGCATGATGAAGGCAAAAGAGCCGGGCGCTGGCAACGTGGATTCAAGGCAAAATCTGATGGCAAGTATGCCAAGACCAAGGGGCCGCTGGATCATTCTATCCTTGGCGGTTATCGGCATGAATTTGGCTCATTGCCTTATGCCGAGAAAGATGATAAATGGCAGCAGTTGCCTAATGAGTTACAGGAACTGGTTCTGCATTTGATCGCTGCCCATCATGGCTATGGGCGACCGGTGATTGCAACCAAAGGCTGTGATGATGCCCCGCCCTCGCAGCTCCAGCGCCGTGCTCGTGACGTGGCATTACGTTTTGCGCGGCTGCAAAAACAATGGGGGCCGTGGGGCCTGGCATGGTGGGAAGCCCTGCTGCGTGCCGCCGATCAGCAGGCTTCACGAGAGAATGATAATAGAGGAGATGCCAATGGCTGAACATGCCATCCCCAAAGTTGATCTTTTCAACCCCGGCCAGGTGTTCGCCTGCCTCGGCTTTCTTGAAGCCGCCGATATTTTGCTTGGCGATGCTGAAGGGGCTTTTGATTGGCGGGATGAAAGCAGTGTTAGGTTTTCGCTTCGCGTGAAGAGTAAAAATAATCCCTTTGAAACCGTAATTGAATTTTTGCTTGATGATGCGACAAAAGTTGAATGGCTAAGCCCAACAAAAGAAATATCAGAAAGAGATGGCGGAAAAACTATTGTACAAGAACATATTTCAGTGTCTGGAGAGCCGAAGGCGGCAGATCTACCCGGTAGATTGTCAAATTCTCAGACTGGTCATCAAATAATACCATTCGGTTTTTGGGCTGATGGATCGGGTCGATTCAATACAACATTCAAAAAATCTACTAATGGCTTATCATCTTATATTCGATTTATGAATGGGCTTAATGCGATGCGTGATTTAAATATTGCTGTTTCAGATATGGTTAGCAAGCCATTTGATATTGGGGCTGTAACAAAATCGCTATTCCGTCTTGATCCCCGTGGCAACACTAACCCGATTGATGCAGGAACATCGCCTGATAAGCTACGCAAGGGTAAGGGCAAGTTTAAGACCAATATGCGCGTAACAACGTATCCGATTTGCGAGATACTGGCAATAATTGGTCTTGAACATGCCCGACCTGAATCCGTAAGAAAAAATAGAGAAACTGCATTCAGTTATTGCATTTGGGAAGGATTGATGTTTGATGATACAAAAACGCCTGTGTATCTATCGCCATTTCTAGCGCGTACCGCCATTAACGGTAACTTAGACTTTCTTAATACGCGGCGAGTACTTGTCAAATATGAAATGGTAGAAGGAGGTAGCGACATAAATATGACCAGCATAACCGAGGAGATTTAACTATGACTAACCCCATACCCCTAACCAACGACATCATTAACCAGTGGGCTGACAATAATGATGGCGCTGTTGCCATTCACCTGAAACAAAAACTGGTATCAGTAGAAGAAAGCGAACATGCGATAATATTCCCGCCGACTTACGCCGACATAGGCTATAACATAGACGAACTTGCCGATAAGACAAAAGTGGTTACTGTGGACAGCGTCGGTTCACAGGCCAACCGCATTGAACCGATATTCAAGGAAGCGCCATACTCGGAACTGGTGCCGCAAATCGAAATTAAATACGGAAACCAGGAATATCAGAAAACCACTATCTTTGATGTGGGGCATCGTCTTGGGGATGCGCTGATACGCTGTGTTGATCAAGGCGATTATAATGACTCTGACTCTCCTGACCCTAACTTTGATTTTAAGCAAGCGGCGCAAGATGCGTTTAAGCAATGGCTGGATAAAAATGACGCCTCACCAATCGCCAAACTGGCACCAACATCATTGGTCTTTGGTGTGTGGGATTCGCGTGATACCCAAGCAAAGCTGCCACGTATTGTGCAATCCGTTATCCGCGCATGGGATATTTCAGAACTGAAGCGCTCGGCACAGTATGAACCGCCTGTTGACTATTCCACTCTCGATGTCTTTAGCGAAGAGGAAAAAATAAAACAAGAAGGTGATGCTAAGAACCCTCTGGCACAAAGAGGATATGTTCATAATCCCGCTGTAGAAGAACACGGGGGTGTACTTGTTCGAGGGACTATTGAACGGGATGTGACCATCAATCTGATCGCACTGCGGCGGCTTGACGGTGAGGTTGCGACGGTATATCCTCGGTCTTGTGCTTGTTGCGGCAACAGCGCCATTAGACGGCTTCCTTCGCCAGGGCTGTTTACTTGTGCCGGATGAGAACGCACCGGGTGCATGGAAACAAATCCATCGTAACGGAACGCGGACTCATGTTGATTTTACTGAAGATATCGCAAGGTCTTATGCTGAAAATGCAGTTAAATCTTTTGGAGTTGGTCCCAATCGTACTGTTTCTTTTGACAAAGAACGTGCTAAAGAAGATGCAAAAAAAGGTAAAAAGAGTAAGAAAAACTGAGGCTAGTCATGCCGAGTCTTCTGCTTACCGTTAATCTGCTTGATGGCCGCTACCACGGCTTCGACACAAAAGGCAGGCCCGAATGGCCGCCATCACCGGCACGCCTGTTTCAGGCATTGGTCGCTGGTGCGGCAAAAGGGGCGCGGCTGGATGAGAAAGATAGAGAAGCACTCACATGGCTGGAAGGGCTTGATTCGCCGGTCATCGCTGCGCCAGCGATGACAACAGGACAAGACTTTAAGAATTTCATGCCGAATAATGATCTTGATGTGGAGTTGCCGAAAAAGGAACATGATTGGAAAATCGAAAATGCGGTTGCGAAAATCCGAGCAGCCAAGCGGCATCAGCCACTAGTTTTTAATCAGGAGATACCCTTTTTCTACATCTGGCAATGTAAGGACGATAACAACCATGCCAGGCGAATAGGCCAGATAGCGAAGCGACTTTATCAATTCGGGCGTGGCGTCGACATGGCCTGGGCGAGTGCTGAAGTTCTGGCAACGGAAGCAACGAACAACCGCCTGGCTGATTATCCTGGCGTGATCTATCGTCCGGGAGGCAGCGAGAGCGCTTATACGCTGGCCTGCCCGGCCTCCGGTTCACTTTGCAGCCTGATTAAACGCTATGAGAAGAATAGAAATCGCATTACCACGATTCTGAAACCCGCCCCGACAAAGAAAGCCCCCAACAGAAAAAAGCCCGCCGACCAGGTTTTTACGCAACCGCCAAGGCCACATTTCCGTCAAATCAGCTATAACAGCCCGCCAGGGCGCTTGTTATATGAGTTGCGAAACATGACTGCCGACGGGAACAGTTATTTTAGCTGGCCGCTTAAGGACTGCGTGCGCCTGGTCACAACGGTACGGGATAATGCGGCGGCAAAACTGAAAAAACAATTTCCCGATAAAACCAGTATTATTGAACAGGTGTTTGGCCTGTGCCGTCATGCGACCGAAGACGACAAGGCAAGGCGGCTACAGATTATCCCCCTGCCCTCTATCGGTCATCAACATGCCGACCGGGCTATCCGCCGCCTGCTGGTGCAGATCCCGACGGCATGTCCGCTCATTGAGGGTGATATTGCTTGGGCCTTTGCCATGCCGCAGGATATCGATACCGCGACCGGTGAAATCAACTGGATGCTCATCAAGGCAACGAAGCAGAGGAAGCAGCGTATGCTGCATCATTATAAGGTGTATTGATTCATGAATTATTCACAATTCTTTAAGAAGGCGACGGGGGACGAACCCTATGCGTATCAATCCCGTCTGGTCGAGGCGGCCTGGCCGACCGTGCTGGCCGTACCCACTGGCATGGGAAAGACGGCAGTGATGCTGTGATGAATGATATGGATTTCGAACAGGTGTTATGAGCCTAGTGGGGCGAAATATAATATAATGCGTTAATTTTTCAATGTATTTCACTTTCCGATGAGGAGATAGGCATGACTGGTGAACTAACATTTGATGTGGTGAAGAGTGCGGTTGCAGGCACAGCGGCGGCCTTTCGTTGCGTGACGGAATATCAGCCGATGGGCGGGCCGGGTGATAAAGTTTTCCCGCCAACCTATGAAGGTGGCAAGTATGCCATCGAAGAGCGTGTGTTACCAGGTTATGATATGCCGGTACCTTGCGTATTACTAAACTCGGTACAGTCAGAAGCGAATCATATGGAACTCGCCTTGCTGGAAGCCTGGGATGATGGCCACATCTCTCTGCCAGTGATTACTGTGGATTTTGCGGGCCATGAATTGGCAAAAGACCTGCACATCACCAGCCTGGAGGCACCGCACCGTATCGCCGATGCCCTGTTGCGGGATAGCCAACGGAACGGTGTTCTGTTCCGCAGCACCGAACATGGCAGAAGGCTTGATGATGTCAGCAATAAAAATGCCACGCCCTTACTGGAATTATGCCCGACAGCGTTGGTATTCGGGATGTGGGATTCGGCTGGCCCGCGTGGTGGGTTGGGAGCGAAGTTTGCGCGCGCTCTGGTATCGGAGATCATCGGCATCAATGCAAAGATAGGTGTGAAAACCGGCAGCCGCATTGATCCGGCGGCGATAGTAAAGAGTGCAGGCCCCGTGTATCAAGCGCAAAATGGTAGCTGGACACTTAATGAGAGTGACGCAAGAAGGGAAAAAGATAAGCCCGTTCAGTGCGGTAAAGACGGCAAGCCGTCAGAAGTAAATCATGGGAATGTGGTGCCTTCAATCTCCAAAGAAGGCGAAGGCGGCGGGATCACCATGGACAAAGCCTTGCAGACTACCGTGCTTTCCCTGCCAGCGTTGCGCCGTTTGTGTTTTCCGTTTGGCGATACGCGCTCTGATGTGGAAACCAACCGGGCAGCAAGGACGGTATTGGCGGGGCTTGGTTTGCTGGCGGCAACCCTGATGCGAGAGAAAGGGCTGGATCTGCGCTCGCGCTGCCAGCTGTTCCCACAAAGTTCATTTGTGTGGGAATTGCTGGATGATCCCGAGACAGCACCGGCCCGTTTTACACTCAACGCCGAACAGGCGATTGCCGTATTTAACCGGGCCCTGGATGAGGCGAGAGAGAGAAACCTGCCATGGATGGAGCAAAAACTGGTACTTTCACCCTCTCCGCAACTGGTTGATTTAGTCAGACGCAGCCAGAAACAGACGGCAATCCAAACAGGTGCGGAAGATTAAGTAATGCTGACCATCGGCGTACATTACCTGATGGGCTGGTCAATGGCGGCGGCGGACGGGGCCAAGAAACAGCAGGCCGAATGGCCGCCGCATCCAGAGCGTTTGTTTATGGCCTTGACCGCCGCTTGTTTTCAGGCTGATGATGTCCCGAGGACCGAGGCCGAACAGGCGTTACAATGGCTGGAGCATCAGGGCGCACCATCATTATACTGCTCACTGGCAAAACCGCGAAAAACAGTGACCAGCTATGTACCGGTGAATGATGTGCAGATGCCAAGATTAAGAGAAAACGGAACTCCCTCAAAAGAACAGTTAAAAAGCGGTCTTTCCTTGTTACCGGAAAAGCGCTCACGGCAACCCAGGCATTTCCCCGTTGCCATCCCCGATGACCCCCGGGTGTACTTCATCTGGACAGATAGCCAGCCTTTGGAATGGGAAAACGCTCTGGTTCATTTATGCCGCAATGTGACTTCGCTTGGACACTCGGCATCGCTGGTGCAGGTCTGGCTCTGTCAGAATCCGCCCGGGGGAAGTCTTGTGCCGAGTGACGACCGACGTGATTACAGCCTCCGTGTTCCGTGGCCTGGCCGGTTAGATGCGCTTAAACGCTTTTATAACGAAGCGGCGATTGATGAATACCATGGGTTGAAGGCAGAACATGAAAGCGCCACAAGAAATGATAGACGCAGATTAAAAGAACAGATTAACAACGAATTTCCTGCCGGCGAACCAAAGCGCCTGCGCCCTGAGCGGGGAAGAGCGCAGGGCTATGCAAGAATTAAAGACAGCGGTGCTGCCAGAGAAATACTGGGCAGTTTATTTGATCCCAGATTGATTATCATCAAGCGCATCAGCGGCAGACCGCTAGGGCTTGAAAGCACGTTGCTACTGACGAAAACGCTGCGAGATACGCTGTTGAAGAATTGCAAACCGCCAATCCCTGAGTGGATTAGCGGCCACAGCCGCCAAGGTGCGCCATCCCGCCAACCCCATATCGCCATGTTTCCCCTGCCGCATGTGGGTCGTGAACATGCCGATGGTCACCTGCTTGGCGTTGCCATCGCCCTGCCGAGAACCGCACCGCAAGATGCCTTGCATCATTATTTCGGCTGGCTGACGCAATTCGATGATGCCGGTCATCAACAGCCACTTCGGCTTTATCATGGCCGTTTGTTTGATTGGCAAGTGCAGTTGGAACTTGCTGATTTTCCGCCGTTTGCCTTGAGGGCGGATACCTGGAATCGCCCCGCTACCTGTTGGGCCTCGGTCACACCCGTGGTGTTTGATCGGCATCCCAAGGGTAAGGATAAAGACAAACAAATTGCCGGAATGCTCACCTTGGCCTGTGAGCGTATCAGCCTGCCGCGACCAGCGCATGTTTTGGCTACAGGTATCAGCCCGATCATCGGCGTACCGCCTCAGCATGTTTATCCCCCCATGCAACGCAAGCAGGGTGGCGGTACCATGCGCCATAGTCATGTAGTATTGGAGTTTTCCCAGCCGGTACAGGGGCCTATATTGCTGGGTGCCGGGCGCTTTCGTGGCTATGGCCTGTTGCGTCCCATGCGTGAAGAACGCTCGTAATGCCAGCCTTGCAAGCAGAGCAGTTTACGGATTTTTTTCAGGCACTGCATGGCTATGCTCCCTTCCCCTGGCAGAAAAAACTGGCCTTGCGAATCGCGAAGGGCGAGCCGTGGCCACCCTGTATTGCCGTGCCCACTGGTGCTGGTAAAACCGCTTGCATGGATATCGCCTTGTTCGCCCTGGCCAGTCAGGCAGAGCAGCAGTTAGCCCAGTGTGCAGCGCCCCGGCGGATCTTTTTTGTGGTTGATCGCCGGATCATCGTTGATGAGGCTTATGAACGGGCGCAGAGAATCGCCGCCAAACTTGAGCAAGCCGAGGTGGGTATATTGCACACCGTTGCCCAACGTTTGCGTACACTGGCAAGCGGCCCCTTGCCGTTGGCCTGTGTGCAGCTACGTGGCGGGATCTATCGCGATGATCAATGGATAAGAAATCCGTTGCAACCCTGCGTTATCGCCAGCACGGTCGATCAGATCGGCTCTAGGCTGTTATACCGGGGTTACGGCTTACGCTCTGATTATACGGTGCCCATACACGCGGCAATGGCGGCCAACGATGCTCTGATTATCCTTGATGAGGCACATTGTGCCAATCCGTTCCGACAAACCTTGCAGGCGATTGGCAAATACCGCCGATGGGCGGAAAGCGAAAAGCTGGCCGCCCCCTTCGTCCATACCATGCTGTCGGCAACACCGCCGGATGAGGTGAGCGAGGATGAGATATTCAGGATTGACGATGATGATAAAAGCCATGAGGTGCTGGGGCCGAGAATCATGGCATCCAAGCCGGTTGAGTTAAAGGAGGCGAAAAAAGCCAAAGACAAGGCGGCGCTACCCGAATTGGCCAAGGCGATGAACGGCGAGATAGAGATCTTCCTTGAAAGCGGTGTGCAGGCAATAGGTGTGATCGTCAACCGGGTGAAAACCGCATGTCTGATTTACCAGGATTTGCAGGCCCGGGGTGATATTGACAGTGTGTTGCTCACCGGTCGTATGCGTACTGTGGACAAGGATGCCATCGTTGGTGAATGGATACATAAACTGGCGGTGCGTAGCGGTGATGCTGAGCGTAGCCTCGAACGACCGGTCGTGGTGGTGGCCACGCAGACCCTGGAAGTGGGTGCCAATCTGGATTTTGATGTGCTGGTTACTGAGTGTGCCGGGCTGGATGCCTTGCGGCAACGGTTCGGGCGCTTGAATCGCGGTGGCTGTCAGATTGATGCCCGTGGCGTGATCATGGTGCGGCAGGATCAAATTAAAACAGAGTCGCCCGATCCGGTGTACGGCGAGGCTCTGGCCAACACCTGGCAATGGCTAACCAAAGATGGACGAGAACAGATTGATTTCGGCATCAAGCAATTTCAGCAGTTACTGCCTGCTGAGGAAGATGCTTGTCGGGAATTATTACAACCACTCTCCACGCCTGCCCAAAATGCGCCGGTGCTGTTGCCTTCCCATCTGGATTTATTGGTGCAAACCTCGCCCAAACCGGCACCCGATCCCGATGTTGCCGTTTTTCTGCACGGTCCAAAGCGTGGCCCGGCGGATGTGCTGGTGTGCTGGCGTGCTGATTTGATAATAAAGGATGAGTCATCCTGCATAGAAGCGCTGGGGCTGTGCATGCCGCTGGCGATGGAGTGTATGCCGGTGCCTCTGGCGGTGATGCGTTCATGGTTACAGGGCAGCGATGTCACTGATCAACTCAGTGATGTTGACGGGCAGAGGTTGGCTGACGATGTGCAGAGCAAGAGCAATCAGGAGAGGCGATTCATTCGCTGGTTCGGCCCGGAAGATGAGCAAAGCCGGATTTACCAAGAACCTGCCGACCTGCGTCCCGGTGATGTGGTGGTATTACCAGCAACGCAAAAAGGCTGGGATGACCTGGGGCATATTCCGCAAGGTGCTTGGGAAGATTGCGCCGAGCAGGCCGTATTCAAAATGAAAAGACGCCCTGTATTACGCATTCATCCGGCATTGTTGGTGCGCTGGCCGACGGGGGAGATGCGTGATTTCTTTATGCAGTTTGTTGAGCAGACCGATATTCCAGCAGACGATGCGTATCAGGTGTTACGTCAGCCACTGGATACACTCAGCAAGACGGCGGAGCCGGACTGGCTGAAAGAAATCGCTTCGGCGCTTGCAAGCGATAAAAAACTGCGCTGTTTGCCGCATCCCTGTGGCGGCTGGATATTGCAGGGTAGTAAAAACCTGCCGAGTGATGAAGAGCATTCATCCTTCAGCGATGAAGATGATTTATCCTCGGCCACTGTGCCGGTGGAATTGACAGAACACCTGGAAGGCGTGGGACGCTGGGCGAGATGTTTTACTGAGGGTTTGGATGTGAAACTGCGTGAGGATATCATCCTGGCGGCACGGCTACACGATTTGGGCAAGATCGATCCTCGCTTTCAGGCATTGCTGCATCAGGGTAATCCCTGGCTGGCAAAAGCATCAGGAAAGTTACTTGCCAAGTCCGGACGAATATCGGCAAGCCCAAGGCAGCGTCGCGCCGCCCGTAAAAGCAGCCGCTACCCCAAAGGCGGTCGGCATGAACTGCTCTCCGTGCGCCTGGCGGAAAGCGCACCGGTATTACTGCGCCAGGCGCATGACTCGGACTTGGTATTGCACCTTATCGCCAGCCATCATGGTCGTTGCCGTCCATTTGCACCGGTCATTCACGATCAAGCACCGCAAAAAGTGACAATGACTTTTGATAGTCATGAACTCAGTGCCGATACTAATACAGGGCTTGAACGTATAGATAGCGGCATCAGTGAGCGCTTCTGGCTGCTGGTGCGCCGTTATGGCTGGTGGGGGTTGGCATGGCTGGAGACTTTGATGCGCCTGGCGGATTGGAGAAGCAGTGAAGAAGAGCAAAAGCACCAGCAAATTGAACGGCAGGTTGCCTGATGAATCAGCAGAAAAAACAGAACGAGCATATCCTGGTCGGAATTAACGGTGCCAACCCATTGGGTTTTTTGGCGGCCTTGGGCACTTTGCGTTCCTGTTCATTATGCAAGCCTGCATGGGATCCCAAACTTTACTGGTGTGCCCGGGCGGTGTGGAATCCGGCATTGAAATTTGGCATCGCCATAACGCAAGATGAGCTGCTTGAACAATTAGCCCTGTTCTTAGAAAAATCCCCCGGTAGTGAAGCATTTGAACTGAGCGATAACATAAAATTCTCTCCTGACTGCTTCCGTAAAATTGCTGCTGATGCCTTGGAACGAGCAAGGTTTGACGAGCAAGAATATGTAAGATTTTTGGCGGCCCTTGGCTCTGAGGCAGTTACAGACGATAAAGGTATGATTGTGGATACTGCCTTGAGAACCATGAGTGGTGCAGGACACCAGCATTTTTTGAAGTCCATGCGAAAGATAAGAGAGGAAACGAAAAAAACCGATCTGAAAAGCGCCCTGTTTCATCAGTGGACATACGCTGATGAAAAACCAAGTCTCCGTTGGGACCCTGTAGATGACCGGCGTTACGCACTTAGATGGAGGGATCCGAGTGGAGATACCATCATGACGGTTCGGGGAGCAAACAGATTGGCGATTGAAGGACTTCCGCTTATGTCAACTGCCCCGGTAGGCCAGCAATTGCACACCATAGGTTTTCGGGGGAAAGGCAGTAAAGATACCTTCTGGGCCTGGCCGATGTGGCGCTTTCCTGTGGGTTTGGATACTGTACGTTCTCTTTTAACAATAAAAGTACTGCAAAAACCTGTCTTTACACACCAAGACTTTGATGCACTTCAAGCGCGTGGTATTGGTGAAATATACCGCTCTCAGCGCATTACTGTTGGCAAATACCGTAACTTCACGGCTGCTGTCCCCGTTGAGCCAGCAACATAACGGATGAGAGGTAACACCGGGCGGCAGCGAGTTATGAAGTACAAGTAATTAAAGCCAGGGCGTATGGCATACATACCGCTGCCTTATTTCACTTGCCTGTAAACACGATGCTGCCTTAGCGTCATCCACCGCATCTTCGCTAAAGCCTGCCCAGCATTACTGCTATGATAGCGGTCGGAAAAATAAACCAATGTTCTGACATGACGGATACCCAGATAACATTGCCCTTGCCTGCACCGGAACTCTCAGCAGCGCTGCCGCTGTTGCCTGCACGGATGGTGAATGAATACCAGTATTGTCCGCGCCTTGCCTACCTTGAATGGGTGCAGGGCGAATGGGCTGAATCCGCCGATACCGTGGCCGGCCGTTATCAGCATCGGCGCGTTGATACGCCGGATAACAAATTACCGGCAGCGACCGAGCTGAACCAGGATGATGCTTTTCATTCACGCTCCGTCACGCTGTCATCAGAGCGCCTCGGCGTCATTGCCAAGCTGGACCTGGTGGAGGCGGAGGCGGGCAAGGTGATACCGGTGGATTATAAAAAAGGCAAACGACCGCACGTTGCCAAGGGCGCTTATGCGCCGGAGCGCGTGCAACTGTGCCTGCAAGGCATGTTGCTGCAAGAGCATGGCTATGAGTGCGATTCGGGTTTTCTGTATTTTGCCGGCTCGAAAGAGAAGGTAGCGGTACGATTTGATGAGGAACTGCATAATGCGACATTGTCCGCGATCAATGGGATGCGGTTGATCGCCGCGGGCGGCCAGATGCCGCCCCCGCTCGAAGACAGCCCTAAGTGTCCGCGCTGTTCGCTGGTGGGTATTTGCCTGCCGGATGAGGTGAATTTTTTTCACAGAACCGATACCCCGCCAAGGCTGCTGACCATCGGCCATGATACCGCCCTGCCGCTGTATGTTCAGGCGCATAAGGCGGCTGTTCGCAAGCGCGGCGAGCGGCTGGAGATTTCCATTGGCGATGAGCCGGTGACCCACGCCCGTCTGGTGGATGTCTCGCAGGTGATATTGATGGGCAATATTTATCTGACAACGCCGACCCTGCATGAGTTGATGCGGCGGGAAATACCGGTGAGCTGGCACTCTTACGGCGGCTGGTTTTTAGGACACAGCATTGGCGTGGGTCATAAGAATGTTGAAATACGCACCGCCCAATACAAGGCGAGTTTTGATGAGCAGGTGTGTTTGACGTTAGCCAGGGGCCTGGTGCGTGCGAAGATTTTGAATTGCCGTACCTTGTTGCGCCGTAACTGGAAGGCAGAACACAGCAGCAAGCCACTGATAAAGACCCTGCGGCGCGATGCCGACCAGGCTGGCCGGGCCTCATCCATCCAGCAGCTGCTGGGGGTGGAGGGCAACGCGGCAGCGAACTATTTCGGCGCATTTGACTATCTCATTAAACACCAGGAAGCACACCAGAACATCACCTTTGATTTTGCCAGCCGCAACCGCCGCCCGCCCGCCGATGCGGTCAATGCCATGCTCTCATACGCCTATGCCTTGCTGGTGAAGACCTGGACGGTGACCTTAACGGCAGTCGGCTTTGATGCTTACCGCGGGTTTTATCATCAGCCCCGCTATGGCCGACCGGCCCTGGCGTTGGACATGATGGAGCCGTTCCGACCACTCATAGCGGACTCCACCGTGCTTACCGTGATTAACAATGGCGAGCTCAGGCCAAGCGACTTTGTCGCCGCCGCTGGCAGTGTTAATTTAACCGCCGATGGGCGCAAGCGTTTTATCGCCGCCTATGAAAGACGCCTAAGCCAGGAGATAACGCACCCGCTGTTTGGCTACCGGCTGAGTTATCGGCGCCTGCTTGAATTGCAGGCCAGGTTGCTCTCCAGATTTCTGTTAGGCGATATGATCGCCTTTCCACAACTGATAACCAGATGAGGCGACATGAATGAGCATCTTTATGTGATCGCATACGACATCGGCGATGCCAGGCGCGGGCGCGCCATATTCACGCTGCTGCGTGGCTATGGCGAATGGTTGCAATTATCTGTCTTCCAGTGCCGTTTGTCCGCCAGGCGCCATGCGGAGCTCATCGCCATGCTGGATGAGCTGATCCACCATCGAGAGGATCATATCTTGATACTGGATCTGGGGCCTGCCGATGCGGTGGCGCCGAGAGTGACCAGCCTCGGCAAGGAATTTAACGCTGTTGTTCGGGAACCGATCATCGTATGATGAACTTGCCTGACGTTAGCGAGTGCGGCGGTGATGATGCTATCACCGGGGAGCGCTCGCATTGGTGTTGCTCTTTAACAAACAAGGGGTTATGCTGTTGTTATGTATGCACAACATAAATTGTGGATGCGTATTTCGGTCTTGGCTGATCAGCGCTCGCACTGGGAGTTTTTAGACCCTGCCATAGCAGGTGATACGGCAAGGCTGTATTCCGAAGCATTACGCTTCGGCCTCATTGAAGCTACGAATATTTTTGTTGCACGCCGTTGATCGCTTGCGTATTCCGAAGCATTACGCTTCGGCCTCATTGAAGCATCCTGGAACTGCGGCTGTTCTCGGCGGTGGTTTGTGTATTCCGAAGCATTACGCTTCGGCCTCATTGAAGCCCACTACGCGCCCAAGAGGCGGTGTTGTCGATCGCTGTATTCCGAAGCATTACGCTTCGGCCTCATTGAAGCTAGATCGTGGCCGGATAGAATGTTTGTTTTACCTTCCGGTATTCCGAAGCATTACGCTTCGGCCTCATTGAAGCCTGGCGAGAGACATAAGAGTAAAACTTACTCCAATTGTATTCCGAAGCATTACGCTTCGGCCTCATTGAAGCGAGCACTCCGTTGCTGAAATCTACAGACTCGAGGATGTATTCCGAAGCATTACGCTTCGGCCTCATTGAAGCCTCGAGCAAGGCAACCCCTGGCAACGCCCTGCGATGCGTATTCCGAAGCATTACGCTTCGGCCTCATTGAAGCTTGAGGCCTATCAGCGCCCCTACGAATTGACTCCTAGGGTATTCCGAAGCATTACGCTTCGGCCTCATTGAAGCCCGAAAAAATAGTATACACAACCTCATCTGCACTGTGTATTCCGAAGCATTACGCTTCGGCCTCATTGAAGCCAGCATCACCATCCCCGCCCTGGTCTGGATCATCCTGTATTCCGAAGCATTACGCTTCGGCCTCATTGAAGCTTGTTTGTGTCGCTACTGTAGCAACATCGCCGACTGGTATTCCGAAGCATTACGCTTCGGCCTCATTGAAGCTCGATCCGACAAACACAGTATAGGGCGGGGGGAATAGTATTCCGAAGCATTACGCTTCGGCCTCATTGAAGCTTGCGTGCCGTTGATCGCTTGCCCTATCTCAGCAGCGTATTCCGAAGCATTACGCTTCGGCCTCATTGAAGCGGAACATTAAATTTTTCTAACCATGGTTTTACGAAGGTATTCCGAAGCATTACGCTTCGGCCTCATTGAAGCGCTAGTTCCTCATCCCAATTCTGTATTTGTTTTTTTGTATTCCGAAGCATTACGCTTCGGCCTCATTGAAGCACCGTCGACCTCAAATTGTTGGTTGCGCCCAAAGTCAGGTATTCCGAAGCATTACGCTTCGGCCTCATTGAAGCCTGCGAGGTAAGCATATCCACTACACTACGATTCGGTATTCCGAAGCATTACGCTTCGGCCTCATTGAAGCCCGCTATAGCGTACAAAATAAACTGTAGGGTCTCCAGTATTCCGAAGCATTACGCTTCGGCCTCATTGAAGCAAATCACCCGTTTGATCGAGTGTTTGCGGCGGCAGCGAAGTATTCCGAAGCATTACGCTTCGGCCTCATTGAAGCTTCATACTCATTTTCTTCTTCCTCTCCCGTAACGTTTGTATTCCGAAGCATTACGCTTCGGCCTCATTGAAGCACCTATATTTTTTCGAGTTGCTGATCTAATTATTTTCGTATTCCGAAGCATTACGCTTCGGCCTCATTGAAGCGCTCTGCCTCTACTGGTGACTCTATATCAGTCTGCGGGAGTATTCCGAAGCATTACGCTTCGGCCTCATTGAAGCTTGGGCGCGTAGTGGTAACAGCGATGCGATACCGGCAGTATTCCGAAGCATTACGCTTCGGCCTCATTGAAGCCCATTAATCGGATTGCCGTTCAGCGCCAGCTCGCCGTGTATTCCGAAGCATTACGCTTCGGCCTCATTGAAGCCGGATCTACGAAACCGTCATCGATGAACGCTTGGCGGGTATTCCGAAGCATTACGCTTCGGCCTCATTGAAGCCCCGCCAGCAACATCGGGTGGTATAGGCGGGAGAGCTGTATTCCGAAGCATTACGCTTCGGCCTCATTGAAGCGCTAGTTCCGGCACCTCCACACCTAACGCATGGTGTGTATTCCGAAGCATTACGCTTCGGCCTCATTGAAGCCTGCGTCGCATAAACGCAGAGCAGCTAAAAACTGGAGTATTCCGAAGCATTACGCTTCGGCCTCATTGAAGCGATCTACGACCAAGAGTCTCTGGAGTGAACTGGTTTGTATTCCGAAGCATTACGCTTCGGCCTCATTGAAGCTGGAGCCTCACCACCAGCGACCTGGTGAATATGCCGAGTATTCCGAAGCATTACGCTTCGGCCTCATTGAAGCTTGGCGGGCAAATATTAAGACAGGAACAAATGCGAGGTATTCCGAAGCATTACGCTTCGGCCTCATTGAAGCGACATAGTTAGACGGCGACCAAACCACAGAACAAAAGTATTCCGAAGCATTACGCTTCGGCCTCATTGAAGCGGTTTGGTCTAATCGCAGAGATATTATCGACACTCTGTATTCCGAAGCATTACGCTTCGGCCTCATTGAAGCGCTAACTCCCTATTACTGTGGCCCGTAATATCATCGGGTATTCCGAAGCATTACGCTTCGGCCTCATTGAAGCGGCGAAGATCGGAAAAAAGATCGACCCCGTAGCTGGTATTCCGAAGCATTACGCTTCGGCCTCATTGAAGCGATTTTGAAAAATTACACCAGTTACAATAATACCCTGGTATTCCGAAGCATTACGCTTCGGCCTCATTGAAGCGTTTGATCCCTGATTCACTTAATTTTTTTTGCAGTAGTATTCCGAAGCATTACGCTTCGGCCTCATTGAAGCACGATGGAAGGTAATAGCACCAGATACGTAGGGCTTGGTATTCCGAAGCATTACGCTTCGGCCTCATTGAAGCTAGGCAGAAAGAAACGACAAGAACAATACATGATGAGTATTCCGAAGCATTACGCTTCGGCCTCATTGAAGCCAGGTGCGGAGCGAAAAGGCTCGAGAGGGAAAACTTCGTATTCCGAAGCATTACGCTTCGGCCTCATTGAAGCCAGATAAAGAGCGAAAAGGCTCGCGAGGGAAAACTTGTATTCCGAAGCATTACGCTTCGGCCTCATTGAAGCTCGTTTTCAATCTTTTCAATTTCTTGATCTAGGGTCGTATTCCGAAGCATTACGCTTCGGCCTCATTGAAGCGCGTCTTTCGATCCGGTGATGGGTATGCAGTCACGGCCGTATTCCGAAGCATTACGCTTCGGCCTCATTGAAGCATTAATTAGCTACCACGAGGAAAAAAGCAAACATGGCCGTATTCCGAAGCATTACGCTTCGGCCTCATTGAAGCGTCTTCCGGCGAAATTTTTTTTATCGAGTTTAAGCGTATTCCGAAGCATTACGCTTCGGCCTCATTGAAGCTCCGATATGCCAATCGATGTTCCTTGCGGCCAGTGTAGTATTCCGAAGCATTACGCTTCGGCCTCATTGAAGCGTTGTTGTGATCGAGAAAGACCGCAAGAAAAAAATGGTATTCCGAAGCATTACGCTTCGGCCTCATTGAAGCTTTTGTGGAACTACACGACCGGGCGTCTACGCGTATGTATTCCGAAGCATTACGCTTCGGCCTCATTGAAGCATCCTAGTTGATCTAATATCTGCACCGCTTCATCACGTATTCCGAAGCATTACGCTTCGGCCTCATTGAAGCCACGGGTGTCACGTGGCGAGACAGTTAGTGTGGCGGTATTCCGAAGCATTACGCTTCGGCCTCATTGAAGCACGAAGCGGCATTGATCTATGTACCTTTTCCGCGGCGGTATTCCGAAGCATTACGCTTCGGCCTCATTGAAGCTCACTTTTGCCGATGCCGCCCGCCCGATCAATCTGATGTATTCCGAAGCATTACGCTTCGGCCTCATTGAAGCGCGGGTCGCAAGAGCGCCTTGCGAAAACCCAACGCCGTATTCCGAAGCATTACGCTTCGGCCTCATTGAAGCCTGGTATCGGATCGGCATTAGCCCCAAGCGCCCAAGTATTCCGAAGCATTACGCTTCGGCCTCATTGAAGCTTTTAGTTTTCCCATCTCCACCAGTAGTATACTCAGTATTCCGAAGCATTACGCTTCGGCCTCATTGAAGCTGCGCGCCGACAGAATTAGCAACAGTAGCTCTGTACGTATTCCGAAGCATTACGCTTCGGCCTCATTGAAGCGCTGGATCGCTGTATGCGAAGCAACTAGGTATCATCGTATTCCGAAGCATTACGCTTCGGCCTCATTGAAGCCACTGAGTTATTCCCATTCTACCGGGGGCAGTTGTGGTATTCCGAAGCATTACGCTTCGGCCTCATTGAAGCGGGGACGTATTTCTTTTTTGCTGGACGGGGTTCCGCTGTATTCCGAAGCATTACGCTTCGGCCTCATTGAAGCTTGATTGAATTATGTGATCGGTTAGTCGGCCTAGCCGTATTCCGAAGCATTACGCTTCGGCCTCATTGAAGCCTTTTGTCGACGCCACCCGCCCGATCAATCTGATCCGGTATTCCGAAGCATTACGCTTCGGCCTCATTGAAGCCTTGCTGGTATTGCATCAGTGTTACTCGCTTCTGCCGTATTCCGAAGCATTACGCTTCGGCCTCATTGAAGCGTCCGGATCAGGATCGTCGTGTCGCTAGATGATGGGCGTATTCCGAAGCATTACGCTTCGGCCTCATTGAAGCGGTAATGCGAATCCTGGCAATGCAATTGCAGGTAGAGTATTCCGAAGCATTACGCTTCGGCCTCATTGAAGCTCGACAAAGCAAAGGAAATGTATTACGACATCTGGGGTATTCCGAAGCATTACGCTTCGGCCTCATTGAAGCATGCGTATGATCCTGAAGGGCGATCACGTGTTACTGCGTATTCCGAAGCATTACGCTTCGGCCTCATTGAAGCCAAGGCGTACAGCTCATCGGCGCAACTAGCTAGGGAGTATTCCGAAGCATTACGCTTCGGCCTCATTGAAGCATGCGTATGATCCTGAAGGGCGATCACGTGTTACTGCGTATTCCGAAGCATTACGCTTCGGCCTCATTGAAGCCAAGGCGTACAGCTCATCGGCGCAACTAGCTAGGGAGTATTCCGAAGCATTACGCTTCGGCCTCATTGAAGCCGGCTGGTGCGTACAGACAGCGTTGCTGGCGACCCTGTATTCCGAAGCATTACGCTTCGGCCTCATTGAAGCCGTGCCGATTTTTTGGCTGTTGCTCCCGCTAGTAGTGGTATTCCGAAGCATTACGCTTCGGCCTCATTGAAGCATTTCTCGCTCGACGATACCGATCGCTATGTCACGGTATTCCGAAGCATTACGCTTCGGCCTCATTGAAGCACACTTTGCGGGCAATTTCCGAGTCTGGATCACTTCGTATTCCGAAGCATTACGCTTCGGCCTCATTGAAGCTACGTCTATAGTTATTGGCGTCTGCTTAGATAACCTGTATTCCGAAGCATTACGCTTCGGCCTCATTGAAGCGCCATTGATCGTGACGTGGTGTTGGGAACACCTGTTGGTATTCCGAAGCATTACGCTTCGGCCTCATTGAAGCTACTGTTGGAGGGATTCTATTCCCTGGTAGCGGGCCCGTATTCCGAAGCATTACGCTTCGGCCTCATTGAAGCAATTCATGTTATTTTCGTTTCCCATAACCACTAAAAAGTATTCCGAAGCATTACGCTTCGGCCTCATTGAAGCTCCGTATTCTATGTACCTTTGGTTGATTCCCGGCTTGGTATTCCGAAGCATTACGCTTCGGCCTCATTGAAGCTGTGAGGACGACGTGGCATTCGAAGAAAAGTGACGCAGTATTCCGAAGCATTACGCTTCGGCCTCATTGAAGCGTTCACCGTCACTTCTTTTTGCGCTTGGTTTACCGCCGTATTCCGAAGCATTACGCTTCGGCCTCATTGAAGCTGCAAGCTGCGCCGGGACTTACCCGAGATAATTTTGGTATTCCGAAGCATTACGCTTCGGCCTCATTGAAGCTGTCGAATGTTGACGAGCTATAAGACCGCAAAGTGAAGTATTCCGAAGCATTACGCTTCGGCCTCATTGAAGCGAAGGCAATTTCTGAGTCTGGATCTCTCCCGGCTTTGTATTCCGAAGCATTACGCTTCGGCCTCATTGAAGCCATATTTTGACGTATTCAAGCACGCATGGATGCGTGTATTCCGAAGCATTACGCTTCGGCCTCATTGAAGCCTTGCGGATGCCTGCGCTAACGAGCTGCTGATATTCGCGTATTCCGAAGCATTACGCTTCGGCCTCATTGAAGCCGGCGGTATGTGGAGATATCTATCAGCAGCAGATTTAAGTATTCCGAAGCATTACGCTTCGGCCTCATTGAAGCCTGTCGGCAATGATGTCGTTACGATCAGCGCCGTTTAGTATTCCGAAGCATTACGCTTCGGCCTCATTGAAGCAAGGGGCGCTTGTCATTTGTTTTTGGCGGAAATGATGTATTCCGAAGCATTACGCTTCGGCCTCATTGAAGCATTAGCACCCCCCGCCCTTGCAACGGTGATCTTGAAGTATTCCGAAGCATTACGCTTCGGCCTCATTGAAGCAGTAAGGTGACCTAAGGTAAGGCCTAGGGTAAAACGTATTCCGAAGCATTACGCTTCGGCCTCATTGAAGCTTGATACAGTAATCGTGGACGCTACCAACAGCGGAAGTATTCCGAAGCATTACGCTTCGGCCTCATTGAAGCAATTAGTGGAGGACTACATTAATTATGAAGATTAAGTATTCCGAAGCATTACGCTTCGGCCTCATTGAAGCGTATACCTAAGTGATTAGTCAGTTGGTGATAGTTTGTATTCCGAAGCATTACGCTTCGGCCTCATTGAAGCGATCTGGAAGTGGCCGAGAAGCATCTTGGTATTCCCGGTATTCCGAAGCATTACGCTTCGGCCTCATTGAAGCTACCGCGAGGAAAAATAAAAGCATAACTAGGCAGATGTATTCCGAAGCATTACGCTTCGGCCTCATTGAAGCTGTATTTGTTTTTTTGATCTTGGCATTTTTTTCTCCGTATTCCGAAGCATTACGCTTCGGCCTCATTGAAGCCGCAACAATTCTGCGGCGGTACTACGTGAGGATGAGGTATTCCGAAGCATTACGCTTCGGCCTCATTGAAGCTGCTGAAAATAATTAGATCAGCAACTCGAAAAAATATGTATTCCGAAGCATTACGCTTCGGCCTCATTGAAGCACCCGCGTCAAGATCGTCGTGTCGCTAGATGATGGGCAGTATTCCGAAGCATTACGCTTCGGCCTCATTGAAGCATGATCAGCGTATACCTTGCCCGTCTTGATGTCGTCGTATTCCGAAGCATTACGCTTCGGCCTCATTGAAGCAAATGAGGGCGCCTAGGGTAAAACAGGGCTAAAACGGTATTCCGAAGCATTACGCTTCGGCCTCATTGAAGCAAATGAGGTCACCTAGGGTAAGGCCTAGGGTAAAACAGTATTCCGAAGCATTACGCTTCGGCCTCATTGAAGCTACACGCCGACAGAATTAGCAACAGTAGCTCTGTACGTATTCCGAAGCATTACGCTTCGGCCTCATTGAAGCGTTCATAGGCGCCGTCACGTTCGCTATACAGTTCCCGGTATTCCGAAGCATTACGCTTCGGCCTCATTGAAGCCGCGGCAACATGCTAGGGGGATCGGCTGCTGCGACGTATTCCGAAGCATTACGCTTCGGCCTCATTGAAGCACCCCCATCAAGATATTATTAATAATCACGATAATTGTATTCCGAAGCATTACGCTTCGGCCTCATTGAAGCATGAAATTCGGATGGCATGATATACGCCCTGTCCTCGTATTCCGAAGCATTACGCTTCGGCCTCATTGAAGCTACCGCGAGGAAAAATAAAAGCATAACTAGGCAAATGTATTCCGAAGCATTACGCTTCGGCCTCATTGAAGCTAGCCTATGCTTGGACCTAGGTTCCGCTTTTTAAATCGTATTCCGAAGCATTACGCTTCGGCCTCATTGAAGCCCATACCCGGAAGTGTTGTTGCATGGTAATCGTGGTGTATTCCGAAGCATTACGCTTCGGCCTCATTGAAGAGCAGGTGAGCAGGTGGGCGAGTAGGTTATGCTGCTAGTATTCCGAAGCATTACGCTTCGGCCTCATTGAAGATAGCTGCGTAAGTGGCAACGCGAATTAAAAGACTGCGTATTCCGAAGCATTACGCTTCGGCCTCATTGAAGACAGACACTGTTGCGCTTGTAGCTGGGCGAGTCGCAGGTATTCCGAAGCATTACGCTTCGGCCTCATTGAAGAGTCGAAAAAACGAAAATAACCCATCGCCTCTATGGTAGTATTCCGAAGCATTACGCTTCGGCCTCATTGAAGATGCCTGGTGATACTTTCAATTTGCGTATGACTGCGTTGTATTCCGAAGCATTACGCTTCGGCCTCATTGAAGATAGCTGCGTAAGTGGCAACGCGAATTAAAAGACTGCGTATTCCGAAGCATTACGCTTCGGCCTCATTGAAGACAGACACTGTTGCGCTTGTAGCTGGGCGAGTCGCAGGTATTCCGAAGCATTACGCTTCGGCCTCATTGAAGAGACGGTAAAATCATCAGGCGCAACAAGTAGGTTGTTGTATTCCGAAGCATTACGCTTCGGCCTCATTGAAGATAAGTTGCTGAATTATTTGATCCAGGGTAGCGCCGCGTATTCCGAAGCATTACGCTTCGGCCTCATTGAAGAATCTGACGTCGCGGAACCATACGCCGCCCGGCGTACGTATTCCGAAGCATTACGCTTCGGCCTCATTGAAGATAATAATAGGTTCCTTGGGCAGATATTCGGATCATCGTATTCCGAAGCATTACGCTTCGGCCTCATTGAAGGGCGTCTAACGTGACGCGTACGATAGATACTTGATCGGTATTCCGAAGCATTACGCTTCGGCCTCATTGAAGGTACACGTTTGCCGATTTCCTCGGCCAGCTCCCGCTCGTATTCCGAAGCATTACGCTTCGGCCTCATTGAAGGACGTTGATTTGACGCGGTTGTTGCAACTTGTATATAGCGTATTCCGAAGCATTACGCTTCGGCCTCATTGAAGGCTTGGCGGCGGCCTCGACCAGATCAACATCCATCAGGTATTCCGAAGCATTACGCTTCGGCCTCATTGAAGGCCATACGTCTTGCTAACCAGACCATCTTAGAATCTGCTGTATTCCGAAGCATTACGCTTCGGCCTCATTGAAGGGTGGCGATCAAGAACAAGCCTCTACCATCTACTCCTGGGTATTCCGAAGCATTACGCTTCGGCCTCATTGAAGGATCGAGTTTAAGCGACTAAAAAAATCAAAACTAACTGTATTCCGAAGCATTACGCTTCGGCCTCATTGAAGGCTGTGTAGCCAGCTAACAATTTAATTTCGCCGTAGTGTATTCCGAAGCATTACGCTTCGGCCTCATTGAAGGCTGTGTAGCCAGCTAACAATTTAATTTCGCCGTAGTGTATTCCGAAGCATTACGCTTCGGCCTCATTGAAGGGACACGGGCTTTGGCGATGATCGAGAAGGTGCTGGAGTATTCCGAAGCATTACGCTTCGGCCTCATTGAAGGTAAGCCTCTGAAAAAATTAAAAACCACACTAAACAAAGTATTCCGAAGCATTACGCTTCGGCCTCATTGAAGGCACTGTCAGCAACACCGGTTTTAACCCTGCACGTTTGTATTCCGAAGCATTACGCTTCGGCCTCATTGAAGGCTGCGTACGGTGCCTACGCTGACACGTAGCGATCGTGGTATTCCGAAGCATTACGCTTCGGCCTCATTGAAGGCCCGTGATAATTTTGTTTTATCGTCTGGTTCAGCAAGTATTCCGAAGCATTACGCTTCGGCCTCATTGAAGGCGCAACGGCGGGGGCAAGCGAGGTAAAACCGACTAAGGTATTCCGAAGCATTACGCTTCGGCCTCATTGAAGGAGCGGGACGAATTTTTTCGTCGTGGTGGCCGGTTATGTATTCCGAAGCATTACGCTTCGGCCTCATTGAAGGTTGGGGGGCGGCGGCAAAAGATAACGCAAACGAAAAGTATTCCGAAGCATTACGCTTCGGCCTCATTGAAGGGAGACCTTGCCGAAATCAACCCCCATTATGATCACCGGGTATTCCGAAGCATTACGCTTCGGCCTCATTGAAGGCTGGATATTCGAGCGCTAAGAGATCAAGATATAACGCGTATTCCGAAGCATTACGCTTCGGCCTCATTGAAGGATCTAATCCTCGCTGCACACGTGCTACATCGTCTGGTATTCCGAAGCATTACGCTTCGGCCTCATTGAAGGTTTCGTCGTGGTGGCCGGTTATTCCGGGCGCCGTAGCGTATTCCGAAGCATTACGCTTCGGCCTCATTGAAGGAAGTGCCAGTGACCAGCGTTAAGCATTTCGTTAAGCATGTATTCCGAAGCATTACGCTTCGGCCTCATTGAAGGAGATTAAGACCGAGAAGGCTCGCGAAGGTAAATTGTGTATTCCGAAGCATTACGCTTCGGCCTCATTGAAGGCTGGGTCGATCTCTAGGATTTCAGCCACTCGCATCGCTGTATTCCGAAGCATTACGCTTCGGCCTCATTGAAGGTACCATGCCGGGGTTGATGTGCTGGCCACTGGCCTGCGTATTCCGAAGCATTACGCTTCGGCCTCATTGAAGGACGGGGGGCTATGACAATGAACAAGGTGAAGACATGGTATTCCGAAGCATTACGCTTCGGCCTCATTGAAGGGCGTCGAAGCCTGCGCGAGTTAAAAACACCATGCCCTGTATTCCGAAGCATTACGCTTCGGCCTCATTGAAGGGATAATTTATTTTCTGGTATCTGATCCGTGTTACTGGAGTATTCCGAAGCATTACGCTTCGGCCTCATTGAAGGTGCTACAGAGGCTACTTCGAAAGCTATAGACTTTTTTGTATTCCGAAGCATTACGCTTCGGCCTCATTGAAGGCGAAGGTTCCTACAGTTTCGGTTCCGCGTTCGAGTTTGTATTCCGAAGCATTACGCTTCGGCCTCATTGAAGGACGTATCCAAGCCCGCATGGATGCGGGCGTTCACTGGTATTCCGAAGCATTACGCTTCGGCCTCATTGAAGCATTAGCGCAGGCATCGGCACGGAATAACTAGCTATGTATTCCGAAGCATTACGCTTCGGCCTCATTGAAGCAATACCCGCATACGTCCGCTAGACCAGGCCTTGAACGTATTCCGAAGCATTACGCTTCGGCCTCATTGAAGCGGAGCATCGAAGTGAGGTTCTAGGTATGACTTATGCTGTATTCCGAAGCATTACGCTTCGGCCTCATTGAAGCTTTGCCCACCCTCTTGTGGTAGCCACACTTTTTTGAAGTATTCCGAAGCATTACGCTTCGGCCTCATTGAAGCATTGCAACACCACTGTTGATCGCTTGTACAACCTTACGTATTCCGAAGCATTACGCTTCGGCCTCATTGAAGCATTGCAACACCACTGTTGATCGCTTGTACAACCTTACGTATTCCGAAGCATTACGCTTCGGCCTCATTGAAGCTGGGTTTTCGCAAGATGCTTGCCGCGATTGAGCGCAGGTATTCCGAAGCATTACGCTTCGGCCTCATTGAAGCACCATTGTTATTCATCGACATAATCATCTCCTATTTGTATTCCGAAGCATTACGCTTCGGCCTCATTGAAGCTAGCCATTGATCCAACAGAGAAGTTAGCTCGCCAAGTGTATTCCGAAGCATTACGCTTCGGCCTCATTGAAGCTACACGAATAACCCACCCCTGCCATATAGATAATAAGTATTCCGAAGCATGACGCTTCGGCCTCATCAGGATATAACAGACAGTATCATCTGCACTGACGCCGCCGGGGAATGAACGGCATCTCCCAGACGGCTCATCGCCTCGTCAATCAGGTGATATATGCACATACATATCAGGTTACTTCTGTGCAATCAGTATCGCTCGTTGCGGTGCAGGATACCCTTCTATCGTCAGATGGTTATCGTTTTTATCAAGAAAGTTTATCAAGGATTGCGTCCCTGACCAGCGTGTCACCCTTTGTTCAGCCGGTGTTGTTCTCGACACATCGGCCAACATCGCTTGCCGATAACCACAGCATGTCAGCCAGGATGTGAGTGTCTGGATACTGGGAATAATGGAGATATTCTTCATGCGTGCATAACGTGTGGTCGGCCTTAATTTTTCGGCATAACTGTCATCAACAATTAAGGTTTCAAGAATTAATTCCCCGCCAGGCCGCAGCACGTCAAATACATGCCGGAGATGCGTTTCAGGTGCCGGATGGTGATACAGCACGCCCATGGAGAACACCGTATCAAACTGCAAATGCTCATCCAGTACATCCTCAAGACGACACGGCAGTAACGTAAAAGCATATTGCCGAAGGTATTTTTGTATGAGGTGATATTGCATGACATAGCGCAGCACCGGATCAAGGCCGATGACCAGATCAGCACCTGCCGCCAGCATACGCCAGCCAAAATACCCATTGCCACAGCCCACATCCAGCACACAACGCCCCTGCAATGAACTGATCCTGCCCTGCAAACGGCGCCACTTGTAATCAGAGCGCCATTCGGCATCCAAATCTATACCGAACAACGTGTAAGGCCCTTTGCGCCACGGCCTTAATACCGCTATGACCTGTTCCAGTTCACGCTGCACATTCGCCGGGCAATCATCGGCTGATCCAATCCGAATCCAGTCGGCATCCAGCACAACCTGGCTGGGCGTGATCTCAGCCAACCCGGCTATCGCCTGCTGCCATGCCGGATAATCACCGTGGCATCGTAACTGTGCATAATAACGATGTAACCGACACACAAACTGCACCGCCCAGCGCCCCATGCCATGACGGGTGAGACGCTGTTGCAGAAGGTTCGCTGCCATATAAATAATGGCGGCAGATTTATCTCTGTTTGCTCATCGGCATTTTCGCACCGATGTGCTTAATCCGCCGCTGTCCAGCAAGCCTGACCTGCCTCCGGCGCTCTGCAAAGCCGGACTTCTGCACCTCGCTGGATTTATCATAACAATAAGGACAGGAGATGCCGGCCTGATAATGTACTGACTGGCTATCCTCAGCACACAGCGGTCGCCGACAGGCATAACATTGTAGGCAACTGCCCGCCTCCAGTTCATGATCAACCGTCACTCGGTTATCAAACACAAAACACTCACCCCGCCACAGACTCTCCCCGGATGGCACGTGCTTCAGGTAATTCAGGATCCCGCCCGCAAGCTGGTAGATACGTTTAAACCCCTTATGCAGCAACCAGGCGCTGGCTTTTTCACAACGAACACCCCCGGTGCAGAACATGGCCACTGTGGCGGTTGGATCAAGCTGTTGCTCAACAAAACCGGGAAATTCGCGAAAGTTTGTGGTGTTGGGCGAGATGGCATTGACGAAAGTGCCAACTGCATATTCGTAGTGGTTACGGGTATCCAACACCAACACCTCATCTGCACAAATCAGGTGATTCCAGTCGGCGGGCTCGACCGCGATCCCGGTGCGCTTTGCCGGTGCCACATCCGCCTTGCCCATGGTCACAATTTCCTTTTTCAGCTTGACCTTCAGCCGATGAAATGGTGGCGAGGCGACATAAGATCGCTGGTATACAAGATCAGTCAATCGGGGGTCCTGGTGCAGATACGTAAACAGCGATCTGATCCCGGCTTCCGTGCCGACAACCGTGCCATTAATCCCCTCGGCAGCCAGCAGGATAGTGCCATGAAGCGCATTGTCATGACAACAACGCAGCAACGGCGGCCTTAATGTCCAATAATCCTCAAGGGGGATAAACTTGTAAAATGCCGCCACCAACAGCCTGTTCTCATGCCCGTTCATCGGCGCAGTTTAGCGGGTTTACTGACGATGGGGAATGGCGAGCGCATGATTGATCAGGTTGATGATATGATGCCTGCCCGTGAGTACCCGCAACCGTCAATCCAGACAAAATTATCTGGCCGATAAAGCATCGAAAGCGATGAGACACATGCTGTCCGGCGCAGAGTCCGCCGACTGATAATTCGCTCACTCATCATGGATGCCAGGGCATTTTACACACAACTGGGCGGGCCAGGCATAACACAGCGCCCGCTACAACACTGGGACCCGCCGTTATCTGGCGACATGGATTGTGTTATCAAGCCGGATGGGGCCTGGTTTATTGATGGGGCGGCAGTGAACAACCGGCGGCTGGTCGCCCTGTTTGCCTCCGTGCTGCGATATGAACAGGGCGATTATTATCTGGTCACGCCGGTGGAAAAATGGCGCATTCAGGTTGACGATCTGCCCTTTATCGTCGTCGAACTGACGGCCATGCAGCCAAACACAACGGCACAGATCATCAAAGTGCGTACCAACCTCGGTGATCAGATCACCGTGGATTCACAACACCCGATTGACAGCAGCACATTACACCATATCCAGCCAGCCGTGCGTATTCCCTATGTGCATATTCGGCACGGGCTGACCGCAAGATTTAATCGCAGCACATTTATCGAACTGGCTGCACTGTTAGGCCCGGGAGAGAACACGAATGACTATGTGCTTGCAAGTGCCGGACAAAAATTTGTATTAACACTGTAACCAGCGATATCAAGCGAGTGATCGCACCGTGTCCTGATAACTGCTGCACTCTTCAAATACGCGTTTTTGTAACTGCTCATCAGCCAGCGAAGGAAAAACCCGGGAACGTGAGCTGAGATTATCTGCCTGTTTTTTTATCTCCTGCACCAGGGCCTCATGTGATGACTCGCCGGTTGCCGATACGCCAAAGAATATGCTGCCAATATCGACAGCAAAATGCACATCACGTGTTGAGTCGCCGATAACAATGGGCGAGAAGCGTTTGCCTATGGCAGAGGTCAACCGGCGCTGTGCTCGGATTTCCTTACGCCACATACTGCCAACAAAACGGGACTTGGAACCATCTGCCGAAGTCCCCGGCCCGCCAACAGCGAAGGCATTGTGCGGACCGAACAAGCCCTTGTGTGTCAGTTTTATTTTTTCCAACGAAGATAAAAAATCGAATTGGGTCTGGTAGCGGTAGGAGATCAATAAAATAGATGCCTGTTCATTTATCCGGTACAGAAAATCAATATGTTCCTGAGGCACGCTGTCATATTGCAGATCGGTCTCATCATATTGTGTTAAACGACGACTGAACAATCCGTGGTAGTAAAAACTGATGCAATCCTTCACCTCATCCGTGGCCTTCACCTCCGCCAGCAGGTATCTTATCAGACCTTCCGGTCCGCCGTATTTTTTATACCAGCTGCTGCATTGTGACTCATCCATCGGCAGCGTATCGGCGATAGCAAAATTATTCGCCATGAATGCCTTCACTGTATCGTAACACGACATGGCAATAGCAATACGCCGGCCCGTGGCTGCCGTTGACGGAATGATCGTCCCGTCCAAATCAAAAAAGATCAGGCGCCTGGGTAACAGGTATTTTTTATAATCCGTATCTTGAAAACTTGACATCAATACTTAACTCATCGGGCTTACTCATCCGGCAAATATATCATCAAACCAGGATCGCCTGTTTATTTGACACGCCTCATGCCTTCAGGGTATCACTCTCATGCCGGATGAGAATCATACCCGGCCTGGTTCTCATCCACAAGAGAACATCGGCACAACTTGCCCATTCATGGTCGATCAGATAACGCAATTTAACTTCGATGAAGACCATGGCCGCAATCCGGGCGCCGTACGCAAATCACATGCTGTCCAGAACCGCCAGGCAGCACGGCCGCTTCCATCGAGGCGGGCTGCAATCAGGCAAATGGCGTCAGCTTATCCAGGGGACTGCTTGGCTTTATCTTATCAGGATATCTGATACCCCGTATGCCTGCATTACAGGTACATCGGCTCACCTTCGGCATGGGCGCGTACAGCGGCATCAATCACACGCTGCACCTGATAGCCGCTGTGTAAATCCGGCTGCACCGGCTTGCCCCTGGAAACAGCGTCTATAAACAAACGGGTGCCGACATTTTTTTCAGTAAATACCCGGCGGCGCTGTGCTGTAAACAGCATGTCCTGCGGGATCCCCTGCAAAATATCCTCCGGCACAGGCAGTTCCTTTATCGCCGCATCGGTATGGCGCTTGCCATACAGATGATAGCCATTTTTCAGATCGAATCGGGCTTGTAATATGCCCGCATCCCCATAAAACTCAAGGCGCTGCTGCTGTCCATGATCACCGATATCGGCCACCGCACTCACCGTGATCGCCACCTCTGTACCCTGCTGGCATTGCAGATTGAGCCGGGCAAAGTCATTTGCTGTTGGCATCGTATTTCCATCCATGCCGGTTTTCTCCACGCAGGTTTTTATCTGTGCTGACACAGAGGTGATATCGCCCAGATACCATTGCAGCAGATGAATGATATGCGAACCCAGATCACCCAATACACCCAGGGCACGGGTGGCATCCCAGCGCCAGGCATACGCCCGACTCAGCCCATAATCACTCAGATAACCAAGTTCTGCATGAAAACAATGGCCGATATAACCGCTATCGATCAGGCGCTTGATGTATTCACAATGCGGCAGCCAGCGCCAGGTAAAATAAGTCATCGTGATCACATCTGACCGAGCAGCCCGGTCACACATCCTGCGTGCCTGTTCCAGGTTTTGTGCCAGCGGTTTTTCACAGATCACATGCAGGCCGGCATCAACGGCTGCCAAGGTAAGCGGATAATGCAGATCATCCGGCACAGCAATAATGACCGCATCCAGACTGTTATCGCTGAACACATCCTGATAATCGGTATACATCACAGGAATATGATATTTCTCAGCCAATCGCTGGGCACGTTGTTGGTTGCGCCCACAAATAGCCGCTATGTCAGCATCAGGGTGACTCTGCAATGCCGCCAGGTGCATGACATCAGCATAATAACTGGTGCCAATCACCGCCACTCGCGCACTGTTACTCATAAATCCGGCAAGATCAGATCATCATCGTTTGACTTGCAAACGACTATAGCACGGATGCCGCTCGCCTGTGAGACAGGTTTGCCACCAGGGAGGGGCAAGATGAGATCAATCGCCCCACTGTGGTGCTGCTGGCCGGTCACCCCCGCGAACGATGTAAGCTGTGGTTGTCTTGCCGCTCGCATTGATAAGACGGCGAGATAAATTTTTCGGCAGGGTGATCACATCGCCGCGCTTCAAGCTCAATTGTCCCTGCTCCCATGCAATAGCCAATTCACCCTGGTAGACGTAAATCACCTCTTCTTCCAATCGTGCATGGGCGGCGATCTCGCCAGCGGGCGGCATGATCAGGCAACGCAGATGAAAACCATGCTGCCAGTTCATTTTGCCGGCGGCAATCTTTTCAGCCGGGTTGGCAGGGCCGATCACCGGTACCTCTTCACAGGCATTATGCTCGGTCAGCACTGTCTTGGCCTTCGCTCTGGCATGGCTCATAACATACACACAGCCCGCCATCTCCTGCATCGTAAGATGACGCATGCGGTTAATCTCTGCCTCAGAAGTCACTGGCATGGCCGACAGACCTTCAGGGACAGTCTCGCCTTTGGTGGTATCGACAAGCTGGCCGTTTTCCAGCAGGATCAGGCCATGTGCCGCTGCCATTTCAAAGACCACGGGCGCCCAGGTAACCCGCCCCGGATCATCCCCACCCAGCACCGAGCACATATAACCGGTCCCCTTGCCCACATTTTCAAAACCGCGGAAGACCTGTGTCGGTATGGAGATCACATCGCCCGGGCCAAGCACAATTTCACCCTCATCAGCATCTACCCCCCAGCGAAACGCCCATTCGCTGTTCTGGATAATGAACACCTCCGCCGTCTCGTGGCTGTGCTGGGAATTGACACAATGGGGCTGCTGCCTGACGCCGCCTATGTTAAAACCATGCGGTATATTAATGTGTACGTATTGCTCCGGGCTCTCCGCTACCCCGGGGCCGATGATGGTGAAGTTTTCTTTCTGGTTACCCGGTGTCCTGGTATCAATGAATGCCGTGGTGCAGGGGATCAAATCCCGGTAGCGAACGAGCCGCTGCGCCAGGTCCGCCTGATTGTGCCTGTTACTCATCGTGATATTACACCTGCTTCCGTAAAAAAATACATGATCAGAGATAATTTACTTCGAATGCAATACTATTCTACCAACATACACGGGGTATCACGTAAAAGATTGGCATTCCTGGGCGATAAGAGGGGCTGATATGCGCTTGATTAATGCTCATTTTTATCTGCTTTTGCATGCAAGTCGTTTCTTGTTACTGTGAGAATTGTATCCTGCTGATATCGCAATTTTTACTTGAATAGATTCTGCATTCGAAGTACAACTATACCCCAGTCATGAATGAAGCTCTAGCGGACAGTAACAATGCGGCGAGATTTGCGCCATGCCAATCGCTGTCAAGAGCAATGCAATATAAAAATAACGATATGAAACAAACGACTAGAGAATCCGGTATGCGTTGCAGACATGGCTGAATTTGGCACACTTAACTGGGCAATTCTCATCGTCTACATTATTGCCAATCTGCTGTTGGGATATTTTCTCGGCAAAAAAATCAATACGGCACAGGATTTCTACTTAGGGAAAAAGACCACGCCCTGGTGGGCAATCGGCATTTCGGTGATCGCCACCTATGTCAGCGCCCTCACTTTTCTGGGTGCGCCCGCCTGGTCTTACACGGAAGGTCTGTCGGTTATCGCCATTCATCTCAATTATCCCATCGTCATTTTTGTTGTCATCAGCCTGTTTTTTCCCTTTTTCTATAACAGCGGTGTGGCATCAATTTATGAGTACATCGAAAAACGATTTGGCAGCAAAGCCAGGGGGGTTATTTCCTGTATCTGGATGCTGTCACAAACACTCAGCTCGGGGGCCGTATTGTATGCAACCTCGCTGGTGCTGGCCTTCATCACCGGCCTTGATGTCGTACATGCCATCTTTATCGTCACCATCATTGCACTTGTTTATACTGCGCTTGGTGGTATCACGGCCGTGATATGGACTGACGTGATACAGGCGGGGGTCTTGTTCGTTGGCACGATCATCATCGTCTATGCCCTGTTCAGCCAGATGAGCTTGCCGCTGCATGAAACCCTGCTGGAGCTAAAGGCACAGGGAAAAACCAATCCCCTGAATTTTTCATTTGATCTCAGCCAGGTAACCACGATCTGGTCGGGGGTGATCGCCATGACCGTGTTCCATATTACTGTCTATGGCACCAATCAGATGATGGTGCAAAGAACACTGGCTGCCAGGGATATCGGTGATGCCAAAAAATCTTACCTGCTGATGGGGTATCTGGCCTTCTTTATTTATTTGCTGTATATCCTGTTAGGGATCCTGTTTTACAGTTACTATGGTGGCCGGGAATTTGCCAACGGTAACACCATCATCCTGCAATTTGTCACCGATTATGGTTTGCCCGGCCTGATGGGTATTATCGCTGCTGCGGTCATGGCGGCCTCCATGTCGAGCCTGGATTCGGCCTTCAATTCACTATCCACTGTCGCCACCATCGACTTCTATCAGAAATATATCAAAGCGGATGCCACACCCGAACATTACCTGAAGGTCACGCGCGGCCTGACGGGGATATTTGCGGTATTGATTATTATCCCTGCCCTGCTGTATACCCGCAGCGAAGGCTCAGTGCTGGAGATTTTAAGTAAAGTCGGCTCTTTTTTTATCGGCGCACAACTCGGCATGTACGTGTTGGGGTTTCTCTCCAAACAAGCCACCGAGAAAGGTCTGCTGGTCGGCACGGCGGCGGCTTTTATTGCTGTTGCGTTAGTGGCGGCTTATACCGATGTTGCCTGGCCGTGGTATTGTGCGATCGGTTTGATTGTCAGCGTGATTGTAACCATCAGCAGCAGCTTGCTGATAGATGGCAGACAAAAAAATTACTCGCCTTATACCGTGGTCGGGCAGATAGCAAAATTTAAACAGGAAAATATCGCCGAAAAAGAAAACGGCTGGTACCTGGTTCCCGGCAGAGTAGATAACAGCAGTTATCTTCTGCTGGTGTTTTTTGTGCTGATCGTTGCCTTCCTGTTTTGCTTTGAGAGACTGATATGATGAGCGACCAATATCTGTGCCATCAAGATCAGCAAAGTCTGTAGAACATGCACGCATTATTAAAACACCTGCCAAGTTAATGCCTGATGAATCACTGACATTAAAAAATAAAAAGCGGGTTAAACACCTGCTGGATAATATCGCCAGTGCATCAAAGGACACGTTACAGCAATGCCTGCATGCCGCATATCACCAGGATGCTCACTGGCGCGGCTCTCATCCCATGAATGAGATAGATGGTATTGATGCCATAGAGCAGGTCGTATGGGCGCCTTTATTGTGTGCTTTTCCGGATTTGGAACGGCGTGACACTATCCTTATCGGCGGCACGTACAAGGCGCATGATTATGTCGGCGCTGTGGGTCATTACGTTGGCAGATTTGAACAGGACTGGCTGGGCATTCCGGCAAGCGGTGGTGTGATCTATATCCGCTATGGCGAGTTTCATCAGTTACGTGATGAGAAGATCATCATGAGTACCGTGCTGCTTGATGTGCTGGATGTGATTCGCCAGGCCGGCTTCTGGCCCTTGCCGCCCTCTTTGGGCGCTGAGGAGATGTGGCCGGGCCCTGTGACGACAGATGGCATTGTGCTTACAGAACAAGAGGCCGCAGAATCCGCCAGCAATCTGGCACTCACGCTGGCTATGCAGAAATCACTGGACAACACGATCATCGAACGCCATGCCTTACTCACCATGTCGCAGGTCAATTACTGGCATCCAAAAATGATGTGGTATGGGCCCTGTGGCATCGGTACCGCCCGCGGGTTAGCGGGGTTTGTGGATTGTCATCAACGGCCTTTTCGTATCGCTTTTCCAAAACGCAGTAGCGGTGGCAGTAATCATTATGTGCAGATTGGTGATGGTAAATATACGGCGACCTCCGGCTGGCCCAGTGTGGTGGCAAAACATACCGGTGGCAACTGGCTTGGAACAGGCCCTACCAGCCGTCATATCAACATGCGCGTGATGGATTTTTATCTCTGTGATGCCGGCCTGATACGCGAGAACTGGGTGCCGATCGATATCATCGACATCCTGTTGCAGATGGATGTGGATATTATGGCGAACGTGCAGCAGCAATGTTAGCCCGGCTGCTTTTGACCATGACTGACAGGAAAATATGCACAATAAAACTGTAGTGACGGCGTTTTATCAAGCGCTCACGGGGGATGATACGGCTACCGCATTACGCCATCTCAGTGATGAGCTGACATGGTGTGCTGCCCATCCGGTCAATGAGTTGCAGGGGCCTCGGCAGTTTCTGACGCACTACTGGCAGCCGTTGAAGCTGGCCTTGCCGGACATTGAATACAAGCCGTTTATCATGCTTGCCGGTGAATATGCCGGGCAGCACTGGGTGAATACAACCGGTTATTTCATCGGCACATTCACGCAACCGTTGTTTGATATAACACCGACAGGCGATGTGCTTTATCTACGCTATGCGGAGATGCTGCTGATTGAAAATAACAGGATAAGTGCCGGTTATGTTATTCCTGATTTTATCGATGCCATGTATCAGGCGAATGTCAACCCGCTTCGGCCTGGGCATCGTCATTATGGCCTGGTCATGCCGCCTTCCAGCATGGACGGGCTGACCCCTGACAATGCCAGCACCGGGCAAAGTGACAAGAGCCTACGGCTGGTCAAGGCCATGCACGCCGGGCTGGCGCAGTATGATGGCAAATCATTACTCAGCATGGATCAGGAAAACTACTGGCACCCGGATTTTATGTGGTACGGGCCGGCCGGGATCGGCACCACCCGTGGTTTAAGCGGTTTTCGTGAACAGCATCAGGCCCCCTTCCTGCAAGGCTTTCCCGACCGCACCGTGGACAACTACCTGAACTATGTGGCCGAGGGCAATTATGCAGCAACGGGCGGCTGGCCGCACATGTCCGCCACCCATACCGGTGATGGCTGGCTGGGCCGGCCTGCTTCTAACCGGCAAGTGACCATGCGGGTCATGGACTTCTGGCGGCGTGAGGGCGAGTTGCTGCAGGAGAACTGGGTCAGTATCGATCTGATTCACCTGTTAAAACAAATGGGGCACGATGTCTTTCAACACATGCACAACGGCTATGCCGGCAGATAATCTGTCAGTGGGAGAAGAGTGGCTATGAAAGGTTTTGATGCAGAGTTTACGGATTATGCGGATTATATAAAGCGCATTACCGATCGGATATGGAAGGAGAGAAATATCGGCGCCATCGCACGCTACTATGCAGAAGATGCCGTCATACATACCCTGGGCGGCCCGGTCTATGGCAGCGAGGCCGTCATTAACAACACCATCAAAACCCTGGCGGCATTTCCAGACAGACGACTCGATACCGAGGCCGTGATCTGTACGGGTGATGATACCGCCGGCCATTACTCTTCGCATCGCATCATCAGCCCGGCCATGACTAACCTGGGACACAGCGAGTTCGGCCCGCCAACCGGCAGACAGGCCACGGTGCGTACCATCGCTGACTGTGCGGCGAGGGAGAATCACATCCATGAAGAATGGCTGATGCGCGACAACATGGGGCTGGTGCAGCAACTGGGGCTTGACCCGCACGCCGTTGCACATCGGCTGGCCATGGAAAACCAGCATGAACAGGCAGTGCATGACTGGCTGGCACGTGAGATCGAGCGGGTAGCCAGCCAGCCGCCCTTACCGACAACCGCCAGCCTGGCCGATGCAAAAACTGATCTCAACACATTTATCCGGCAGGTCTTTGCCAGTCTATGGCACAGACGGGATATTGATACAGTTGAGAAGGTGTACACACCCGATGCCTGCCTGCACGGGCCGGCTGGTCGGGAAATGACAGGACATGCACCGATCAAGGCGGGGATAAGTGAACTGCATGCCACCTTGTCAGGCACACAGGCGAGCGTTGATCATATCTGCTCGGTTGGTATCGATGATGATACCACAGAGGTTGCCATACGCTGGGTGTTGACAGGCAAACATGATCAGGCAGGCATCTACGGTGCGGCCTCTGGCAGGCGGCTCATGTTCCTTGTCGGCACACACTGGCGTCTGTATCAGGGCAGTGTTACAGAAGAGTGGACGGTATTCGATGAGCTGGCCGTGTTAAGACAGATCTACACGCCGTGATACCCCGGCATCGTGCATACCATCACGAAGATCATCGATGCCCATCATCATCTCTGGGATCTGCAAGCCTGTCATTATCCCTGGCTGATGGCCAAAGGTGTAAGGCGATTCTTCGGCGACCCCACACCGATACAAAAAAATTACCTCATTAAAGATTTCTTTGCCGATATGGCAGACCTGCCCATTGCTGGCTCGGTACACATACAAGCAGGCACGCAGGAAGATCAGGCAGTGGCGGAGACGTGCTGGTTGCAATCTGTGGCCGAATCGGCAACTGGCAGGGGGTTTCCGCATGCGATAGTCGCCTTTTGTGATCTGTCGACAGCCGATGCGATAGCACAGCTGGAACAGCAAAAAGTATTTACCAACCTTCGAGGGATCCGGCAGATCATCGGACGAGCACCCGCCGAGGATCGCTTAACCAACAGCTATGGCTTACTGACCAGCACCGCCTGGGCAGACAATCTGGGTAAACTGGCACAGCACGGCCTGTCATTTGATCTGCAACTCATCCCGGAATACATCTCCCCGACCTATGATGTCCTGCGCTCCGTGGCCGATACGAAAATTGCCCTTTGTCATTGTGGCTCGCCGTTTGATCAAAGCAGGCAGGCGCTGGATTTCTGGCGCACCGAGCTGGCGAGGCTGGCACAATTACCCAACATCTTCTGCAAGCTCTCAGGTTTTGGTATGTTCGATCATCACTGGACAACCAACAGCATACGGCCTGTTATTGAAAGCGTGATCGATATCTTTACACCAGAACGCTGCATGTTTGGATCAAACTTCCCGGTTGACAAGCTGCATCGGGATTATCAGACGCTCTGGCAGGCTTACCTTGACATCAGCCGTGCATTCAGTGCAGATGAACAACAGGCCCTGTTCTTCGGCACAGCGAATCAGTTTTATGCGTTGAACTTATGATGTTGTCATAACCGGCAGCCGGTTGCCCGATTCATCCGGCGATCAGCCGGTGCAGATTGTTTGCACCGCTGAGAATAAAGCCATGATCCGAACCCAGCAAAAATAACGAAGCCCCCTGTGCTTGCCATAACTGTGCTTCATTCGGATCAGAGACAAACATGCCTATCGTTTTGTTTGCCGCTGTGGCCGCTGTACAGATTGCCTCAACGGCAGCAATCACCACCTCATCATTCGGTGAGTGTGCCTGCAAGGCGACTGTCAGATCGATACGCCCGATGAACAGACAATCCACCCCGGTCACCGTGCAGATCTCTTCAATGGCAGTAACAGCGCTCGGATCTTCAATCTGCACGATGACGGCAGTCTGTTGTGCGCTGTCCTTAACATGATCCCGCAGCGGCTTTTGGGTATAACCAGCCGCACGGGTGGAACCGGCATATCCTCGGCCGCCCTCGCCAAAGTGCGCCGCCCTCGCCACTGCCTCGGCCTGTTCGGCGGTGGTGATATGCGGTACGATGATACCGGTTGCACCACAATCGAGGGCCTGCATGATGTACTCCGGCGCATTCGCCGCTACCCGCACCAAGGCCGGCATCCCGGCCGCACGCAAGGTCTGGATACAGGCATCTAACTCCACCCGACCAAACGGGGCATGCTCTGCATCCAGACAGACGGCATCGAGCGCCGTCAACGCCAGGACTTCGGTGATGATCGGTGATGGCGTTTTAACAAAGGTACCGACCAGTACCTCTTTTGCCAGCAGGCGCTGGCGGAATGTGGCGGCGAGTGATGCCAACATCAACGTATGTTCCATAAGTGTTCACTGGCCAGCCTGGCACCTTCAACCAGACTCGCCAGCTTGGCATACACAATCGCCTCATCAACGGCACCAAAACCGGCAAAGGTGGAAAAGCCACAATCCGTGCCAGCGATGACACGTTCACGACCGACGATATCAGCGAACCGACAAATCCGTTGTGCAACCAGCCTCGGATGTTCAATAAAATTGGTCGTGGAATCGATCACGCCCGGCACAAGAATCTTCTCATCCGCTATCGCCGTTTGTGCAAACACCTCCCATTCATGGGCATGTCGAGGATTGGCCGATTCAAATAACAGGGCGGCTGGCTTTGCACGCAGGGCAATCGGCAACACCGTGGCCATCGGAACATCACAATGATGCGGGCCTTCATAATTCCCCCAGCACACATGCAGACGCATTTTTTCAGCCGGGATATTACGCACGGCATGGTTTAACATATCCACATGCAGATTGGCCAGATCACTATACGCCTGATCGGATTTATCTTTAAACATCATGTGTCGGCCCAGCCCCAAATCAGGGCTGTCCAACTGCAACAGAAAACCCGCATTGACTATGGCTTCATATTCATGCTGCATGGCCTCGGCCAGGGCTTCAAGGTAACTTCTATGATCCGGGTAATACCGGTTAGGCTGGAATAAGGCGATAACACCGGGCGAGGCGGCATTCATAAACGCCTGCACTGGCCTTGCCTGCTGAGTCACACGGGTGAGGTTGGCCAGATCCTTATCCAGCGGCTCTGTATCTTTAGGTTTTATCTCGGCCACACAGACCGGTCGCTTGTAGGTCGGTGTGCCTCCGGACCTCGCCTGGCGTTGCAGAAAGCCGGGATAGTCCTCCAGGTCCTGCGGGGGTATACGCGGGCTATCGCCAGCAAAACCGCTCAAGCGATCCTTAATGTAGGTGGCATAGCTTATCTTGCTCATCTCACCATCGCTGACGATGTCTATGCCCGCATTCACCTGACGCACCACAACCTCTGTCACAGCCGCTGCTATGGTTTGTTCCAGATCGTCCTCATCGGATAAGGTGCCATTTTCTTTCGCAAACACGCCATCTGTGACGGCCTTTGAACGTGGCAGGCTGCCCACATGGGTCGTCAGTATGCGATCGTTGCTTGTTATCATTGCGTGCTCCTTACGGGTTAAGCCAAGTTCAGCCACGCCTGCATGGCGGCATTGACGATTTCTGGCTGTTCCAGGCTCGACAAATGACCACAGCGCTCTACCAGCACCAGCTGGCTGTTGGCGATATGTGCGGCCATTGCCTTATGAACATCAGGCGGACACAGCTTATCTTCCACGCCACACAACACCAGCGCTGGCACGGTAATCTCTGCCAGCAAAGAGCGGCTTTCCCGACGGTTTCTTATCGCTTTACACTGCCTCTCGAAGACCTCCACCCCCAGGCTCAAGGCCATATCCATGATGGTATGCAAAACCGCTTTTTCATGCTGATGACCGGCGGCCAGATAAACCGGCTTCAGCGCCTCGGCAACAACCGCCTGAAGCCCGCCAGCGATGGCCTGGGCCAGCAGTTGCTGGCGTTGCTCTGCACGCTCGGTCATGTCGGCATGATCGTTGGTATCTAGCAGCGCAAGATGCGTAATCCGCGCCGCCGCCTGCCGCCATAATTCAAACACGACAAACCCTCCCATGGACAAACCGGCAACGGCGAATCTGTCCGGTGCCTCTGCCAGAATGTGTCGGGCAATCGCGGCAATAGAATCATGCCGTGTGGTGTCGGCCACAGTCACTGAGCTGCAACAGGCTTGCAGGCAGTCACGCTGAGGCGCCCACAGACGGGCATCACACATCATGCCGGGGATAAGAATCAGATGTGGCCTGGCTGGCACGGTTCTCTGGCCGTATTCGAAACAACGTAACGCCGCTTTTTCGGTTCACGCTGAGCGTGCTGATCCACCCGGCAGCATCTCGCCTGAGAACACGCGCATCTCCGGCGCCTTGTCCGGATCATCCACCCGCCCCAGTACCATATCAACAGCCGCCTCCGACATGTGCGCCACCGGCTGGCGAATGGTGGTCAGATTATAGCCCGACCATATCGCCGGTGCGATGCCATCAAAACCGACCACCGATACATCATTCGGGATCCGCAATGAAAATTCTCCGCGTAATGTATCTATGCAGCCTATCGCCATCACATCATTGGCACAAATGATCGCATCCGGCCGGCCATCAAGCTGCTGCATCAGGGCCCGGGTGCCGTCCTGCCCGCTCTCATAGGTATAATCGCCCGGCACTGTGGGCACCCCATGAAACCCCAGCGCCGCCAGGCAGCTACTGGCCCCGGCAGCGCGCTGCACCCCGACCAGAGAATCTTCCGGGCCGCTTATCAGGCCAAATGATTTATGCCCGGCATTCGCCAGCGCATTGACCAGTATTCTCTCGCCCGCTTCCTGATCACAGCACACCGTGTTCACCATGCGGTCCTGTATCGTGCGATTAAAGAACACCAGCGGCAGGTTTCTTTTTTCGAATCTGTCAATCTGCTCAGGCGATAATGTTGTGGCAACCACGACACCATCCACTTGATACTGAAACACCTGCCCGATGATCTCGTCAATATCACGCTCCCGATGCAGGGTAAACAACAGCACGTGGACGCCATGATTGGAAAAGCCCTGGTTTAGCTCATACAACACTTCCGGGTAATGCAGGTTGGTAAAATCGGACAGGATGACACCGACCAGATTGGAGCGACGGGTAATCAGGCTTCTGGCAATCGCGTTGGGCTGATAGCCCAACTCATTCGCCGCCTTCATCACGCGGGCGCGCATTTTTTTAGAGACACTGGCGCCCGGCTTAAAGCAACGCGATACGGCGGATTGTGACACACCAGCGTAGTCAGCCACATCATAGGATGTCACTTTCTGAGTTTTCCTACCGGCGGCGCATTGATTGTCCTCTGCCAATGTCAATACTGGCCGGCAAATCGGCGCAGGCGTATATCCGCCTGCTCTTTGTGTCCCATAAAACCCTCCAGTTCGCACAGACGAGAACAATACTCGCCCACCACCACGGCCGCCTCTTTTGTTATCTTCTGGTAGGTGCAGGTTTTGATAAATTTACCCACCCACAAGCCGCCAGTATAACGAGCAGCCTTTCGGGTGGGAAGCGTATGATTGGTGCCGATGACTTTATCGCCATAGGAAACATTGGTCTCGGCGCCCAGAAACAAGGCACCGTAATTGGTCATGTTCTGAAGAAAATAGTCCGGGTCTTTTGTCATCACCTGCACATGCTCTGAAGCGATATCGTTCGCCACCGCAAGCATGTCCTCGCACGTATCACAGACAATGACCTGACCATAATCTGCCCAGGCCTGCCCGGCAATATCACCGGTTGGCAATATCTGTAGTTGCCGCTCTATCTCGGCCAGGGTCTCTCTGGCCAGCTTTTCTGAGTCAGTCAGCAGGATCGCCGGGGAATTCGGTCCATGTTCGGCCTGCCCAAGCAGATCGGCGGCACACAACTCCGCATCCACTATCTCATCAGCAATCACCAGGGTCTCTGTCGGCCCGGCAAAGAGATCGATACCGACCCGACCAAAAAGCTGGCGCTTGGCCTCCGCCACATACGCATTACCCGGCCCCACCAGCATATCCACGGGCGCGATGGATTCCGTACCCAACGCCATGCCGCCAACCGCCTGCACCCCGCCAATACAGTAAATCTCATCCGCCCCCCCCTTATCCATGGCCACCACGATGGCCGGATGGGGCTTGCCCTGATTGGGCGGGGCGGTGGCGATGATGCGCTTAACGCCGGCGACCTTGGCCGTCACCACACTCATGTGTGCCGATGCCACCATCGGATACCTGCCGCCCGGCACATAACAGCCGACGCTGTTCACCGGAATATTCTTATGCCCCAGGATGACACCGGGCAGCGTCTCTACCTCCACATCCTGCAGCGCCGCACGCTGGTGCTGGGCAAAATTGCGAATCTGCGTTTGTGCGAACTCAATATCCGCTATGACCTGTTGCGGCACCTCATCGTAACAGGCGCTGATCTCCTCGGCGCTCAAACGAAACCTCTCAGGCGACCAGTTATCAAACCTGGCCGAGTATTCATGTAATGCCGCATCGCCCCGCCCGCTGATGTCATCCAGAATCGCTTCAACCGTTTTTCTCACGCCCGCATCCTGACTCGCCACCTCAACGCCGGATTTGCCATTTTTCAGATAGATTGCCATGCCTGTTTCTCTCATGCTTGTGTAGCCATGTATCCTAAGCGATATTATACTTCGAATGCAATTTGATCATGCAGCAGACGGACAGGCGGGGGCGACTTGACAGACAAACACAGAGCAGACCTTGAGGGTAAAGTGGCGCTGGTGACAGGGGCAGGCCGAGGTATCGGCCGGGCCTGTGTGGAGCATCTGGCGGATGCCGGGGCCTGCATTATCGCTGTCGCCCGCAGCGGCGATGAATTGGCGGCAGTCAAAGCGCATGCGCCCGACCGCATTGAGACCTGGCCGATGGATGTACGGACAGCCAGCTTCTACAACCGGCTGGAAGCGCTGATGCAGCTCGATATCCTGGTCAACAATGCGGGCACCAACCAGCCGGAGCCATTTGTTGAGGTCACACCGGAGAGATTGCAAACGATGATCACGCTCAATGTGGAGGCCGCTTTTCGCACCGCACAATCGGCGGCCAGGGTCATGCTGAGAGACCAGCGCCCGGGCACTATCATCAATATGTCATCCCAGATGGGACATGTCGGCTCGCCCGGTCGCACGGTGTATTGCATGACCAAACATGCCATCGAAGGCCTGACCAGGGCGATGGCTGTCGAGCTGGCCCCTGCCGGGATTCGTGTCAACGCCATCGCACCGACGTTTATCGACACGCCCATGACCAGACCGATGTTTGACAACCCGGAATTTGAAACGTTTGTGTTAAGCCGGATCCCGTTGGGAAAAGTCGGCCAGGTAGAGGATGTGGCCGAGGCCGTCTTATTCCTGGCCTCGCCCCGATCAAAGATGATCACCGGTGACAGCCTCAAGGTGGATGGCGGCTGGACGGCGCAGTAGTGCCGGGCAATCGCCCATAAATTGCCAATAACACCTTATCCCCGTGGCCTTAAAATCAGAGAAGTTTGACGCAGATAGTAGCGGTGAAATATTGCCGTAATCAGCATCGCTACTTACTAATACGCCAGGTTCTTGGCCCTGGGAGATCAAGACAATGGCAGGCGAGGCAGAAACTGCAAAGCAGGAAATCGGCTTTGTGGTCGGCCCGGGGGCGGCTGCAATGTTTGAGAAATTGCAGGCCGGGTTCGGCGTAAACAGCAATGCCGCTGTTCTGCGTAAAGCGCTGGCCCTGGCGGACATCGCTGCCGGGAATGCGGACGATGACCATATACTCAGGATCATCGATCAGCGTAATAACCATCTGGAAGTACAACTGGCGAAAGCTCAAAATGACAGTTGACCTTGACAAACGTGCGGCTGCTTCCTGCATAGTTGAACGATGAGAACTCAAACTACGCAAGCATATTGTAGAGAAAATCATCCCCCTGTTCATAACGGCCAACAAGTACGTGCCTGGTATCATATGATTGCTCATCGCTGCTGACCGGGTCACTCTGGGCATGAGGAGAGCATGCCGTCAGACAGGCGCATCAGTGCCCAGGTCATCATGGCGCTGTTGGGTGCAACCACGGTTCAGTCAGGCGCTATCATGTTGTCGGTCACCTCCTGCCCGTTCCCCGGGAGAACGTAACGCCGGTGGCGATACAGTTTGTTGTAAGGGAGGTCGCCAGGCGAGCCCGGCCAACAAGCCCGACACGGCAAGCCCCGTTAGCGCTGCGCCGCTTCCCGTGGTCGCCGTTGACCGCCCTCAACTGTTGTATATTGGCAACTTCTGTAACTATTTTGTATTTTTAGTGCATAAATTGTTTGCATTCGAAGTCATCTTATACCAAGATGCGCCCTGGTCATGGGTCATGTAGTGACCTGACACACATTTTCCGAATAAAACCCAACACTAAGGGAGCATCATCAATGACTGACTACCTGCAAACCGCCGGGGCAGACCTGCCTGCATTGGCACGCCCGGCCAGATTACTACACCGCCTGTTGATGCGGCCGATTAACCCGGGCGCACGAGCGTATCATCACCCCCCCCCCCCCCGAAGCCTGGCGGCACGGCTGCCCTATCCATGTATCCTGCTGCTCTGCCTTGCCATCACGACCCCCTCCCGCGCGGCTATCGTGCTGGAGGAGATAACCGTGACGGCCGAGAAGCGCGCTGAGGATGTGCAGGATGTCGGCTTGTCTATCTCGGCCTTCGGTGAGGATGCAATGCAGCGGGGCGGCCTGGATGATGTCAGCCGGATTGAGCTGCTGGTGCCGGGTGTCAACTTCGCCTATACCGGTAACGATGCCAAGTTCAATGTGCGCGGGGCCAATTCAACCAACACCTTCAATGATAACGGCTCGATTGTTGGCGCCTATGTTGACGGCGTATACAAACCGCGCGCCTCACAGCAGTCACGCGCCTTTTTCGATGTCGAGCGCATTGAATTTCTCAAGGGGCCGCAGGGTACGCTGTATGGGCGTAACACCTTCGCCGGTGCATTAAATCTCCATACAAATCGGCCGGATTTAGATGGTATCGCTGGCCGCATTGAGGTGGGGTATGAGCGCTTTAACACCACGCAGTTTGAAGGCTTTGTGAACCTGCCCGTGAATGATCAACTCGCCGTGCGGCTGGCCGGCTTCGTTGAGAACGGCGATGGCTTCGTGAAAAACAGTGCTGGCCCGGATGTGGGCGCACCGGATGATCAGGGCGTACGGTTGAGCGTGTTATACCAACCATCGGACGAACTGGAGGCACTGTTGCGCTACACCCGCATTCGGGAGTCCGGCACCTCAGCGGGGCTATTCGGCTACCGAAACATCTGCCGGCGCACACGGGCAGATGGCATCACCGACCCGCTTGGCTCTGTCATAGATTGCCAGAACCCGCAAAATGGCTCCAATGGATTGCCACGGGGCGATACAGGCCCCTGGGATGTGGCCCAGGATTATGTCCCGCCGGTTGATCTGGATGATGATAACATCACCCTGGAGATCAACTGGGATGCCGGGCCTGTGCTGGTGAAATCCATCACCTCATACACGGATTTTAAAAACCTCATCGGCTTTGATTTTGACTACAGTCAAACGCCTTTCAATGTCGGCGGCTTTGATGAGACCGCCGAGTCCTTCACGCAGGAATTACAGTTCACCTCAGATTATGACAGTCCCTTTCAGTGGACATCCGGCGCCTACTACTCGCAGGACAAGACGTTTTTCAGCTTCACCATTTTTAACCAGACCCAGGAAAATAACACTCGCCCCATGGTCACAGGGCCTGACGGGATGATGTTCACACTGCAAAACGGCACACCGATAGTCTCTGCGGCGACCAGCCTGAACGGCGCCTTCGCCGATAGCCAGTGGATCGAGATTGATACCTTCGGCCTGTACCTGCAAGGGGAGTTTAGCGTGCTTGAGAACCTGCGCCTTATCGGCGGTGCGCGCTATAACTATGAGAAAAAGAAACTGACCGGCGGCGGCAGCAATTTTACCGCCAACGGCCCGGTCACCACGCTGTTTAGCAATGGTGATTCGCCGCTGGTGGTGCCGGCATTCTCCCGCGATGTGTTCGCTTATAACCGCTCTGCCACAGGTGCTAATTCGGTGAGCCCCTCGTTTAATAACGTCAGCTGGAAGGCCGGGCTGGAATATGATCTGCCCGATTACGATGCGCTGATCTATTTCACGGCCTCAACCGGGTTTTTATCGGGCGCCGTCAACAACAACGGCACATTCACAGACGAGCAGGAATCGCAACTCTATGAGATCGGCCTTAAAAGCACCTTGCTCGATGGCAGCATGCGCTTTAACATCAGCGCCCACTATACCGAGTACACCAACCTGTTAGCGCAGTTCCAGGTACTTAACGTCGAAACCGGGAATGTGATCACCAACAGCCGCAATGGCGGCGAGATCGATGCCTGGGGCATAGAGCTGGACACCATCTACAACCCGACAGAGAACATGACTCTGACGGCCTCAGCCGCCTATCTCAATGCCGAGTTCGGCACCTTCGGTCAGACCAATCCCTACCAGCTATTTGGTGGCGATACAGACAGCTTTATCAATGTGGAAGGCGAGACACCAGGCTGGTCGCCTGAGTTCACGGTCACGTTAAGTGCTGCTTATGAGGTCGCCCTGGGCGGAGATAACGGCACCTTAACGCCGTATGTGCAGTTCTACTATAGCGATGGCTATAACACAAGCAACCTGTTGGCAATTGACCCCAGCCATGAGCAGAGCAGCTTCACCAAGACAGACCTGCGCCTGATCTGGCGCTCGCCCAGCCAGCGCTACTCGCTGGAAGGCTTTGTTGAGAACATTGAGGATGAGGCGGTGCTGTCGCGTGGTAATAACGGCAGTGATGATAATGTCCAGACCGGTTATCTGTATCCGCGCAACTTTGGCGTGCGCTTTGCGGCCAGTTGGGATTGATTGGCAGCGGTGATGGTGGCGGAGGGGATGTTCTCATCCCTTCCGCTTTTATTCACGGCTGACATCTGCTGCCCGGTCAGCTTTTGGGTGCGCCACTCTGCCTTGGCGCTACAGCTTGCCCCAGCTGATTGGCAGACCACTGGGTTGGCGTTGAGAAAATACTAGGGAGATAACCTAAGGTAACAAGCGGCAGGGCACCTGTCCTGGCAAGCGTAAACATGGCGACCGGCGCGGCGTTGTGTGGATACCAGCCGCAGGCTATGAAGATGTCAATGCAGATAATCGCCAGGCCGATAAGCCAAAAGCCGATAAGCAGTTGTCGGGCGAATTGGCGCTGGTCGGCTTCGTCTGTCTTGACATCGCTTTTGGGCGGAAATAGAGAGATCACGTTTATATCTGCGTTGTTTTGCTGCTGCTCGCTCATCACACATCAACGATACGGGCAACCGCTTTGAGTGCACCCCCTATTCTTTCCTGACCACGCCAGGGGAATACCCTGGGTGCATTCCTTGGGCGCATTCCTTAATCAGCAATGGACAGCAAGGCAAAAAGCCATGCACATGGCGACTGTGGCTATCGTTAATTACAGACGTAGCGTAAATATTTACTGCAAAGCTAAATTCCGAGGGGCGGCGATGACAACGGCATTGAACCAACAGAACAAACAACGAGTCCGGGATTTCTGGCAGGGGCTGGAATCCGCCGATGCCGGGCAGTATCAACAAACCATCAGCCGCTTTTGTGATGCTGATCTTATCTGGCACGGGCCGGCGCCGATCAATGAGCTGCAAGGTGCTGAGGCGGTTAGCCGTCAATTCTGGCAGCCGCTTGTCCATGCTTTTCCCGATATCAAACGTGATACCTTCATCTTCATGGGCGGCCAGTCAAATGGCCGGGTGGATGGCGATATGTCCCGGGATGGGCATACCTGGGTCTCTGGTACTGGCACATTCACCGGCACTTTCAGGCATGACTATCTGACCATCGCCGCAACCGGCAAAGCGGTGAAAATCCGCTGGGGCGAGTTCTGCAAAATCCAGCAAGATAAAATAACAGAAATATTTTGCCTGCTGGACCTGGTTGATCTGATGCAGCAGGCTGGTATTCACGTGCTCCCGCCTGCCCTGGGAAAAGATGGCCGCTACCCCGCCCCGCATGCGGGCGATGGTATGTTGCATGAGTCGCAAGATGCGAGCACGAGTGCATACAGCCTGGAACACATCCGGCGTTTTATTTTCGATGGCCTGAACAACTATGACCAGCGTGCTTTGAGCAGCATGGGCGTGGCCGACTTCTTCCATCCAGAGATACAATGGTATGGCCCCGGCGGTATCGGCGCCTGCGATGGCCTGCAAGCATTTGAACACTGCCATCAGCAGCCTTGGCTGACGGCCTTCCCTGATCGTCTGTGCGGCAATATTGATGCACTGTATGCTGAGGGTTGCTACACCGCCGCCGCTGGCTGGGGCGATGTCAAAGCCACCCATGCTGGCGAGTACAAAGGCGTGGCGGCAACAGGCAACCCCATCGCCTTCAACGGGCTGGACTGGTGGAAGCGTGATGGCGATCTGTTTATGGAGAACTGGGTCTTCGTTGACATGATCCACCTGTTTCGTCAATTCGGCATCGACCTGCTGGCGCATGAGCGCCGATGATGACCGGCAAGATCAGAAAAACAACGTTAGGCAAGTATCCTTACCGCATCGCCATCTCGACTCGCTGGATGGATAACGATATCTACGCACATGTCAACAACGTGGTGTATTACGCGTACTTTGATACCGCCGTGAATCATTATCTCCTGGCCGAAGGCGTACTCGATCCGGTGGCTGGTGCAGTCATCGGCCTGGTGGTCGAAACCCAATGCAATTATTTTTCACCCATCCGCTTTCCAGACTCAGTAACCGCCGGCTTGCGGGTAGCACACATCGGCAACAGCAGTGTGCGCTATGCGATCGGCCTATTTAAAGACAGCGAGCAGACCGCCTCGGCACAGGGGCATTTTGTGCATGTGTATGTGGACAGAGAAACGCGCCAGCCGGTGAACATACCCGAAGATTTACGGCAAGCGTTAATACGGCTGCAACCCTCTGCATAGCATCACGCTGGCGAACCGCCTGCCGTTCATCACAACGCCTTACCCCGTTGCTTCAAAATCCGGCCGCCGGCGCTCAGTAAAAGCCCTTATCCCCTCTCTGGCCGCCGCCGTACAGGCACTCTCGGCAAAGGCTTGATAACCGATTTCAAGCGCCTCGGCAAACGTGCCGGCGGCCGCTGCTGTGTGTATCGCCTTGTGCATAATACTCACCACGCTGGCGCTTAACCGCTGTCCTTCTGCACTTCGAGGTTGTTTAATCTCGGCAATAACCGGCGCAATATTCACCGGCGCATCGGTTATCTGGTGCGATTCTTGAGCCAGCTCTTTAGCCAGCCACACCGCCGCCGGCACCAAGTTGATCGGCTTGTCCACCAGGGTATTGATGATCCCCAGCGCTGTTGCCCTGGCCGCATTGAGCTTATCGGCTTTTAGCAACATTTGATGAAAGGTTGTCGCCGCCCCCGGCCAGCGGCGATACGGCACCACCAGCGCACCCGTGCCCGGCACTAACCCCAGGGTGATCTCGGGGAACTGCAAATACGCATCCGCACTGGAGACGATACCATGACAGCGCATCGCTAATTCCAGCCCTGCTCCCCGTGCTGCCCCGTTCAGCGCGGCAACCACCGGCTTGCTGCACTGATCCAGCCGAATCACTAACCGGGCGCTGGCCTGTGCATACGCAACCAGGGCCGCCTTATCGCCCAGCACGGATGGCAGACGATCAATGTCGGCACCCGCACAAAACGCCTGCATACCATAACCGGTGATCACAACACCGGTTATGCCATCATCATCTTCACAGTTTTGCAGCAGCGCGATTACCTCATCGATCATGGCATCATGTAAGGCATTTACGGCATCAGGCCGACGCAGCGTGATGATCTTCACCCCATCCAGCTCATCCAGCAAAAGGTAACAGTGGCAGTTGACATAATGGCTTGGCGTACAGCTTGCAACGGGCAGACCCGGCCGCTGCCGGGCAAACCTGCCTGTTATCCGCCTCACCTCATCTGCACCCAGCCGGTGCATCAATTCCAGAGGGCCGGTCTTAAAGCCAAAGGCCAGCCGACAGCCCAGATCCAAATCCTCTGCCGTGCCAATACCTCTATCCAGAATATCCACGGCCTGTGAAAACAAAACCCCCAGCAAGCGCTCGGCGATTGCCTGCTGGAGTGCCACGCTGACATCCGCATGCTCGCCCGGCTTAATCGTCTCCCAGGCCATATCCTCATCGGGCGCATCCCGCTCAAAGGCCGCTGCTGGTGCATAGTGATCGCCCTCTATCTCGGCCAGCAAACGAAGCGTCCTGATCAGGGCCGCGTTGCCATTTGCCCGGTTCAACAGATAAAACGGCCCGGCATGGGCGTACTCGGCAGCCACCGTATCGATTTGTGCGGGCGTGGCCTCAGCCAGCAGCAGGGCGGCCTCGTTACACCAGTTGTCAAACACACGATGCAGCATGAAACACACCATATCTTTGATCAGCAGCGGCACCTTGCCCGTCACATAGCACAGCCAGCGCAGATACTGGATAAGCAGGGGCGCCGATTTTTCCCACTCGATTACCTCCACGACAGAGTTCGGCAAAGCGGGCGCAAGGAAATGTGTGACTGTGGTGCGCTCCGGGTGTGCCAGATGGGAAAACAGCCAGGCCGCCGGAATCGTTCGGGTGTTTGATGTGATGAGACAACGCTCATCCACTATCGCCTCAACCTGGCTGAACACCTGCTGTTTGATGTGAATATGCTCCGTGACCGCCTCAATCACCCAGTCACAATAGGCCAGCACCTCATATTCTGTTGAGGCCAGAATGTGCTGCCTGATCTCATCGGCTTGCTCAGGCAGCAACCGACCCCGTTTAACTTCGTTATCGGCATACGCATTAATGCGCTCAACCGCCCTGTCCAGGGCCTGCTGCTGACTGTCAATCAGCACCAGCTTGAGATCCGGGATGGTGCTTTTAAGGTAGTAACCGATCCCTGACCCAACAGCCCCCGCCCCGATGATGCCAACCCATTTGGGTAGCTCGCGGGTGGGCTGGATCATGATCGGATGATGGTAAACCTGATTGAGATACATGGCACACAGTATATATAACAATCATGATGAGCGGCTATCGCCCCTGTGTTATAAGCAAGGCAGCCTTAACAGAGTGTTGACGGGCAGATTGCCCTGTGCCTGTATCATGCCAAACCGCATGGGCAGCAGAGATAAACCGTTACCGGCGTATCGGTGGTCAAGCGTATAAGGGCTGTTAAGGTACCGGCGCTTCTGCCGGACTAAAACAACGCCCGGTCATGGTGCGGCGTCTTGTGAATCTGCACCCGCCCGCCGTCTGTTAAGGCGATAGCAGTACGGCATCAAGACAGGCAGGTAAAGATCAAAAAGCATATTTGACATTCACGCCATACCAGCGCGGTGCCCGGAAGGCGATCTCATTGCAACCGCAGGCGGTGGCGATATCAAAGCCCTGAATCCCGGCGCGCGCATCGGTGAGGTTGTTCACCTTGAACCTGGCCTGCCAGCGGCCATCCTCACTCGCCCACCCCGCACCCAGGTTGACCATGACATAGCTGTCAAATTTATCCGCATCAAAATTACGCAGATTATAGAAATACTGATCGGAGTAACTCAGATCACCGGCAATATGCAGCCGACCGCCAAGGGCCGCTACCGGCCACTCATAACGGGCGATGGCAGTAAACTGAAATTCCGGGGCATAGGTGGGGTCTACATCACGGCTGATGGCCGAGCCAATACGCAGCGGCACATCTTCGACCGTGGCATCAAACCAGCTTGCGCTCAAGATGGCATCAAACCCCTCAACGGGAGATGTCTGCAATTCCAACTCCACGCCATAGGTTCTCGCATCGGCGTTGATCACCACGCCACCCACGCCGGTAAACAGAAAGGCTTGATAGTCGGTATAATCATAATAGAACAGCGATCCATTCAGTCGGGTATGCCCACCGAGAAGCGTCTGCTTGAAACCGCCCTCGTAACTGAGCAACACTTCCTCCTTGTACGGGATGGCATCATTACCCTGACCATTTCTGGCAAATTGCAGGGAGACATACGAGCCGAGTAAAGGTGCATTAAAACTGCCGGCCTTCACGCCACGATTGACCCCCGCATAGAGCAGCAGATCATCATTTGCCTGATAATTCAGTTGCAGCTTGCCCGCCCATAAGGTATCCGATGAGCTGGTATCAATCGCAGTCGGCCCCGGCAGGGTAACGCCATCCACGGCCAGGGCCGCCACGCCCGAAGTCTTCGCCCCCACATGTATGGTGCGCGGATTGTCGCTGTTAAGATACAGCCCCGCATCCATGATGAAGTCCTTCTCTTCCTGAATAAGCCGCAGGCCGCTGATCACGGTGATGCGTTCAGCCACATCCCATTCCAACTGGCCGAACAGCGAGTAGGAATGAGTCTGTAAATCCGCATCCGTACCGACATCCGCCGGCGCACCGGCCACCCCGCCAGCGGAGATCTTCAGCCCGTTGTCCGAATCGGTGTCAATGTTCAGATAATAAAAGCCCAGCAGCCAGCGGTTATTCTCACCCTCGCCGGTAAGGCGCAGCTCTTGGGTGAAGCTGCTGGCATCAACCGCGGCATAATTGGCCAGTTGATTGACCGGCGCCGAGTCCACATCAATAAACAGGAGCTTGTCATATTGCTTGTAATCGGTGAGGCTGGTGAACAACATGCCGTTGTCCAACTCCCATTCTGCCCGGCCATTGATTCCCCAGGTCTCGGTCTCGCCGGAATCGGCGAAGGCGAAATCACCGGAGAAGCTGAAGTCCTCGCCATCGGGGTCCAGATAACCGAAGAAGTCCGTGCCGGCAGGCCGACCCACATCGACGATGCCATCGCCTATGGGCGTGCCGCTCGGCGTAAAGCCGCCCGACCCCAATACCCCCGTGGCATTGTCAACGAAATCATCCTGCCTGCCATCATCGTTCTGATCCGAGCCAAAATCAGAGCCATCGGCGGCAATGCTGCGCCGGGTATCGCCCGCTGGCGTATCAATGACATTGATCAATTCACCACCGGCATTGTAGACGCCAGTGGTCGGCTTGGACTGATACGGCCCGGTGGCCACCTCAGTACGTGCATAATTGGCCGATACGGTAAAGCGCAGGTTTTCCTGTGGTTTGAACAAGGCGGTCGTTCGCAGGGCAAAGGTATCGTCATCCCCCAGATCAGCACCCGCCCCCGGCCCGGGCGCTGCGCCCGCGGCAGACTGCGGGTACAGGTTATCCAGATAGCCATCATGCTGGTTATAGAGCAAGGCCACGCGCCCGGCGAGCGTCTCGGACAGAGGACCGCCCACAGCCGCTTCCACCCGGAACTGATCGGCATCGGCCGGGGAGTCAAACCGGCCATAGGTCACATCGACATAGCCCCGGGTGCTGTCAAAGTCAGGCTTGTTGCTCACATACTGCACCAGGCCGCCCGTGGCGTTGCGTCCGAACAGCGTGCCTTGCGGGCCTTTGAGGATCTCCACCCGCTCTATATCGAACAGGGCGAAGGTCTGCGCCTGGGCGATGGCGATGTAGCCCTCATCCAGATACACTGCATTGGGCGCCTCGATCACATCGTTGAAATCATTTTGTGTGACGCCGCGGATGGAGAACTGCGTGTTTTGCCCGGCAAGATTGCCGCTGATATGCACACCGGGCGAGAAAGCGGCGACATCAAAGCTCTCCTCCACCCCCAGGGCGCGCATCTGCTCACCGTTAAAGGCAGTGATGGCAATGCCCACGTCCTGGACGTTCTGCTCGCGCTTTTGTGCCGTGACCACCACCTCCTCCAGCACACTGCCCACGCCACCCTGGGCAAAACCCCGAGCAAAACCCTGGACAGACAGACTGAGCAGACTGATACACAGACAGGCAGTGACGAGACATCGGGTGTTTGCAGGTGGGTTCATGTTTCCGATCTTCATCTGTGCAACTCCTTATCAAGGGATGTATTCACTGCCTGGGGCTAATTCTGTAATGGACGCGTAACAATGGTTACAAAACTCCTTACATGGTATCGGTATCCATGTTAAAGTGCAAGATTTGAGGCAATAGTAATCGCCTGCTGTAAACGATGAACTCGGGAATAAAAATCCATGTTTAGATCCAGGACAAAAATATTCGCCGACTTTTGCCGCAAACCGCCGGTGCTAATACTCAGCGCCGGCAAAGTTGGCTCCACGTCTCTGTACCGTGCGCTGCTTGACCAGTACCCCGGGTTGACCATCAGAATGGAAAAATTGCCGCCCGAAAAAAAGCCTGTAAATATCAGGCTTCCCCATCTGCATGGGCATTACAAGGCTGACTTCTGTGATTACCTGCTGGCCCGTTATGTACACGGGACGCTCCCCGCCGCCGCAGCTGCGGATACGGATGACAACCGGCTGAAGATCATCACCCCCATCCGTGAGCCGATTGGCCGCAATGTCGCGGCTTTCTATGAAACAAGGTTGCAACGTATTCTTGGTGCGCGTCCATTGAAAAGTAACCCGCTGAAACACGCCTTGGCAAGCAGACTGCCGATTCTGGTCAAAGACCGCATCAAGCGAGGCATCGCCGCACTGCCGGCGGATTCCAGGTTGCACAGGAGGCTGGTGATCCCGCAGGATGGCTGGCTGTATAAAGATGAGCATATCAAGCAGATCCAGAACCTTGACCCGCCACAACTGCGGCAGATGTTTCTTCAACGTTACGATGCACAATTCTTCGCTATAGACTGGTTCGATAACTGTGTAAAAAAATACCTGTCCCTGGATGTCTACGAGCAACCCTTCCCCGATGAGAAAGTGGCTTACTATTGCCTCAACCAGGCCGATATGATGATCCTGGAATCCAGCCTGCCCAATGCAACCAAGGCGCAGCGGGTGCAGGATTTTCTCGGTCTGGATGCCTTCGAGATGGGCTATCGAAAAGTCACCGCCGAGAAGACCAGGGCAATCGCCGATTCTTACGCATTGTTCAAAAACGAGGTCAAGCTGCCCGGGTGGCATCTGGACAAGATGCTGGGCTCTAAGTTCTTTCGCCATTTCTACACCAAAGAAGATGCGGAGCGGCTGCGGCAGCGATGGTCAGAGTAGCACTGATGGCATTCACTTATTTGAGGTCAATGGCCGCCGCCTCTACATGCCCGTGTGATGCGTGTTCTTATCGTACATAACGGCGCTTAATCATAGCGGTAAGGCTCGGTGGTGATGCCTGCCAGGCCGCAAAAAAGCCCGGCGATGCGCGCCAGTTGACACGCAGCTTCATTCGCATGGCGGGCGGGGGAGGTGATGATCGCCAGCAAGAGATGCCGCATCGCCTGAATGGATCTTACCATGGCCAGCAGCGTGAAATACAGAAAGACCCGCACGATGCCATAATGCCGCCTGTAGAACCGCGCGCCACCCACGCCAATGGCGAAGCTTTTATAGATCAGGTAGCGGTGCGTTTCTCTGGCTGGCACGGCTCTCTCAAAGACCAGGTGTTCGGCCAGCCATGCCGCGGTGGCGCCCTGTGCTCTGGTACGCTCGAAGAAATCCATATCCTCAGCGCCAGTAAAGTTAAAGCGGGGATCAAAGCGCAATCCCAATTCAGAGACCAGCCGCATGCTGAACAAGACGTTGTTCGTGCCAATGCGTCTGGGGGTATCGCCTGATTGATACGTGATGTTGATGCTGGACGCATTCGGGCAGATAAGCAAATAGTTAAGGAGAGTTATCCCTATTGATTGATGCGTGACTTTGTTGCTGGACGCATTCGGGAGGGGGGGATTGGGGGCAGGAGAATATGCTGACATCTGGATGACCGGCCCGGTAATGATATCGGTCTGATAACGATGCAGGGCATCGATCATCTTCAGCAGCCAGGCTGGATGCACCTGTTCATCATCATCAATAAAGGCAATATGACTCACCTGCTGTGCCAGGGCGTGTTCCAGCAGGGCATTTCTGACGGCGGCCAGGCCGCGCTCTGGTTGGACATGATAATGGGCGGCGACCGGTAGCCGGGCAGCGGCCGCATCAAAGGCATCGCGCCCGGATTGTTCGACATCATTGTCCACCACAATCACGATTACCTTGATCTGTTCGGGCAACTGCAACTGCCCGATGGAGGCCAGGCACTGGCCTAACGGCTGCGGTCGCCGGAAGGTGGGGATGCAGATGGCGATAGATTCAATGTGATGGGGCATGTGTTATTTATTCTGAGTTTTGTCGGGCGTCCTGGTCTGCTGCTGTTTGCTATTCATCACCCTGAATCTCTCGCCTTGTCCCGCATTGGAAAATACTATCATGCGCTGGTAGTAAAGTCATTGCTGTGAATAGCAATCGTTCATCACAGGCATGAAGTTTTGCAGTCATGGCCTGAATGAGGTGATGCACAGGGCCTCGGTTTTTTGCTCAACATGGGCGTTGCCATCTATACCACCCTCATCGCCTGGTTGCCTGTCATCGGGGTCAATACTGGCTTTTTAATCTCGCCTGCAAGCCGTGCTGCACCATGCCAAAGGTGCTACAATTCCAGCCTCCTTTGTGGATATTGGAATGGCCGGTTTTATGACAGCACCACAGGGGCATTATCACGATTGACGATGGATGCAGCAGGCGTTTTGCCGGTTGCAGGCGAGCGCAAGGAAAAATAAATGGCAAAATAAACGATTGAGGGGCAGATGTTATGTCAGCAGTCATCAAAGAGCATACAAAAAGACTCTCCACCTATTGCTATCAGTGCGTCAACGGCCCGGATCTGCTCACTGTAGAGGTAATCGATGGCATCGCCACCCAGATCGGGCCGAACTTCGACCTTAAAGGCGAGCACCCGGCGGACGGCAAGGTCTGTGTCAAACCCTTCGGCCTGGTGCAGAAGCTGTATAACCCGCACCGCATCAAACGCCCGATGAAGCGCAGCAACCCGAAGAAGGGCCGTGATGAGGACCCCGGCTGGGTAGAGATCACCTGGGATGAGGCGCTGGATATCGTGGCCTCAAAGCTGAACGCCGCCAGGGCCAGGGGGCTGCTGGATGAGCACGGTAACCCCAGGCTGGCCTTCACCACGGGCGGGGCGGCCACCCCGTTCAAGTACATGGGCTCTTTCCCCTGCCTGCTGTTTGCCTGGGGGCCGTTTGATCAAAGCCTGGGCGCCGGCGGCACGGTGAAGTGTTATCACACCGAACACATGTTCGGCGAGCTCTGGCATCGCGCCTTCACCGTCCTGCCCGACACGCCGCGCTGTGACTACCTGATCTCATTCGGCAGCAATATTGACGCTTCCGGTGGCGTGACGGGTGTGCGCCGTCATGCCGATGCGCGCAAGCGCGGTATGCAACGGATTCAGTTTGAACCTCACCTTAGCGTCACCGGCGCCAATGCCACCGAATGGATCCCCATCAAAACCAAGACCGACAACGCCGTGTTGTTCGCCATGCTGCACGTCATGCTGCATGAGACTCCGATTGTGCAACTGGATGTTGCCTTTCTGAAAAACATGACCGCCGCCCCCTATCTGGTCGGGCCGCACGGATTTTATTTACGTGATGCACAAAGCAACAAGCCGCTGCTGTGGGATAACAACACCCGCATGGCTGTTCCTTACGATACCGCCGATACAGACCCGGCCCTGCTGGGCAGCTTCACCGTGACCGACTGCCTGGAAATCGGCGCTGATGAGCAGACTTGGCAACACCACACCGCACTGGGCGAGACCGGCCTTGAGAAGGCGCGGCAGCAGGTTGCCAGGACAACGCCGGAGTTTGCCGAGCGGCTCTCGGAAGTCCCCGCCGCTACCATCAGGCGCATCGTCAAGGACTTTATCGCCCATGCACACATTGGCGAGACCGAGATCGTCGATGGCCGCACGTTGCCATTGCGACCGGTCGCCACCGTGCTGGGCAAGTCGGTCAACAACGGCTGGGGCGCTTATGAATGCGTCTGGGCGCACACCCTGATGCAGGTGCTGGTCGGTGCGCTGGAAGTGCCTGGCGGTATGCTGGGCAGCACCACCCACATCGCCGGCGATACCGACTGGGAGCGCTCGCTGACCGTGGCCGCCGGTGAGGATGGCTTTATGATGCACACCTTTACCGCCACGGATAAGGCCGGCTGGAATGCCAACCCCTTCACCCGTCATGCCCATGATGCCTTAACGCCCATGGGCGGGGATAAAATGGGCGCACAGCTATTCGGCTCAACCACACTCGCCTGGCTACGGCTGCAAGGCCGGGCGGCTGATTCCTGGCCGCGGCCTCATCCGCCTGATGTCTGGTTTATCTACAAATGCAACCCGGCTATCTCACATTCCGAGACGGACAGCCTGGGTGTGGCGATGGCCGAGTTCCCCTTCATTGCTGCTTTTGCCTATACCCTGGATGAGACCAATCACTATGCCGATATCATCCTGCCCGAGGCGACCGATCTGGAAAGCGATCAGCTGCATCGCATTGGCGGTGGGCATTATTTTGAAAACCACTGGGAGTCCGAGGGCTGGGCCCTGCGTCAGGCCGTGATCCCGCCCCTGCATGAGGCCAAGGACTTTAGCTGGATTGCCAATGAACTGGCCCGGCGCACCGACCTGCTGGCGGCGTATAATGCGGTCATCAATGATGGGGGGTGCGGGATCCCGTTAAAGAGCGATTCTTATGATTTTTCCCTGGCCGGTGATGTGGAACATAGCCAGGAGGCGATCTGGAATGCCGTCAGCAAGGCCGCCAGCCATGATCTCACGGGCGGCGAGGAGATCCTTGATCTGGACTGGTTCAGAAAGCACGGTTTTAAGACCCGGCCCTACTCACGCCTGAACTGGTATCTGTACCACAAACTGGAGGATATGGGCTTGCGGTTTGAGTTACCCTATCAGGAACGTTACTACCGCATGGGAAAACAACTGACCAATCGCCTGCATGAGACTGGCGTCACCTGGTGGGACAAGCAACTGGCCGAATACCAGCCGCTGCCGCATTTTACCGATCTGAATGCCCTCTGGGATACGTTGATCGAACGCAACCATGGCGTCAAGGCATCGGATTTTCCTTTCTGGCTGCTGACCGGGCGCTCCATGCAGTACGCCTGGGGGTCGAATGTCGGCATTCAGATGATCCAAGAGGTGGCCGATAATGTCTTCGGCCATGATGGCATCGTGATGAATGCCCATGTCGCCGAGACCATGGGCATTGCCGATGGCGATCTGATCGCCGTCACCTCGCCGGTTAATTCAACCCGTGGCCATGCCCGGCTGCGTCAGGGCGTGCGCCCGGATGTGGTGGTCATGCTGGCCCAGTTCGGCCAGTGGAAGATGCCATTCGCCAGGGACTTAAAACGCCCCGGCTTGAACGCCCTGGTGCCGATGGGGCTGGACTATCTGGATGGCGGCGGTGCCAGCATTGATGGCACCAAGGTCTATGTCACCCGCATCGGGGCCGGGCAATGACGCGCTATGTCATGATTGCCGATCTGAACCGCTGTGTGGGGTGTCAGACCTGCACGGCGGCCTGCAAACACACCAATGCCACGGCGCCCGGTGTGCAATGGCGCAAGGTGCTGGATGTGGAATGGGGCGAGTACCCGGATGTAGAGCGCTTGTTTATCCCGGTCGGCTGCCAGCATTGTGCTGATCCGCCCTGCATGCACGTCTGTCCGAGCACGGCCACCGGCCAGCGTGAGGATGGCATCGTCACCATTGATTACGATCTGTGTATTGGTTGCAGCTACTGCACAGTCGCCTGCCCGTACCAGGCACGCTATAAGGTAGACAAACCGGCATTCGCCTACGGTGCTGAACCCACCGAAGCCGAGGCCAGGCGCTTTGATGAGGGGCGCCTGGGCGTGGCGCAAAAATGCACCTTCTGTTCTGACCGGGTGGATGCTGGCGTGGAACAGGGCTTAACGCCCGGCATTGACCCGGAGGCAACGCCCGCCTGTGTGAATGCCTGTATCGCCGATGCCTTGAGCTTTGGCGATATTGAAGATGAGAACAGCAATGTCTCTGAGTTGCTGGCCGAGAACAGTTGGTTTCAGATGCACGCCGAGCTGGGCACTGAGCCGGGGTTTTATTATCTCTGGGATCAGGAGCCGCCCGAGGGGCAGGTAAATGAGTAAGTTCACAAACAGCTTCGGCAACGTCCAGCAAAGCCAATGGGACGGGCGCGCTGCCGCTAACTTCATGTTCGCTGGCAGTGGGGCGGCGCTGATGCTGATGCTGGCCATCACCTCGTTGCAAGCGGTGCCCCTCAGACCCGCTGGTCTGCTGGCGCTTGCGCTGCTCGGTGTCGGTTTGCTGTGCGTCTGGCTGGAGATAGGCCGCCCCTGGCGTTTCCTGCACGTATTTTTTCATCCGCAAACCTCCTGGATGACCCGTGAGGCCAGCGTGGCAGTCGTCCTGTTTGCAATCGCCATACCGGGCCTTATCTGGCAACTGCCCGCCGCCATCGCCGTTGCTGGCGTCCTGGGCCTGGTGTTTTTGTGTTGTCAGGGGTTCATCCTGCGTGCCAGTCGGGGGATTGTGGCCTGGCGTGAGCCGATGGTTGTGCCGCTGATCGTCTTGACCGGCCTGGCGGAAGGTGCCGCGCTGTTGCTGATCCTGCTGATCTTCACTGACCAGGAAAACAACGGGCTACTTTATGCCCTGATCTCGCTGTCGATCCTGCGCCTGATCAACTGGTTCAAATACCGGCACAGACTGGCCGCTGGCAAAGCACCGATAAAGGCAATCAATGCGCTTGAGGACATCAGTCGCCCGTATGTGATCAGCGCTAATCTGATACCGCTGTTGTTGCTGTTATTCATCGCCCTGTTCCCGGCCTACACGAAACCCCTGGGCCTGGTTGCCAGCCTGCTGGTGCTGCTCGGCGGCTGGCTGATGAAACATACCCTCATCACCCGTGCCGCCCAGGTCCAGGGCTATGCGCTGGGCAAGCTGCATAAAGGCCGACCAAAGATAAAGCCGCCCGTCAGACGCGCAACGGACAGGTTCGTGTTCGATCGGCGATATGACAGGCTGACACAGAAATAAGGCGATACGCTGCACGCTCTGGCTATCTATCCATCCGGCTTCCCTGCCCGCATGAGTGGACACCCCCCACATCATCGCTCATGCCACATCCTGCGGCCGCTTTATCAGGGGCGGTGCGGGCCTGGCTCGGCGGCTATTTCCGTGGCGATTGTTTTTTCGGTACATACAGATCCGTGATTGTCCCTTCAAACATCTCGGCTGACATGGCCAGCGTTTCAGACAGCGTGGGGTGTGCATGGATGGTCAGGCTGATATCACTGGCATCACAGCCCATCTCGATGGCCAGGGCAGCCTCAGCAATCAGATCGCCGGCACTGGGGCCAACAATGCCGGCACCGATAAGGCGGTCAGTGGCTGCATCAAACAGCAGCTTGGTCAGCCCTTCATGGCGGCCCTGGCTCAAGGAGCGGCCATTGGCCGCCCAGGGGAATACGCCTTTGCCATAGTTTATCCCCTGTGCCTTCGCCTCGGCCTCGGTCAGCCCGGCCCAGGCAACTTCCGGATCAGTATAGGCAACGGAGGGGATGACCCTCGCATCAAACGCACGCTTTAGCCCAGCAACGACTTCCGCCGCCACCCGGCCCTCATGCACCGCCTTGTGCGCCAGCATGGGCTGGCCTGTTACATCGCCGATGGCAAAGATATGGGGCACATCGGTGCGTTGTTGCTCATCGACCGGAATAAAGCCGGACTCATTCACCGTCACGCCCGCCGCCTCGGCGTTGATCTGATGACCATTCGGCCGCCGCCCGACCGCCACCAGGATGCGATCAAAAACCGCTTCCGCCGGCGCCGCATCGCCCTTGAAGGCAACGCGCAGGCCCGGCTGCTCCGCCACCACCCCGGTGACCGCCGTGCTGAGATAGATATGTGCATAGTGCTGTTGTATTCGCTTGTGCAATGGCTTAACGATATCGGCATCGGCCCCGGCGAGCAATCGGTCCAGCATCTCCACCACCGTCACCTGGCTGCCTAGCTCATGGTACACCGTGGCCATTTCCAGCCCGATAATGCCGCCGCCGATGACCAGCAGCCGCTCCGGGATGTCTTGCAATGCCAGCGCCGAGGTCGAGTCCATGATGCGAGGGTCATCAGGCAGGCCGGGCAGCATGGCCGTCTGTGAGCCAGCGGCGATGATCGCCTGCTCAAAGCCGATGGTTTTAACGCCCACCGGGGTCTCAACGCGTAGCTGGTGACTGGCGCTGAAACTGCCCGTGCCCTGGATAACGGTCACGCCCCGCTGCCGTGCAAGGCCGGTCAAACCACCGGTCAGCTGCCGCAGAACCTTGTCTTTCCATTGCCTGAGCCTGTCTTTGTCGATGACAGGTGCGCCGAACTCAATCCCAAACGCCGCCGCTTCCCGGCTTTCGCTGATGACCCTGGCCGCATGCAGCAGCGCCTTGGACGGGATGCAGCCGACATTCAGGCAGACCCCGCCCAATGAGGGATAGCGCTCTATCAATACGGTTTTCTTGCCCAGATCAGCCGCCCGGAAGGCCGCCGTGTACCCACCCGGACCAGACCCCAGCACCACGACTTCGGCGTACATATCGCTGGCAACATCCCCCTTGCTCTGTCTCGGCGCCTCTCTCGCCAGTTGATCAGCGACGGGTTCATCGGTTGCCGGCTGATCCGTACCCGGTGCATCGGGTGCCTCTTCCAACTCCAGCAACAGCGCCCCTGCCGAGACTGTATCGCCCACCGCCACCAGCACCCGGCGGATCGTACCGGCCTGTTCTGCCGGGATCTCCATGCTGGCCTTGTCGCTCTCCAGGGTCACTATCGGCGCATCACGCTGTAGCCTGTCCCCTGCCTTAACGTGTAAGTCAACGATCGCTACTTCGGTAAAATCACCGATATTCGGCAGTCTGATCTCTATCGACATGGTACGCTCCTCGTCATGTTGCCTGGTATTTTCGCTGCCTTTGGCAGCCCGCTTCCAACCGCATTAAAATAGTAACAAACATCCGCCCCGCTACCCGATAAAAATGATCGAAAAAATACAAGTGCAAAAACAGCATCAGGTGCTCTGTGGCCGCCGCGGCCAGATGGCCTGAGACTCGAAGACGGATACGATGGCAGATGTTAAAGTACCTTGCACAGCCCGCCCGCTTTTGCCCTTAAATATCAGCCCGTATAACTGCTCAAATACAGGTAATTGATGCCTTGCAACAGCTCGCCTGTACCGGTTTTTCCGCAGGATATCCACAGGAAACCCAACCGGAAATCACCCTTCAGTCCACAAGATATAGTAGCTTAAATAGTGCTTGACCACATTTTGTAGTGGTGTTATAAACGTCTTAGCTAACAAACCTCATCCCGTTTATTAAGGTTTTACCCTGCCGTTCTCGCATGGCGGCATGGGCATAAACCGCTTGGGGGCAAGAGGACAAACTGCAAGAGAAAAAACGGCCACAGGAGGGGTTCATGCAGCGTGAAAAAGCAGTTGTTGAGTCTGTCGTAGAGACGCATTCTGACGATGTATGTGTTGTTGAGAACGCACAAGCTGTGCCGGAGAAACCGGCCAGCGAATTGATGGTGCATCAACCAGGCGAGTACCGGGTGATTCGCCGCAATGGCAAGGTGACCACCTTTGATGGCAGCAAGATCAGCGTGGCCGTGACCAAGGCGTTTTTGGAGGTTGAGGGCAGCACCGCGGCGGCCTCCAGACGGGTACATGAAAAAGTCGCCGAACTCACCGAACAGACTATCCAGGCCGTCACCCGCCGTATGCCGAGTGGCGGCACTGTCCACATAGAGGACATCCAGGATCAAGTGGAACTCGCCCTGATGCGTGCTGGCGAGCAGAAAATTGCCCGCGCCTATGTCATCTACCGGGAGGAGCGCACACGGGAGCGACAGAAACAGGCCCAAAAACAGACCCTGGCAAAAGAGCTTGAGTTGAGCGGCACCGGCCGGGTCATCAACGTGATGACCAAAGATGGCCACCTGAAACCGCTGGATATGCACCGCCTGATCGCCATCGTGCATGAGGCCTGCGATCAACTGCCCTCTGTTGCCGGCCACCTGATTATTGATGATGCCTTGCGTAATCTGTTCGATGGCGTCAAAGAGGCCGATGTCAACCCGGCGCTGGTGATGAGTGCCCGCACCCTGATCGAAAAAGAACCGGATTATACCTATGTCGCGGCGCGCCTGCTGCTGGACGGCTTGCGCCATGAGGCGCTGAGTTTTCTCAACGATCAAGAGACAAACGCCACCCAGGCCGAGATGGACAGGCAATACCCCTTGAGCCTGCCCCTCTACCTGGAGAAGGCCGTTGCCCTGGGGCTGCTCGATGGCGAGCTGCTGAAATACGATCTGCAACGCCTGGGAGCAGCCTTGCAGCCCAGGCGAGATGAGCAATTCACCTACCTCGGCTTACAGACCTTATACGATCGGTACTTCATCCATACCGATGATGGCATCCGCTTTGAATTACCACAGATATTCTTCATGCGTGTCGCCATGGGGCTGGCCATCAATGAAACCGACCGGGAGACCTGGGCGATCGCCTTCTATGAATTATTGTCCTCGTTTGATTTTATGAGTTCAACGCCCACCCTGTTTAATGCCGGTACTTGCAGGCCGCAGCTATCGAGCTGTTACCTCAGCACGGTGCCTGATGATCTGGACGGCATATTCAGCGCGATCAAAGACGATGCCTTGCTATCGAAGTTCGCCGGTGGCCTGGGCAATGACTGGAGCCGGGTCAGATCCATGGGGGCGCACATCAGGGGCACCAACGGGAAATCACAGGGCGTGGTGCCGTTTCTGAAAGTCGCCAATGACACCGCTGTTGCGGTCAATCAGGGCGGTAAACGCAAGGGAGCGGTGTGCGCTTATCTGGAAACCTGGCACCTGGATATCGAAGAGTTTCTGGAGTTACGTAAAAACACGGGCGATGATCGCCGCCGTACCCATGACATGAATACCGCCAACTGGATTCCGGATATGTTCATGCGGCGGGTGGCCGAAGAGGATAACTGGACGCTGTTCTCACCGGATGAGGTGCCTGATCTGCACGAGTTGTACGGCCTTGCGTTCGACCGGCGATATGTGGAGTATGAGCATCTGGCGGCAGAGGGCAAGATTCGCAATTTCAAAACCGTCCGGGCGACCGACCTGTGGCGGCGCATGTTATCCATGCTGTATGAAACCGGTCATCCGTGGTTCACTTTTAAGGACCCGTGCAACCTGCGCTCGCCACAGCAACATGCTGGCGTGGTGCATTCGTCCAACCTGTGCACGGAGATCACCTTGAACACCTCCGATGATGAGATTGCCGTGTGTAACCTCGGCTCGATCAACCTGGCACAGCATGTGGATGAGGACGGCCTGAATGAGGCCAGGCTGGAGCAGACCATCAGCACGGCCATGCGTATGCTCGATAACGTCATTGATTACAACTACTACAGCGTACCACAGGCGCGCCGTTCCAACCTCAAGCATCGCCCCGTGGGCTTAGGGATCATGGGTTTTCAGGATGCGCTGTACAAGCTGCGTATCGCCTATGCCTCGGAGGAGGCAGTCAGGTTTGCCGATCACAGCATGGAGGTCATCAGTTACTATGCCATCAGCGCATCGACCAGGTTGGCCGAGGAGCGCGGGCCATATTCCAGCTTTGAAGGCTCACTCTGGAGCCAGGGGATACTGCCGGTTGATTCGTTGCAACTGCTGGCGAAGAGCCGTTGTGGTTATCTGGATGTGGACACCAGCCAGCGCCTGGATTGGGACGCATTGCGCCGCCGGGTGCAGAAAGCGGGGATGCGTAACTCGAACTGTATGGCGATTGCCCCGACAGCGACCATCTCCAATATTTGTGGTGTCAGCCAGTCCATTGAGCCGACCTACCAAAACCTGTTCGTCAAATCCAACTTGTCCGGCGAGTTTACCGTGGTGAACCCGTATCTGGTGCAGGATTTAAAGGCACGCGGGCTCTGGGATGAGGTCATGGTCAGCGATCTGAAATATTTTGATGGCAGCGCACAGGAGATCGATCGTATCCCGGAGGATCTGAAATCCCTCTATGCCACAGCGTTTGAGATCGATCCGCGCTGGCTGGTTGAGGCCGGCTCACGGCGGCAGAAGTGGATCGATCAGGCACAGTCATTAAACCTGTACATGGCCGCACCGGATGGGAGAAAAATGGACACGCTGTACAAACTCGCCTGGATACGTGGCCTGAAGACCACGTATTACCTACGCAGCATGGGGGCCACCCACGTAGAGAAAAGCACCCTGAGCGATGATGCCCGGGGCAATAAGCTGGCCGCCGTAGCACGCAATACGGCAGGCGAGTCAATGCAATCCACGCTGGGGCAATGCACCATCAACGCCTCTGACTGCGATGCCTGCCAGTGAAATAAACCAGCAAAATAATACCAAGCCGCACAGAGAAACAAGCAACAACAACACCGGATAAAAACCGGAGGAGAGAGACTATGTTAGCTGATTGGGATGATCCCATCGCCACCTTAAAACGCCAGCAAAAAACACCGATTGCAGATGCCCCGGAAGTCATCCACCAGACCCTGGCCCAGGTCAACACGGCCAGGAGGAACATGGCCCGGGCGAACATGGCAGAGCATCATTCGGTGGCACCGTCGGCCACCCCTTCCCCTGCTCCCGTGCCACCGACCAGCACCCGGGCAGAGCAGCCAGGCGCCGATCATGCCGGTGTTACCGGGCTGGAGAACGTCGAATTCGGCGCCGCCCGGATCAGCGTTGATGACAAGCAGATGATCAACTGCCGGGCGGATCTGAATCAGCTCGTGCCTTTCAAGTACAAATGGGCCTGGCAGAAATACCTGGATGCCTGTGCCAACCACTGGATGCCGCAGGAAGTCAACATGACAGCAGACATTGCCCTGTGGAAAAACCCGGATGGGCTGAGTGAGGATGAGAGGACGATCATCAAGCGTAACCTGGGGTTTTTCGCCTCGGCCGATTCCCTGGTGGCAAACAACCTGGTGCTGGCGGTCTACCGGCACATCACCAATCCGGAGTGTCGTCAGTACCTGCTGAGGCAGGCTTTTGAGGAAGCATTGCACACCCATGCCTATCAGTATTGTATTGAATCCTTAGGGCTGGATGAGGCCGAGGTGTTCAACATGTACCGTGAGGTGCCTGCTATTCATGACAAGGCGGCCTGGGCAATGCGCTTCACCGACAGCCTAGGGGATGCCGGTTTTAACACCGGTACGCCCGAGGCGGATCAGCGCTTGCTGCGAGACTTGATCGCTTTTTATATCGTCTTTGAAGGCATCTTCTTCTACGTTGGCTTTGTGCAGATGCTGTCCATGGGACGCAGAAACAAAATGACCGGCTGTGCCGAACAGTTCCAGTACATTCTGCGTGATGAGTCCATGCACATGAATTTTGGTATTGATGTCATCAATCAGATCAAAATCGAAAATCCCCATCTGTGGACGCCAGCATTTCAGCAGGAAATGATCACCATCATCAGAGAAGCCGTGGTGCTGGAGACCCGCTATGCCCATGACACCATGCCACGAGGGGTGCTGGGTTTAAATGCCAATATGTTTGCAGATTACCTCCAGTTCATCGCCAACCGCCGCTGTGCCCAGATTGGCTTGGCCGAACAGTATCCGGGGGCGAGCAATCCCTTCCCCTGGATGAGTGAAGTCATGGATCTGAAAAAAGAAAAGAACTTCTTTGAAACCCGTGTGACCGAATATCAGACCGGCGGGACCTTGAACTGGGACTAAGGCAATGACTGCTTCGGACGCCGGCATCATGCTGCCTTCCACCACATGACCGGGAAGTACCTGAGTCGCTATGTCGGGGAGTTCATCGAGCAAGTGAAGCACACGGATTTAACAGCGTAATTTCCATGAGTGCTTTGGAGATAATTGCAAACAACATCGTGCAGAAACAACTGCCGAGATCAAATCGTTCAAACTCACCTTTCCGGTATCCGGGCGGTAAGTTTTATGCCCGCAGTTTGATCCTTGGCGAGATACCCCCTCATGCTGTCTATGCTGAACCCTTTTGTGGCGGTGCAAGTGTGTTCTTTGCCAAACAGTCAGCACAATCATCAATGCTCAATGATCGAGATGAGGCCGTAATCAATACACTTCGGCAGATTAGGGATAGGGTTGAAGATTTAATTGCAATGCTTGAAGGCATCCCGGCCACAAAGCAGAACCATGCTTTCTACAAAAACCATTACCAGCCCAAGTGCGGGCTGGGGCGGGCTTTACGTTGGTTCTACCTAAACCGCACTTCTTATTCCGGCATTATGCGACCCCAGAATTGTTACTGGGGCTATGGCCATAAATATTCAATGCGACCTGAAAACTGGCCGCCGCATTTGCGTACCGTATCGGATCGATTGCAGGGGGTGGAACTCACCGCACTGGATTTTGAAGACATCATTGATGCCTTGCCGGATGGCTGTTTCGCATTTGTTGACCCGCCTTATTATGATGCAGATCAACAAAAATTTTACAACGTGACTTTTGCAGAGAAAGATCATGACCGCCTGGCGGCGTGTTTGCAGCGTAACGCCCACCGTATTCTGTTTTTGTTGACCTATGATGATCATGCAGCCATCCGTGAAAAATACCGATGGGTTTCAGAAATCCACAATCGCACCTGGAATTACACCATTAACAGAACGGATGACCAACGCAACGGCTTACAGTTAAAGGATGGCTTTACACGGGGGCGGCATAAAGGGCGGGAAGTGTTTATTCGCAATTATCATGTCTGATCAAAACGCTGCCTTGCACGTCTATCGCAGCATTCAGGAATACTGTTCAACCTATAATATTCCTCTGGAAAATCTGATAAATATTCTGGAGGATCAGAAAGTCCTGCCGATGATACGGGGCAAAGCCACCGAATATATCGGGGCGGTGGTACTCAAACAATCCCTTGATCGGAGAGACTGGTCAGTTGATAAGCTGAATCTAAACCCGCAACCAGGATCGATAGATGAGGACGTAAGCATAACTTATCGAAGGACGGGAAGGCGTTTGAAGGCCGAGACCAAGAATGCGGTGCGTGGTAGCTTCAAGACAGGCACCCACAGAACGCCAGGCCCGCATTTTACCGTCAAATGCCACAAATCAAGAAGCCATTTGAGCAGAAAGCATAATGACCGTTACCTAGCAGGCGACTTTGATGTTTTGCTATGCAATGTATCTAACTCGATTTTTCGCAGGAAGTCTCTTGACCGTGGCTTACCTTTAATCCAGGACACTGATGCCCTGCGGTGGCTTAAAGCGTATTATGGCGTTGAGTCAAACGCAGAATTACGTAGATGCACCTATGATGATTGGCGTGTATGTTTGCCTGCCAGTATTGCCAGCGACGATGGCGTTATTCCGCGTACACCCAAAGTCTTAATGACCAACGATCCAAACTGGTTTGGGCTTCTTGACCAGATTGGCCAGAAGCTGCATACCCTGATTGAGGGTGATTAACATGACCGCCAAAGACCGCCCAAAGTCGAAGTCAGCGTTAAGCCGCACGCAAGCGACAGGTCGATAACACCGGCCAAGATAAGGAAGCAGGTGATCCTAGTCGCCATCCAGCAGGCAGTGCTGGTGGATGATGGTTGGATCTTCCAGCACGGCTTGCAGAGCAGGCGGCGTGTTGGCATTGATACACACCACCGGCCGCAGGAGGCGGGCAAAGAGCCGTGGGAAATGGTCATCGAGAAAGCCGGACTTCGACAGCTCATGTACCGAGCGACTGGGCGCTGTCGTCGATTTCAGCAACAGCAAAACCGCATCCGCTATCTGCCCGGCCAGCCACAGGGCGAGGCTGTCTGAACTTGCCTGCCAGGTGGCCGGTACACCTTGCAATCGCCGCCGATGGGTATAAGGCAACCAGACCGGCACCTGATCGCCCTGCAACAGCCCGGGTAATTCATGCAGATCAAGCAAAGGCCGTAACCGGGGATGCAACGCACACAACATCAGGCCATATTGATCCATAGCGGCAATCGCCATCGCATGTGCCGTGCTGTCATCGAACTGGTGCTTCGACTGCGCCTGCCGCACCTGATCAGCAAAACATCCCCCGCCCGGCACGATAACCGCCTTACCGGCGGTGCTCACAATGAGTTGAGCCAGCAGCTCTCGCAACGGCAAAGAAGATTCCAAGCTGCCGCCCAGCTTAACTACCCATACCGGATATCGCTGCATCGAAAAACCCCGGCCATGGCGGCGGCCTTGGCAAAGCATTCCTGGTATTCACTGTCCAGATCAGAATCAGCAACAATGCCGCCGCCGGCCCAGTAATACAGCCGGTCTGCCTTCTGGATCATGGTGCGGATAGCGATGTTGGTATCCATGTTTCCATCCAGACCAATATAGCCGATAGCACCGCAGTAGATTTTTCGACGAGACGGTTCCAGCTCCTCGATGATCTCCATCGCCCGTCGCTTCGGCGCACCGGTAATAGAGCCGCCCGGAAACGCCCCCCGCAGCAGGTCTAGCACCGATTTATTCGCATCCAGCCGGCCTGATACGGTGCTCACCAGATGATGGACACTGGCGTAGCTCTCCAGCGCAAACAAGCGAGGCACGTTGATACTACCAACTGCACAACTCTTGCCGATGTCATTGCGTAACAGATCAACGATCATCAAATTCTCCGCCCGGTCTTTTTCGCTCTCCAGTAACTGCTCGGCCAGCGCCTTGTCTTCGTAGGCAAAATTGGAACGTCTTACCGTGCCCTTGATGGGTTTGGCTTCCACCAGGCGATCGGTAACGGCGATGAACCGCTCGGGCGATGAGCTTAACACCGCATGATCGGCGAGGCGCATATAGGCGGCGAATGGCGCCGGATTGGACTGGCGCAGGTGCTGATAGACTGTCCAGGGATCCTCCCTGACCGTGGCCGAGAAGCGCTGTGCCAGATTCACCTGGTAACAGTCGCCTTCATGGATATAGTGTTTTATCTTGTTAAATGCCCGGGCGTATTGTTGTTTGCTTGTTTGTGCCACGATATCGGCATCGATGGGTTGTGTCGGGGTGACCGGGCGGGTATGGCTGTTGAACAATGCCTGTAACTCGCCCCATTCGGCAAAAGTCCGGTCAGATTGCCCCACCCCATACAGCCAGGAACGCCGGCGATGATGATCGACAATCACACACCAGTCATAAAAACCGATCGCCATATCAGGCAGGGCAATATCATCTTCCGCCTGCACTGGCAGGGTCTCTATACATCGGCCAAGATCATAGGAAAAATACCCCAGCACCCCCCCGCAGAACGGCAACCCGGACAGGTTGCGCTGTGCCGTGCCCAGGTGTTGTGCAATCAGATGAAATGGGTCGACATGGCTAAGGCGGCATTTATCCCCAACCACGATAGTCGTTTGCCTGCCGCAGGTGGTCAGCGTCTTCCACGGGCGGGCGGCAAGAATGTCATAGCGGCCACGATCTATCATCGGATAACCGCTATCAAGAAACACCGCCCACTCCTCCGCCGCTATGCTGTTAAATAACGAGACGCTGTCTCTGCTATAGGGTAATTCCGATATTTTCATGGGGTGTTACAGGCGTGAAATAACTGTGCCAATGCGATGGCGCTGGCGCAATTAGGCGTTGCCATCTCGTGCAGCTTGCCCCCGTGTAGATTGCCTGATGCAACGATGTCCTCAAACGCATACAGCCTGCAGCCATGCTCCTGCGCCAGTTTATCCACCAGAAAAGCACCGGCACCGGCCGCAACGATACAGTCAGCAACGTGCTGTTGCCGGGACTTGACCTGCGAGAAACCTGCCGCCACCCGCCCATACTGCTTGCCGGCAATGAAATGTGCCAACGCCTGCCACTGCCCGGGTGTGCTGTCATCTTCGACATCGGTACCTAACATCCTGGCCAGGCGGCGGCGGCTATCGGCCAACCTCTTGCCCGCCCCATCGGCCGTCGGCAAGACATCACATTGCTCCGCCAGCTCGCCCGTCAGCCGGTAGACATCTGCCATGGTGGCAAAGCACTCGGCGGCAAGCGACTGCCATTGGCCCTGAAACAACACCCGATCAACGATAGCCATCACCGGGGTACGCACCACGCCGGTATAGATCAGCTCATCCGTACGCATGCGCTGTTGATCGGTGTAGCCCTGATGACATACCTGTCCTGCATGAAATGGAATGATGTCCGTGGTGGTGGTACCGATATCGATCAGATACCCTGAAACCAGCGCTCGGGACAGCAATGATGCGGTGGCATGCCAGTTCGCCGAGGCAATATCGGCATAATACCGAGCGCTTTTCTCTGCTGTCACAAAACCATGGCGACCGGCATAAACAAACGTATGGCTGCCACTATCATGGCTGTTCGCAAGGTGCTTTATAATCTCTGCGACGCCCTGGTAGCGGTGTTTGAACACATCGACCAGCTCGCCCGTCATGGTCACGACATGGGTACAGACAGCCGATTCGACTTGCTGTTTTATCTCAGCGATTGCCTGATCCAGCACAGACAGCCCCTGCCACAAGGGCGTGGCGTACTGCCAGGTTGCCGCAAGGCGTCCGCTTTCAAGGCTCGCCACCTTCAAATGCGCCCCACCAATATCCCAGGCGATGATGGCTTGCTCTGTCATCTCGGCAGGTACACTATGCACATCTGATCAGTATATACCCCGAATATGCAAATCATTCCTGTCATTGACATCAGGCAGCAACAGGCGGTGCAGGCGATGCCAGGGGAACGTGACCACTACCAGCCGGTCAACAGTCGGCTCTGTCCCAGCGCTGACATACACCATCTGGTGGCCGCTTATCTGAACTATTACTGTTTTTCCCGGATTTATATCGCCGATCTTGATGCATTAAGCAACACTGGCGATAACTATCTGCCCATCCGTGACCTGCTTCAGGCGTATCCGGCAATTCAGCTCTGGCTGGATGCCGGGCGACATGACTACCCGCACAGGCTGTATGTCGATTTCCCCCGGCGGGTCAGCATCGTGCTGGGTACAGAGACAGATTTCCAACTCAGCACCTACCAGAGGCTATGCCATCGCTTTGACTGCATCCTGTCGCTGGATTACCGCAACGGCGAGTTGCTCGGATCCTATGCCCTGGCCGAACTAAAGCCGGGGCTCACCGATGAGATCATTGTGATGTGCATGGACGCTGTCGGCAGTCGCAACGGGCCGGACCTGGCAAGGCTGGCAGCGCTGAAACAGACCGGCAAAAGACTCTTTATGGCCGGCGGTGTGCGAGGCTATGAAGACCTCTGGCGGCTGCAACAACAGGCAGCGGCCGGGGCCTTGGTTGGCACCTGCCTGCATGAGATGCGCCTCACACCGGCTGAGATCACAGCACTGGAGAGCAGCGGATAAAACACGCCTGTCCTTAACCCCCCTGTCCTTAACCCCAAATAAAAAGGGACGAGCATAACGCCCGTCCCTTCTACCCTTAACAACAATGCTGGCAACAACGCCGGGGTGTCCTTACAAGCGTGCGCCCTAGGAGTGTGCCTGGAAAGGATGATCGGCATCGCCGCGCTTGCTCAACACCTCAGAGGCCTTCGGCTCGCCCGCCACAGCCCGCTTGATAGAGAGCTTGGTGGCTTCATAGTTATAATCCTGAATCTTGGCATCATCCTCAGCCAGCCAGTGGATAAACACCCCGACACAGACATAAATATCATCCGCCTCATCGGCCGGGATAGTGCCATCTTCCACACAATCCATCACCGCCATTGAGACAGCGCGCTGGGCCGGGCCGAACATCTGCACCGCCTGTGTTGCGCCTTTAATCGTCACCTTGTTAAACATCACCGTGGTGGGTTTACAGGCCAGGTTGGGCGAGACCACCGCCAAGAGTGAGGTAAAACCATCTTTGTTATTGGTCAGTGCATTACATGCTGCCGTCTCAGCAGCACTCCCTCGAGGCCCCATAATCAGATCGATATGAGCAACTTCATTGCCCTCACCCACCAATGCCTCACCTACAAGTACTTTATCTACTACTGCCATTTTTCGTCTCCTCCTGTTAGAAACTTCAAGGTTTTTATCGAGGGCAAATGCCCGGGTCATACTACAGATTAAAACGGTCTGACACCCAACTGATACAGCAGCAGCGTGGCGGCCGTCAGATCAGCACTGGTGCCAGGATTAATGCCTGCTCTTTTAAGTGTTTTATCGAACGCCAGTAACAGATCTGCTGCCCGCTCTGGATTGTTATAATTATCAAACTGGGCTAAAACCGGCGCCGCCTGCTGTCTTGTCTGCTCTGCCACAAGCAGACCGGATTTCCTGACAATATGCGAGTCATTCAGCGTCGCCATATAGGAAAGATAACAGCCCACAGTCGCCCATTCTACACTATTCCAACGCTGAACGTAGTCATTAAGAGCAGAAAGTCCAAAATCAAGCACCTGGGCATAGCCATTGCAATACTGGGCAGCTATCCAGTCCCTGTCCCTGGCCGCCTGCATGGCTGTTGACAGCGTAACTGACGGTTTTTTAGTCACATCATAGCGCTCAACCGTACCCAGGCCGCCCGGATTCGCCCGGCCGATAGCGGCAAAAAACAAAGCCGATTCCGCTGCCTGCACCCCAACCACAAGCGCATGAAGGCGGGCCGACCAGGCCCCGGGCGGCGGCACTCGCTGTTCGTATACCCGAATAATGGGCAGAAACAGCAGCAACATACCTAAGTTGGTATTGCAGCCGACCTCGGTCATGGTCACCTCCACAGCCTGCAACAAGCGCTCGCCCATCGATGATGCCGGATCGCACAGGATAGGACTGACCAACTCGGCACTGCGATAAAAATCCGCATACGCCATACCATGCCCGGCACAGTAGCGGCTCACATTGCCGGGTTTCAACGCCTTGATTTCCATGATAAAACTGCTAAACACCCTATCCTGCAAGGAGCCGCTCACCGCCACCCTGCCCGGCCTTACATCAACTGAAAGTCTGGCTGAATGAGTGATCCAGCAAATCGATATCGAGCCTCCCGGCATGAAAACTGTGGCCAGTGTTGAGCGAACTCACGGTCACCTTTGCCGGGCTGAACAGCATGGGATCGACCCGATAGAAATCATAGTCCACCGCCTTGAAGACCTCGGCAAACGGCCGCCCATAATCAGGCGATGTGCTGCTGGGCAGGCGTGCTGCCAGGTGCTCACACGCTACATCATCCGCTGCCACAAACAACTGTACCTGACCGGCAAACAAAATGGCATCGTTGGCCCGGCTCATGCCAGTTAAAAAATCACCGGCAGGCGGACACAGCGGCGCACTGCCCATGCCATCCACGATCTGATCCAGTGGAAAACCCAGTTCATGGGCTTTGTGCAGCGCCGTCTCCAACACCCGGGCAACGATCTGTACGCTGCCGGCCAAGCTCAAGGTGGGCGTGAGGATCAAGGTCAATCCGGCAGGTTCAACCTGACATGCCGCGGCGATCTCTTCGATCAGCGCTGACGGCGGCACCTTACCGACTTCCAGCACCAGCGATGTCTTATCTGCCCGGTCCCGGTAAGCCAGCTCGTCAAATAACGCCTCCTTGCTGCCAAGCGCCCTGCCGGGGCCAGAGCCGAGGGCGTTAAATGCCTGTTCACCTTCACCACAGGCTAACTGCCAGCCGGCATACTGGCTGGCGAGGCAAGCCAGCACCGGATGATTGCTGTGTACATCGACATACCAGCACCACCGCTCGCCAGCACTGGCGGCACGCAATGACACCGAGCCAAGCCCGCCCATGCAGATCTCGGCGATCTGACGACCTGCCTCAAGGCCGCCCGGTACGTCAATCCCGGCATCAATCAATGTCGTCCCGCCGGCCAGGGTGGTGACTGACAGACGACATGCCTGCCGGGCCGCCAGCAAGTCAGCGATACGCTGGTTAGACAACGCATTAATACTGGGCAATGCGGTGAGGGCAGCGGCCGTTATTTCTACTGTCTCTGGTTTATTCATGAGTCTTTACCTGTGCAACCCTGTTAGCCGCTCTGTTACCAGAATCATCCGGCTCGCTGTGGATACGCGCCGGCCTGTTTTCAGCCGCCGTTAATTGCACATGCAGCGTGCTGTCCGCACCGCTCTGCCCGGCAAGCTCAGTGAGCGCACGTTGTGCTGTTATCTGATCGGGGAAGATCGCAAAACCTGTCGGCCCCCAGGAAGTCTGCCCGCCACCGGTTGCCCCCCTAGCCTGCAAAAACCCCACCGCCTGCGCTACCCGCTCGCTGGCATAGGCGCCGCCTTGTGCCGGCCTGAAGTACTCGCCATAAATCTGCTGTATCCGGCTGACCGAGCGGCCAAACTGTACACAGTCCCTTTCGATAATGCCAGGCAGGGTCTGCATCAGCACCAGACGGCAGACTTCGGCGGCCAAATCACCGCCGATAGCGGGCAATGCAGCGAAGGCATCGGTCTCGGCAAGGCCGCTGATCCCCCTCACCGAGCTATCGCCTATCAGTGCAAACGGCCAGCCCTCTGGAAACGGCAAATGCGAGATCACGCAAGGCACAGCCTGCCGCCCAGCCCGGCCGCTGTCCACAATAAAACCGCCATGGTTGAACACGCCGATACCAATACCGGAGCGCCGGCCCCGGCCCATGGCCGCAGCGATGTGTTCAACCCTGGCGTGTATACCAAACAAACGGCTTATCGCCACCCCCAGCGCCAGCGCCATCTGTGTGCCAGAGCCCAAACCCTGATGGGCGGGGATCTGCTGTTCCACCTGTACCGCCACACCGGTCTTGATGGCGAAGTGATCCAGCAAACGGCGGACAGCCTCAACCAGGCCATGATCATCTGCCCCGATGATGCGTACCTCCCGGCTGTGGTGCAGCCGAAGACGAGTAGCGATGCCTTGTATGCCCACACCGATACTGCCAAAACGCCTGCCCATCCCACCGTTCAAATCCAAAAACCCCAGGTGCAGGCGGGCAGGTGCCGTAACACGGACTGCCGTCTTCATGCTCTGGTATGATCTGTCATGGTTTTCTCTGCCATCGCGTTGTATTGGTCTTAATTTGACGCTCATCGCTGAAAGTGATATTACTGAAACCCGTATCAGGGGACAGTAGCGATGGCATGTTTCCGAGCGTAATACCTGCATAATATCAATAATTTATGTTGCGCTGCAACGGAGCCAATCTATGCCAACAAATATGCTCCTGGTGCCCGGGCGTTCGAAACAACAGGGCACCACACTCAACAAAGGTAAGCTGAAAGCGGACTACCAGCAAGTCACCTCCACTGTCGAGATGAGTCAGGAGGATATGCAGCACCTGGGGTTCAGCGAGGGCGATCGCCTGCGGTTAAGCAATGCCATCGGCGAGGCAATCGTCACCTGTACGGCGGGCACCGGTCTGCCCGCCGGTATGCTGTTCATTCCCTACGGCCCCCAGTCCAGCCAGCTTATGGAAAGCGATACGGCGGGCAGCGGTATGCCGCTCTCAAAACACCTGGCAGTGGATGTAGAGAAAATCTCATCAATTCAACCGGTAACGTAAAACACCATGAGCGCCAATATCAACGTGATCAAAAACGCCACCTGCACCTTCTGTGGCTGTGTGTGTGATGACATGATCTTGAGTGTGGATGAGGAGGCGAAACGCATTATCAAATCAAAAAATGCCTGCGTGCTGGGTCGTGCCTGGTTTGCTGAACATACGATCGACGAAGCTGCCCCGGCGGCGTTGATCGACGGCCAGCCGGCATCGCTGGATGAGGCCATTGAACAGGCCGCACAGACCCTCGCCCGGGCGAGGTTCCCGATCATCTATGGCCTGAGTGATACCACCTGCGAGGCACAGCGACAGGCGGTGGCGATTGCCGATATTAGCCGGGGCAACATAGACACCACCACCTCGGTCTGCCACGGGCCATCAGGCCTGGCCTTTCAGGGGGTAGGGGAGAGCACCATGACGCTGGGCGAGGTTAAAAACCGCGCCGATCTGGTCATCTACTGGGGCGGCAATCCGGCGGAATCGCACCCGCGCCATTTCGGTCGCTATGCCGTCACGGCCAAGGGGATGTTCACCCCCAAAGGCAAGAAAGATCGCACGGTCGTGGTGGTGGATGTACGCAAGACGCCCAGCGCACCGGCGGCCAATCATTTTGTGCAGGTCAAACCGGGTAAGGATTTTGAATTGCTGTGGGCGCTGCGTGCCTTGCTCAAAGGCCGATCACTGGCCGAGAATATTGAAGCGATTACCGGCGTCAGCCAGCAGGTGATGCAGATGCTGGTGGAGATGATGAGGAACTGTCGCTACGGCGTGCTGTTTTTTGGCATGGGGCTGACCATGACCCGCGGCCGACATTTCAACTCAGGCGCCCTGTTGGCACTGGCAACAGACTTAAACGAATATACCCATTTTGTCGCCAAGCCAGTGCGTGGTCATGGCAACGTGACCGGTGCTGATAACGTCCTGTCCTGGCAGACAGGGTATCCCTTTGGCGTGAATTTCAGCCGCGGCTTCCCGCGGTTTAACCCGGGCGAATTTACCACGGTCGATGTCCTGGCAAAACAAGATGCTGATGCCGCCTTGATTATCGCCAGTGATCCGGCGGCTAATTTCCCCAGGGCAGCGATCGATCATCTGTCCAACATACCGGTGATCTGCCTGGATACCAAGGAAACCCTGACCAGCAGGCTGGCACATGTCGCTTTTCGGACGGCAACCTACGGCATCAACACCACCGGCACGGTCTATCGCATGGACGATGTCCCCATCACCCTGCGTAAGGTCTATGATTCGCCCTTCCCCACCGATGAGGAGATACTCACGGCCATCAAACAGCGTGTGCAGGAGTTGGTACAGGCCAGAAGCGAGAGCAGTCACATCGTTCGGCGTGCTGATGCAGATGAGCAGATGACCGCCGCCATGCCATGAGCTGGCGGACAGCAACCGGCGGCTGACCCGCCATAAACATAATCATCCCAAAAGATAATGACAGACTGCATACAGCTTGCTGGCGGCCGGGTATATGACCCTGGCAATGGTATCAACGGCCAGGTCAAAGACCTCTTTATTGAAAACGGCATAATCGTTAAATCACCCTCTGCTACGCCGAGAAGATATGCCCTTGATGGCATGGTCGTCATGCCCGGCGGGGTGGACATTCATTGCCATATCGCCGGCCCGAAGGTCAATCTGGCGCGCAAACTCCAGCCGGAGGATCATCGGCATGATCCCCATCCGGCCACCGCTTGTACCCGGTCTGGCTCAGGCGGCACCGTCCCCTCAACCTTTGCCACGGGCTACCGCTATGCCGCCCTGGGTTACACCACGGCCATGGAAGCTGCCGTCACGCCCATTGGCGCTCGCCATACCATTGAGGAATTGCACGACACACCCGTGATCGATAAAGGCTTTTATGTGTTGCTCGGCAATAATATCTTTCTACAGCAACTGCTCAGGGAAAAGCGCACAGAGGAGTTCAAACAGGCGGTTGCCTGGTGGATCAATGCAACCAAGGCCTACACGACCAAGCTGGTCAACCCGGGCGGCGATGAGCCCTGGAAGGGCAAAAAAAATGCCAATGTTACCCACATTGATGAGCAGAGCGATGTCTTTGAGATCACGCCACGGCAGATTATTGAGGCGTTTATTGACAGCGTCAATGCACTGGGCCTGCCTCACCCGCCGCACATTCATTGCAACAACCTCGGCCACAGCGGCAATGTCACCACCACGCTGGAGACCATGAAAACCGCCGCTGACAGACGGGTCCACCTCGCCCATATCCAGTTTCACAGCTATGCCGGCGAGTTGGGTAAAAACCCGAAATCAGCCGCCAGAGAAATAGCCGAGTATGTCAATGCCCATCCGAACATTACCTGCGATGTCGGCCAGGTCATGTTTGGCAAATCCACCATCATGACCGCCGATGCACCCCTGGCGTACATGTTGCGGGGGTTTAAGAAGGGCAAATGGGTCAATGCGGATACCGAATGTGAAAGCGGCTGCGGCATCGTGCCGTTCAACTACCAGGAACATGTCTACGTACACGCCCTGCAATGGGCGATTGGTCTCGAATTATTCCTGCTGTCAAACGATCCCTGGCGCATCGTGCTGTCAACGGATCACCCCAACGGCGGCTCGTTCATGAGCTATCCTAAACTGATCCGGCTGCTGATGGACAGCGCGTTTCGTGCCGAGGAGATCAAGCGGGTGAACCAAAAGGCGATCAACCAGACCATGCTGAACGAGCTAGATCGGGAATATACCCTAAACGAGATCGCCATCATCACCCGCGCCGGCCCGGCCCGGGCGCTGGGTTTGAACAACAAGGGGCATTTGGCGGCCGGTGCCGATGCCGACATCACCGTCTATGATGACATGGAAGACAAAGAGGCCATGTTCAATGCACCGCGGTATGTCTTCAAGGCCGGCATACCGGTGATAGAAGATCATGAGTTCCGCCAGGATCACAGCGGTAAATTTTTACATGTCGAACCCGGTTATGATGATGGCATTGTTCGGCAGGTGAGGCCGTTCTTTGAGAACTATTACTCCATTGAGTTCGATAACTATGCCGTCAACGACAGCTACCTGCATGATCACCAAATCATTGCAACCGTGCCAGGATGAGGCTCAGAACCACCGACATAGCAGATACCTTTGCTGAGGCCTTCGCACTGTGGGGCACACGTGTGATCATCACCGCGGCGACTGAACAATGGGCGCTGGCCGCCGCACAGACAATGACCGGATTCGCCACCTCCATCATTGGCTGCCAATGCGAAGCCGGCATTGAAACCACATTATCGCCCGAACAAACACCGGACGAGCGGCCTGGCGTCAGTGTCTTGTTATTTGCGATGGACAAGGCAGCGGTTGGCAAACGGCTGGTGGAACGCATCGGCCAGTGTGTGATGACCTGCCCGACCACGGCATGTTTCAGCGGGCTTGAGAATGAACAGACTGTGCAGGTTGGCTCCCAACTGCGCTATTTCGGCGATGGCTTCCAGGCCAGTAAACAACTTGCCGGCCGGCGCTACTGGCGTATTCCGGTGATGGATGGTGAGTTTACCGTGGCCGAGAGTTTTGCCGTGCAGGAGGCCGTGGCAGGCGGCAATATTATCCTGATGGCAACCGATGCAGAACAGGGCCTGTCCGCCGCCACGGCAGCGGTGCAGGCCATGCGTATGTGCGGCGATATCATCCTGCCTTTCCCGGATGGTGTGGTACGTAGCGGCAGCAAGGTCGGCTCTCGCTACAAGGGGCTGCCCGCCTCAACCAACGAAGCCTATTGCCCCACCTTAAAGGCCCTCACCAGCACGGCATTACCCGATGAGGTCAACTGTGTACTGGAGATAGTCATCGACGGACTCACAGAAGCTGCCATCAGGGCGGCAATGCAGGCAGGTGTGGAGGCCGCCGCCCGGCCAGGGGTGGTCAAGATCAGTGCAGGGAATTATGGCGGCAGCCTGGGGCAATATAAAATTCACTTACATGAACTCATGGCCGGTTGACATGGCACTGGAACTTACACAACGGGTCTGCCCTGATGTGCCGCTGGAAGCCGATACCATCACCCCCGACAGATTATCTGGGTTAGGCCATACCGAGATTGAAAAACTGCCCCTGCACTATGGCAATCAGCCCTGCCTGCTGGCCGATTTTTTTGCTGTTTCAGGCAATGCAGATGACCGCACGGTGCGTATCTCTGGCGATCTGTCCAAAGTTAAATTCCTGGGCGCCCAGATGACCCATGGCAGCCTGCATATTGAGGGCGATGTCGGCCCGCATCTGGGGGCGGGGATGCGGGGCGGTGAGATACGGGTAGAGGGCAACGCTGACGACTGGGTCGGGCCGGAGATGTCCGGCGGTCGCATCATCATCTATGGTGATGCTGGCCACATGATTGGCAGTGCCTACCGGGGGGCGGCCACGGGCATGTGTGGCGGGGAGATCATCATCCACGGCAGCGCCCGTAACGAAGTGGGTCATGCCATGCGTAATGGGCTGATCGCCATCGCCGGCAACAGCGGCGACTTCACCGGCGTGAACATGCTGGCCGGTACGATCATGGTGTTGGGAGAGCTGGGGCTTCGCACCGGGGCCGGCATGAAAAGAGGGTCTATCGTATCGCTCAAGCAGGCGGAGTTGTTACCGACCTTCACTTACGCCTGCACCTGGCCGCCGGCCTTTCTGCGTATGTATTTTATTTATCTGCAACAGCTGGGGCTGGCCTTGACGGCAGCACATAAAGCCGGCAGCTACAGGCGTTTTTGCGGGGATGGCGTGGAGTTAAATAAAGGTGAAATATTACTTTACGCCGGCTGAGATTTTTATTTTTAAGCTATCATTACCCCCTGCAGGCAGGTTAGAATCTGCATCGTTCAGCACCCGGCTTTAAGGAGAGAAACATGACGACCGTTGTCACCGATAATTGTAAAGACTGCCGTTACACAGACTGCGTGACTGTCTGCCCGGTAGAGTGTTTTCACTATGATGAGCAGATGCTCTACATCGATCCCGATGTCTGCATTGACTGTAGCGCCTGTATCCCGGAATGCCCGGTGCAGGCCATTTATGAGGAAGATGACTTGCCGGAAGACAAGCTGGAGTGGATTGACATCAATGCCCAGAGAGCACCTGCCCTGCCCGTTTGCGCCGATTCCATGGAACCCCTGCCCGGTGCCGATGAGAAGAAGGCCGCCCTGGGTTTATGACCACGCTGTCAAGGCAGTCTCGCCCTGGCATCGGTTAAAAAACACGACAGGCCATGAGTCACACAGGCACGCCGGCTAACCCGCTTCAGGTCGCTATCGTCGGCAGCGGCCCCAGCGGTTTTTATGCCGCCGAGGCACTGCTTAAATCCGCCTTGACGGTGAACATTACCCTGCTGGAACGCCTGCCCACTCCTTATGGTCTGGTGCGTAGCGGAGTCGCCCCGGATCATCCCAAGTTAAAGCAGGTGATCAAGGTCTATGCCCGCATCGCCGAGGCGAGCCAATTCAACTACCTCGGCAACGTGACTGTGGGCCGGGATATCAGCATCACAGAGTTGCAACAAACCCACCATGCGGTCATTTTAAGTTGTGGTGCCGAGACCGACCGCCGGCTGGAGATTCCGGGTGAAGACCTGCCCGGCAGTCATACGGCAACCGAGTTTGTCGGCTGGTATAACGGTCACCCGGATTACCGTGATCGGCAATTTGATCTTTCCCATGAGACGGCGGTCATCATCGGCCAGGGGAATGTGGCAGCCGATGTCAGCCGTATCCTCAGCAAGACGATCGATGAGTTAAAACACACCGACATCGCCCAACATGCACTGGATGCCCTGGCGATGAGCAAAATCAAGCAGGTGTATGTGATTGGCCGGCGGGGGCCGGCACAGGCGAAATTTACCTCAAAAGAGCTGAAGGAATTTGGAGAGCTGGCCATGTGCGATCCGGTGGTTGCCACAGAGGACTTGCAGCTTAATCCCGAAAGCAAGGCCGAACTTGCCGAGAAAACCAACGCTGGCAGTCGGAAGGTGGTGGATCTATTCAAACAATTCTCCGAACGCCGCACCACCAAGGCAAGACAATGCCGATTTACCTTTCTTAACAGCCCGGTGGCCATCACTGGCAATGGCCGGGTGCAGCGCATCGTGCTGGAGAGTAACCGGCTGGCGGGCGAACCCTTCTCCCAAAAAGCACACGGGACGGGGGCAAGGTATGAGATAGAAACAGGCCTCGTGTTTCGCAGCATCGGCTATCAGGGACGGGCGATGCCCGGTGTGCCGTTTGATGAGAGCAGCGGGGTCTTTGCCAACCAGATGGGGCGTATTCACGCTGCCGATGGCCTCATGCCCGGGCTGTATACCGCAGGATGGATAAAACGGGGGGCAACTGGTATCATCGGCACCAACCGCGCAGACAGTGTTGAGACTGTCGGTTGTTTACTTGACGACATCGACCGGCTTGACACAGGCGAGGCGAAAACCGGGGCTGAAGGCTGTTATACGATCCTGACTGAACGTAACATACGATACGTCAGTTTTGAGGATTGGAAAAAAATTGACGCAAGCGAGATAGAGCGAGGCCAGGCAGCGGGAAAGCCCCGAGAAAAATATACCGACATCTCTGCCATGCTGGCCTTGTTGGACTGACGCCGCCGTAGACAACTCTTAACTCTCCGCACCCACGCACAGCCTGCGATAAGCCAGGCTGTTGCTCCTGATGGATAACCGTAAGCCGTACCGAGACAGAGGCCATAGTGACGACATTGCATGACATAACCTGCCCTTTTTGCAGTCTATTATGTGATGATCTGTCCGTGCAGGCACGGCAGAGGCGATTGCAGGTCGTCAATCATGGCTGTGTACTTGCCGCCCGGGGCTTTAAGCAGGCCCCGCCAGGAGCACAAGCCTATGCACACCAACAACCCGTATCACATACAGAGGCGGTAAAACACGCCGCCATCCTGCTGAAAAAATCCAGGCGACCGCTGATTGCCGATCTCGGGACAGACATAAACGGGCTCCGTGCGGCGCTTCATCTCGCCGAATTAACCAATGCGGTGATCCGACACAAATACGAGGACAGCACATTACACAATCTCAATGTGATGCAGACCGGCGGCGGGATGATGACCACGTTTGCCGAGTTGAAAAATCGCGCCGATGTGGTGGTGTTCATCGGCGATAAAATCACCACGAAGTACCCCCGCCTGCTCGACAGGTTTATCACCACCAGGCAGGCGCAGTTTCTTCCCAAAGGACAGCGGAGAAAACTGATCTGTATCGGGCAGGCGAGCCGGCAGGAGAAAATCAAACTGGGCGAATCTTTACTGCACATACCGGCCACTGGCAACGGGCTGCTCAACCTGCTGACATTACTTAAATGCACGCTGCTTGGTCAGCGCGGTACGGATCAAAACATTGCCAGAGAAAAACTGAAAAAACTCAAGCAGGCAAGCGCCCTGATCCAGGCAGCGCACTATCCGGTTTTTATCTGGTCGGCCGCCGCCCTGCCGGCAGACAGTGCCGATTTGCTTATCCGCACGATCACCGATCTGATCGCCAAACTGAATCAACGCCAACGGGCCGCCGGGCTGGCACTGACGGATAATAATGCCGGTGGATCGTTACAACAAGTCGCCACCTGGCAAACCGGTTTCCCCGCCGGGCTGCGTTTTACCGATGGCTTCCCCGACAGCCAACCCGACCCGTACACGCCATACCCGGCCGAGTGTGATGCCCTGGTCTGGATTTCCAGCCTGGAGAGAGATACCCCGCCGACCCTGGATGTGCCAGGCATCATCATCTCGAACAATCAGGCCGTTCGCAAAGGTGCCACGATATACCTGCCGGTAGGCACGCCCGGCATCGATCATGCAGGCAACCTGTTTCGTGCCGATGCGGTGATCAATCTGCCATTAAAAAAGCTGCGTGACAGCGAACTGTACAGCACAGGTGCTGTGCTTAAACAGATCATAGCCCGGCTACAGGCGATAAGCGGATGCTGATGCGACTGAAAGGCGGTCGCATTTATGATCCGGCGAATGCGGATACGGGTAAAAAACGTGATGTGTTTATTGAGGATGGCAGGCTGGTCAAGCCCGGTAGGAATCAAAAGATCGATGCCGTTATTGATGTCAGCGGCAAGATAGTGATGGCGGGAGGGATTGATATCCATACGCACATAGGCGGCGGCAAGGTCAATATCGGGCGCATGCTGCTGGCCGAGGATCACGCAGACAACAGAGTCAGGAGGGGGCGCTTGACCCGCTCCGGCTCCGGGCGGTGTACGCCCTCCAGCTTCATTACCGGCTATCGCTATGCTGAGATGGGTTATACCTCCTGCTTTGAACCAGCCATGTTGCCGGTCAATGCACGCCAGACGCACATGGAGATGGCGGACACACCGATGCTGGACACCGGGGCCTATGTGTTGTTAGGCAATGATGACTTTTTTTTGCGCCTGCTTAAAGCCGGGCGTGATCAGCAACTCATCAACGATTACATCGCCTGGACTATTCAAGCTACCCAGGCAATGGGGGTAAAGACGGTCAACCCCGGCGGCATCAGTGCCTTTAAATTTAATCAGCGCCAGCTCGATCTGGATGAGAAAAATCGCCACTATGGCCTGACGCCGCGCACGATCTTGACGGCATTACTCACCGCCGTGGCCGACATCGCCATACCCCACCCGCTGCATGTACACGGCTGTAACCTGGGCGTGCCGGGGAATGTCAAGACCACGTTAGATACCATCGCCGCCGCACAGGGACGGCCCATGCACTTAACGCATGTCCAGTTTCACAGCTATGGACAGGAGGGCGACAGAAATTTCTCCTCAGCCGCCGCAGAGATTGCCGAAGCGGTCAACAGCAATCCCAATATTTCCATTGATGTGGGTCAGATCATGTTCGGCCAGACAGCCACCACATCGGCGGATACCATGATGCAGTATGCCGGCCATGCCCATGCACACCCGAATAAGTGGGTCTGTATGGATATTGAATGTGATGCCGGCTGCGGGGTGGTGCCGTTCAAGTATCGAGACATGCGTTTTGTGAACGCCTTGCAATGGTGTATTGGCCTTGAGATCTTTTTGCTGGTGGACGATCCCTGGCGTGTTTTTTTAACCACCGATCACCCCAATGGTGCGCCGTTCACCTCATACCCTCATCTGATTCGTCTATTGATGGACAAGAGCTTTCGCAACGATATGCTCAAGCGCATTCATCCAGAGGCCGCCGGGGCCAGCCATCTGGCCAGCATCACCCGGGAATACACGCTGCATGAAATCGCCATCCTGACCCGTGCCGCCCCCGCCAGGAGCCTGGGGCTGACTGACAGCGGGCATCTGGGCGCTGGCGCACGGGCTGATATCGCGGTCTACAGCCCCGATAAGAATGTCGAGAGAATGTTCAGCCGACCAGCGTATGTATTTAAAAATGGCGAGCGGGTGGTGAAAGACGGCAAGGTCTGCGCCCTGCCGAAAACAACCACACACGTGCTCAGGCCCGATTACGATGCCGGTATTGAGCGCTCGTTAAAACGTTATTTCGATGACTACATGACCATGCGCCTGGGTAATTTCAAGTTAAGCACAGCGGAGCTGGAAAGCTACAATGAGAGCGCCTTGACAGTACAGCCCGGCAGGTAATATGAAGATCAACGGCATAGTCATAGACGATACCTTTGCCGAGGGCTTCCCGATGCAGGCCACCCGTATCATCATCACGGCGATGTCGCTGCAATGGGCGTACCGGGCGGCCAACTCGCTGACCGGCTTTGCCTCCTCGGTCATCGCCTGTGGTTGCGAGTCGGACATTGAATGCGAATTAAAACCGGCAGAAACCCCGGACGGCAGGCCCGGGCTGGCGGTTTTGATCTTTGCCATGTCAAAAACTCAGCTGGCCGACCAACTCACCCGGCGCGTCGGGCAATCGGTGATGACCACCGCCACCAGTGCATGTTTTGCTGGCATCAGAAGCAACACCATGCTGCCACTGGGTAAAAATCTCCGGTATTTTGGTGATGGTTATCAGATCGCCAAGGTGCTGGCCGGGATCAGATACTGGCGGATTCCGGTGATGCACGGCGAGTTCCTGTGCGAGGAGTCTACCGGCGTGGTGCCGGCGATCGGTGGTGGTAATTTCATGGTCATGGCCAGGACATCACGCCAGGGCCTGCTCGCCTGTGAAAAAGCCGTCAAAGCGATCAGCAACATACCCGGGGCGGTCACCACCTTTCCCGGCGGCATTGTCGGTTCTGGTTCAAAGGTTGGCTCCAAATACACCTTCCTGCCCGCCTCCACCAACGAAGCCTTTTGTCCGACACTAAAGGGCCAGGTGGACAGCATGTTGACCGAGGAGATCGGCTCGGTGCTGGAGATCGTGATCGATGGTATGAGCGAAGCGGCAATAAAAGCCGCGATCAAGGCCGGGGTTGAAGCGGTCTGTCAGTATGGCCCGGAGAAGGGCATTTACCGGATCAGCGCCGGGAACTATGGCGGCAAACTGGGGCCGTACCACTTTCATTTAAGGGATATACTGACATGAGCCGCATGATCTTTACCCTGTTAAGCAAACCGGATAAAACGCTGGATTTATCGGTGTTGACGCCGGACCTGCTCGCCCGGGCCGGGGATCGACACGCCATCGCCGCGCTCAAGGTACGGCTTGGCAATGAGAAAATTCGCATTGGCGAGCTGTTTACCCTACAGGGCAACGATGCCAATGACATCGAAATACGGCGCACTAACGAATATGTGCAGCGTATTGGTTATGGCATGACCAAGGGCCGTATCACTGTCAAATCACACGCTGGCGATTACCTGGGCGAAGCCATGCAGGGCGGCAGCATTCATGTGCATGGTCACTGCGGCAACTGGCTGGGGTGGCAGATGCGCTGGGGCAGGATCGAGGTGATGGGCGATGCCGGTCACGCTATCGGCTGTGGCAGGCACGGCATGGATGATGGCCTGATCACGGTGTGGGGAAATGCCGGTGATCGGGCCGGGCAGAAGATGCGCCGCGGGATGATCCTGATCGCTAAAGATGCTGGCGATTATACGGGGGCGAATATGATTGCCGGTACGGTAGTGGTGCTGGGCAAGTGCGGCCACCTGCCCGGCTATGGCATGAAAAGAGGCACGATTATCATGCAATCTGCCCCGGCCCTGATGGGGGCGGGCATGGTCAGTTGCGGCCATTTGAAGATGGCCTATTTACGGCTGTTCTTCAAGCAGCTATCGCGCATGGGCAGCAGGTATCGCCGCTTCAAGCACTACGGGCCTGAGGTGCATCGCTATGCCGGCGATATGGCGGAGAACGGCAAAGGGGAGTTACTTGTCCTGTTAAACACACCAAAATAAACTTGTCTCATGAATAAAAAAATCAACAATCAATTTCGCGGGCGGGAGGCCGATGCACAATCACGGCAGGCCATCACACAGCTGCTGGAAGGTATGCCGAGACGAAGAGACCTGCTGATCGAATTTCTGCATCGGCTACAGGATGAATATCACCATATCTCCGCCGATCACATCACCGCACTGGCTGAGGAGTTAAAACTCTCCACCACCGAGGTTTATGAAGTGGCCACCTTCTATCATCATTTTGATGTCGTCAAAGACCAGCACCCCGCCCCGCCCGAGTTGACAGTCCGGGTCTGTCAGTCCATCACCTGCGAGATGTACGGGGCTGAACACCTCATGGCCGAGCTTGAGCAACAACTCCCTCGCCACAAGGTACGTATTCAGCCTGTGCCATGTGTCGGCCGATGCCATAGTGCGCCCGTGGCCGTTGTCGGGACAAACCCGGCAGAACAGGCAACGGCGAAAAAAATCACCGCCATGATAGCGCGCGGCGAGACAGCCGTGACAACACTCAGGCCGTATATCACGCTGGATGCGTATCGCCGCACGGCGGGGTATCAACTGCTGAAAAAATGCCATGACGGCGACCTGACACGTGCATACGTGATCTCGCAAATGCAGGCGGCCGGCTTGCGCGGCCTGGGGGGTGCCGGATTTCCGGCCGGCAAGAAGTGGGATATACTCAGCCAGCAGAAAAAGCCGCGCCTGATCGCCGTCAATATTGATGAGGGGGAGCCAGGCACATTCAAGGATCGGTATTATCTGGAGCGCGACCCGCACCGCCTGCTTGAGGGGGTATTGATCGCTGCCTGGGCAATAGAGGCCGAGGCGATCTATATGTATTTACGTGATGAGTATGCAGAATGCCGACAGATAATGCAGCATGAGCTGGCGGCCCTGGCGAACGATAAAACCCTGCAAACACCACAGATCATTCTGCGCCGGGGGGCGGGTGCCTATATCTGTGGGGAGGAGTCGGCCATGATCGAATCCATCGAAGGCAAACGTGGTATGCCAAGGCTAAGGCCGCCGTTCGTGGCCGAGGTGGGTTTGTTTGGCAAGCCGACCCTGGAACACAACATGGAAACCCTGTACTGGGTGCGGGATATTCTGGAGAGGGGCCCGGCGTGGTTTTTATCGCATGGGCGCAACGGCAGGCAGGGTCTGCGCTCGTTCTCTGTCAGCGGTCGCATCAACCGGCCTGGAGTCCATCTCGCCCCGGCCGGGATCACACTGAATGAATTGATTGCCGAGTATTGCGGCGGTATGCTCGCCGGGCATCAGTTGTATGGCTATTTTCCGGGCGGTGCTTCAGGCGGCATCCTGCCGGCAAGCCTGGCGGATCTGCCGCTGGATTTCGACACGCTGCATGAGGCCGGCTGTTTTATTGGCTCGGCGGCCATTATTGTGTTGTCACAACATGACTCCGCAAGGCAGCTGGCGCTGAACTGCATGCGTTTTTTCGCCCACGAATCCTGCGGCCAATGTACGCCCTGCCGTGTCGGCACGGCCAAGGCGGTCAAGCTGATGCAACGGGAAAAATGGGATGTCGCCTTATTGGAGGAGCTTTGTGCCGCCATGGCCGATGCCTCTATCTGCGGGCTGGGTCAGGCGGCGCCTAATCCCCTGCGCTCGGCCATCAACCATTTCCCTCAGGAGTTTGCAAAATGACCTTACAGGAAAACCCGGTTGCTTTTTACTTAAACGACAAACCCGTGCAGGCTCTGGCCGGTGAGAGCATTTTGCAAACGGCAAAACGCCTGCATGTCGCTATCCCGTATCTCTGCTACAAACCGGGCTACCGTGCTGATGGCAACTGCCGGGCCTGCATGGTCGAGATCGATGGCGAGCGGGTGCTGGCCGCCGCCTGCTGCCGCCAGCCACAGGCAGGCATGAAGGTCAGCACGGACAGCGAACGGGCGGTGCAGGCACAGAAAATGATCCTTGAGTTGTTACTGGCGGATATGCCTGATCAGGGCGGCTCACCACACACCAGCCAATCAGAGCTGGACTACTGGGCCAGGGAGATGGCGGTGGGCCGGCCACGCCTCCCGGCTCGAAAGCCTGTTGCTGCCGATTCAAGCCACCCGGCAATCCAGGTCAACCTGGATACCTGCATTCACTGCACACGCTGCATCAGGGCCTGCCGGGAAGAGCAAGTGAATGATGTCATCGGTTATGCCTTCCGGGGGGAGCAGGCAAAAATTGTCTTCGATAGTGATGACCCCTTGGGTGAGAGCAGCTGCGTTAGCTGCGGGGAATGCGTGCAAGCCTGCCCTACCGGCGCCCTGATGTCGGTCAATGGGCGGGCCGGGGAGGATGCCGATAAGCAGGTGGATTCCGTCTGCCCCTACTGCGGTGTGGGCTGCCTGCTCACCTATCACGTCAAGGACAACCGGATTCACGCCGTCAACGGCAAAGACGGGCCAGCCAATAAAGGCCGGCTTTGTGTCAAGGGCCGTTACGGTTTTGATTATGTGCATCATCCCGACCGGCTCACCACGCCATTAATTCGCAAGCCGGATGCGCCCAAGACCGCCGAGGTGATCGCCCCTGAGAACAGGATGGATTACTTTACTGAGGCAAGCTGGGAGGAGGCACTGGATGTTGCCGCCGCCGGGTTATTGGCAATACGTGATGGCAAAGGTGCACGCGCACTGGCGGGGTTTGGTTCGGCCAAGGGCAGCAATGAAGAGGCGTATCTGTTTCAGAAACTCATCAGAACGGGCTTTCGTTCAAACAATGTCGATCATTGTACCCGTTTATGTCATGCCTCTTCCGTGGCCGCACTGCTGGAGACGATCGGCTCAGGGGCAGTATCCAATCCGGTCACCGATGTCAGCGAGGCCGAGGTCATCATCGTCATTGGCGCCAGGCCGACGGTCAATCATCCGGTGGCGGCTACGTTTATGAAGAATGCGAGCAAGGCCGGCAAGACTCTCATCCTGATGGATCCCTATCGCTCTGATCTGGCCCGTCATGCCGATTACTTTTTGCAATTCCGGCCGGATACCGATGTTCCCATGCTCAATGCCATGATACACACCATCATTACAGAAGAGCTTTATGATCGTGATTATATTGAGCAATACACGGACGGTTTTGCCGAGCTGACAGCGGCCGTAGCGAAATACCGCCCGGAGTCTGTCGCTGCCATCTGCGGTATTGACGCCGCTACCTTAAAACAAGTCGCCCGCATCTATGCCAAGGCCGATGCCGCCATGATCTTCTGGGGCATGGGGATCTCCCAGCATACGCACGGCACAGACAATGCCCGCTGCCTTATCTCGCTGGCCTTGATGACCGGTCAGATTGGACGCCCCGGGGCTGGCCTGCATCCATTGCGAGGACAGAACAACGTCCAAGGCGCATCCGATGTTGGCCTCATCCCCATGGTCTACCCGGATTATCAGCCGGTCAACGATCAGCAGGTACAGCAAAAATTCGAACAATTATGGCACACGGAACTGGATAGAGAGCCCGGCCTGACCGTGGTTGAGATCATGCACGCCATCCATGATGGTGAGTTGGACGGGATGTATATTATGGGTGAAAACCCGGCCATGTCCGATCCCAATTTACACCATGCACGTGCTGCCCTGGCGAGATTAAGGCATCTCATCGTGCAGGATATTTTTTTCACCGAGACCGCCGGCTTTGCCGATGTGATTTTGCCCGCCTCTGCCTTCCCTGAGAAAACCGGTACGTTTACCAACACTGACAGACGGGTACAACTCGGCAGACAGGCCATCGAACCGCCCGGCCAGGCCCGACAGGACTTATGGATCATCCAGGAACTGGCAAAACGCCTGGGGCTGGATTGGGACTACCCTTCAGCGGGATCTGTCTTCAACGAGATCAGACAGGCAACACCCAGCATGGCGGGCATGACATGGGACAGACTGGACAAGGCACATTCCTTAACTTATCCCTTGTTAAATACAGGCGATCCCGGCACGGCGGTGATCTTTACCGAGGGCTTCCCTACCGACGACAAACGTGGCCGTTTTGTCTCAGCGGACTATGAGATGGCCGCCGAACTGCCGGATCAGGCATTCCCGTTCATCTTCATCACGGGCAGGCAGCTTGAACATTGGCACACCGGCAGCATGACCCGGCGTGCCAGCATATTGAACCAACTGGAACCCTTGCCGGTGGTCAGCGTGCATCCCGATGATCTTGACCGGCTTGCACTGGATGCGGGCAAGCGGGTACATATCAGTTCAAGAAGAGGGGCGGTAGAGGCCATTAGCCGGGCAGATACGAGACTGCAACCGGGCAACGTCTTCATGGCGTTTTGCTACCATGAGGCAGCGGCCAACCTGTTGACCATTGAAGCACTGGACCCTTACGGCAAGATACCGGAATTTAAATACTGCGCCGTCAAGCTGGAAGCGGCTTGAGATTTCAGGCTAGGACTTCACACTTTGCAGTGTCAGCACTTCCTCAAGCAGGGGCTGGTCGGGATTTTTGCTGTCTGGCACCACGGTTTTTATCTGATAGACCTTGCCGGGCACAGCATCGGATAAGATGAACTCATAGGATTTGACCGCAAACTGCTCAAACTGTCGGCGTCTGGGATCGTTCAGGTAAGGCGCAATCGATATTTTCTCACCTGTCAACTCTTTGCCGGCAAAGGTAAAAGTCACCGGTTCGATCCTAGCCGCTTCGCTGAATGCCAGCTTGATACGACGCTGAAAATAACGCCAGCTGCCGCTCGTCAAGCGGCTCATTTCATATACATCGCCCTGCATGTACAACACCAGCACGGGGTTGCCGATGATGTTGGTCAGGTTATCAGGCTCTGCTATCTGACGCCTCTCAGCTGCGAAGAACTCCAGATTGGCATTCTTGCTGCCATCGGCATTGACAGCGATGATATCCAGATAGACCGAGTCGGTGAATCCTTCTTCATAGCTGCCGGATTTGACAAACTCATAATAGAGCCTGGCGGGTTTATCGATATTATGCAAATGATCATCCAGCCAGAGTTTGGTTTCCGCCTCGGCAAATTCAAACGTGTCCGGATCAACCCTCACGGCATCACCCATACGGCCTATGGTTGCCCCTGGAATCTCAACAACGCCATCTTCTTGTACCTCCACCTCAACGGCATTTTGTTCCTGTGCCTGAACGGTGACCAGCACGGTAAGCAACAGCCCGAAGGCCATCATGCCAGCATAAATATTTTTGTGTATCTTCATGGTCTCAGTCATCATCATCTTGTTCGGCGGCGTGTTTAAGCGGCAGCAAGGGTACGCCGTATGCTTGCAGGATCGCATTGATCTCATCCTGATTGGCCGCAATCAGGCCGTTGATTTTATCCTTCCAGGCTTTCTCACCATAACGTACGCCCATGGCCATGCTGTATTCAAACTTGATCCGAGGGGAATCCGGATCATCCCGCAGCGGCAAGATCACCAGTTTGTCTTTGGCATCTGCCTGGCTGGCAAAATAACCGGCCGTCGGCCCCCAGGCGATAGCGGCATCAATCTTGCCCGCCAGAATATCCTTGATCAGTTGCTCTCCGGGATTGACCCGGGCATCACCGGGCTGCCCCTGATAAGGCACGATGCTGCCCATCAAGCCATGCTTAGAGACCCAGAACTGGGCCGGGCCACGATCGGCCAGCCCGAACCTGATCTTCACGCCCTGCGTGTTCACCAACTCCCCCAGCATCTCTGCCGAGGTCACGCTGTCCATGCCCCGGCCCCTGGCAAAGACCAGCACATAAGACGTGGTGTAATAAGAATCTGTGGTGGCAGCCAGTTCAAACGATTCCGGCACATTGATGACCAGATCGCATTTATAGCCCGGGCCAGCATCGGACTCTGCCCGCAAGGTGTTCCTGATAAAGCCCATGCGCTGCGGGAAAAACTCATAGCGAACAGGCACGCCCAATCTCTCGGCAAACAATTCGGCAATCCGGTTCTCAAAACCCTCTTCCTTGCGATTGGAAAAAGGCAACATAAACGGATCAGCACAGACTTTAAGCACCGTCATTAACTCAGCTTGCTGCGCTTCTCCTCCGGCTTTTCCGTCAACTCTCTCCTGGGCACTCACCATCAGGGTCACTGCCATCATTAACAGCAAAAAGCCGCAGGGTCTAACAGCCGCATTCATCTTAACTCTCCCGTTGAACTGGTCATCTTAACACTATGGTTTGTGCGCTCGTATTTTACTGTTTTTTTGCTGCACGCTGCACCTTTAATATCTTGCCAATTAAACGACGCTTGGGCCCCTCCAGCGTTTCTCTGGCCTTCGCCATCACCTCATCAACATTGACGGGCGCCCCGACCACAATCACCCCGACCATGCCGAAACCGATATGTGGTTCACAGACATAAGGATAAATGCCCTCCACATCCAGCGTTAATTTCAGATTCTCCCCAGATCCGAGCGAAACGGTGCGGCGCCTTCAGGTAACAGGCCATCCTCAGAAACCGCATTGTGTGAGGTCATGTTGATAAAGCCAACGGTATCACCTGGCTGTATGTAAACGATATCGGGGTTAAACCGGCGCGCCTCGGCATTGATGATATGCTCTGCCGCAAATACACCGGGCAAGAATAACAGCCCCGACAGACTGGCAAGCAGTATATCGATATATTTTATTTTCATCATAGTCCTCCGGGTTTCAAACAGCCTGCATGTGCAGGATCATCGCCTGCCTGATGCTTGTGACAGTATGACTAAAGACTCGGTAAGATAATTTACGTTCTTGTGTTATACAGGAATTTTTCCCTGATCTTAACGTCATAAAAAAATCCCCGGCATCTCAGGACACCGGGGATTTATGCAAAGCTACAACAACGTTTCTTATTAGTAGCTTACTGTAACGCTATCGCTATGAGCGAATGCCTACGGCAGGCTGAACACCATCAAGACACCCGCATTACGCGATACATTCAGCAGTTTGCGGTAGCCACCGACAGCACCCAGGGCCGCCGTGTCAGGCGCAGCGGCCAGACCCGGAATAGCAACGACCGCACCAGCCCAACCGCCGATACCAGAAAGCACACCGACGTACTGCTTGCCTTTATGCGCCCAGGTGTGGAAGTTGCCGATGATGCCGGACGGCGCCTTAAACTTCCACAGCAGCTTGCCGGTTTTCGCATCCACCGCCTTGGCGTAGCCATCGAGCGTACCATAGAACGCCACGTCACCTGCGGTGGCCAACACGCCACTCCACACCGACCACTGCTCAGGGATTGACCAGACTATCTTGCCAGTGTCAGCGTTCCAGGCGATGAAGTTACCCATGTTATCAGTGCCATCCTTCGTGACAGCACCAGCCGGATACATGGTCAGGTTGGCATTCACAAAGGCTTGACCTGCGGTGTACTGATTACCGCCAGCAGCATAACTGACCGGCTCGTAGGTCATGCACACATGGTTGGTGGGTACATAGAACAGATTAGTCCGTGGCGAGTAGGCCGCCGGCTGCTGGTCTTTGGTACCCAAGGCAGCAGGACAGATGTCCTTGGAGACAACATCCTCACCGTTATAAGCGGTGCTGTAGGCATTGACGACCTGCGGATAACCCGTTTTCATGTCGACATGGGTTGCCCAGTTGACAGACGGGTCGTACTTCTCGGCCACCAGCAAGGCACCATTCACGCGGTTCATGGTATAAGCAAATCCATTACGGTCGAAATGCACCAGTGCTGGCGTCTGCTTGCCTTTCACCTTCATGTCGACCAGGATCATCTCGTTCACACCATCGTAATCCCACTCATCATGCGGCGTCATCTGGTAGACCCAGCGAGCCATACCGGTGTCAATGTCACGGGCGAAGACGCTCATAGACCACCTGTTATCGCCCGGACGAACAACCGGGTTCCACGTGCCTGGATTGCCGGAGCCGTAATACACCAGGTTCTCTTTGAAGTCAGCAGGCCACCAGCCCCAGGTTGAACCACCGCCCAGCTTCCACTGGTCGCTGCGGTTTTCACACTCGCGCTCCTTGGCCGAGTTGGCACGCAGCGCGCCCCATGCACCCGGCTCATCCACACACCAGGTGCGTAGGGATGAGTCCTTGCCGACCTTCTTGCCTAATGAGGTGGTGTTGGCATCAAACAGGATGTCCTCATCCGGCCCCATGCTGAAAGCACGCCAGGCCAGCGAGCCATCTTTCGCATTGTAAGCGGCCAGCCAGCAACGCACACCAAACTCCGCCCCGGAACACCCCGTAATGACCTTGTCCTTAATGGGGTGCGGTGCGTTGGTGTTGGTCATACCCTTCTTGGGGCCATAAGGGCCGCCTTGCGATTCAGGGATGTCGCCACCATTCCAGGTTGACCAGACCTCTTTACCGGTCTTGGCGTTCAGCGCCACCAGCTTGGTATCTGCCTGTTGCAGGTAGATCTGCCCCATGCTGTAACCCAGGCCGCGGTTGACGATGTCACAACACATCACCGGCACGGTCTCTGCCTCATTCTGCTGTGGTTCATACGCCCAGGTGATGGTCAGATCATCCAGATTGACGGCAAAAACATCATTCGGGAACGAAGAATGGATGTACAGATGATCGGACTCCAGCCCTGTCGCACTTGGCGGCAGCACCAGAGGCCCCCCCTCATGACCTTGCAGACGTCCGGTAGAGAACGTCCACGCCGTCACTATTTTACTGGCATTTTTGTTGTTAATCTGATTCAACTCAGAATAACGCCAGTTCCAGTAATTGCCGCCTGGAAAAGCCCAGTAGTTTGGATTCTCTGTCAGCTTGCGAACTTCGTCATTCGCAGTCACTGTCAGGGAAAACACCACAGCCAGACAAGCAATTATCCACTTACTGAAGGACAATTTACTCATGACCTCCTCCTCTCTATAGTTGTTGGTTTAGTCATTGTGATCTCGTTAAGTTGAGACACCCCCCCACTACGCCGAGACCGTGCATAGACGAAGGGCTAAAAAACGTTGCATGTCAAACGTAACCATCGTGCGTTGAATTTTTTAGAAAAGCTGCCATGCAAATTATATGTAAGATAACTGTAATCCAAATTTATGCTGACTGTAATCACCGATTCACAAACAGCGCTGGCACACTCAACTGGCGGGTATCTTAGGAAATTTTCATACTCAAGCTGCAAGCGAATTTCCCATAACCTGCCAAAAGCCGCCACCCCCTCCGCTTTGATTGCCAGGCTTTCTTAGTAAATACATGAGCTTATGACAACTATTTCAATATTTTTTAAGGGTTACACTAGGGGCGTACTGCGTGCAAAATATTTGTCCAGATATTATTGCATATTGCAACACTCGCAATAGCCGTTACGCCGTACCACTTCCAGGGCACTTGCGGCAAGATAGTTGACAAATGCACACAAAGTAGCATAGTCAGTCGTTATATGTCATAACGAGCGCCCTTAAAAGGCAGCGAAGGAGGCCTGCACATGTCAGATGCAATACGAGAAATATCAGCCCTGAAAATCCCGGGCATGGAAATGTCATTCCCCTGTCTGGTCTTTCTGCTGGTGCTTGGTAGCGGCCATACCGATGTGATGGCCGATGTCATGCCGACAGATTGGCGAGAACAGCAGTCCGATCAGGTATGGGAAGAGCAGCTACGTGGTCAAACCTTTGGTGAGCGTGGGATAGTTGAGGACTCCAGCCATAAAATCCTGCAATTAAAAGCACCTTTTCGCGCCGAGGATGCGACCATCGTCCCGCTCACCATACACACAAAAATCCCGCAGGCGGTCGACAGATACATCAAGCAGATACATGTCTTCGTGGATAAAAACCCGACCCCTCTGGTGGGCATTTTTGACTTCACACCAAACAGCGGCAAAGCCGATTTGGCCATGCGTATTCGGGTGGATGATTTTACCTTTGTGCGCGCCATTGCCGAGCTCAACACGGGCGAGTTGTACATGAGCAAGAGTTTTGTGCGGGCGACCGGGGCCTGCTCTGCACCGCCGCCCAAAAGCATAGATGACTCCATCGCCAATATGGGGCAGATGCGGATGCGTACCGTCGGCGAGCTGGCATACGGTGAGCCGAATCTTGTCCAGCTGAGGATAAAACATCCCAACATTACCGGCCTGCAACCCATGCGTATTGGCTCACGTGTCAGACCGCCTGCACATTTTGTCAACTCGCTGGAAGTAAGCTACAACGGCACGATGATCATGAAAGCCCTGCTGACTTTCTCTGTCAGCATGGACCCCAGCCTGCGCTTCTTTTTCCTGCCCGACAAGGCCGGCACCATGACGTTCAAGGTGGGAGATACCGCCAACAACCACTGGCAGTCAGAACATGATCTGATGTCCGGCTGAGGGTTGCTGCATAAATAAAATAATCCTAACATAATCCAAGGGGCCGGTCGGCAGATCATCATCCTGCACACCTGCCATCTCCCCAGAGATCATTTCCCCGGATTGGCTGCATCAATACCTTCGCTTATGGGAGATTATTCCCGGATGATGTTATTGTCTTTATCTCGCTTGATGCTGATTTTTTTGACAGTTGGACACTGCTGATCTGCCAGCTTCCGGGCGGCGCTTATCTTTCTCAGATAACCCTCGCCCAATTCATTTTCCCTGAAGATGCCGCCTTTCTCCCCCGGCATACTTCGATAGCGCTCCATCAAATTACCCTCCTCATACTCCTTGAACGTCAACTGATCTTGCAGGACATCGTGTTTGCAGGCACAGGTGATCAGATTCTCTTCGTTCTGCTCGCCCATGGCCGCCATACAGGTGACCACCATCCTGACGGTCTCAATCGTCGGGTAGGCAGCAGCTAATGCCACCCCCGGCAACAACACAACCACGAATAAAAACGCATAGCGCATGACGATACCTCCCCGCAGAATGTACAGTATGGCTGCATGGTAGCAGATACGAAAAAATTGACCAGCCGTTTACCGAAGCCAAGTGTCAGCAATCAGGTTACACACACCGCTTCTCAGGTGCCAGGAAGGCTTGCAGCCGTTCCATGATACGCCGGGCGCCGTCCTGGTTGGCCGATATGACCTCTCTGGCACGTTCACCGTAACCATGGCGTTTATTGGCATCGGCAATAAACTGCAACACCGCCGTCACCAGCTCACCGGCTTCGGCCACCACAACGATAGCTTCGTGCTGCTTTAAGTTGTCAACTATCTCCTGAAAATTCGCCACATGCCTGCCGGTAATCACCGGCAAACCGATAGCCGCCGGCTCCAGCACATTATGACCACCCAGCGGCACCAGGCTGCCGCCCACAAAGGCAACATCCGCACAGGCATAAAATACCGGTAATTCACCGAGGGAGTCGATCAAAAATAACTGGCTGTCCTTATGGTAATCACCGGGCTGGCTACGCAAGGCCACAGATAAACCATAACCCAGGGCAATCTTCCTGATGGCGGCGGCCCGGTCGGGATGTCTGGGTGCCAGCATCAGCAGACAATCCGGCACGTTTTTTCTTATCTCCCGATATGCCTCAAACAGAATTTGCTCCTCTCCCTCATGGGTGCTCGCTGCCATGAACACCGGCCGGTCCGGGGATAACAGGCGGCGCATGGCCTCGCCTTGTTCATACACACTGCTGGCAATGGTGATGTTGTATTTAAGATTGGGGCTGACATGTACCGCGGCGGGTCTTGCCCCAAGCCGGATCAATCGCCTTGCATCTTTGTCGGTTTGGGCAATCAGCAGATCAAACTTCGCCAGGGTCTGACACACCAGGGCAGCGCATTTTTTATAACCGGCATAGGATCGATCGGACAGGCGCGCATTCACCAGGGCTGTATGTGTGCCATGTGCTTTACAGTAATGCAGCAGATTCGGCCAGAGCTCGGTCTCCATAATGATCAACAGTGCAGGCTTGATGCTGGAGATAAATTTATTGACCGCATGGGGCAGATCATAAGGCAGATAAAAATGCTCAACCGCATCGCCAAATAATCGCCGCACTGTGGCCGCACCGGTGGGGGTAGTCGTGGTGATGAGCAGGCGATAGTGCGGATACTGTTTCAGCAGCCTGTCTGCCAACGGCCTGGCCGCCTGCACCTCCCCGACGGAGACGGCATGCAGCCAGATGACCGGGCGAGCGCTTTGCTGAAAGTCAATATGGCCAAAACGCTCACCCAGCCTTTTTCTGTATCCTGTATGCGTAATGCTGCTTGTCAGCAGCTTGATCATGATGAATGGTAAAAGTAGATACAGCAAGACACTGTAGAGAAAACGCATCATGCAGGATCACGCCTGTTTCATGCGCTGTTGACTACCGATTGAGCCAATCCAGATAACACCGCACACCCTGCCCCAGGCCGGTAAATTCATGCGGGTAGCCCACCTCTCGCAAGCGGCTGATGTCAGCCTCGGTGAAGCTCTGATAACTGCCGTGCAGGTGCTGGGGGAAATCAATGTATTCAATCTCTCCCCGCCCATGCCAGCTAATGACAGCGTTAGCAACCGCATTAAAACTGTGGGCCTGGCCTGTACCGACATTAAAAATCCCGCTCAGCTCCGGGTGCTGGAGAAACCACAGATTGACCTTGACCACATCATCCACAAAGATGAAGTCGCGCCGTTGCTCGCCATCGGCATAACCCCCGCTGCCCTTGAATAATTTGACCTTGCCGGTGTGTTTTAGCTGCTGGTTAAAATGATAGATGACGCTTGCCATAGCGGCCTTGTGTTGTTCATGCGGGCCGAACACATTGAAGTAACGCAGGCCAACCACCTGGCTGTTTGCCTTGTGAGCAGAGCGGCGCACGTACTGATCAAACAGGAACTTGGAATACGCATACACATTGACCGGGGTTGCCGCCTCATCCGCTTCACTGAAGACAGCCCCGGTGCCATAGACAGCGGCACTGGATGCGTAGATCAATGGCACAGCCGAGCGCACACACGCCTGCCATAACCGCTTGGAATATTCATAGTTGGTGTACAGCATGTATCGGCCGTCCGTTTCGGTGGTGACCGAACAAGCCCCCTGATGGAAGACGGCCTCCACCTGATGCAACCCATCCGCTTCTCGCAGCAGAGCCAGAAAATCCTCCTTATCCATATAATCGGCGATCTTATGGCCGGCCATGTTCCGAAATTTATGCCCATCCGTCAGATCATCCACGGCGAGAATATCGTGATAGCCCTGCTCATTCAGCCCGCCGATGAGATTGCTGCCGATAAAACCGGCCCCACCCGTCACCACGATCATCCAGCCGCCGCCTTGCTGTTGATCCCGGCGATCAGGGCCGTGGTGGACAGCCCCGGGTGCCGCGGGATGATGTTGACGGCACCGCCATTTGCTAGCACGTACTCGGCCCCGACAATCTCGGCCACGTGATAATCCCCTCCTTTCACCAACACATCTGGATTGATCATCTTCAGCAATGCCAGCGGCGTATCCTCGCCAAACGGCACAACCCAGTCCACCGCTTCCAGTGCAAGCAATACCTCGGCCCGGTGTTGCAGGGAATTGACCGGTCGGCCTGCCCCTTTAAGACGCCTCACAGACGCATCATCGTTCAGGGCGACCACCAGCCGGTGGCCAGCCTGCCTGGCCTGTTGCAGACAAGCGATATGCCCGGCGTGAATAATATCAAAGCAGCCGTTGGTGAAGACAATTCTCTCCCCGGCCGCTTTTGCCTGCCTGACCAGCGCAATCACCTCCTCGGCGGTCAGCCGGGATCGGGCAGTCGAATCGCAGGCGCACAGGGCACTGTTCAACTCCGCCGCTGTCACGCTGGCCGTGCCGATTCTGGTGATCACGATACCAGCCGCATGGTTGGCAAAGTCAACCGCCTGCCGGGCAGCATAGCCCGAAGCGATAGCAGCCGCATAGGTGGCTATCACGGTATCGCCAGCACCGGTGACATCAAACACCTCCTGGCGGACGGCCGGCAGGTGCCAAGCCCGATCATGCGCTGGCTCAATCAGGCTGATCCCCTGTGAACCACGAGTAATCAGCAGGCTGCTGATATGCAGCGCATGGCACAATGCGTGTGCTTTATCGACCAGGTCCTGTTCCGTCTGACAGCAGCCCGCCACCGCCTCGAATTCCTTGATATTGGGCGTTAGCGTTGTCGCCCCCCGGTAGCGCTCAAAATCACCGCCTTTGGGATCGACAAGCATAGGAATATCACGTTCTCTTGCCGCCTCAATCATCGCCGGCACGCACTGCAAGCTGCCCTTGGCATAATCCGACAACACCAGCAAATCACTGTCATCCAGGCTGGCCAGGCACCTCCCCAGCAAGGCCGAACCATCGGCTGTTTGCGGCGACTCTTCATAATCCATACGCAACAACTGTTGATTCTGGCTAACCACCCGGATCTTAGTGATAGTCGGAAAATCATCCTGTTGCAGCAGATCACAGGCAACGGCCTGTTCTGCCAGCATGGCCTGCAAACGCACCGCGCTGACATCATCGCCCGTGATGCCAAGCAGCTGTACCGACACACCCAGCCGGCTGATATTAAGCGCCACATTGGCCGCCCCGCCGGCCCGCTCCTCCTCGCGCTCTACCCGGATAACCGGCACCGGCGCTTCCGGGGAAATACGGCTGATCGTGCCGTGCACATAACGATCTAAAATGACATCGCCGATAACGGTGATCCTGGCGCGGCGGGCGGGGTGATAGCTTGTCTGCATCAGTTGTGCATGCTATAAAGCGGCTTGCTCTGTCATGGAAAAATTAAATCTTATCACATAGTTACTGTCGTAAATATGGATTATGCTTAAAATTATTATCAGCCTGGCGGCAGTGCTTGGCAGCCTGACAAGCCTGGCTGAACCTGAACTTAAGCCGCTTGCCCCGCCGGTTTTTACCGCAGAATACAGCCTGTATCGTGCTGGTGCCAAAGTGGCCAGAATCCGGCGGCGCATCTCCCCGATGGCAGATGCCCGTTTTGAATATTTTTCCGAAACCAAAACCGTTGGGCTGGTTGCGTTATTTCGCAAAGATCACATCATTGAAAAAAGTATCTGGGATTTTGCGGCCAGCAGACCGAAACCAAGCCTGTACACTTACCAGCATACCGGCGGCAAAAAAGACCGCCGCGTGTCGGTTGAGTTTGACTGGGAGCAACTGAAAATTATCAATACCATTAACGGCGATGCCTGGCAGATGCCCGGCACACCGGAAGTCATGGACAAGCTGTTATACCAGCTTGCCATCATGCTGGATTTGGAGGCGGGCAAGGCCAGGGCTTCCTATACGATCGCCGATGGCGGCAAAATCAAAAACTACAGCTTTGAGAAACTTGGCCGGGAAAGACTGCAAACACCGCTGGGTGAGTTTGATACTATCAAGATGATTCGCTATAAAGACAATCGTACCCGCACGGTAACACTCTGGTGTGCCGAAAAGCTGCGCTATCTGCCTGTCAAGGTAGAGAACATCGAAAAAGACAGAAACAAGACCGTGGCGATGATTCAGTCTCTGACCGGTCTTGCGTATTAATACCGCCACGCCATCACCGATCGCAGCAGTGTACACCACCAGGCCGCTGCCCGTTGTCTGCCTCGTTCCTGTGCCGTCAAGCTCCCGGTGTTAATCGGCGGTGCTCTGCTGTAGCTCTTGCAGTAATACCTGTGGCGGCACGTAACCGGGCAGACTGGTGCCATCCTCCAGATAGATGGTCGGCGTACCCCGCACCCCAAGCGCATGCCCCAGCTCATAGTGCGCCTGCACCGGATTGGCACAGGTGCTGGCCGTGACCATGCCGCCTGCCTTGGCCCGGGTCATGGCGGCATTTTGATCCTCGCTGCACCACACCGCCGCCATCTCACGATAAGCCGGTGAACCGACACCGGTGCGCGGAAACGCAAGGTAATGCACATCAACCCCCCGTCTGTTCAACTCGGCCACATCCTGATGCAGCTTACGGCAATAACCACAGGTGGTGTCGGTGAAGACATAAACAGCGTGCTTCTTATGCTCTGCGGCAAACGTCACCAAGTCATCCACTGGCACAGCTTTGAGCATCGCCTGCCGTGCCTGGCTACGTTGATTCTCACTCAGATTTATCCGCGCCTGCAAATCAATGAGATCGCCTCGAAGAATATAACGACCATCGCCGCTTGCATAGATCACCTCAGTGCCAACCAGCACCTCATACAAACCCGGCACGGCGGATGGTCTTATCCGGCTGACCTTGGCCTCATCAAACACGCTCTCAATCGCCTGGCGCACGGCATTTTGCTCATCGGTCCGTGCTGCATCTGCCAACGCGTTATCTGCAAGAGGATTCTGACCAACAACACAAAATAATAATGCTGTCAAAAACAGCGGGGGGAATCGGCTTATCATCAGGCAAGGCTTCCTTAAAAAATGGCAGTGGTATTGGGACAGTAGCATCGGTTCTCTGTTTCATCCAGAAAAATAAACCTGGAAAATTCACTTGTAAGTGTCCCTGTGGTGAATTAGTTTAGCTGTCTGATAGCCGAGTATCTTAACTAAAATACATGCTGAAACCCAATACTAACCAGAAACTTACCCTGCAAGAGCTGATCGCCGCGTTATACCAAAGCAGGATCATCAGCACCAAACAACAGCAACAGATGCTGGCCGCCCCTTTATCCAGAGATGATCAAGACAAACACCCACTGATCTTAATCGCCGCACAGAACTTTCGCAGCATAACCCGGCCTGCGTATGAGCTGACGCTGGAGCAATTAACAAAATGGCTGGCCGCCGAGTGTGGACAGCCCTATTTCCGTGTTGATCCGCTAAAGACAGATGTCGCCGAGATCACGAGGCTGGTATCCCAAGCCTATGCCAGCAAGCTGCAAATCCTGCCGGTTGAGATAAACGCATACGAATTGACCGTGGCGACCTGCGAGCCCTGGATAACGCATTGGGAACATGAACTGGCACGTATCTCACAACGGCAAATCAAACGCGTCATCATCAACCCCAGAGATGTTACGCGCTACCTGATTGAATTTTACGGCGTCAGCAAGACCATCATGGGGGCGGTTTCTGACACCGCCACTCGCTCGCTCAATGAAATACAAAATTTCGAATCGCTGGTTGAGGTCGGGCGGATTGAACCGGATGCCAATGATCGTCATATCGTCAGCCTGGTGGACTGGCTGTTACAGTTTGCCTTTGAACAACGCGCCAGCGATATTCACTTAGAGCCGCGCCGTGAGCAGGGGAAAGTCCGTTTTCGTATCGATGGCGTGCTGCATCAGGTGCATGAGTTCCCGATTAAACTCATGGGCGCAATTACCAGCCGCTTAAAGACACTGGGGCGGATGGATGTCACGGATAAACGCCGGCCCCAGGATGGCCGGGTAAAGACGCTTACCCCGAACGGTACCGAGGTGGAGATGCGCTTGTCGACCATGCCGACCACCTTCGGCGAGAAACTGGTGTTGCGGATCTTTGATCCTGACATGCTGATGAAGAGCCTGCATGAGTTGGGCTTCACCAAACATGATCACACCTGCTGGCAAGGACTGATTGCCAACCCGCACGGCATCCTGCTGGTAACCGGGCCGACCGGTTCGGGTAAAACCACCACGCTGTATTCGACTCTGAAACAGATCGCCAGGCCGGATATCAATGTCTGCACCATCGAAGACCCGATCGAACTGGTTGATCCACATTTTAATCAAATGCAGGTGCAGCCGCAGCTTGACATCGGCTTTGCCACGGGCGTGAGAACCTTACTGCGGCAGGACCCTGACGTCATCATGGTCGGCGAGATACGAGACCGGGAGACTGCCGAGGTGGCGGTGCAGGCCGCACTCACCGGCCATCGGGTGCTCTCCAGCCTGCACACCAACAACGCACCTGCAACGATCATACGCCTGCTTGATCTCGGTACCCAGCCTTACTTAATCAGCGCAACGCTACTGGGCATCATCGCCCAGCGTCTGCTCAGAACACTCTGCCCGTTGTGTAAAACCAAAACCAATCTGGACAGGCAGGCATGGGCAGATTTGGTTTATCCCTACAAAACACGAGCACCGAAAACCGTATACACCAGCCGGGGCTGTGACGACTGCCGGGGTACAGGTTATCAAGGCCGTATCGGCATCTACGAAACGCTGGTGATTGATAACCCGATAAGGCGGCTGATCACCCGCTCTGCCGAACTGGAAGAGATACAGCAGGCGGCCAGCAAACAAGGCATGCGCTCGCTCGCTCTCAGTGGCGCCCAGAAAGTGGCGGATGGTTACACCAGCCTGGAAGAGGTGTATGCCACTCTCGCCACCCACCGGGATGAGGAGGATACTTAAAGACACTTGCCGGCAAACTGCACGAGTTGCCCGATCTCTGCCGCCAGCATGGCGGCATAGTGGACATTTACTCCGGCTTTTCCCCATCAAACACGGCCTTGATGTCCTCATACCGGGCGGTGATCGCATGTACGTTTACATAGCCCATCTGTTGCAGTGTCAGGGCAGATAACGATGCCCGGCCACCGCCGCCACAATGTATCAGGATCAAGGTCTCCGGGGTTGCACACAAGGCGGGTAACTTCAACTCCAATACGCCCCGGGGAATATTCACGGCGGCTTTGAGTTTCGATTCGGCGGCGGCATCGGCCTCTCTGACATCAATGATCACACCCTCCTCGGCCTGTTCATACAATGCTTTTGCGGCAGCCGCATCCACGCAATCGATCTGTGACTGCGCGGCGGCAATCAGTTCATTGGCGGTCTTTATCATCTGTTCGCCTCATCTGTCATGATTATGGGTCAACCCCGTGGATGGTGTGCTGCATGCAGATCCTTTAATCGCTGTCTGGCGATATGCGTATAGATCTGGGTGGTGGAGATATCTGTATGCCCTAATAACATCTGCACCACGCGCAAATCCGCCCCATGATTAAGCAGGTGGGTGGCAAACGCATGTCTCAGGACATGGGGCGATAAGGGCTTGCTGATCCCGGCCAGAGTGGCGTATTTTTTTATGGCATACCAAAAAGTCTGTCGCGTCATCATGGTGCCGCGGCGGCTGGGAAACACAACTAAATCAGGCGGGCCATGAAATAATTCCAGGCGGGCGGTGGTCATGTAGCGCTGTAACCAGTCAATCGCCTGCTCGCCCAGGGGCACCAGGCGCTCCTTGCCACCTTTGCCCATGATACGCACCACCTCTTGCCGAAGGTTGATCTGCACCACGCTCAACCGCACCAGCTCTGATACCCGCAGGCCAGTCGCATACAGCACTTCCAGCATGGCCCGGTCGCGCAGGCCCGTGGCCGTGGTTGTATCAGGCGCCGCCAGCAAGGCGTCCACCTCTGCCTCGGTCAGAGATTTGGGCAACTGGCGACCAATGCGGGGTGCGCTAATCTGTGCCGTGGGGTCGTGCGCCAGCCTCTCCTCCCTCACCAGGTAGTGAAACAGGCCGCGCAAACTGGACAGGCGCCGGGCGGAGGTACGGCTGGATTGTGCCGCCTGACTGGCCAGCCAGGCCTGTACATCCCCGGCCCGTGCCTGTTCTATCGTTATACCGCGCTGTGCTGCCCAGGCCGCAAAAGCAGAGAGATCATGACGGTAGGCACTAAGTGTATTTTCGCTTAATCCGCGCTCCATCCAGATGGCATCAAGAAACTGATCGATCAGCGGATTCACCCGCTTGCGTTCCTGGTCAGTCACAAGCAGCGAGTTCCCCGGCAGCAGACCGGCATCAGGATTTGATTTTTTCCTTGATACGGGCGGCCTTGCCCCGGCGGTCACGCATATAGTACAGCTTGGCACGACGTACAGCACCACGGCGCTTCACTTGAATTGAGGCTATCGCCGGGCTATGGGTCTGAAACACCCTTTCCACGCCTTCGCCATAGGATATCTTGCGTACGGTGAAGGATGAATTAAGGCCGCGATTCTTCCTGGCGATCACCACACCTTCGAACGCCTGCAAGCGCTCTCGCTGCCCCTCTTTGACCTTCACCTGCACGATGATGGTATCACCGCTGGCAAATGCCGGTATGTCGCCGTTGAGTTGCTCTTGCTCCAATTCTGCTATCGTATTCATCACGCCAGACTCCATCACTCTCTTATATGACTGAATAATTTCACACCCTGGGAGCATGTCCTGACATCAGCCATCTGATTCATGCTCATGTTTCCCGGGCTCATTTCTCCTCTCCCCTGCTCATCTTGATATTCCTGCAACAGCTGCCGTTGTTCAGCATCCAGCGGTCTCGCCTGTAACAACTCGGGCCGCCGTTGCCAGGTGCGCCCCAGGGCCTGCTTCAGGCGCCAGCGGCGGATGGCCTCATGGTTGCCGCCCATCAACACCGAGGGAACAGCCACACCTGCCACCGATTCCGGTCGGGTATAATGCGGGTGATCCAGCAGCCCATCGGCAAAAGAATCCTGCCCGGCAGAGGCCTCATGCCCCAGCACACCAGGCAAACAGCGGGCAACAGCATCTATCACGACCATGCCCGCCAATTCGCCGCCGGAAAGCACATAGTCGCCTATTGACCATTCTGCATCCACCTCAAGCCCGATCAAGCGCTCATCAATGCCTTCATAACGCCCCGCTATCAATATCAGATTCTGCCGGGCAGCCGCTATCTCGGTACACAGATTCTGCTTGAGCAGACAGCCCTGCGGGGATAAATACACCACCCTGGCCTCGCTGATGGCGGCCCTGGCAGCGGTGATCGCCGCCTGTAATGGCTGCACCTGCATCACCATCCCGGCACCCCCGCCATAGGGCCGGTCGTCCACTTTGCCATGCACATCATCGACATAATCACGCGGATTAAAGCCAGAGACTTGCAAGATGCCTTGCTGCACCGCCCGCCTTGTCATGCCATAGTCGGTGACTGCGGCCAGCATCTCAGGAAACAGACTCACCAGCGCAATTTGCAACATCACTCCGCCGCCGGCCAGTCAACCCGTAACTCACCTGCCGCCAGATCCACCGCCTTGATATAGTGTGCATACACCCAGGGGATGAGGCAGCGCCGCTGGCCTTCAACGACCAGCACATCATTGGCGGCCGTCTCTTTAATCCCGGTGATCCTGCCCAGTCTCTCGCCCGCAAGATTAATCACATCGAGCATCAGCAACTCATGCCAGTAAAATTGTCCCGTTGGCAATGCAGGCAACTGCTCGCCGACAATACGGATCTCTGCCCCCCGCAAATTACTTGCCGCCTCCCGATCCGTGATCCCGTCCAGCCTGACAATCACGCCCTTGCCCTGCATCCTGCCTTCCAAAACCGCCACCGGCAGGGTCCTGGTCTGTGTCCTCAAAGTCCAGGGACTGTAGCTGACTATATTCTCTGCCGGCCGGGTGTATGAGTAGACTTTTAACCAGCCCTTGATGCCATAGGCGGCCATCACCTTGCCGAGCACAACCTGTGGCTGACAGGGCGCAGCCGGCCGCATCATGTTACTCAGCAGTCGCCGGGGCCTCTGGCACCGAGAACCGCCGGTTATGCTTGATCAGCCTGGCTACCCGGGCCGAGGTCGCCGCCCCCTGAGACAGCCAGTAATCAACCCGCTCAACATTCAGCCGCAGGCCCTCACTCTGGTTATCATGCTGGCCGGCGGGCGCGGAATCATAAAACCCCAGACGCTCGATATAGCGACCATCACGGGGGCTGCGTGAATCCGCAACGACAATATGATAGAAAGGGCGTTTTTTAGCGCCAGCGCGTGCTAATCGGATGGTGACCATAAATTGCTACCTGAAAAATTACTGTTGCGCCGCCCCGGCGACTGCTTCTTAACTGCCTCGGGCAACTGCTCGAAAAAGTGAAGGTATTGTACGTAAAACGGCACAAAAAGAAAGCCAATTAAAGAGAACATGGGCAAACAATTCGCATCAATAACATCGGGCTGTGAGTCACTTTATCCAGTGACCCGCCGGGCTATCTTGACCGAGGCATGAGGATAAGAAGCAAAGTACAGGGATTGATGCGGATGCGACAATGAAACAGACAGCAAAACAGCAACAGCGGGTACAGCTTAAACGGCGCCGCCGCCAGCTTACGGTGCAGCAAAAAACGGCATTCGATCGCCAGATCGCACAACGGCTACAGACCCTGGATGCGTTCAGGGCCGCCAGCGTGGTGTTTATTTATTTAGCCACGGCAGCGGAGATCAGCACCCGTGCCTTGATCGAGCATTGCCTCGCTGAACACAAAACACTGCTGGTGCCGAGACTCACAGATGGCAAGATGATAGCCACCCGGTTCACGGGCTGGGATACCCTGAAAAAAGGCCCGCTGGGGATCCTGACACCCCAGAGCAACACAGCCTACCCGGGGACGATTGACATCAGCATCACCCCCGGCCTGAGTTTTTCCACGGATGGCCGCCGCCTTGGCTATGGCAAAGGCTATTATGATCGCTGGTTCAGCACCCATCCCAGGGTAACAAGGATCGCACTGGGCTATGAGTGCCTGCTGCACGATGCCATACCCCGGCAGGCGCATGATGTGCTGATGGAGGTGATCGTTACCGAGCAGCGGCTCATCATCCCGACATAAAGCCTTTTACATCGCCTGGCCGCCGGGGGTACGGCTACCCCGCCAGTTATAACGCGCTGGCGGTGATGAGTGCGGGTGTTCAGGCGAAAGCAGGACGGGCGTATTCCTGTTGCCATCCTTAACCTGCCCGACTGAAATTGCTGTCAGCGCACCTTAAAGTCTGCTACCATGTGCAGATTGACATTCATCAACCAACACGAGTTAGCTTAATGGACATAAAAGCAAACGCCAAAAATCCCGATGTCTGGTTGCGGGGCCTGTTTATCGTGGTTTTCAGTGTCATCCTGTACTTTGTCTTCGGGATATTATTTCTGCTGGTGGTCTTTCAGTTTGTCACGAAGGTCGTCAGCGGCAAACTGAATACACACCTGGCCAATTTCAGCGCCGCTCTTGCCCTGTACATATATCAGATCATCCATTACATCACCTTCCAGTCTGATACCCGGCCGTTTCCTTTCAGCCCCTGGCCCACAGAAACACAGCCACCAGCGGACAAAAAAATCACAGCGGAGACGACCGAAGAGACATGAGCCGGTAGCACCAGGCCAGGGCTTTTAAGTCCCTAAGACTTTAAGCCCAGGGGGTCGCTGGCATCTATCTCATCCCGAAAGGGAATCCTGCGGTCCAGGTGGGTTAGCTGATAAACCCGGCCAAGCCAGTTATTCAGCACCGCCTCGGCGCTGTCATGCCAAGTGTTATGCAGCCGGGGGGTGATGAGTGGTTCGGGAAAATCGGGCAGAGACAGGTTATCCGCCCCGGCCCGATCGATCTTGGCCTGATCGACACGCTCACGAAACTCATTTAAAATCGCCTTGCTGCGAAGGCCAAGATAATGCTCTGGAAACGGCGGCCAGGCATCGGTCTCGCTGGCGATATAGCGCCCTACCTCACGCTTGTATTCCTTCAGCAAGCTGATGATGTCATATTCAGGATGCCCCTGAAAAAAGACGATCCTGATCCCATCCTCGCTCACGGCCAGATGCACATCGCCCGCATCACTCAACACCAGTACCGGCAATCCGGCCGCCTGAAACTGCGCCCTGGTGACCACGTTAAAGCGTGAATGCGGCACATCAAACCGGGTATTCACACCAGCGATTAGCGGATGTTGCCGGTCAATGACCTGATGCGAATACACCCCCCAGCATTTTTTATTCAGCGGCTGCCGCCGTTGCCCATAGCGAAATTGCAACACCGCATGGGTAGCCAGACAGGAACACAGCGTGGAGGTGACATTTTCATAGGCCCAATCCACGATCTCGATCAAGGGCCGCCAGAACGCCTGGGCTTCCAAATCCCGGCCGATGACATTCGCACCGGTGATGATCAAGGCATCCAGCCCCTCGGCCTTAATCTGCGAGAATGGCGTGTAGTAGTGTTCGACATGCGCCCTGCCCTCAGCCTTGCGCGGCAATTCATCAATCGTGAAGGGATGCAGGTAGAATTGTGCAATCTGGTTACTCTCACCGATCAAGCGGAAAAACTGCCGCTCGGTCGCCGCCAGCGCGGCATCTGGCATCATATTCAGCAGGCCGATGTGCAGCTCCCGTATATCCTGCTTGAGCGCCGCCACACTGGACAGCACGGTCGCCCCCTCATCGATGAGACGCTGGAAACTGGGCAGATCCGTGTTGGCGACCAGCGGCACGTCAGGCGCTCGCCTGTCTGTCAATGGCACGGCAGATGAGCTGGATAAAACTCTGCTCATCGACAATAGCGGCTGCCTCATCGCTGGTTACGGTGTAGCCGTAGCGGCGGGCTATCGCCTGATAGCGTGGCAGACGAACCTGCAACAGGTACGGAAAGATCCAGCGGACAAAGTCGTCCGGGTTGATCTCGGCAACATAGCCCAGTGAATTTTCCTGCATGTATGCGACCAGTTGAGCGGCCAGAAAATCCGGCTGATAATATAACGGCTTGGGTGCTTGATCGGCACGCCTGATCAACGCCTGCTCATCTTGGGCGCTGGCCTTGATATACAAAATGAGGGTGTGTTCAGCCAGCACGGCAAACACATCGTCATCCATTTCACATAAACTGCCGCCGGCATCATTGACGAAATGGGCATAGCCGTATACGGTATGGACTTTGTTGATGAACTCCGGCACATCGTGCATGCTGGCCGCCTCGGCCTGGTGGTGCAGCCGTTGACGGCGGCGAAACTCATCCAGCGCCAGGCCGCCCATCTCAGGATCGCCCAGCTTGCCCAGAAAAGTCGACAGCGGCGTCAGGTTGTCGATGTCCAGGTTGTTGGCAATATGAATCGAATCCGAGCGCAGCAGGTCTTGCAGCAGCGCCACCTGCATGGCGTGTTGCTTGATGTTGTCCAGTATCGGCTCATCCAGATAACGGGTGCCGATGCGGTAATCACCTGAATAGTGAAACCAGTTATCCCGCCGTATCACCCGTGCCAGCGTGGTTTTGCCCACCCCAGACATGCCCAGCAAGGTGACCGCCTTGCGCTCCCGGGCGGCAAATTCCCGGCTGCTCATCTGCATGGTGATGCCTCACGTCTACAAAACAATGCATGCTACCTAAATACCGGGGAAAATACACGGCTTGCCTGTGGCCAGGGCCGGATACCATTCGCCGTCGCTCATCATGTGCAACCTGCCGATGACAGGTGCTGTGCCTGAACATCGCCCGGTCGCATGGCAGCGGTCAGGACAGGGACTGATCCTTAATTGGCAATTCCCGCAGGCGCTTGCCCGTGGCGGCAAAGATCGCATTCGTGACCGCCGCTGCCACAGGCGGGGTGCCGACTTCGCCCATGCCACCGATCACCGCCCTGCTCTCAATGAAACACACCTCGATATCCGGTGCATCGGCCAGCTTGATCATCGGGTAATTCGGAAAGTTGGTCTGCACCACCCGGCCCTTCTCCACGGTTATCCTGCCATACAGGGCGGCCGTCAAACCGAACAGGATGCCGCTCTCGATCTGCGCCCGGGCGGTGGCCGGATTGATCAACTCGCCCGGATCAGCCACGGCCACAATCTGCTCTACCTCAACTGTATCGCTCACCTTAACCCGTGCGATTTCGGCAACAATCGTACCGAAACTCTCCACGATCGCCACGCCTAAGGCCGTGCGCTCCGGCAAGGGCTTGCCCCAGCCTGCCTTATCGGCGGCCAGGCGCAAGACCGCCTGGTAGCGTGGCTTCTCAACCAACAGGCGCAGGCGATAGGCCAGCGGATCAACGGCGGCATGGTGTGCTAGCTCATCGATAAAAGACTCGATGAAGAAGCCCTGGTAGGAATGCTCCACGCTGCGCCAGTAACTGACCGGCACAGGTGTCTCATGGGTCACCCGGCCGATTTCCTGATGGGCTATCTGGTATGGCGGGAAGGCCGCCGCCCGTGCCTGGTTGACGCCGATGTCGGTGTAGTGATTGCGCCATGCCTCGGGCGCCCCTTTGGCGTTCAGGGCGGCCACAAAGCGGCTGATGGTCGCCGGCCGGTAGTAATCGTGCTGCATATCCTCTTCACGTGACCAGATCACCTGCACCGGATAATCCACGTGTTTTGCCACATGCACGGCATCCTCAACAAAATTGCCCGTGAACGATATTCGGCGACCGAAGCCGCCGCCCAGTTGCATGGGGTTCAGGGTCACCGCCTCCATAGCCACATCGGCCACCTTTGCCGCCAGCGCACGGGTGCCTAACGGATCCTGCGTACCCACCCACAGCGTCAGTTTGCTGGCCTCCCAATGTGCCGTGCAGTTCATCGGCTCCATGGTGGCATGGGCAAGAAACGGCACCCGGTATTCCGCCGTTATCGGCGACCCTGTCAGGGCCAGTTGCTGGCTGGCATCGCCTTGTTCAAGGTCTGCCTCCACCTCACCGCCCGTCAGCTTCTCGGCCAGGGTCTCAAACAGGGCGGCTGTGCTAAAGTCAGCCTGTTCACCATCGCTGAACTCAATCGACATGGCATTCACGGCCTGGCTGGCACGCCAATAGTTATCGGCAGTCACCACCATGGCGCCGGGGATCTGAATCACATCACGGATACCGGGAGCATTTTTGATTGCCTCCGCATCATAGGAGGCGACCTCGCCGCCAAACACCGGCGCATGCCTGACCGCCGCATAGTGCATATTCTCAAGCCGCACATCCATGGCATAGTGCTGCTCGCCCGTGACCTTCGCTGGCACATCACGCCTGGCAACAGAGCGTCCGCAGAGGGTGTAATCTTCCGGCCGTTTTAACGCCGGCTGCAAGGGAGGTGGTATTGCCGCCGCCGCCTCTGCCAGCTCGCCAAAGCTCGCATGGCGACCACTGCCATCATGTCTGACCTCACTCAATCTGGCATAACATGCCGCCGGGTCAACCGCCCAGCGCTCGGCCGCCGCCTCAATCAGCATCGCCCTGGCAGCCGCCCCCGCCCGACGCATACCCCATTGGCCGGTAAACCTGACGCTGGCACTGCCGCCGGTGATCTGCAAGTCCATCACATTGGCGGCCTGGTAGAAGGCGTAATCCAGCAAGCGCTGCAAGGCGGCTGGCATGGCCACCTCGCCGACAGTAAATCCCTGGGCGATATTGTCGGTGACATAAAAACCAGACGCCGGGGCGGTCTCGATCCTGACCAGGTCCCAGTCCGCCTCCATCTCCTCGGCCAGCATCATCGGCAAGGTAGTCAACACCCCCTGCCCCATCTCGGCCTGTGGCACTAACACCGTAATCGTATTATCCGCATTGACACTGACCCAGCTTGTCAGCCAGGTCTGCGTGTTGCTGGCGGCAGGATGCAAGGCCAGGCGTCTGGGGATGAACAGGTAGCCCAGCAGCATGGCACCGCCCACCACACCGCCGCTGATCAGAAAACCGCGCCGACTTAGTCTAGGCATCTGCCGCTTCCGCTTTCTCTGTGAGGGACTGCACCGCCCGCTTCACCGCCTCATAGCTGCCACAGCGGCAGATATTCGTCACAGCCTGGCGCAACTCCTCGGTATCAGCAGCAGGGTTTTTATTCAGCAGCGCACTGACCGCCATGAGCAGACCGGACTGGCAATAGCCACACTGCGGCACCTGGTGTTCGATCCAGGCCAGTTGCAGGGGGTTCAAACCATCATACTCGGCCAGACCTTCAATGGTGGTGACCTCAGCCCCGGTGACGGCAGATACCGGCAAGACACAACTGCGTGCTGCCTGGCCGTTAAGTTGCACCGTGCAGGCCCCGCAAGCACCAATACCGCAGGCGAACTTGGTGCCGGTCAGATTCAGCACATCGCGCAACACCCATAACAAGGGCATCTCCGGCTCGACATCAACTGCCGTCTCTCGCCCGTTAAGGATGAATGTAATCGCCATAGCGCATCGTCTGTTTAAGGTCGGATCAGCCGGATAACCCCATGCCGGGCAGTATCTGGCAACATCTCAATCCTATTGTAGCGTGTTCTGCTGTTAAAACCACATCCATGGATGGGGGTGCCTGCCGTGAACCCGTCGCTGTTCTCTGTCTGTTTCACCAGCGGCCACCGGATTGGTTGGGTACTTCTTCTTAAAATCCGACAAAAACGTCAGCGTCATCTGCCCGCCCAAGCCACAGTAAAGCCCGGCGATGGCGGCCAATCCCGTGATCAGCCCCTTGAGGGAAAGCATGGATACTGCAATCCCGAAAAATGGTGCAGCATGTCACTTGCGCCTGAAACGGATGGCGGGCCAACGGGCGTTATTGCGTTACTGAAGGTGCAGGGCGTTAGCCAGTGACAGAGGCGCCCGACCTAGAGCAGCTTGATCAGGGCAACGATAAGGCCGCCCTGGCCTATCAGCGCGGCAAACATCCATTTGACAATATCCGTCTTGCACTCGGCAATCCGCGCGGTGATCTCGGCGGTTAGGCGTGTCTCCAGCGCCTTGATGTTGGTAGTCAGCTGCGTCTCCAGCGCCTTGATCTCGCGCTTCACCTCAATGATATCCTGCTTGGTGGCCAGGTGGCTTTCGATCAGGTGCGTCTGTTCCTCGGCTAGCACTTCGGCCTGTTGCTCCGGCATCCCGGCCTCGGTCAGCCGCTTGACGAAGTGATGCGTATCAAAAGCCACCGTGTTCATGACGTGAAGACTGCACTTTTACGATAAACAAGTCAACGGCGATGGAAGGTAAAGGGCGTTAGCCAGTGACAGAGGCGCCCGACCTAGAGCAGCTTGATCAGGGCAACGATAAGGCCGCCCTGGCCTATCAGCGCGGCAAACATCCATTTGACAATATCCGTCTTGCACTCGGCAATATCTTGCCGGAGTCGCGCTTCAAGTTCTTTGATGTCCTGCTTGGTGGCCAGGTGGCTTTCGATCAGGTGCGTCTGTTCCTCGGCCAGCACTTCGGCCTGTTGCTCCGGCATCCCGGCCTCGGTCAGCCGCTTGACAAAGTGATGCGTATCAAAAGCCACCGTGTTCATGACGTGAAGACTGCACTTTTACGATAAATAAGTCAATCCCATGTATGCGCCCACCACTATATTGCCCTTTTTGTTGTACTGGATATGGTTCGGCAGGCTCACCAACCATGGTGCGATTAGAACGCTCACAGATGGTTCGGCAAGCTCACCAGCCACGGCATTCATTTTGGGGGTTTTGGGATAGGTGTATAGATGCAGGATCTGACTATCATTGAGCCGTTGGTCAAACGCGCCCTTGAACGTAACGCCACTGTCGGTAATCACCTGCTGGATGGGGAAGGGGGTCAAGCGGAAACACGTCTCAAAGAAGTCTCTGGCAGCTTGGCTGCTCCGTTTCGGCACCGCCAGGACTAAGGCATAGCCACTGGCTTCGTCAATAGAGGTGAGGAGATACCCCCCGGCCACCTGCCTACGCCGCTCGATGGCGTCCAGTCCCACACACTCGCCAATCTGGCTGGGGCGATAGCCTTTAGGGCGGCGTGTGACGGGGGTTCTTCGATAGGCTTTGGCTTTCCCCTTCGGGCTCAAGGCCGGGGGTGAGATTCGCCTCTTGTCGGGGGTATCGGCAATCAGCCCGTCTGCGTACCCGCACAGACAGGGCGGCCAATGGTCGAAGTACTGGGACAGGGCAATCCCCTGGCCTGACACCAGGATCTGAGCAGTACCTGACACTGCTCTTTATCCAGATTGGGCAGGTCTTGGCGCCGTTGGCGTATCTGCTGGATAACCGCTTGTGGTCAGCGGCGAGTGCGCTTCGGTGCTTTGGGGGTCGGACACAAGCCAGACAGTCCCCACTCGCGGTAGGCTTTGCGCCAGGCATACAGGGTACGGCGGCTCTGGTGGGTGAGCTTGTCGAACCACTGCCACTGTGGTCAAGGGCGGGTCAGGCCATGCTTGTCCCAGAATCTAAGCACACTGACTTGCCTGCACGCAGCACGCAAGCAGGGACGCTGTGCGGCGATTTGATTATTCATGTCCGCCCTTATTGCATGGCTGCCCGTGCGATAAAAGTCTTTTATTCGATACCCTATATGCTGATAGTGCTCTCGCTTTCTCTCTGAGTAGTGCAGTGTGTTTCTGAAGTTATACATACACTTTTCGTGGTACTATTAAAGCAGTCGATTGTGAATATGGGATCACCAAATGGCTCAACTTCTCTACGCATGCAGATTTGAAGTTCATGACAAAGCAGGGATCACTACTGTTTCCAATGCCTACCGTGACTGGGTAGTAAACCATTATCGTGAAGGCCACAAGATAACTGAGTTTAATTTCGACCCAAAGACCTCTCAAGCTGAGAATTTACCCGAACATCACCGCCTTGAATCAAGGTTATACGAAAGCGATGCGGGGAATGTCATCAGCCTGTCATGGCGCTACCCCAGACAAAATGACGATAACCTTCAGTGGTTAAACAATATTCGGATTGGGCAGTTTGAAGATGATTGCAGTGTTGAACATCTAATACATGTTGAGTTCCTGGACTACGTGGTTACGCCTGAGAGGCCGGCTATTGGTTCGCCTCGTGTCGTTCGTGATATTTGCATGCAAACCTCTGTTTTTGTCAACGACAGGTGGGTACATGCTGCACTCCATCTATTAGGATGGCATGACTTGGATGATTTGCTGGTATTGCTTGCAAGTAGCCGCCGACAGCTTCCAGTCGTGCTTTTATCGCCGTATGATAGTGTCAACAAAAACCATATTGATGCGAAAAAACTGGCTGAAAATCTTGCTGGCGTGGCGATAGTATGTTGTTTTGACGAACCGAGAGTTACATGGAATTTCAGCGACAAGGTTGGCCAACAGCTTTCCTGTTTTAATGGAGCAGCACGCATATATTGGCCTGGTTTCTCGAAAGAAGATTATCCTAAAAAACATCGTTTATTCTTCGGCGACTGGATTAAACAGGTGGGTGGAACTGCTGCCATGAAGGCAATAGAGCGTGCAGTGTTTTCAGTGGCAGCCTATGGCTTCGTGCCAGATCAGCGAATTACAAAAGTAATCCAGGAGGCAGAGGCCGCAGAGCGACGAAAAAGGCTTGAGGAGATAAAGGAGAAAAATACTAACGAATTCTTGGATGAATACGAAAGTGATCTGCGTAAGTTGAATGAATACGAAAAAAAGATTCAAGAACTGGAAAATGAGAATGCGAACCTGCGGGCTAACCAACAGGTCATATTGTCGAATCCGATAAATGAATTCCTCACAGATAAAGAAATTCCTATCTCATCAGTCGCTGAAGCGGTAGAGAGGGCCGCCGAGTTGTATTCCGATACTATAGAAATCCTTCCATCAGCCGTTGAGGCCGCTAATGACAGTCCTTATCAACGCCCTGGTGAAGTATTTGAGGCGCTAAGGGATATCAATGAAATCACTGGCGAGTTGCAGGGACAACAAAATACCGGGGCGAGTATCGGGAGTGTAATTAAGAATCTCAAGAAACGTAACTTGCCCGCCAAGCGTAGGATTTCGCCAACCACCAAAGGCAAATACGGAGAGCGTTACAAATTCCTCTATAAGGGTTCAAGACGACTTTTCGAACCGCATATCACACTAGGCAAAAGCAATGCTAGTAACTGTCTCTCGATCCATTTTATCTTCAATGAGGAAAAGTGTATCATTGAAAGTGTATCATTGGATATGTCGGGAAACACCTGCCAAATACAAAAACGTAAACCTGGTATGGCCTGTCATGTCCCAAGTTTATTTTAATGCCCATCCCCGAAGCTTGGAGTCGAAGACGGATCTGCCTGACACCAACAACAGGCGCCCGCCCTAGCCCACCGACATCCGCGCCGCGCCAGCCTTCTCTCACCCGCCGTCATGCGGCTGTGCGCGTCTTTTATCATTTCCGCCAATGCAGCACTCCCCGGTTAATCCTTAACTCATGAACACCAGCGCGCCATTCGAAAAACCGCAGCGCAGGCGAGCATGACGGCTGGCTTGCCGCTATCCGTTGACGGCCTTCATGCTCAGGCGCACCCGGCCCTGGCGATCGATCTCCAGCACCTTGACCTTGACCGCATCGCCCTCGGCCAGGTTATCAGAGACATTTTCCACTCGCTCTTCTGAGATTTGTGAGATATGCACCAGGCCGTCTTTACCGGGCAGAATATTGACAAACGCACCGAAGTCCATCAGCTTGGCCACCCGGCCTTCGTAAATCTTGCCGACCTCAATGTCGGCGGTTAAGTCCTCAATGCGCTGGCGCGCCTGATCGCTGGCGGTCTTGTCACTGGAGTAGATCTTCACCGTCCCGTCATCATCAATATCGATGGTGGTGCCGGTCTCCTCGGTGATCGCACGAATCGTCGACCCGCCCTTGCCAATGACATCGCGAATCTTGTCAGGGTTGATCTTCAACGAGGTAATACGCGGGGCATGTTCGGACATCTTCTCCCTGGGCGCAGCCAATGCCCGCTTCATCTCGCCCAGAATATGCAGCCGCCCTTCCCTCGCCTGTTGCAGGGCAACCTGCATGATCTCGCTGGTGATGCCATCTATTTTAATGTCCATCTGCAAGGCGCTGATGCCGGCCTCTGAACCAGCCACTTTGAAATCCATATCACCCAGGTGATCCTCATCACCCATAATGTCCGACAAGACCACGAATTTCTCGCCCTCTTTGATCAAGCCCATCGCAATGCCGGCAACCGGTGCCTTGATGTTCACACCCGCATCCATCAAGGCCAGGCTGGTACCACACACAGACGCCATTGAACTGGAGCCGTTCGACTCGGTGATCTCGGAGACGACCCGAATGACATAGGGAAAATCCTCCGGCTTCGGCATGACGGCCATGACACCGCGTTTGGCCAGCCGACCATGGCCGATTTCGCGGCGTTTGGGCGAGCCGACCCGGCCAGTCTCCCCCACACAGAAAGGCGGAAAGTTATAGTGCAGCATGAAGGGATCTCGGCGTTCGCCCTCGATGGCATCAATGATCTGTGCATCCCGGTCTGTGCCCAGGGTCACCACGACCAGGGCCTGGGTTTCACCACGGGTAAACAAGGCCGAACCGTGGGTACGTGGCAATACCCCAGCCTCCGCAGAGACGGCACGGATGGTCTTGTTATCACGGCCATCAATACGCGGCTCGCCGGCAATGATGCCGCCACGCACAGTGCTGCTTTCCAGGGCTTCAATCATGCTGTGGACGGCGGCTTCAGACCACCGCTCATCAAAGGCTTCCAATATGCCCTCGCTGACCTCCTGGGTAATCTCTGCAATGCGCTCTCGGCGGCTCAGTTTATCCGTGATGGCATAGGCTTCACGCAGCAGATCAGCACAGCGTTTTTCCACTTCCGCCTGCAACACCGTATCGGCTGCCGGGGGTTGCCAGTCCCAGGGCTTGACACCGGCGGCATCGGCCAACTGCCGGATGTTGTCGATCACCACCTGCATTTGCTCATGCCCGTAGGTCACCGCGCCCAGCATCACCTCTTCCGATAACAGCCGCGCCTCGGATTCGACCATCAGGACAGAGCGCTGGGTGCCCGCCACGACCAAATCCAGTTGTGATGTGGTTAGATCAGAGAACGTCGGGTTTAACAGATATTGCCCGTTACGATACCCTACCCTGGCAGCACCTATAGGCCCGTTAAAAGGCGCACCGGAGAGCACCACAGCGGCTGAGGCGCCGATCATGGCGGGGATATCGGGATCGATTTCCGGGTCCAGTGATAATACCGTGGCGATGATCTGCACCTCATTCCTGAATGCCCTGGGGAACAGCGGTCTGATCGGCCTGTCAATCAGCCGGCAAGTGAGCGTTTCTTTTTCCGAGGGACGGCCTTCACGCTTGAAAAACCCGCCCGGGATCTTGCCGGCCGCATAGGTCTTTTCCTGGTAGTCTACCGTTAAGGGGAAAAAATCCTGCCCTTCCCTGGCTGTCTTGCTCGCCACACAGGTGACCAGTACCACTGTATCCCCCATGCTCACCACCACCGCCGCCGATGCCTGCCGGGCAATCTTGCCGGTCTCCAGGATGAGCGATGTATTACCGAATTGAAATTCTCTTCTGGCCTGTTTCATTGATAGTGTCCTGACTGTTTAGCTTAAATAGACGATGACAGCACTGTGCCTGCAATGCTGCCGTGGAAATGCTGCCATCGTATGACGGCGGTAAAAACGTGGCATGAGTGAACTCAACCGACCTGCTGCATGATACGGGGTTATGGATGATGTTGCGGGTGGCGGGCGATGTTATTTTCGTAAACCCAGCCTGGCGATGAGCGCACGATAGCGGTTGACGTCCCTGGCTTTGAGGTAATCAAGCAGCCGGCGGCGGTGGTTGACCATACGCAACAAGCCCTCACGCGAATGATGGTCTTTGCTGTGGGTTTTGAAGTGTTCAGACAGACCCGTGATGCGTGCAGTAAGCAAGGCGACCTGGACTTCAGGCGAGCCGGTATCACGCCCCCCGGTTTGATAATTTTTGACGATATCAGCTTTTTGCTGCTGACTGAGTGACATGCTGACTACCCCTGATAGTTGACTCATCGGCTGAAAACGGGCGTATTGTACCCACGCACTATCGCTGTCACAAGATAAAACACGCAAATTTCAAAATTTTATCTGCACCGTGCTGACCGCGTGTCGAGCGAACCTGAACAGGTCTTAACACGCCCGTATAGTCAGCTGATTTCGCCTGTTTTTTTATCATTTCCCGGCGGTGATCTTAACGGCGCGGCGGGGCGAAGAGCAGGCTAAAGATGCAGCAGACGCCTCGGTGCCACTCGACCATCATCCAGCACCTCACCAATCCCCAGAAACCGCTGATGCTCAGCGTAAAGCCGCACCATGCCCCTGCCAGAACCACTGCCAGGGGCCTGCGGCACCAGCACCGCCTGTCCTTGGCAGAGGTAATACGATACGCTGTCTTGCACATTCACCGAGGGCATGTGGGCAACCAGCGCATCAACCGGCAACAGGTGTTTATCCAACTGCCCCAGCCCCCGTTGTGCAGTCGCCTCCAGTGCGCCGAGGCGGATCATCTGTGCGGCCGAAAACGGCCCGGACGCCGTTCTGTGCAGAGACTTGACATGGGCACCACAGCCCAGGGCACGGCCAATATCCTCTGCCAGGGTGCGGATATACGTGCCTTTTGAGCAGGCGATCTCCAGCGACAACGTATCGGCGCTCCGTCCCTCAAGGACGATCTCATCAATACGTATCCGGCGCGCCTTGCGTTTGACTTCCTTGCCCGCATAGGCCAGCCTGTAGAGCGGCTGGCCGTGCTGTTTCAGGGCCGAGAACATCGGCGGAATCTGCATCATCTCGCCCACAAATCCGGCCAGCACGGACTCCAGTCGGGCCGTTGTCAGGGGCGGCACTGCCTGTTGCCGGGTAATCTCGCCCGCCGCATCACCGGTGCTGGTCTCGCTGCCTAACTGACAAACCACCGCATAGCGTTTATCCGCTTCCAGCAAGAAGGCCGAGAGCTTGGTCGCCTCGCCCAGACACAGCGGCAACAAGCCGGTGGCGCCCTTATCCAGGCTGCCGGTATGCCCGGCTTTTTGTGCCTGGAACACCTGCCTGACCCGTTGCAGGGCCTGGTTTGAGGTGATCCCCGCTGGCTTGTCCAGTAACACAAGCCCATGCACCGGGCGGCCTTTAGCTTGCCTTTTCCTGCCCATAGGGCTTACTGTTCAGAGGCATTCCCGCCGGCAACGGAATCGAGCAACGCATTGAGATGGTTTGCCCTGGCGATTGACTGATCAAAGACAAAGCGCAATGTCGGCATGAGCTTTAGCGGGAGTATCCGGGCCAGCTGATGCCTGAAAAAACCCGCCCTGGCATTGAGTTCTCTCTCCAGTACGTCCTGTTCAGCACTGAGGTTAAGTGCCGTAAAATACACCCTGGCATTTTTTAAGTCCGGGCTGACATCCACGGCGGATACGGTGATCATGCCCAACTCGCCCTCAGCTTCCCGCTGGATCAGCACCGCCAATTCACGTTGCAGCTGCCCGGCAATGCGCTGATTGCGCCCGTACTCTCTGGCCATAAGGCATCACACGCTGCGCGTGATCTCAATGCGCTCAAAGACTTCTATCTGATCACCCGCCTGCACATTATTATAATTTTTAACGCCAATGCCACATTCGGTGCCCGATTTCACTTCATTGACATCATCCTTGAAGCGCCGCAAGGACTCCAGCTCACCCTCATAGATCACGACATTATCTCGCAGCACCCGGATAGGGTTGGTACGCCGTACAATACCGGAGGCAACGATACAACCGGCAATATCACCAAATCTGGGGGAACGAAAGACTTCCCTGACTTCGGCAACACCGATGATCTGCTCTCTGATTTCCGGTGCAAGCAGGCCACTGATCGCAGCCTTCACATCCTCGATCACATCATAAATCACACTGTAATAACGCAAATCAATCCCTTCCTCATCAACCACCTTCCTGGCCGCACTGTCGGCACGCACATTAAAACCGATCACGACCCCGCGGGAAGCCAGCGCCAGATTCACATCGGACTCTGTGATCCCGCCAACCGCACTGCTGATAACAGCGACCTTGACCTCTTCATTGCCCAGCTTCTGCAAGGCGTCCGCCAGGGCTTCAGCCGAGCCCTGCACATCGGCCTTGATCAGCAAATTGACCGTGGCGCCCGGCTCACTGCCCATCTGTGAGATGACGTTCTCCAGCTTGGACGCCTGCTGCCTGGCGAGCTTGACCTCACGATACTTGCCCTGGCGAAACAAGGCGATCTCCCGTGCCTTCTTCTCATCGGCGATCACGATCACCTCATCGCCTGCATTCGGCGTACCGGACAAGCCCAGCACCTCAACCGGGGTAGACGGCCCGGCGGCGTCAAGCTCCCGGCCATGCTCATCATACATGGCACGCACCCGGCCAAACGCATGCCCGCTTAACATCACATCACCTTTTTTCAGGCAACCATTTTGTATCAAGACCGTTGCCACCGGCCCCCGGCCCCTGTCCAGCCGGGACTCAATCGCCACCCCGGCGGCCGTGCCCTGCTCGCTGGCTTTCAGCTCCAGCACCTCTGCCTGCAACAAGATGGCATCCAACAGCGCATCCACACCCTGACCGGTCAGCGCCGAAACCGGTATAAACATAGTCTCGCCCCCCCAGTCCTCCGGGATGACATCATGTTTCGACAATGCCTGTTTGATGCGCTCAGGATCGGCCTCGGGCTTGTCTATCTTGTTGACCGCAATGATGATCGGCACCTCGCCCGCCCTGGCATGGCGCACGGCCTCCTCGGTCTGCGGCATCACGCCATCATCGGCGGCCACCACCACCACGACGATATCCGTCACTTTGGCGCCTCTGGCGCGCATGGCGGTAAACGCCTCATGCCCGGGCGTATCCAGAAAAGTGATATCGCCTTTGGCATGATTGACCTTGTAAGCACCGATATGCTGGGTAATGCCGCCGGCCTCGCTGACGGCCACCTGGCTGCTGCGTATGTGATCAAGCAATGAGGTCTTGCCGTGATCAACATGCCCCATGATGGTCACGACCGGCGCCCGGGTGACGGCCTCGGCATCCGACACACTGGCACGCATCACCTCATCTTCGAGCGTATGCTCTTGCAGCAGCTTCGCCGTATGCCCCATCTCCTCCACCACAATCGCTGCCGTGTCCTGATCGAGGGTCTGGTTGATCGTCACCATGCTGCCGAGATTCATCATGATCTTGACCACTTCCGTGCCCTTCACTGACATTCTCTGGGCAAGCTCAGAGACGGTGATGATCTCCGGGATCTCCACCTTCAGCACCACCGGGGCAGTCGGTTTTTCAAAGGCGTGTTGGGCCGGGCGCTTCACCACCGGACGTGGCCGTTGTTTTTTTCTCCGCTTGCCGGATTTATCAGAGGCAACGTGCAGCTCCTCTCGATGGATGCGGGAAGCCTTCCCCCTGGATGGCCGCTCATCGGGTTTTTTGGGCGCATCGGCCACTGATCGCCGCTCTGCCGTCTGCGCCTCCGGCAGCACCTCCGCCGATCTGACCGCCTCCACCGCCCGTATGGCGGCCTCATCCTGTGCTGCCTTACGGGCCTGCTCGGCTTCAATGCGCGCTTTTTCCTGTCTTTCCTGCTCCTGCCGGGCCTGCTCCTCGGCCTGTTGCTGTGCCTGTAACGCTGCCTCTTGCCTGGACTTCTCGGCGGCCAACTCCTGCTCTTCCTCCTCCAGCACGCTGCGCTTGATGTAGGTGCGACGCTGGCGAAATTCAACGCTGACCGTCTTCGAACGTGATTTATTCACCCGCCCCCCTGGCGAGGCAATCGGCACCTTGATCTCACTCACGCTCTTCCGCCGCAAGGTGATCCTGCTGGGCTCTGAACCGTCCGTCTGCCCGCGTTTTCTGCGTAAAAAACCCAGTAACTCGGACTTCTCATTATCGGATATCATATCCTCTGCCGATTTATCGGCGACCCCGGCCTGTTGCAACTGTAGCAGCAGCTTGTCGACCGGGATGCCGATCACATCGGCATATTGTTTCACCGTCACCTCAGGCATCGATTCGCTCCTCCGTGGTATTTTCTGCCGCTTCAAACCAGGGCTGGCGGGCGGTCATGATCAAGTCGCTGGCGCGCTGTTTATCCAGGCTCTCGATCTCCAGCAGCTCATCAACCGATTGCTCCGCGAGATCTTCCCTGGTCACCACACCGTGACCGGCCAACTCATAGGCAAGCGCCGTGTCCATGCCCTCCATCGTGAGCAAATCATCAGCAGGCTGTGCATCAACCAGACGTTCCTCGTTGGTGATTGCCCGGGTCAACATGATATCGCGGGCACGATCACGCAGTTCTTTGACCAGCGTCTCATCAAACTCTTCAATATCAAGTATTTCATTTTCAGGCACATAGGCCACCTCCTCGACACTGGAAAACCCCTCCTGCACCAGGATGATGGCGATCTCCTCGTCCACATCCAGTTGCTCCATGAACATCTTGTGCAGGGTCTGTGCCTCGGCCTCGGTCTTCTCATCGGCCTGTTCGACCGACATCACATTCAATTCCCACTGCGTCAACTCGCTGGCCAGCTTGACATTCTGACCACCACGACCGATCGCCTGCGAGAGGTTCTCCTCGGCCACGGCAACATCCATGGCATGTGCATCCTCATCAACCACGATCGAGACCACCTCGGCAGGCGCCATCGCGTTGATCACAAACTGCGCCGGATTCTCATCCCAGAGAATGATATCCACCCGCTCGCCACTAAGCTCATTCGAGACCGCCTGCACCCGTGAGCCGCGCATGCCCACACAGGCACCGACCGGATCGATCCGGCTGTCATTGGCACGCACGGCAATCTTTGCCCGTGAGCCCGGGTCCCGGGCACCGCCCAGGATGTCGATCATCCCCTCGTTGATTTCCGGCACTTCAATCTTGAACAACTCAATCAGCAGGCCCGGCACCGTGCGGCTGAGGAATAATTGTGGCCCGCGATGCTCCGACGTCACCGCTTTCAGATAGGCACGCAGACGATCGCCCGGCCGGGCGGCCTCGCGCGGGATCATCGCTTCGCGCGGGATAAACGCCTCGGCGCTGTTGCCCAGATCAAGAATGACATTGCCACGCTCGACCCGCTTCACCACGCCGCTGACCATCTCGCCCACCCGCGGCATGTACGCATCAAAGACCTGCTTGCGCTTGGCCTCGCGCACTTTCTGCACGATGACCTGCTTGGCCGTCTGGGCAGCTATCCGGCCAAATTCCACCGACTCCATCGGCGCTTCAATCGCCCCGCCTGGCTCAATGTCAGGTGTTTTTTCCCGGGCATCGCTTAACCCTATCTCGCGGGTAGGGGCTTCCAGGGCATCAGCCGACTCATCGACCACCAGCCACTGGCGATAGGTTTCGTAATCCCCGGTGTTGCGATCAATGGCTACCCGCACTTCAATATCCTCGCGATGGCGTTTTTTGGTGGCACTGGCCAGGGCGGCCTCAATCGCCTCAAAGATGATCTCTTTGCCCACGGCCTTCTCATTCGACACCACATCAACAACCATTAAAATCTCTTTATTCATCGGCTCCTCTTTACCTGCATCTTCATATCATGGACGCTGCGTCTGGCATACCAGATTGGCTTTTTTTATGGCATCCAGCGGAATTTCACAGACAAAATCAGCCATACTGACGATGACAGAATCCGCCTTGACCTGCTCCAGATGACCGCTGACCTTGCATCGCTGATTTATTTTCTCATTCAGCCGCAAATGCACCTGCTCGCCCACATAAGCTGCCAGTTGCGCCCGACTGAACAAGGGCCGATCCATGCCCGGCGAGGACACCTCCAGGGTATAACGCCCCTTGATCGGATCATGCACATCCAGCACCGCAGCGACCTGGCGGCTGACCGCCTCGCAATCAGCCAGCGTGATGCCTTGTGCTGCATCGATATACAACCGAACCAGGGGCGCACCGTGACTGCCAAGCCGCTCTATCCCCCACAAGTCATAACCCAGCCCGACGACAACCGGGCGCAACAAGGCCTCAAGCCCGATGTCTTGTCTATTCATCCGGTCTACTCATCGGCCTGCCCACTCACCTGATGCAAGAACCGGAAACGAAAAATGGGCGCAAAGCCCACTTTCATACCGCATGTATATCACTCCTTCGCCAGATAAACATGATTCAGCCGAGTTACCCGCCTGGCCTCTGGCGTCCAACCACACACCGGCTGAACAACAGGCGTAAAAAAACCCCATCCTGCGGGGCTATCGAAACCGTAAATACTGATAGCGGGGGCGGGCAACCAGCGTATCTTGGCTTTTTCAAGCAGCGATTCGCCCCTCCTGCCGACAAGCACACCCTGATAATCCACCAAAATAATCTACCAGAATAATCAGCGGCTGTTATCAGGTGTGCCTGACAGTGGCGGCAGATTGTATCAGGGAGTTTGCGCCATGGCAACATGGCCGGCGCCGCTGTCCCGACACCCGGCAGATCATGACAGCGACCATGCACGGCCATGATTGCCTGCCCAGGCCACAAGGATGGTTTCAATCAGGGCATCGTTGACACGCTCTGCTGCCCTCTCGCCCTCCACCACAGATGCAGCATGGCACACACATGCTCATATCAGGACAATCGCCTAACGCCGGCGGCTGGGGCTATCGATCACATAATCAGTCAATGTTATCTGCTTCGGGCAAAAGTGGCAGGCGGGGCAGCCCCAGTTCGGCAAGAAACGCATTGTGCTTGTCCATCGCCTGGTGCATCCGGTTTTCGATGTGGCGCAGTCGCTGGTGGGTCTGGGTTAAATCAATTTCCTCTTCAGCTCTGGTCGTGCTGACATAGCGCGAGATATTGAGGTTGTAGTCATTCTTCTCGAGCTCGGCGATTTCCACCCGGCGGGCCCAGCGGTCGGCCTCTTTCCGATACTGATAGGTGTCGATGATCTTGTCGATGTGCTCGGGTTTGAGCTGGTTCTGGCGTTTGCCCTTCTCAAAATGCTCGCTGGCATTGATAAACAGCACATCATCGGGTTTTTTGCATTTTTTCAACACCAGAATGCACACCGGGATGCCGGTGGAGTAGAACAGATTGGCCGGCAGGCCGATGACCGTGTCAATGTGGCCATCTTGCAGCAATTTGGTGCGGATGCGCGCCTCTGCCCCGCCACGGAAAAGCACGCCGTGCGGCAGAATGATGGCCATGACCCCATCGTCTTTCAGATAATGAAAACCGTGCAGCAGAAACGCAAAATCGGCGGCGGACTTGGGCGCCAACCCATGACTTTTGAAGCGCACATCGTCACCCATGCCCTCGCCGGGCGTCCAGCGATAGCTGAACGGCGGGTTGGCGACAACGGCGTCAAAGGCTGGCTTCCTGGCCGGGTTCAACTCGCGCAGGCTGTCCCACTCGTTGCCCAGCGTGTCGCCGTGGAAGACGTCAAACTCCGTGTCCTTCACCCCGTGCAACAACATGTTCATTCGGGCCAGGTTGTAGGTGGTGATGTTTTTCTCTTGGCCTAAAATTTTTCCGATAGTGCCGCCTGCGTTGTTTATCCGTTTACGCACGTTGAGCAGCAGCGAGCCAGAACCGCAGGCAAAATCCATGACCGTCGTCAGCCGCTCTTTCGTGCCGGTTTTTGGTTCCTGGCTGTCCAGCGTAACGATGGCAGACAAGATGTCGGAGATTTGCTGCGGCGTATAGAACTCGCCGGCCTTCTTGCCGGACCCGGCGGCGAACTGACCGATCAGGTATTCATAGGCATCGCCCAGTGTGTCGATGTCCGTTGAGAAGGCGTTCAATCCTTCGGCTATTTTTTGAATGACAGTGCAAAGCCTGGCGTTCCGGTCTTCATAGGTTTTGCCGAGCTTGTCGGAGTGGAGGTTGATTTCCGAAAACAAGCCGGAGAACGTGCTCTCAAAGGATTCCTCTTCGATGTATTTAAAGCCCGCTTGCAGTGTGTTCAGAAGCTCGCTGTTCTGCATGCGTGCCAGATTGGCGATGCTGCTCCACAGGTGCTCCGGCTTGATCACGTAATGCACCTTACGCCGCATCTGTTTTTCAAACGCTGTGGTATCGTCCTGGTTATCTGCATACCAGAGCGCCAGGGGCACCTCGGCGCTGTCGCCGCCAGTCTCGGGATAGTCTCTGCCGAGTTCTTTCTTTGCCGCCGCTTCGTAGTTGTCGGAGAGATAACGCAGGAAGAGGAAGGACAGCATGTAGTCGCGGAAGTCATCGGCGTTCATCGCCCCGCGCAGGTCATCGGCAATCTTCCAGAGGGTGCTACCCAGTTGTTTTTGATCTTCGTCGGTCATGGTTCAGGGTTCAGGGTTTTTCTCTTTACTTGCCTCTTCGGTGGCAATCTGTGTCAAAAGTATTTTCCAGTGAAATAAAAAATATCTTTATTATCAATAGGATAAGGTAGATAAATCGCCCGAAGGGATTTCCCAATGAAATAAGCATCAGGCCCAGAACGGCACAGTTGCAGTTGGGCTATTTTCTCCGACTGGGCGGTGATCAATCTATTCGCCAAAGCTGAACGGCAATGTCTGCCAAGCGATTCTGCCGTGATTCAACGCTCTGGGAATCCCATGTTTCATAATCCGCAACATCGTTAATGGCGTATTCAGAAGCGCATAATATCTGTTTTTTATCTGCAAAAGCCTGCTGCCCTAACCGCTCATTTTGATTCTTGGTAACCAGCGCCATATTGCCGATTCTTTGCGTGAAAAGCTGCCAGTTATCGCCAAAATCATCAATCCATTCACTCTCTGGATGAGCAGGCAAAATATGCTCAACGGTCAGCCTGGTCTCATCTATGGCATTCGCTCCGCCTTGCTCTGCCAATCTGGCGAGCAGATAACGGGCTTTTTTGTTGGACTGTTCGGTCGGCATGGTTTTATTCGTAAAATTCTGCTTGAACTCCTCATCCATAGGGCAGAGCCTTTCAATCTCTTTTTTGATTTTATGCAATAATTGACTTGTCCCCTCCGTAGAGTTTGACAACAACACACTTATCTTGTTGTAAAGCCTTTCCTGTTCACTGGGGGGTTCTCTGCATATCACGTTATATCGCAACGAAAACAAAGCAATCCAGTGTAATATTTTTGCGAAACTGTTCCGCGTATTCAGGTGGGCAGCATAAAGCAGACTGACTGGTTGCCTGATATTGAACAGGCGCAAAAAAAGCAGATCGGTTTTGATTGCAAGATAGTCTTGATCACCTTTCCAGAATTCATCATCAGGATTCAACAGCGCATGATAAAGCTGACTGTTATTTGCTAACCTGCTTAGGTAATTATCCGCTTTTTCAGTTGTGTCCAGTTCATCTCGAATCTCTTTGAATAACGCGGATTTTCTCACGAGTGAATGGGCGCTGTTCCAGTCACACAAAATGTAATCCGTGTAATGATTATCACCTATGTCGCTGCCAATTTTCTCCCATTTCTTATCCAATCGATCAATCACTTCATCCGGTGCCGTGTTCTTTTGATCAATAACAGAGAAGAGATAATTTTTTAATAAATCCCCAGAAGAGAGCTGCACACCACGCGCATTCAGTGTTTCAAAAACCTTGTACGCATTGAGTTCACTGCCGATGTAGATCGTCGTAAAAAGCAGATTCTGGCTGGTCGTTTCGATAATTTCCCCGATCTTTTCCCCGGTTTTATCCCCAAAAGCACCATAGAAATAATCGAGCGCTTTTCTCATCAGATGCACGGTTTTCTTCACTCCCCGTTTAGGCAAATCATGGCCAGCGACAGCCTCGTTAAAGTAATACTCATTATTTCTGTTTAATTTCAGCTTATTGGTCATCTGAAGTTTTATTAAATCCTTACTCCCTATAAAATTCTTATGTAACTCATCCATGCGTTCCTGTTCATTCTGCGCTGCGTCTTTCAGCCGCTTGATAGCGGCCAGCACCAGTAAAGAAAAGGTTGTGAGTCTCTGCTGTCCATCAATAATCTTGAATTGATTTTGTTCGGCTTCTTGCAGCACCAAGTAACCCATATAATGATATTCATTTTCTCCCTGCAATACATTTTCTATATCCTCCCAGAAGATTTCCCAATGCTCATTTTCCCATGAATAATCGCGTTGAAATTTGGGCACGAAGTATTTCTTGCCATTGCTTAATACTTCTCTTAATGACTCATCTTTTGAGTTGAGTTTCAGTGTATTATTCATATTTCATTCTCCTGTAACACGAGGAAAAAGTTGCTGCAGCAGGCCCTTTTTGTGTTGTTGCAGTTGGGCGATTTTCTCCGACTGGGCGGTGATTAACTCATCTAAAGATGACAGGCAGGAAGCGATTTTTTGTTGTTCTTTTTTTACTGGTAGCGGCACCACTAGACTTCTTATTTTTCCCAAAGCAATAAATTTCTGAGTATTTCCAGTAGCTAACATCTGAAATTTATCAAACATGTATTGGCTGTCTAAAAGATAGACAAGGTATTCGTTTAATAACTCATTCTTTTCTTTGATTAGAGCGACATTCTTTATTGCAAATTCATCAGACTCAACTAAAACGGGATTTCCTATTGTTCCTATCATCCCGAAAAGTATGTCGCCTACGTTTACGTTTGAACGCTTGTTTATTTTCTCATAGTCTTTATTTGAGATCAGATTTACGTTACCGAGGTCTAATGAGCCGTCAGCGAGTAAATTTTTTGATGTTACGAGTGGCATTCCTGTACTGACAAATCTGGGGGAGTCATGGGTACCATCCCGAACATCACTCACCATTCCTAGTTCTTTTTCCTCCCACGCCCCACTGTCCCGAAATTCAGGGAAGCGCAATGCGGGGGTTCGGCTCCGCTCACCCACCGCTGTTGAACTATCTGACCGCTGCCTGAGCGTAGCCGAAGGCGGCTCACCCACCGTTGTTGAACTATCTGACTCACCACCCGACCGATTCTTAAGCGTAGTCGAAGGCGGCGGAGGAAAAAGCTGTTGCATCAGGCCGCGCTTGTGGGCTTTGAGCACTTCGCGCTTTTCGATATGCGCGCCAATCAGGTCGTCAAGGGAAGACAGGCAATCGGCGATTTTTTGTTGTTCTTCAAACTCTGGAAACAGCAAAGAAACACTTTTAGTTTTTATCGCAGTAAGTTGCGGAATACCGCCATTTTCAAGGGGAATTCTGGCATATTGATTCCAGTTTTCTTTTAAGAATATTGGATCGATATTTCTCAACTCAGAAACAACCAAAAGTCTTCCAATACCAACAAATTCAGTATTTCTTACAAAGGCAACTCCTAATGTCCCCCTTGCGGTAATTGTGATGCTATTTGGCTGATATTTCGAATAGTTATTGTATCCGTACAAGCCTTCATTAGATACAGAATTGGAGTAAATAGGAAAAACATGTTCATCCGTCATTTGTGGTGAAAAAGATTCTTTATCTAAATCGCCGGAAGCAACAACATCGGCAATTTCATCAATTCGTTTCACCTCCCACTCCCCCTTGTCCCGAAATTCCGGGAAACGCAATTCGGGGGTTCGGCTCCGCTCACCCACCGCTGTTGAACTGTCTGACTCACCCCCCGACCGCTGCCTGAGCGTAGCCGAAGGCAACTCACCCCCATGGTGTAAATCCTGGCCGGTAAACAGCGTTTTGTGTTTGCTGTCGATATGTCTTTTCAGCGGGGGATAGGCAATCAGGTGATAGGCATTGATGTCCACCCTTACCCCTAATTGGCTTTCATCGAACAGGGTATGCAGGCGGGCCAGGTCTTGTTGGGCCAGGTTGCCATAGAGCACTAAATCAATATCGGAGTATTCTTTATAGTTGCCGTTTGCCCTGGAGCCAAAAATACCGACTTTATCAATGTGTTGTTGGTAGGGGCTGAGGATGTTCCGCACGATGCGTAATTCGCCGGGCGATAGTCCGTGGTCAATGTCGTTGTTCATGGTTGCAGGATTTCATTGAGCAATTTCTCATAGAGCGTGTCGAATAATGCCAGATAATGCCGGGTAATATTTTCTATGACTTTTTCAAAGTCACTGTGGTTATAAACATGGCTCATCTTGTTGCGGTCGTCCAGGGCTTTCATCCACTGTTCGTGATTGCTGATAACCTTTGCTTCAATGGCTTTTATGATAACCGCTTTAGGGGTGATTTTATCGAACACCACACCCTCATGTTCCAGATAATCCTTGAGGGTTTTCCATGCCAGTTCCCAAGTGTATTCAAAGCGTTGAATAATGCCTTCTTTTTCCAGATCGGACAGGGGTTTGTCATCTTGTAATTCAATCGCTTCGTGCAATAAGCTGAATGCGCGTTGGTAATTATCAAAACGATATTGCCATCTGGTTTATCTTGATTCATGGGGTTGTCTATTGTTGTCTGGTTTATTCATTGGCCTGAACGCGATTGCCCGGATGGCTGGCGGGTATCTGCCAGGGTTCTCTGGCGGGCAATTCTGTCGGCTATTTCCTGTTCGCTGGGCAGCAGGGTTTTGTATTTGGAGGCAAATAGCTGCTGGTTTTCCTGCAATACCGAGTACTTCACCAGGGTCTCATCTTTTTCGGTACAGAGGATAATGCCGAGGGTCGGGTTGTCATCCGTGCCTCGCTTTAGCGCATCAAACATGCGGACATACATGTCCATCTGTCCGATGTCGGCATGGCTGAGCTTGCGGGTTTTCAAATCAATGATGATAAAACATTTGAGCAGATAATTGTAAAACACCAGGTCGATATAAAAATGTGTGGTTTCGGTGCTGATACGCATCTGGCGGGCAACAAAGGAAAACCCCTTGCCGAGTTCCAGCAAAACCTGTTGCAGGTTATCAATGAGGGCTTGTTCCAGCGCCGATTCCGTGCTGGTGATCTGCTCGGCAGCGCCTAAAAATTCCATGATGTACGGGTCTTTAATAAAATCTGCCGCCTGGGGCGGCGCTGTTTCCGGGGCGGCCGGGTTGCGCTGGGTGGATAGCAGGCGATGGTAGTAGTCGCTTTTGATATTGCGTTGCAGTTGCCGTGAACTCCAGTTTTGCGAGGAGGCTTCTTTGAGGTAAAAGGCTCTCTCTTCGGGGTTTTCCAGGCGCATAATCGTCCGGGTATTGGTCCAGCTGAGATTCGCTACGCAGTGCGTAGCGAATTGGTCAAAGTCCGGGAATACCAGATAAAACTGCCTTATGTTTTTCAGATTGGCCTCCGAGAAGCCTTTGCCGAGGGTGTCGGTCAGGTGTCTGGAAAGGCTGGTGATGAGGTGCTCGCCATAGCCTGCGCGGCTACTACCTTGTTGTTCCTGCTCGACAATACGCCTGCCGACCTGCCAGTAGGTTTGCACCATAATGATGTTGACCGCCCGGTATGACTGGCTTCTTGCCTGCGCCAGCAGGCCGCTGATTTCAGTGTAAAACGCCTTGTTGATGTCGGTCTTTTTGGTCATGAATCTGCACCTGTTTTACATGATGACGAAGATAGGCAGGATTTTCCGGTCTGTGCGCCTGTTCTGCCCGGGGTTTCCCCGTCGTGGGGGTGAGGTTGTGTGAGGGTTACTCATAGGCCGTCAGCCCTGAAATCTCCCTGCCTGCGCTGCGTTTTTTCAGCAGCGGGATGAGGTCGGCCATCAGCGCCTGTTCTTTGTCGGCTCTTGCCTTCCAGCCGAGGTCGAGCGGGGCGAAGAGATCGCCGAGCTTTTCGGCATCGAAGATCATGCGGCTAAGGATGCTATCCACGAAGGTCTGCAAGGCTTCGGTTGCAAGGCCGTGCCTTGCGGCGATGGCGGCAAGTTCGGCGGCGTTCTTCTCGGCCTTGAAGCGGGTGTATCCCTCGCGGATGGCGGTTTCGCTGAGACCCTCACCGGGCTTGAGCGTGGCGATGTAGGCGGCGATGTCCTCGCGCTCGTCCATAAACTTGGCATCTGCGCTGATCAGGCCGATAAGCTGCTCATGGGTCATTTTCGATTTGCCCGGTGCGTTGGCCGAGAACCTGGTCATAAGGCGCATGATGTAGTCGTAGTCAATGAGGGCGGAGGCGAAGAGCACGAATTCAAAATCCAGTTGGGTGGTGTTACGGGTATCCGCCGGCTCATTGCCCTCACCTTGACTCTTGCCCCTGCCCTGCTGCGCCTTCAATCGTTGGGCCGTGTCGAGATAAGCACCCTTGAAGCCGCGGTGCTGTTCATCCGGCAGCACCCGCTCGATGGCGGCTTTGTTGTCTTCTGTGAGGTCTGTGTACTGGTCAAGCTGGGTCTTCAGGCGCTGGACTTCCTTGAAGTGATTGATGAACCCGGCGCGGGCGGCATCACCTTTCAGGTTTGGCACAGCTTTGGGGGCGGTTTCGAGGCCCTGGGATTTCATGAAACCGCTGAGCTGCTGCACGGCGGCCTCCAGCTTCCCGATGACCACGGGCGCCTTGTCCACCAGCCAGATTTCCCGCGCCTGCTCGGCGGTTTTCTCGCCGGAGAACAGCGCAATAGCGGCATCCACGCGGGCTTGCTGCCCGCGAAAGTCGAGGATGTTGCCGTTGGGCTTGGTGTCGTTGAGCACGCGATTGGTGCGCGAGAAAGCCTGAATCAGGCCGTGGTGCTGAAGGTTCTTGTCCACGTACAGGGTGTTCAGGTATTTGGAATCGAAGCCGGTGAGCAGCATATCAACAACGATGGTGATGTCGATTTTCTGCGCCCGGGGGAAGTCGGCATTGGGCCATTGATGGTCTTTGATGCGTTTCTGGATGTCCTGGTAGTAGAGGTCAAATTCGCTGATCGTGTGGTTCGCACCATAGCGGTCGTTGTAGTCGTTCAGAATGTCCTTCAGGGCGGCTTTTTTCTTTTCCGGTTCAACGGCGTTGTCCTGTTTTTCGTGTGGCAGGTCTTCCTGAATCTGGATCACGTCTTTGTCGCCCTCGGCGGGCGGGGAGAAAACGCAGGCGATGTTCAGCGGCTGAAACTCGGGGTCTTCTTGCTGTCGCCGAGTTTGCATCTGTTTGAACAGATCATAGTAGGCGATGGCATCATTGATCGAGGCGGTGGCGAGGATGGCGTTAAAACGGCGTTCGACAGTGGCGGTGTCGTGCTTGGTCAGGATGGCTTCGATGACGGCGCGCTTGGCGATGCCCTCTTCGGGCTTCGGTGGCTTTTTGTCGTGCCTGTCGTCGTTGCCGTCTTTGTTGTGCTTGCCGTCTTCTTCATTGGGTTTGAAGTAATCCACATGAAAGCGCAGGACGTTCTTATCCTCGATGGCGTGGGTGATGGTGTAGGCGTGCAGTTGCTTCTGGAACAGGTCTTCGGTGGTACGCAGGGTGGCAAGCTCGTCGGTCACCTGCGTGCTGGTCGCGTTCTGTTCAAATATCGGCGTGCCGGTGAAGCCAAATAGCTGGGCTTTGGGGAAAAACGCCTTGATGGCTTTGTGGTTTTCGCCGAATTGCGAGCGGTGGCATTCATCGAAGATGAAGACCAGGCGTTTGTCGCTGAGTGGCTCCAGCAGTTGCTTGTAAGTCGGCTCGTGGTTGCGCTTGCGCTGCCGGTTGCGCCTGCTGTCTTTATCCAGCGCCAGGCCGAGCTTCTGGATGGTGGTGACGATGACCTTGTCCGCATAGTCCCGAGAGTACAGCCGGCGGACGAGCGTTTCGGTGTTGGTGTTCTCTTCGACGCAGCCTTCCTGAAAGCGGTTGAACTCCTCGCGGGTCTGGCGGTCGAGGTCTTTGCGGTCAACCACGAACAGGCATTTGTGGATGTCATCGTTCTGCTTGAGCAGCGTTGCGGCCTTGAAGGAGGTTAAGGTCTTGCCGCTGCCGGTGGTGTGCCAGATGTAGCCGTTGCCCGCATCGTCTTCGATGCACTTGACGATTTGCTGCACGGCATAGACCTGATAGGGCCGCATGACCATGAGCTTTTGCTCGCTCTGGATGAGCACCATGTAGCGGCTGATGGTCCGGCCAAGATCGCACTTCTGAAGAAAGCGGGCGGCAAAGTCATCGAGGTGGGTGATTTTCCTGTTGTCCTCGTCCGCAAACTCATAGACGGGCAGGAAACGCTCGTCCGCATCGAAGGTAAAGTGAGCATGGTTGTTGTTGGCAAAATAGAAGGTGTGGTCGCGGTTGCTGACGATGAACAGTTGGACAAAGCACAAAAGCGTTCGGGTGTAACCATTGCCGGGATCGTTTTTGTATTCGACGATCTGTTCCATGGCGCGGCGCGGACTGATGCCAAGCGTCTTCAGCTCGATCTGGACAACGGGAATACCGTTGATAAGGAGTTCCACATCGTAACGATGATGGCTGTAGTCCGTATTCATGCGGAGCTGGTTGATGACCTCAAAATCGTTTTTGCACCAGTCCGTGAGATTGACGAGGGTATAATTGAGCGGTGTGCCGTCTTCCCGTATGAAGGTTTGCCGGTTTCTGAGTCGGTTAGCGGCATCATAGACATCTGACGTGACAATATCGTCAAGGAGTCGTTTGAATTCGGCATCGGTGAGTGTGATGCGATTCAGCGTCTCGAATTTTTGCCGGAAGTTGCGCTCCAGCGTAGCGCGGTCGCGAATGTCCGGGCGGTGGGTGTATTTGAGATCAGACAGCTTGCCGATCAGCTTATCTTCAATGTATTGCTCATTCACGATCAATTAGCCATGTTGTGCTTCTCTCGACTGCGCTGCTTTGCAATTCACGCATGTGACAGCAACGGCTACCAGCCATCGCCCTTTTGCTTGTTATTATAAGACAGGCCGTCCTTATCCTGTAAGGACGTCGTTGCCGTCTTATTTGCGCTATGGCGGTGAATTTGTTGGATGGAAGCAGGCTGGATGCTGGCAGCAGACATGGTAGCGGGGGCAGGATTTGAACCTGCGACCTTCGGGTTATGAGCCCGACGAGCTGCCAGACTGCTCCACCCCGCATCGTGGTAGCGCATACTACAGGCTGGCTTGCGGTATTTCAAGCGGTTGTTATGAGTCCACCACATACTGCACTTTTTGTTGTGCTGGATAGGGTTCGACAAGCTCACCAACCAAATGTACTGCACTGGTGTTCGTAATCCCAGTCCCTTGTGTGGTCTTAGTCCGTTATATTTGACCAGTCAGCCTGTCTGCGTGAAGGGACGCACAGGCAGGTCGGCCAGTTTTTCATTGAACAGGTGCAGGTCTTCAAACAGCAGCTGTTCATGGAAGTCCACGACCTGTCTGCGTGCGGACACGCACAGGCAGGACTGCTCTTGAATGGTTCGACAGGCTCACCAACCATGGTGCGATTAGAACGCTCGCAGATGGTTCGGCAAGCTCACCAACCACGGCATTCATTTTTGGGGTTTTGGGATAGGTGTATAGATGGGCGATCTGGCTATCGTTGAGCAACTGGTAAAACTCGCCCTTGAACTTAACGCCGGCAGCGGTAGTATATCTGCCGCCAGACCCTCCCGGCCAACATCAGAGCCAGCTTGCCAAGTACGCTGTTTTCTGGTAGAACATTATGAATGACCGCAGACCGCAGACCGCAGACCGCAGACCGCAGACCGCAGACCGCAGACCGCAGACCGCAGACCGCAGACCGCAGACCGCAGACCGCAGACCGCAGACCGCAGACCGCAGACCGCAGACCGCAGACCGCAGACCGCAGACCGCAGACCGCAGACCGCAGACCGCAGACCGCAGACCGCAGACCGCAGACCGCAGACCGCAGACCGCAGACCGCAGACCGCAGACCGCAGACCGCAGACCGCAGACCGCAGACCGCAGACCGCAGACCGCAGACCGCAGACCGCAGACCGCAGACCGCAGACCGCAGACCGCAGACCGCAGACCGCAGACCGCCAAACTCAAGGCGCTGCTGAAAAAACACCTGCCAGAGCCTGTATGGTCGGCAGTACGTCTTATTATACTCAACCACCAGGGCATACCTCACTACCGGGGCAGTGACTATGTGATCGATGAGAAAAGGAATATCATCTACTTCAATCTATGCAAGAATGCCAGTACCTCACTTCGGGAAGCGCTGCTTGATGAACCTGCTGGACAAGGAACAAATTTCACGCAGAGAAATTTACGATCATTGCCGGAGAGTGTGGATTATTTCAAATTTACTTTTGTCCGCAATCCTTTCTCCAGGCTCTATTCCTGTTATAAGGAAAGGATTATGGTCTCATACTACCAGTATTATCTGGGCGGGTATTTAAGGCAGGTAAAAGACTTTGAGACGTTCATAAAGAAAATAAACAAAATTCCCATGTGTTTGACCGACGAACATTTTACCGGTCAATATTTCTGTCTATACAAAAAAAACCAGCCATCGCCTGACTTTATCGGTCGGTATGAAAACCTCATCAAAGAATTTGAACCCATCAGAGAAAAGTACCACTTAAACCCCCTGCCTCATCACCGCAAGTCACAAGCCCACAGGGATGAATGGAAAGACCATTACACCAGAGAGACAGCGGCCATTGTCTATCGGAAATACAAACAGGATTTTGATGCCTGTTATCCAGAGGCTTATGCTGAACTGCTCGCTTATCTGGATGCAAAGTCGCCGGGTTAGCAAATCGAGATCAAGCGCAGCGGTAACCTGGATAAGTTGACCATTCATGTTGAATTAAAACCGGATGCAGATCCGAACACCGGTGATGCCGCCGCCAGGGCCTATGCCACGCTGGCCACAGTCAAGGAGAAGATCAAGCGGGTGGTGGTGTTAGGCCCGGCCCACCGGGTGGCACTGGAGGGGATTGCCCTCAGTGAGCACAGTCATTTTGCCACGCCGCCGGGCCGTATTGTGCTGGACTGGCACAGCATGGCCCGGCTGAAAACATTACCCCAAGTGTAGGTACTGGAAGCCGCCCACGACATGGAACACAGCCTGGAAGTGCAGCTGCCGTTTTTGCAAGCCTGCCTGCATGAGTTTGCCCTGTTGCCGCTGCTCGTGGTCATACCCCACCGCAAGAGGTCAAGCAAGTCCTGTAAATGGTATGGGGCGGTGAAGAGACGCTGATCATCGTCAGCTCCGATCTGAGCCATTACCATACCTATGCGGTGGCACAGAAAATGGATGCGGCCACCTCAGATGCCATCGCTGATCTTGCGCTGGAGAGAATCGGGCCGCAGCACGCCTGTGGTTGTATGCCTTTGCGCGGTTTACTGGCCCCGGCACGTGATGAGCAGATGCACATCTCGGTGCTGGCGACCATCAACTCCGGCGATACGGCGGGCAGCCATGAGCGGGTGGTGGGCTATGGTGCGTACACGCTGACCGAACAGGCACACTGCACGGCGCATGACAAGGCAGGGTTGCTTGAACTGGCCTGGCGGACGCTCAAGACCGGTGTTGCATCCGGCAACAAGCTGGCGGTCAATGCGGATTCTTTCCCGGCGGCATTAACCAGCGCGCGCCACCTTCGTCACGCTGCATAAACAGGGCAGGCTGCGCGGCTGCATGGGCACGACCGAGGCGATAGAGCCGCTGGTGCATAGCGTGGTGAACAGCACGTGGCAGGCGGCCTTTCATGACCCGCGCTTCCCGGCAGATGAGTTGGCCGATATTGAGATAGAACTCTCCATCCTGACACCTGCCAGCGGTGTGCAGTTCACCGATGAGGCCGAGTTAATCTCGCAACTACGCCCGGGGCAATCGATGGGCTGATTATTAGCAACGGCCGCCGTCAGGCGACTTTTCTGCCCTCGGTATGGGAGTCGATCGAATCGCCCGCCCGCTTCCTTGAACAATTAAAACAAAAAGCCGGGATCCCGGCTGATCAGGCGGTGGAGCAGGCGTGGACATACCAGACGATCCGTGTTGGCGCACACCCCGGGCAGACACACTAAAGCCGTGCTTGCCCGGTGTACTTGTCCGGGGAGTACGCACGTTGCCGTGATCAAACAGCTGCCGCTATCTGTCCTCCGACTTCCGTCCTCTGATTCAGCCTGGTTTTCTATTCCGGCTTGCCAGCTAACCGCCTGGCTAACTCTCGACGTTTGTCTCGCCGGGCTTTGATGATTGCCTGGGCGCTCTGCCTGGTCGCTATGCGTACCAGAACGTTATTTTTTTTTCGCTTTTGTTGCCTTTTTCCTGGCAGCTTTTTTTCTGGTCACTTTCTTTTTAGTGGCCTTCTTCGCTACTTTTTTCTTGGCCTTTTTCTTGGCAGCTTTCTTCTTGGTGGCTTTTTTCTTTGCCGCCTTCTTTTTGGCCGCCTTCTTCGCTACTTTTTTCTTAGCCTTTTTCTTGGTAACTTTTTTCTTCGCTACCTTCTTTTTAGCCACCTTCCTGGCTACTTTCCTATTGGCCACTTTCTTCTTAGCAGGCCGTTTCTTTGCCGCCTTCTTCGCCATATCAATAGACTCCCCTGAACTTAAATTAGTGAATTGAAAGTTGATTCTCTACAACACAACCACATTAAACGTAACAATTATAGTAATGTTTTTTATTTTTGCTAACTTTTTTATAAAAAAATTTAAATGCTGTCATTGGATCAACCAACGGGCAAGCATACAAACAGGCAAGGGCATCGGCAAGCCATGCTGCTTATGCTCTCACTCAGGCAAAATCACGCAAACTGCTGATCATCTCGGCAGTGATTTGTTCGACATCTGCCATACCGCTGAAACGCAGGTATTTAATTGCCTTCAGCGCATCATCCTGATCGTTATGCTGGTAGTATTTAATTAACGGTGCTGTTTGTTGATGATACACCTGCAAGCGTTTTCGCACGGTTTGTTCTTTGTCATCATCTCTTTGTATCAGCGCTTCACCGGTCATATCGTCTTTGCCTGCCTGCCCTGGTGGATTGTTGATAATATGATACACACGCCCGGAGCCGGGATGAATGCGCCTGCCGACCAGCCGTTTTATGATCTCCTCATCATCAACATGGATCTCAACCACACAGTCTATGGCAATGTCGTTTGCCAGCATGGCTTTGGCCTGTGTCAGTGTTCTGGGGAAGCCATCAAACAGATAGCCGCCAGCACAGTCATCTGCCTTGATACGCACCTTCACCAGCTCGATAATGAGTTCATCGGAAACCAACTCGCCCGCATCCATCACATCTTTGGCCTGCCGACCCAGATCCGTGCCGGCATTGACCGCCGCCCGTAACATATCGCCAGTGGAGATTTGAGGTATGTTAAACTCGGCCTGGATAAATTTTGCCTGTGTTCCCTTGCCAGCACCCGGCGGGCCTAATAATATGATTTTCATAAATTTCCCTCGACTTTTAATCGCCTGGATAAGTGAAACTGGAACTGAACACGCTCGCCAGCGGGCTTAACATCACGGCCTATTCCGATGCGTCAGTTTCAGTGGCTGATCGTGTTTATACACGCAGCATTATCATCGGTGATGAGCGCATTATCGAAGACCTGCTGCCCGCACATATTGCCAAGTTGCAACAACATCAACTCGATACAGTCATCTCCATGCAGCCTGAAATCGTTTTATTCGGCAGCGGGGCGACCTTGCATTATCCGGCTGATGGCATTTGCCAGACCCTGTTTGAACACAATATCGGCATGGAGATCATGGATACGGGGGCGGCTTGCCGCTCGTTTAATTTTCTCTCAGGCGAAGCCCGGCGGGTCGTTGCCTTGCTGTTCATTGCGGCGAATTGAGGGGTGAGCATCGCCGGGCATGATCTAACTATCATCAAACAAGGCATCAACAGAAAAACCTTCTCGCCGCAAAATCAGACGCAGGCGCTTGATCGCCTCGATCTGTATTTGCCGGATTCGCTCTCTGGTGACGCCCAGTTCAAGCCCGATTTCCTCTAATGTCGCCGCCTCTCTGCCGTGCAGACCGAAGCGTCTCTCCACGACCGCACGTTGTTTGTCTGTCAACTGGCTTAACCAGATATCTATGTGTTGCCTGACATCGTCATCCTGTAACAACAAAGATGGATCGATATTATGTTCATCGGCGATGGTCTCAAGCAATGATTTATCATTATCACGGCTGGCAGGGGCGTCCACCGAGGCCACTCTTTCGTTCAAACCCAGCAGTTTTTTCACCTCCGCAATCGGCTGATCCAGCATTGCTGCTATATCCTCTGTGCTTGGCTCCCGGTCCAGGGTTTGTGCCAGTTTCCTGGCGGCACGCAGGTAGATATTGATCTCTTTGATGACATGTATGGGCAGCCGCACCGTTCTGGTCTGGTTCATCAGCGCACGCTCAATGGTTTGCCGTATCCACCAGGTGGCATAGGTTGAGAACCTGAAACCTCGTTCCGGATCGAATTTCTCCACCGCCCGGATCAAACCCAGATTACCCTCTTCTATCAGATCCAGCAGCGCCAGCCCTCTGTTCATGTAGCGCTTGGCAATCTTCACCACCAGCCGAAGGTTACTCTCTATCATGCGCTGGCGGGCCCGCTCATCGCCCTGCAATGCCAGCCTGGAATAATGCACTTCTTCCTCGGCGGTCAGCAGCGGCGAGAAACCGATTTCGTTCAAATACAGACGGGTGGCATCCAAATCGCCCGCACGGCTCAATTCATTGAGCGTGGTGTCAGTGCCGCCGGTCAACTCGGCCATATCCTCTGTCAACGTCCCCTCAAGCCCCACCTCTTCCAGCTTACTTCGGTCTGTCTCTTTGCCAGAGTGGATCATGCTTTGTTCAGGTCTGCTGGCGTGGCAGATAGTGTAACGGATTGGTGGGTTTGCCGTCTTTTCGAATCTCAAAGTGCAGCGTCGGCAAGCCCTTGATGCCGATGCCCATGGTGGCGATCTGCTGCCGGCGGCGACTGTCTGCCCCTCCTGTACAAGGAGCTTTCTGTTGTAGGCATAGGCGCTTAAATATCTGTCGTTGTGTTTGATAATGATCAGCTTGCCGTAACCGAGTAACCCACGGCCACTGTATACCACTTCGCCCGCCGCTGCCGCAAAAATTTTCTGTCCCTGCCTGCCATTAAAATCAACGCCTTTATTGCGCTTGCCCGTGCTTGTCTTCAGCAGGTGGACACTGGCCGGCCATTGCCATCTGATGCTGGCCACAACTTTTGACGCCCTGGCCTTTGGGTTGCTGACAGGCGGCGTTGTTTTGCTGATCGCTGGCTTTTGCCTGGCGGGTTTTGTTTTGAGCTGTTCGGCCACGATAGGCCCTGGCTGTAATGATCTGGCGGCCTTTTTATCTGCGCTTGAGGATGGCATGGCAGCAGGGGTTGGTTTGGGGATGAGATGCAACACCTGGCCGGGGTAGATGGTGTAAGGTTTGCTGATGGTGTTCCAGCGGGCGATGTTGCGATAATCATGCTGGTAACGCCAGGCGATGGAATACAGCGTATCGCCTTTTTTGACGGTGTGGCTGGCCGCTGTGGCAGTGTTTTCTTTGGCTGGCAAGGCACGGCGGGTATGGGTGTCAGGCGTTTCTCTGGCTGTTGATTGACTCCTCACGGGCGCCGTGGCCGTTGTGCTGCAACCATGGCAAATCATCAGCACAATCGCCACGGCAATAGCCAGGATAGGGAGTTTGCATCTGCCAGGCAAGCGCATGGGGCCGTATCAGCCTCGCCCATCCAGCATGGGCACAAAACTTACCCAGTCAAGACGCTCTTCAATCAGCCCGTCCTCGGTCCGTTTGATACACAAGAGCGCCTGCTCGCCACGCTGCCCCACCGGGATCACCAGCCGGCCACCCATGGCCAACTGGGCTACCAGCGACTGCGGCACACCCGCCGGGGCGGCGGCCACCAGAATACCATCGAACGGGCTGTATTCGGCCCAGCCCAGGTGACCATCACCATGTTTTGCCTTGATGTTGCGGTATTTCAGGGCATGGAATCTCTCTCTGGCCTTGGTCAACAAGGCATCAATGCGCTCCACGCTGCACACCTCGGCGACAAATTGCGCCAGGATCACCGTCTGGTAGCCGCACCCTGTGCCCACTTCCAGCACCCGCTGCAAGCCGCCATGTTGCAGCAGCGCCTCGGTCATGCGGGCAACAATATAGGGCTGGGAGATGGTCTGATTATGGCCGATGGGCAGGGCGGTATTATCATACGCCCGACTGGCGAGCGCCTCATCCACAAAGATATGTCTTGGGGTGTTGGCGATGGCGTTCAGCACATGTTCTGACTGTATGCCCATGTCCCGCAACTGTGCCACCAGGCGATTGCGGGAGCGCTGCGAAGTCATGCCGATACCCTGAAAATTAGCGCTCATACCCGTGACTGATCTCTTGATTTACTGCGCGCCGTTGCCAAGCAAAAAACGCAATAACGCCTTATGTGCATGCAGGCGGTTGCCCGCCTCATCCCAGACCACACTCTGCGGCCCGTCAATCACCTCGGCAGTCACCTCCTCGCCTCGATGGGCAGGCAGGCAGTGCATGAACAAGGCATCTGTGGCGGCCTGCTGCATCGTATCGCTGTTGACCTGAAACGGCGCAAACACCTGTTGCCGTATCCGTGCCTCCTCTTCCTGTCCCATGCTGGTCCAGACATCGGTCAGCAACAGATCAGCACCACGGGCAGCCTGCTTCGGGTTGTCGGTGAGCGTGACCTGCCCGCCAGCGGCCGCCATGACAGCCGCATCAGGCGGGTAGGCCGGCGGGCAGGCGATGGCAAGCTCAAAGCCCAGCAGCCCGGCCGCCTCGATCCAGGAATGGCACATATTGTTCCCATCACCAAACCAGGCCACCTTCCTCCCTTCAATAGGGCCCCGGTGTTCCATGTAAGTCTGGATATCGGCCAGCACCTGACAGGGATGATGGCTGTCAGACAGGCCGTTGATCACCGGGATACTGGCATAGTTCGCAAAGGTCGCAAGCTCGGCATGAGAGTGCGTACGCAGCATGATAATGTCAACCATCCGGGACAACACCCGTGCGGTATCCTCGGCCGGCTCGCCCCGGCCTGACTGGGTATCGTGGGCAGACAGAAAAATGGCATGGCCGCCCATCTGCACCATCGCTGTCTCAAATGCCACCCGAGTGCGGGTGGACGACTTGGCAAACAGCATCGCCAGCACCTTGCCGAGACAGGATCGGTCCCTATGCCCCTCGGCCAGGGCAGATTTCAGCCGGCGGGCATCATCAATCAGCGCCAGCAACTCCGCCTTTCTCAGATCGCTCAAGGTCAGGAAGTGTCTGATCATGGGGCTGCCTCTGCCAGGCGCTCGATCACACGACTGACAATATCCACGATCATCTGTGCCTCCTCATCGGTGATAATAAACGGCGGCAATAACCGTATCACATTCATCGCCGTGACATTAATCAGCAGATGCTCTCGCCGGGCATCGGCGACCAGCCCGGCACAGGGCATGGTCAACTCAATACCGAGCATAAGCCCTTTGCCACGAATATCCCGCACCAGCGGCTGGGCTGCCAGCCTTGCCTCCAAACCTGCCAGCATGGCTTGGCCCAGGCGCTCTACCCTGGCCGGCATATTCTCCGCTTGCAGGGTCTGTAACACCGCCAGGGCAGCACTCGCTGCCAGCGGATTGCCGCCAAAAGTCGAGCCATGCTGACCCGGCTGCAAGACGCCGCTCACCCTGGCCTGTGCCATACACGCACCGATAGGCACGCCATTGCCCAGTGACTTGGCCAGCGTGACCACATCGGGGATTATCTGTTCATGCTGATAGGCAAACCACCTGCCGGTTCGGCACAGGCCGGTTTGTATCTCATCGACAACCATCAGGCAGTGATGGGCATCACACAAACCCCTGACCGCGGCCAGATATCCGGCATCCGGCACCACCACCCCCCCCTCGCCCAACACCGGCTCCAGCATCACAGCAGCGACCTGCTCGTGAGCTGCCAGCACCTGCTGCAAAGCATCGATATCATTGTAAGGCACATGGATAAAACCGGGCAGCAAGGGCGCAAAGCCTACTTTTATCTTCGCATTACCCGTGGCGGTCAGGGTCGCCATCGTCCGGCCATGAAACCCGCCGGTCATGGTCACTATCAACGGGGCGGTCATGCCGTTATCGGCGCCCCATTTCCGAGACAGCTTGATGGCGGCCTCGTTCGCCTCCGCCCCCGAATTACCGAAGAAGACCATCTCCATGCCGGCCAGCGATGCCAGCTTTGCTGCCAGTGCCTCCTGCAAGGGGATCTGATAGAGATTTGAAGTATGCAGCAGCTTTTGCGACTGCCGGCTGATGGCCTGATGCACGGCCGGGTGGGCATGCCCCAGGTTACACACCGAGATCCCGCTCACGGCATCAAGGTAGCGCCCGCCATCGGTCGCCGTCAGCCAGGCACCCTCGCCAGACTCAAAACCGATATTCTGGCGTGCATAAGTGGGCATGATTGCCGAGGTCATGGGTCAGGATGATGGTTAAGATCACAGGCCAGGATCATGGCCGGGGTCATGGCCGGGGTCATGACCGGGGGATGGCCGATGTGATGCGTGTGCGCCGTGCTTAAAACTAACAAGCCCGGCAAAAGCCGGGCCGGCGATTGTGCTGTCAATGATATGCCTGGCAACGATCAGAAGGGTAGGCCGTGGCCGTGGCCAACCATGCACATCAGCATCGGGATGGACAGGAAGGTGTTCGTTCTGGAGGCCATCAGCGCCACCATTTTTGCCCTCGCCTTCTCCTCATCGCTGGCCGGCACGATGCCCAGCACTTTTTTCTGGTTCGGCCAGATCAAAACCCAGACATTAAACAACATGATCGTACCCATCCAGGCACCTAAGCCGATCACCCAAGCGCCCGGTTTCAGGGCAAAGGCATTGACCAGCCCAACCCCCATGATCTCCAGGGCGGCCGCACCGGTGAGCCAGGTCAAAACCGCCGCCCATCGGAACCAGAACAACGCCTTGGGGGCGATGTATTTATTGATGGCGGCCGGGCCGGGGCCGTCGGTATCGCCGGTCGCCTGGGCGATGGCCGGCACCTGAACGAAGTTAAAGTAATACAACAGGCCAATCCACAGCACGCCAAAGAATACATGCAGCCAGACAGTCAGTGACCACATGTTCAATGTGCGATTACCGAAGGCAAGCAGCAGGACAATGGCAACAACAAAGCCCAGGGTGATCGTACCCGATACAGATTTTAGCGGATTCATAAGCTATTCCCCTTACGTTGGTCAAATGGTGGTGAGTATCGAATCTGCCGCAATTATACTGCCGAGTCCCGCCTGATGCACGACATATCAGATACAAAAATCCGGCGATCAGGCGTAAGATGCGCCGGCGGGCATCTCCTGACAGTAGAGGCCGTGCGGATGGCTGGCCCGTAAATATTTCAATCCTGCTTCAATCATCGCCTGAAACCGTATAGACTTTGGCATGTCAAGGATAAGCGAGCCTTAATAACACGCCCGATGGCAAGGGCATACACTGACCAGAGAGCATTGAGCCATGTCCGAACAAGAAACCCAGGAAACTGTAGAACAGCAACTGCACAAGATCATCACCGAGAACCCCATCGTGCTGTTTATGAAAGGCACACCCGACCTGCCACAATGCGGCTTCTCCATGAAAACCGCCGAGGCCCTGAAGTCCTGCGGGGCGGAATTTGCCTATGTGGATGTGTTGGCCGCCCCTGAGGTCAGAGGCACACTGCCCGGCATCTCCAACTGGCCCACCTTCCCGCAGGTGTTCGTCAATGGCGAGCTGGTCGGCGGCTGTGATATTACCCTGGAGATGTACCAAAGCGGCGAGTTAAAGACCCTGCTGGATACTGCCCGACCGGCCCAGTCTGACTAAGCTGTTCAGGACATCTACCTGCCGCTTGCCGCGGCAACGATCACGGCCAGCACCACGCTGCTTACTGCCGCCAGAGCGGTGGCTGGTCGGTCGTATCACGCATCACATCCAGCAGCCGCTCATGGGCAGATAACTCGGCAGCACTGGGCTGAATCGTCCTGAGTGGGGTTTGTTTATCCAGGCGTTTGTGCTGATAGTGGTTACTGCCGCCATGACCTGGCGTATCTGCCTCATCGTCCGACAGCAGGCTGACCTGACCCCCCGTCATCGCCAGATACACATCCAGTAAGATCTCGGCATCCAGCAGGGCGCCGTGCTGAATGCGATGCGAATTGTCCACCTCATACCGGCCGCACAAGGCATCCAGGCTGTTTCTTTGCCCCGGATGCTTATCTCTGGCCAGTGCCAGGGTATCCAGCACGGTGCAGTAGTCTTTCACTTCGCCCCATGCACGCCCTGAGGATGCCAACTCGGTGTTGATAAACCCAACATCAAACGGGGCATTGTGCATAATCAACTCGGCATCACGAATAAAATCGATCAACTCCCCGGCAATATCGGCAAAGCGTGGCGCATCCTTCACTTGCTCATGACCGATACCGTGGACACGGTAGGCAGCCTCATCCACCTCCTGCTCAGGATTGAGATAATGATGCAGCACACGCCCGGTCTTGCGGCGATTAATGACCTCAATACAGGCAATCTCAATAAGACGATGGCCTTGTTGCGGATCAAGGCCGGTGGTCTCAGTATCAAGAATGATCTGCCGCATGCGCTGATACTCAGGCGCGCCCCATCGTCAGCAGCCTGTCTATGGCCTGATTGGCCAGCGCATCGGCACGCTCATTCTCTGGATGCCCGCTATGCCCTTTTACCCAGCACCATTGCACTTCATGCCTGGCGCTTAATCGATCCAACTGCTGCCATAAGTCTTGATTCTTTACCGGCTTGTTGGATGCTGTCTTCCAGTGCCTCCGCTTCCAGCCACTGATCCATGAGGTGATGCCCTCTTTGACATAGATCGAATCGGTGGTTAAACACACGCTGGCAGGCTCTGTCAGCGACTCCAGCGCTTTAATCGCCGCCATCAGCTCCATGCGGTTATTGGTGGTCTGGTGCTCTGCACCGCAAAGCTCCTCCTCCACACCATCGAAGCGCAGCAACGCCCCCCAACCGCCCGCACCGGGATTGCCACGACAGGCCCCATCGGTAAAAATTTCCAGTTGTTTTCTCATCGCCCTGCCCGCTCTGTCACTGTAGCCGCCCGCACCGTTGGCTCGACAACACCAGCAGCCAGCCGTTGACGTTGCTTCTGCCAGCGCATTTTTATCGGTGTTAAAGGCACCACCCGTTTTCTCGCCAGTATCATATAAACACTGCCAAAGTACGGCCAGCAATAGCTGCCCAGTTTCTCCATAAATTGTATCCGCTGCATGAGGCGACCCTCCCCCAGCGGCGGCCGGAAGATAAACCGCTCTGTGCTGATGATCTCAAAATCGAGCAGATACAGCCAGTCCCTGATCCTGGGCAGACTGTAGAAATGCCCGTTCCAGGGCGGCTGATCGCGCCAGGCAAGCCACAGGCGCCACAGCCCCCACAGGCTCCAGGGGTTAAACCCCAGGATCAGGACATGGCCATCACCGATCAGAATACGCGCTATCTCGCGTAAAAATCGGTGCGGCTTGTCGGAGAATTCGAGGACATGCGGCACCAGGGCGACATCAATACTGGCCGTTGAGAAGGGCAGATCCTGGTCGGTGATCAGCAGATCAACAGCCGCGGCCGCCTCGCCCTCACCGGCTAACTGGCAGATCACCTTATGCCCTATCCGGCTGCTGTGCAGGTAATCGGCCGGTGTGACTGCCCCAATCTGAACAATATGGTAGCCAAACAAAGTCGACAGCACACCGGCAACACGGTCCTGCTCACAGGTGCTGAGGGCCATGCCCTGCCGGGTTCTGAACCAGTGCTTGAAACTCACGTGTTCTCTCTTCTGTTGTATTGCATCCATACGGCAGATATCAGGCTAAGGCGTGTTCGCCAGGCGATGGGCTGAAAATCACCGATATGCCACCCTCCACCCCGCCAGGGGTTCGGCAAGGCTTCACTTTAGCTATTGATTTTATAGGTAAATACTGGCGTGTTATCATAAAGCGATCCGCATGATAATCAAAACCAAATTAACGCCATTCCCAGGACGGTCAATCTTAATCAACACCGGTATCGCCTAATCCCCTGAGCGCCTGGCCGCCCTGGATGTTTTCAACGTCAATGCAGACAACCCGACAATTTATTTCCGGGCAATTCAGGTTACACTAGCCCCATGATAAAGCTGCTTAAATGGCTGTTGCGTGCCCTGCTGAGGCTGCTCTACCGGGTAGAGGTTAAGGGCCTGGCGCATTATCATCAGGCCGGGCCGAGGGCCTTGATCGTGGCCAACCACACCTCCCTGCTCGATGGCGTGCTGCTCTATGCCTGGCTGCCGGATGCCCCGACGTTTGCGATCAACACAAACATTGCCGGCCAACGCCGCTTCCGCCCGTATCTCTGCTTTGTCGATCTGTTCCTGATGGACCCGGCCAATCCGCTTTCGGTAAAATCCATGATCAAGTTTCTGCAACAGGATAAAAAAGCCGTGATCTTCCCGGAGGGCAGAATTACCGTCACGGGTGTGTTGATGAAGATCTACGAAGGCCCCGGCCTGATTGCCGATAAAGCCGATGCGGCGATTTTGCCGGTCAGTATTGAAGGGGCACAGTACAGCCATGCCGCTTACCTGCACCAGAGCGGCTATACCCAACGCTTCCCCCGCATCACGCTGCGATTTTTGGCGCCTGAGAAAATCACCCTGCCAGCAGACGTGCAGGGGCATGAGCGCCGGCGACAGGCGGCAAAGCGGATGCAGGAGATTATGTACCAACTGGCCTTCGCCGCCACAGATTATCACCGCACGGTATTTTCCGCCCTGCTGGATGCGGTGAAAAAATACGGGCGGCACACTGTCATCATGGAAGACATCAACCAGCAGCCATTGACCTACGGCCAGTTATTAACCCGCACCTTCATCCTCAGCGATGTCTTCAAACACCAGAGCAAGGCGGCGGAGAATGTCGGCCTGCTGCTGCCCAATGTCTCTGCCACGGTGATCAGCTATCTGGCACTGCACTGCCTTGGCCGGGTGCCGACCATGTTAAACTACACCGCCGGTATACAGGCATTGACCAACGCCTGTGAGATGGCCTCGGTGAAGACCATCTACAGCTCGAAAAAGTTTATCGCCAATGCTGGCCTTGAGGATGTGATCGACCATCTAAGCGCCTCCAGGACGATCATCTACCTGGAGGATATCGCCCGGCAGGTAAGCCGCCTGGATAAACTCAAAGGCATGTTACGCAGCCGTTATCCGCTGGCCTACTACCGCCGGGTGTGTACAGATCAGGACACAGGCAAGCCGGCGACAATATTATTTACCTCTGGCTCGGAAGGGATTCCCAAGGGCGTGGTGTTATCCCATGTCAACCTGGTCTCCAATTACGCCCAGGTGCGCTGCCATATTGATTTTCGCCCGGCTGACATGCTGTTCAGTTGCCTGCCGTTATTTCATTGCTTCGGCCTGAATGCAGGCTGCCTCATGCCATTGTTGGGCGGCAGCCGGATCTACCTCTACCCCAACCCGCTGCATTATCGCCTCATCCCGGAGCACATCTACAACCTGGGCGCCACCATCTTGTTTGGCACCAACATCTTCTTTCGGGGCTATGCAAAATATGCCCATGCGTTTGATTTTCACAGCCTGCGTCATGTGGTGGCCGGGGCAGAGAAGCTACAGCAGGACACCCAACAACTCTGGATGGATAAATTCGGTATTCGCATCCTGCAAGGCTACGGCGTCACCGAATGCAGCCCGGTGGTTGCTGTCAATACACCGATTAACTGCAAGCACGGCAGTGTTGGCCGCTTGCTGCCCGGCATGCAGGCCCGCCTCAAGCCCATCGCCGGCATCAGCGAAGGCGGAGAGCTTATGGTCAGCGGCCCGAACGTGATGCTGGGCTATCTGCTGCATGACCGGGCGGGCGAATTGATACCGCCGCCCCAGTCCGGGGGCAGTGCCTGGCACAGCACGGGCGATATCGTCAGCATCGATGCGGCGGGTTATATCACGATCCTGGGCCGGGCCAAACGCTTTGCCAAGATCGCCGGTGAGATGATCTCGCTAACAGCGGTGGAAGAGCTGGCCGGGCAGACCTGGCCGAAGCATATCCATGCGGCGGTGAGCCTGCCGGATGAGCGCAGAGGAGAGAAAATCATACTCATCACCAACCACCAGGCCGCCTTGAGAAAACAACTCCAGCAGCAGATAAAAACAGCAAATTACTCGCCCTTGTATCTACCCGAGAAAATTGCCTATGCCGAAGAACTGCCGGTATTGAGCACCGGCAAGATTGACTACCTCACCTTGACCGCCATGGCAAGGCAAGCACAGGGCGATCCTGCCGGCCTGATAGGACGCCTCGCCAGCCTGATGAGAAAACAGGATCTGCCCGAGGCAAACGTTACCGACCCGAACACGCACCAGGAATGCCAACTGAACGCCGGCGATGCCGCTGATGAGGGCAAACCGGGCAGTGACAGGTAAGGGAATAACCGCCCGGCCTTGAAGCACACGGGTAACTCCAGCCGTTCTCCGGCGTTGTTCTGTGCAGCGGTAGAGACCAGCAGGGGCCAAATTAAGGGCTTATTCCTGCCGCGTGAATGGCACGAAACCCACCGGCAGTATTTTTTCTGTGCGGATGCTGCCATCGGCGCCCTTGAGCAGTCGTTGCAGAGACTGCACCCGTCCCTGCCTGCCTACCGGGATGATCAAACGGCCGCCGGTCTTTAATTGCACCAGCAATGGCGGCGGCACCTGCTCTGGTGCGGCGGTGACCAGGATAGCATCAAACGGCGCCTGTTCCGGCCACCCGTGATACCCATCCCCTATCCTGACATGCACATTATCATACCCAAGACGCTGTAAGGTGCTGGCGGCGCGCTCGCCAAGCGGTGCGATAATTTCGATGCTGAAGACCGCAGCCACGATCTCAGCCAGTATGGCCGCCTGATAGCCGGAGCCCGTGCCGATCTCAAGCACCTTCTCGCCGGGTTGCAAGGCGGCCAACTCGGTCATCAGGGCGACCATATAGGGCTGGGAGATGGTCTGCTGGTGGCCGATGGGCAACGGCCGGTTGATATAGGCATAGGCATGGGCCTGTTGCGGGACAAATGCCCGCCGGGGTACACAGCGCATGGCATGCAGCACTGGCCCTGATAGGCTGGCGATACCGGTATGGTCTTTGGTCTCATCAACCATCTGTATGATATCACGCAGCATCTGCCGATGTTGGGCGGCCATGGCCTCATCTGCTGGCAGCGGGGCGGCGCCTGACAGGCACAGAAGCAGCAGGGGGGCGCCTAGCATGAGCGGCGGGAGGCCAGTTTATCGGCCAGGCGGGTGGTCTCTGGCAGGCGGTATCTGGTGGTGCAGTTAAGCACATAGCGGATGGCCGTTGGCAGGGACAGCTTGTGGCCGGGCGAGACATAGATGGGTTTGACGCCCGCACGGCTGCGTAACACAGCACCGATGATGGCATCACCGGCATACAAACAGGTCCAGTCACCTTTGTTATTGCCCGGCATGGCATGGCTGCCGCACAGGCGCTGCTTCGCCACACCGATGGTTGCCACATCCAGCAATACCCCCAGATGGCAGGCGATGCCAAACCGGCGCGGATGCGCTATGCCCTGACCATCGCATAAAAACAGATCCGGTGGCTGGTGCAATTTTTTCACCGCCTGTAACACGGCCGGCAATTCGCGAAAAGAGAGCAAGCCGCTGACATAGGGCATTCTCATCCGGCAATGGGCTACCTGGGTCTCTACGGTTTTAAGGTCCGGGTACGTCAAGACCGCCACCGCCGCACGCATGATCCTGCCCCTCGCCACCAGACCCACATCCACACCGGCGACATGGCCTACCTCATGCACCTATCCAGCAGGCTGACCCGGGGGCTTAATGTTCTCTGCAAGGCAATCGCCTGTTGCCGATTCACCGGCCAGTCATGTGCAACCTTGGCTTTCATTTTTGTGTAACATGATCGGGTATTTTAGTGTACGTTAGCATAAACAAAAAACAGCAGCAGCATGGAACACATACGCCAACTGATTCGTACCATCCCCGACTTCCCCAGGCCGGGCATACAATTTAAGGATATCACGCCGCTGCTGAAGGTGCCGGGCTGTGTACGAGAGGCCACCCATGCGATGATCACGCCCTTCAGAGAACAGCAGATAACGGCCGTGTGCGGGATGGAGGCCCGCGGTTTTATCTTTGGTAGCCTGGCGGCACAGCTACTCAATACGGCCTTTATTCCCCTGAGAAAGCCCGGCAAGCTACCCGGTCAGGTGGTGGCGGTGGCCTATACGTTGGAATACGGCAGCACCACCCTGCAAATGCAGAGAGATGCGCTCACGGCGACCGACAAGGTGTTGCTGATCGATGACCTGATAGCGACCGGTGGCACGGCGCTGGCGAGTTGTGAGTTGATCGAAAAACTGGGGGCCAAGGTGGCGGCTTGTGCCTTTTTAATTGAGCTAAGCGATCTGGGCGGGCGTGCCAAGCTGACCGATTATGCGGTGCACTCGGTGCTCGACTACCCGGCTTAACACAGGTTAAAACCGCCACCCACATTCAACACGGCACCCGTCATGTAGGCCGAATCCTCGGAGGCAAGGAACACGGCGGCGGCGGCCACCTCTTCAGGACGGCCAAAACGTCCCAGTGGTATCTCGGCACAGCGCTGCCGGTAGTAGTTAGCATCCATGCCGGACTCGGCAAATGCCGTCTGTATCCAGCCCGGTGCGAGAGTATTGACCCGGATTGCTGGCCCGGCAGTCCTGGCCAGCGACTTGCTAAAAGCCGTGATACCGGCCTTGACCGCCGCAAACAGCTGCGGGTTCTCCCCCTGATAGCCCTGCAATGCCTGATCCCAGGACATATTGATGATATTGCCAGCACCCCGTGCCTGCATATAGGCCGCTGCCGCCCAACTGCACAGCATGGTGCCTTGCAGGTCGACCTGTAGCAGTGCGTGCAATTTCTCCAGCCGACTTTGCCCGGCATTGCCTGCCGTCAGAATATCAGCACCGGCATTGTTGACCCAGATATCCACCTGCCCCATCCGGCGAATGGCCTCGGCCAGCAGGGACTCAACCTCCTGTTGCCTGGATATGTCGGCCTGCACCGCCCATGCCTGCCCTCCCCGGCGGGCGATCTCATCGGCCACCTGCCGGGCGGCCGCCTGTGAACGACGATAATTGACGATCACTTGAGCACCGGCGGCGGCATAGGCCAGGGCGATCGCCTTGCCAATGCCGCTGCTGGCACCGGTAATCACGGCGGCTTTATCCTGCAATGCGGGCATGGTGTTAGATCATCAGGCTTGAGCAATTATAAGATAGTAGCGTAACCGCCTCGCCCCAGGCAAAGCATGAGGGCAGATGAGGATCCCGATTTGCACACCATCTCCGTCATCATACCCACATGGAATCGGGCCCGAATGCTGCCCCGGGCGCTGGATTCTGTCATCTCTCAAAGCCGGCCGGCCGATGAGATTATTGTCGTTGATGATGGCTCAAGCGATAACACCGTGCCGCTGCTGCAACAGCATTATCCGGGGGTGACCCTGCTGCGGCAAGCGCATCAGGGGGTCAGCGCGGCACGTAACCGTGGCATCACGACGGCCAGCGGTGAGTGGCTCGCCCTGCTGGACTCAGACGATGCCTGGCACCGGCAGAAACTGGCACGGCAGGTCGCCTGCCTTAAAGATAATCCCGGCTATCAGGTGATCCATACCAACGAGCAATGGATACGTCACGGCAGGCCGCTGCGCCAATCGGCCAGACATCGCAAACAGGGCGGCTGGCTATTTCAACATTGCCTGCCCCGGTGTGTGATATCGCCTTCGGCCATCCTGCTGCACCGGGCGGTGTTTGACCGGGTGGGGCTGTTTGATGAGGCGCTGGTTGTGTGCGAGGATTATGATATGTGGCTGCGTCTGTGTGCACGCCTGCCGGTGTTGTATCTTGAGGCGCCCCTGACCATAAAATACGGCGGCCATGCCGATCAGTTATCCGGCCAATACCGGGGCATGGATAAATACCGCATCATGGCCTTAGCAAAAATCCTGGCAGAGGATATACTGAATGCAGGCGATACGGCGGCGGCGATCAGCGCATTGCATTACAAAATCAACCTCTATCTCAAGGGTGCAAAAAAGCACAATAACACGGACTATGTCAGGGAATGCGAGGCATTGTTGCGGCGGTTTGCCTGAGCCGGTTTCGGCTGTCAAGAGACAGGGGGCGGGCAGATAATGCTGCATATCGTCTGTGCCTTGCTGGCCGAGGCCCGGCCGGTGATTGAGACATACCGGCTGTCATATTGTGATGATGCCGGCCTGTTCAGCCGGTATCAGGATTTGCAGGCCCGGCTCTCACTGACCATCACCGGCGTTGGCAAGCTGGCAGCGGCACAGGCGGTGCTGGCGACTGAATTTTATTTCCCTGGACGATCCTTTCCTGGACAACCTCTCTGCGGGCAATCCCCGGCCGCCTGGCTGAACATAGGGGTTTGCGGACATGCAGCGCATCCTGTCGGCCTGGCCTTGTTAGTCAATAAAATCACCGAACAAAGCAGCGGGCGGAACTGGTATCCGCAATGTTGTTTTACCACCGCCCTGCCGCAGGATTGCCTCATCACCGTGGATCAACCGGAAACAGACTATGGGCAGGGGCTGTATGACATGGAGGGCGCGGGCTTCTATGATGCTGCCAGCCGGATCAGCACGGCAGAATTAATCCATGCCGTCAAGATTGTCTCCGATAATAAACACTGCCCGGTGACGGCGCCCAATGGCCGGACGCTCTCCGGGCTGGTTGAGCAGAACCTGCCACAGATTGAGTCCATCATGCAGGCATTGCTGGATCTGCAAGCAACCCAGGCTGTGCGCCACTCAGCCACACAGGAGGTGATCAGCCAGCTCACTGCCTGCACGCATTACACCGCCTGTCAGAAAAATACACTGCGGCAACTCATCGCTGCCTGGACGGCATTGTACCCGCACCCGGACTCCCTGCTGGCGTATGCACAAAAAAATGCAGATGCCAAAGAAGTGCTGCGGTTTATCCGCACAGGCATTGAGAATGCGGAACTGCCGCTTCCAACATCCGCCGATGTTTGACCGCATCTACATTGAACACGCCGTCCGGCAGCATGCCCTCACCCGACAGATACTGGGACGTTATCCACGGGCAACCACAATTCCGTGCGACCATTACGGCGAGGTATTTAATCGCAAGGCGCAGAGCTTCAGGCTGCAAAAACGTCAGCCTGCCCTCCTGCTTGCCAGTAAACACAGCAATCACGTGCCGCCCATTCCCGCCGAATACGCCATCGGCGCCAGGGAAAATTACTACTTCTCCCATCTGTTGAATTGCCCGTATGATTGCCGCTATTGTTTTTTGCAGGGAAAGTATCAGTCGGCGCATTACGTTTTGTTTGTCAATTACGCAGATTTCAAGACGGCCTTACAAGAGCGCATTGACAGCCACAGCGAGGCCGTGCATTTCTTCTCCGGTTATGACTGTGACAGCCTGGCCCTGGCGCCGGTGACCGGATTTGTGACCGAGTTCCTGCCTTTTTTTGCCGATAACCCGACAGCCCTGTTAGAATTACGTACCAAAAGCACACAGATCCGCACCTTATTGCAACATGACCCTCTGCCTAACTGTGTTGTCGCCTTCAGCCTGGCACCACAGGGCATTATCTCGGCCATCGAACACAAAACCCCCAGCCTGCAAAAGCGACTGGCGGCAATACAGGCCCTGCAGGAGGCCGGCTGGATGACAGGCTTGCGGTTTGACCCGCTGATTTATACGCAGGATTTTCAAAACATGTACGCCACTTTTTTCGAGCAGGTGTTTGCCCGCATCCAGCCACGGTATCTGCATTCTGTCACACTCGGCACATTCCGTTTGCCCGTTGGGTATTACCGCAAAATGGCACGCCTGTACCCGGAGGAGAAATTATTTGCCGCCGGCCTGACAGCCAGTAGCGATAAGATGATCACCTATGTGCAATCTGTCCGGCAGGCCATGCTGGGGTTTTGTCGTGATAACATCGTATCCCGCATCCCCGCCGGGCTGCTCTTTGCCGCTGAGCGCCTGCCAGAGAAATCGTTGAACGAAAGCCCGTTGAGCGCTATTGAGGGCGTGTGACTCACCGGTCTTTATACTGGGAACGGCCGAATGGAAAATCATCGTACCGCTCGCTGCTGCCACCGACCAGGCGGGGCCAGGCCATGAAGGCAATGCTGTACATGGCGAACAAAGGCGGCGCTGCAATCAACAATCCGGCGGATGATTGATATGGGTTTTCGAGCATGACCATCAACGAAATTGGGGCAACGGCCTTCCTCATCGCCGGGGTCAGGGCGCTTGAAGAGGGCCGGGACACGCCGTTGTTTTCCGACCCCTATGCCTCTCTGTTTGTGAACGATGAATGGCTGGTGCGCGCACAGAAGCTGCTTGATGTGCATGTCGCCGTCGGAGATGCCATTCGGCTACGCACGATGGCCTTGAACAGGACAGTGGAAGATGAGATTGCACGCGGTGTACGCCAGATCGTCACCTTGGGGTGCGGGTTTGACATGCGTCAGGCGATTCATGCGAGCGAAGGTGTGCGTTTCTTTGACATGGATCAACCGGCGGTTCTGGAGTTCAAGGCGGATGTGCTGGGCAAGGCCGGCCTCCCGGTATGCCCGGCAGTTGCCGGCGACTATCTTGAGATTGACCTGCCCGCCCGGCTGTCAGAGGCTGGTCTTGACCGTGATGTGCAAACGCTGTTCGTGTGGGAAGGCAACACCATGTATCTGCCCGGCGACCGGGTATTCGGGTTCCTTGGGGGGTTATGCGATCAGATTGGGCGTTTCCGGGTTGGCTTCGACTATCTGCTCAAGCGTGTTCTTGATGGCACTTACGAAGATGCACAAGCGGTTGCGGTTGTGCGCGATGTCCAGAAGGCGATGGGCGTCGTCTTTCAGACGGGGTTCGATTCGCTGGAGCAATTCGAGACCAATGTGCCGTTTCGGATCATCAAGACGAGAAAGATCCTTGAGATTGGCATTCGCCGTGCCGGTTCGAAGACGAACGAGAGGCTCGCCTCAACGGCCAGTCTGTCCAGAGCCTTCGCCGGCATCTACCGGCTGGGACTGATTGAACGACGGTGACATGCCTGTGTAATCAGACGCCCCCCCCCCCCCCCCCCCGAACTTTGGGTTTACGTATTTTAAGGGTGGACGAAATTAACGCCTTAACAGGCATCGCATGACCTGAAAACAGCGCACGCAGGTAGATGAGAATACGAATCGGAAGACGGCATTTAAGAACACAGTATGTTCGCTCATCCAAACGACAGAGCTGCACTTTATCACGCATGTATCTGAACCAAATCTGCCGTTCAGCCGGTTCAATCAGGCGATCAAAAAAACCACGGGCTGGCGGATAATGACGCCAGCTGGCACTGTGAAAATGCCGTCCGATAATGCTAAGCGATGGGAATAACAGCCTGATGCCCGCCATATAGGCGGCCACCATAAGATAGAGATCGCATCCGGGCATGCCTATGCGTCTCGTATAAAGTCGGCTGGGGAGGGGAGATCTGAAGATAAAGCCGTCTGCCGTGCCAAGATATTCCCCGGCAGCGTATCCCATGTTCAAATCAACGGCCTCTTTGGCAACAGGGACATAATCGGCCGGATGAGTCCCCTCCGGGTAAGTCCGCAATATGTTATCCTCAAGCGGTGCTGCCGGTGTCCCGCCTCCTGAATTGAGTGCCGGAAAATGCTTATGCAGCATCCACCGCTGTTCGGCTGGATTGAAATCGTATCTGCCAATAAACCAGAGTTCATCATCCCCAATGCCATGCGCCTGTTCTATGTTTGAGTCAGGGAAAAAGGCGATATCCGCACTCGTGACAGCAACGGCCCGGCCTGGATAATTGGCCTTCGCATCATCGAAAAAGCAACCGTACCTTGGCCGGGCATCAACCCATTTGATACGTATTTTCGGATGCTGAAAAATGGTGACATCAGGCAGCCGCCCCCCTTCAAAAAAAATAACCACCTCAGTTATCGCCGGGTTGTCACAGTTGATTTCAGTCGCCCGGCGAATTTCACGGCGGCGCTCAGGATTCTCAAACTGCACAGCCGCCATGCTGGTCATGAGAACGATACCATCGTCATTTTGCATAGACATGCTTTCAACTATCCCAAAAATTCTCCGGTGCTATTATTGGGCATTACAATATGGACTGCAAAAAATTCCTTTGCAGGGCAGATGTCAAACCTCTGCCTGAAATGACATCTGCCTTATTTCCATGTCCGTATCCTGCAATATGCTGTAACATAAAAGCCCATGAAGATACTACACGTCAGTGTCAGTACAGACGGCGGCGCCGGGCGGGCGGCCCTGCGACTGCATGATGGATTGCGCTGCCGAGGTAGTGACAGCCATTTCACAGCCATGCACCCTTACATCGGTGAAAATGTGGTTTTAAGGCCGCTATCCAGGCAGCAACGCTTCGCTCAATATACAAAACTCGTTGCATCCAAACTGATCACATTGCTGCAGCGGACGCCGACAAACCAGGTCATTCATTCGCCCGGACTGTTCCCCTCCGGTCTGGGCCGCTGGATCAATGCCAGCGATTTCGATATCGTCAATCTGCACTGGGTTGGTTGGAATATGCTGTCGGTCAAAGAGATCGGTCGAATCGACAAACCCATCGTCTGGACTATGCACGACATGTGGCCCTTCATGGGCGCCGAACACTACGATGACCTGGAACACCCCGGTCGCTGGAAGATGCCCTACACGGCGGCCAACCGGCCGCCAACCTATCGCGGCATGGATATCGACCGCTACACCTGGGCTCGCAAGGCGCGGTACTGGAATGACAAAAGGTTTTACCTGGTTGCGCCCAGCCGTTGGCTGGCACAGTGTGCAAAAGACAGTGCCCTGATGGGTGAGATGCCCTGTAACGTCATCCCCAACCCGCTGGATACCGCCGCCTTCGCCCCCGTTGATAAAGACACAGCGCGTCAGTTGCTCGGCCTGCCGGCTAATAAAAAACTTTTGCTTTTCGGTGCCATAGATGGCCCCACTGACCAACGCAAGGGCTATGATCTCCTCCTGTCCGCCCTCAAAGACTTAGAATGCGAACACGGTGCCGGGCAGGATGCGGAATTGCTCGTCTTCGGCGGTACCAGGGTGGGTACTATCAGGGCTGGCGATAATGAACCGGGGCTGGCGAGTCATTTTACAAGCCATTTTCTGGGGACATTGCATGACCAGCTCATGCTGAGGCTGGTCTACTCAGCCGCCGATGTCCTCATCGCCCCGTCGCGTCAGGACAATCTGCCTAACATGGTGGTTGAGGCGATGGCCTGCGGCACTCCGGTGGCGGCGTTCGACATCGGCGGCATGCCCGACCTCATCGCCGAAGGCAGAACCGGCACGCTGGCGCCCCCGTTTGATTGTGCTGCACTCGCTGGCGGCATCCACCGGCTGCTGACCGCCCCGCCAGAGCGCACGAAGGTGCGAGAAGCAATCGTGGCAAAAGTCGGCCATGAGGCGACCATCCCGGCTTATCTGTCGCTCTATGAACACATTCTGGGGCTCGAAAGATGAGCTGGGATCTGCTCCGTGTAACGCCTCTGATCAGTCCCCCCCCCCCCCCCCCCGCAACGCTCGTTGATCACAGCCATCGAGGTTGCAAAACGCAGCGATGCGATCATAAGGGTCGTGACGCTTCCGCGCCCGATGGGTGGGGATGTTTGGATAGCTTGGTTCATGGCCTGGTTAATGGCTTGGGGGGAAAAATCAAGATCGCTACCGCATGGACATCGAATCACAAGGGCAGGTTATGGTTGAAAAATGTTTGCATCAGGTGCTGACATGTCGGAAAAGGACATGCCTTAAACAGATCATCCATGATCTGAACACACGTTACGTTGTGATATATCATTCGCGCTTTTGAAAATGCTCTTCGTACGCCTTGCCAATCTAGATGGTGTCTATGGTAGTAATATCCTGGACGACCGTCTGATTGCCCATTTATCGACCAAAGACATCAAAGTCGTCAATGTACTGCTACAGAGATCAGCACGCCTGCCAGCATGGGCTTCGTTGATCGATGCGGCAACTCAGCAGCGCATCGCCGAGGCCCGCCGTTCGGGGCGCAGGATTATCCTCTCGCATGAAGCGCTGTTCCGAATCGCACATCACGGGCCGGTTGATGCCTTGATCGTTCACAATTATTTTACGCACTTTGCCTTTCGGGGGCGCCCGCTGGTTGAGCGCTGCTATCGTCTGGGCAGCCCCGCTTTCTATCGCAAGGCATTCGCCGCAGCGAACAGCGTCTTCTTTATTTCGCAGCGTGAACACAGGCTGGCCTTATCTGACTTTCCAACGTTGTCGGGACGGTCCGGTATATGTATTGTGCCACCGCATCCAACACCTCGTGTAAAGCGATCTGACAGGGTCGTGCATATATCGGGAACCAAAGTCTGGCTGCCAAAAAAACTGAGCGCTCTCACGCCGGAAGATATCCGCCAACTTACCGCAGCTGGCTACCGAATCGAGGATCTTGATGCCCCAGTCACGCCGGGCTTCGCACTCATCAACGATCGCTTCGAGGTCGGCTTCAAGCTCAAGTTGACGCAGATGCTTCACAGTCGCGATGTGATCGCAAGCCGCTGTGATCTGCACGAAGAGATGGAGAGTATCTGCCCCAGAAATCCGTTCTACCGGCAGGTGGCGAGCGTTGAGGAAGCGATCGCGTTCTTTCAGGAGATTACCGAAACCCACAGCCCGCATGAGATTGACGCGTATTACGAGCGCATGGAGGCCAAGGGCTTTCTGCCAAGTTGGCAGGACTTCGCCACACGCCTGCTCGATCTGATGGAGCGCCCGGGCGCAGACTAGAGCACGTTTATGTGGATTTTGCGATGCCCTTGGCCCCATCCGATTGAATTGCGGGAATGTATCGCAACTTATGTTGAAGCAGGCCATGCACATCGGCCCATGCACATCGGCAACGGCTACCCATTTTAAAAAAACGTTATGCCAGGGAGCCACATCGCAGCAACATGCAACAGAGCGGGGAAGGCAACATCAAGCTCGCTGCCGCATAGACACTCATCGCCAGCAGCCAGCACATGAGCCGCTATAAAGGCGCCAGCTTTGCCTCAAATATGCCCCTCACCGTATCCGTCTGGCCAAGATACTGTGCCATAAACATCTCTGTCTGTCCGGCGGCAAAACCACAGGCAACCGCCAGATGGGCATTGCGCTCATGCTGCGAAGAGAAACTGTCCATGGCCTTCAAGTCCCACAGGCGCAAGGCCGTTTCGATTGTCTTAAAATAATGATACGCCGCGGCAAGACCATTGGCTTGTGCTGTGGACAAAAAACCCGCCGCCCCGGCAAGCCTGATGGCGGTGCGGGTGCTGTTGGTGCGGTTTGAGGCGGCCTGATGGCCACATGATAATTGAAAATAGTGGCATAAAAAATCAATGTCCATAAGGCCGCCACGCCCTCTTTTGATTTCATATTTATCCCTTGGCCGCCCCAGCTCCTGTTCTACTTTGCGCCGCATACTGACTATCTCATGCCGCAACACCTGCTGATCATAGTGCTGATACACATGGCTGTTCACCTCCTTGAGCGCCGCCGCCGCAAAGCCTTCAGGATCATGGATAATGCGGCAGCGGGTCATCAGCTGACGCTCCCATATATCACGTTCTTTGGCATGATAATCGGTAAAACTCTGCACTGATGTAACCAGCGCACCGGCGGTGCCATGCGGTCGCAAACGCATATCCACTTCATAGAGCACGCCCAGCGGGGTGATGCTGCCCAGATAACGCAGGACTTTCTGTATCTGCCGGCTTAACAGCGAATTATCCGCCGCCCGAGGATCCTGATATAAAAAAATCAGATCCAGATCAGAGCCGAATGTCATTTCATGACCGGACATGCGCCCCATCGCCAGGATCGCCAGGGCGGTTTGCTGCGGGGCGATCTGCCTTGTCAGGTGTTGAAAAAAAACCAGAAACACCGATTCGGCCAGCACGGTCAACAAGGCTTCTGTCTGTTGCAGGTCGGTTTGCCGGCCCAGATAACACAGCAGTATCCTCAGCATCCATTCGTTCTTGACCAGCGCCAGCTGCCTGATGCCAGCTTCGCTATCATCGCTTAAATCCAACCGCAGCGCCGCCCTGATATGTTCAGCCGTGACCTCCTGCCCCTGCTGTGCATCCACCAGGGCCGCCGCCTTCAGACCACGATAAAAAATAAACCGGGTAAAATACCAACTGGCACCGAACACCCTCGCCAGCAAAGCCAAATCCCCCGGCACTTCGCCCCAGTCATTTTGCTCACACAATGCCTGCCAGCGTGACAGGCTTTTGCCGGCCTGCCCGCTGTGCCAGCAAGCTGGCAGGGCGGCTGTCCATGTCGGATCGTGTATCATCAGATCATCTGCTCTGGCAGGGTCTGTTCCGGCAGAATCTGTTCAAATGCCTGCCTGGCGATCATCTGGTTGGCAAACAGCAGGGTTTCAAAATTATCCATCACCTGATCATCATCAGCACCGCTCATGCCGAGAGAGCGGGCAATGATCAGGCGCTGCCCCGGCGCATCCGGCAGCGCATGGGTCTGCTGCTCCTCACGCATTTGCAGGCGATTCTCCAGCCGGCGCAGAAACAGATAACTCTGCCGCACCCTGGCAACAAGCGACTCGTTCAGGTAACCGCTCCTGCCCAGGGCGGCCAGGGTCATCAAGGTGTTGGTCTGCTGCAATTCAGGATGCCTGGCGGCATTGACCAGTTGCAGTATGTGGATAAAAAATTCAATATCTCTGATCCCGCCCTCGCCTGTCTTCACATGCCAGTGGCCCTGGCGTATGCGTGCAGCGGCCATTTGGCTTTTGAGTGCTAAAAAACGCTCCAGATCGCTGGTGCTTAACGAGCGCATGAAGATAAACGGGTGCAGGCGCTGCAAGAGATCCGCCCCCAGGCCCGGATTACCGCCAACACAGCGGGCGCGTAACCAGGCCAGCCGCTCCCAGGGCGCTGAACTGGCCTCATAGTAATTTTCTGTCTCATCAATCGACATGATCAGGGGCCCGCTGCCGCCCCAGGGACGCAGTTTCAAGTCAACCCGATAAAGAAACCCCTGCCCGGTGTTTTGCTCCAGTTGCTGGCTGAAGGCCCGGATGAATCTGGTCAGCAGGCCAAGTAATTCAGCATGCTGCCTTGGTGCTCTGTCATCATTCGTGCTGACGAAGATCAAATCAATATCTGAGCTGAAGTTCAGCTCCTCTGCCCCCAGTTTGCCCAGGGCAAATAGCGCCAGCGACTGCCTGATCTGTTGCTTGTCTTCACCGGCGACGAGCATCATCGCCGCCCTGATGATCGACACGGCCAGGCGGCTTAACAGCGACAAGATGATGTCATAATCATAACGTGCGCTGATATCCATCCAGCAAATCCGCAATAATTGCCGGTATTTATAGTGCCGCAACGCCTGATAATCAGCCACATCCGGCAGGCTGTCGGCGGCGAGTTCTGCCGGCTGCCCGACTTCCCGGATAAAATCCGGTTGACGGCAAAATAAGTAAAAGATAAAACTGGAATAAGAGATAAGATGCAGAAAATCGTGCAGCAGCGGTGCATCCATGGTGCGTATCTGCCGCTTTGCTGTCGCATTGCGAGACAAGGTCTGTAGCCGGGTCTCCGCCAGATCAGGGGCTGGCATGGCGGCGATTATCTTATCGGTAATAGGCATAGCGGGTGCAGATCAGGTATCATGGATGGCATGATAGCGGCGTTGGCTTTGACCTGAATTGCAGTTTGGCTGTGGCCTGAATTGTAACCCGGATTTTGGTAACAATGTCATCGCATGAGTACGCTGTTTTGCCGTGCAAGATGCACGGGCAGACCTGTTCAGCCGTCATTCAGCCGCTATTGTACGTTATACTGTGCCGATGTTCAGTATACAGGATCAGCCTGTAAGGGCATGGGCTTTTACACTAACATGCACAGATATCCGGATACGATGATGGAAGCTAACCTGGCACGACATAACATGATAGAGCAGCAGATCCGTACCTGGGATGTGCTGGATCAATCGACTTTGGATCTCCTGACCCGCCTGCACCGGGAAGCGTTCATTCCCGCCCCGTATACCGCCCTGGCGTTTGCGGATACTTCCATACCACTGCCACATGATCAGTTCACCCTGCCGCCTCGTGTTGAGGCGAGGATTATACAGAGCCTGGCGCCAAGGCCGGATGAACGGGCATTGGAGATCGGCACCGGTTGCGGTTATCTGACGGCATTACTGGCCGCCTCCTGCGAATTTGTTTCCAGCCTTGATATTTATGCAGAATTTACCAGAACCGCACTGGAAAAATTACAGGCGGCAGACCTGCACAACATCGAGTTGCTGACCTGTGACGGGCTGGATGGCTGGCCTGGATCCGGCCCCTATGATGTGATCGTTGTCAGCGGCTCGCTGCCCGAGCTCAACAACCGTTTTCAAACACAGCTTAAACCCGGTGGCCGCTTGTTCGTGATCACCGGCACATCGCCGATCATGCAGGCCAATCTGATCATACGGGTTGGCGAGAATGCCTACACTAGAGAGGTATTATTTGAAACGGATATCCCGGCGCTGGTGGGTGCGGTGCCGCCTGATACGTTCATCCTGTGAACCTCGCCCCCCTCAAGGCCGCCTTGTATGCTGCTAGGCAGACAGGCAAACGACACCAGCAGGGGCTGTCTCTACCGATTACCGATATGCTGGCCGATGTGCCGCCGTCTGTCACCATGATCCTGCCTGGCAACACAGGATAACCAATAAAAATGCCTATCCGTTCGGGTTTTACCCTCTGCCTCATCATGGCCTGCTGCGCCCTGCCCCCGCTGTATGCCGCGGCCAGTGACTTGCTGGATGTCTATGAGTATGCCCGTAACGGCGACCCGCAATACCAGCAGGCCATCGCCGCCCGACGGGCCACCCAGGAACAGCGTCCACAGGCCATATCCCGGCTACTGCCCGAGGTCTCTTTCAGGGCCGATGCCCGCCAGCACGAGCAGGATATCACACGTGCCGGATTCGGCGCCGATGGGGCGATCAGTTTCAACAGCCAGAGCTACCGGCTGGCCTTGATACAGCCGGTATTCAGACGTGATCGCTTCCTTGGCCTGCAACAGGCGGACAGCCGTATCCTTGAGGCCGAGGCAGAATTAATCGCCGCCCGTCAGGAGTTAATGCTCAGAACCACGGCCGCCTATTTTGATGTGCTGGCGGCGGCAGATACCCTCAACTTTGCCCAGTCAGAGAAAAAATCCCTCAGCCGACGATTGGAACAGGCCCGGCAGCGATTTGATGTCGGCTTGACGGCCATCACCGATGTGCAGGAAGCCCAGGCCGGCTTTGACCGGGCGCTCGCCGAGGAGATCGCCGCCCAGAACAATGTCGATAATGCCAGAGAAGCATTGCGGGAGATCACGGGTGCGTATTTCCCCACGCTGGCTGCCCTCGGCCAGCACATGCCGTTGGTCAGGCCGACGCCCGATGTGATTGATGAATGGACAGACACGGCGCTGCAACAGAACCTGTCAGTCATCGCCGCCTCGCATGCAGTCAATACGGCCAGGGCAGAGATTAAACGTCAGTTCGCCAGCCATCTGCCGACCCTGGATATCGTTGCCAATCATGGCTTCGATAAATCCGGTGGCCGGTTTGGCGACTTTGAAACCACCGCCAGCATGATCGGGCTGGAGTTAAACGTGCCTATCTTTCAGGGCGGCCTGGTCAATTCCAGGGTACGTGAGGTGAAGCAGCGCCTGCAGGCCCGCCTGCAAGGGCTGGAACAGGCACGGCGTGATGCCCAGCGCCACGCCCGGCAAGCCTTCCTCGGTGTCATCGCCGGTATCAGCCGGGTGGATGCACTCAAGCAGGCGGTGCGCTCATCAGAGACCGCATTGCAGGCAACTGAGGCCGGGTTTGAAGTCGGCACCCGAACGGCGGTGGATGTGGTCGCCGCCGAGCGTGTGACCTCCCAGGCCAGGCGTGATCTGGCCAGGGCACGCTATGATTATCTGTTAGACAGTATGCGGCTGAAACTGGCCGCCGGCACCTTGTCAGCGGCTGACATCAGCCACATCAATACCTGGCTGACAAAATAACTTTCATTTCTCTACGGGTCACGTGACTATGAACACTGAAAATCATTCCCTCTGCTGTGCGGACAATTCATCTCTCCTGATCGTTGATATCCAGACACATTTAACCGCCGTCATACCGGCAAAGGTGCTGGCCCGCCTGCAACGCAACACCAGCCTGCTGATACATGCAGCGAAGCGGCTTGCCATTCCCGTCTATGCGTCTGAGCAATATCCCAAAGGTCTGGGGCCTCTGGAGAGCGAGCTGAAAAACATACTGCCTGAGGGCAGCCCGGTGTATGAAAAAACCGCATTTTCCTGTGCAAATTTACCGGCATTCAAAGCGGCGTTAGGCGAAGCGGGACGCAAACAGGTGATCATTGCCGGCATGGAGGCGCATATTTGTGTCTTGCAAACCGCTCTTGAGTTGTTCGGGCAGGGGTATGGCGTGTTTGTCGCTGCCGATGCGATCTGTTCCAGACACAGAGAAAGTTACGAGCTGGCATTACAGCGTTTGCGGGCTGCCGGGATCAGTATCTGTGATGCTGAGTCGGTCGTGTTTGAGTGGCTGGGCGATGCCAGCCATGCACACTTCAAGGCACTCCAGGCCCTTATCAAATAAAAGCCAAGTGGATGTTCAGGTTAAAGGTGGGTCTTAATCGCTTGCAGCAAGACCTGTTTCTTTACCGGCTTGCTTAAATGGCTGCTGCAACCGGCGGCCATACATTTATCGATTTCTTCCCTGATAGCATGGGCGGTCAGGGCGATGATGACGGTCGGCGATCTGTTCTGTTCAGCCTCCCATTGTCGTATCTGCCGGGTTGCGGTATGCCCATCCATCACCGGCATTTGCACGTCCATAAAGACCAGATCGTAGGCCCCCTGCGTAAACTTATTAATTGCGATCTCGCCGTTCTCTGCTTCGTCTATGGTGTAGGGGTATTTTTTCAGGTAAGCATTAAATAGCAGACGATTGTCAGGATTGTCCTCCACCAGCAAGATGTTCAGCGGCTTGTCTTCATCTATCTTCTCATCCTGGTTGACGACAAAGGGCAGGCTGCCCTGCTTGCCCAGCAGGATATAAGCGATATGTCGCAGCATTTCCAGTTGCTTGATTGGCTTGACGAGATAAGAGGCCACACTCAGATTTTTTATTGCCTGGATATGGTGGTTTAACTCGGCCGCATGCAGCATTAAAATCGTCTTGTGAGAAATCCCGGTGATATCCGTTTGCTGCAAAAAACTGAACAAGTCCGTATCAGCCAGACGGCTGTTCAACATGATGATGTCATAGTCCTGGGCAACGGTACCTGCCGCCAGTTGGCTTTTTAACTCAACCGCCGAGTTAATCGCCACGGTCTCAATGCTGTAGTTCGACAGATAATCGGAGAGGATGTTGATGCTGGTGCTGTTATAATGGGCGATCAGGGCCTTATTACCCATGAAGCTGGCAAAAGAATCCCCCCGCTCATCGCCGCTGGCAAGCACGGGTAGATGTGCTGTAAAGCTGAAAACACTGCCTTTACCCTCTTCGCTTTCAACCTGTATTTTACCCCGCATCATCTCAATCAGATTGCGACAAATCGCCAGCCCAAGACCGGTACCGCCGTATTTGCGAGTGATGGAAGAGTCAGCCTGGCTGAAGCTGGAGAAGATCGTCTCGCACTTATCAGCAGGGATGCCAATACCGGTATCTGAAACAGAAAACTTCAACTGATCCTCATCGTGATGATCTGCCTGGTGACTGACATAGACCACGATTTCGCCCTGCTCGGTGAACTTCAACGCATTGCTGATTAAATTCAGAATCACCTGCTTTAGCCTGGCCGGATCGCCTTCACGTTTGCGTTTGATATCGGTTGTCACCAGGCTCAACAACTCAATACCTTTCTCCTCTGCCTTCAAGGCGTAAATATCGATCGCCTCTTCAACAACCCCGGCAACGTCAAACTCGATCTTCTCCAGCTCCAGTTGGTGTGCTTCGATCTTGGATAAATCCAGTATGTCGTTGACCAGGTTGAGCAAGGTATCACCAGCGTTTTTGAAGACTTCGACATACTTGCTTTTCTCATCCGTTAGCTTGCTCTCCTCCAGCAGGGTGGACATGCCGATAATGGCATTTAATGGTGTCCTGATTTCATGGCTCATGCTGGCCAGAAAGTCAGATTTTATCCTGGACGCTTCAAGCGCTTTGTCTCTGGCCAGCGCCAGCTCCCGGGTCTGCTCTTCAACCTTGCTCTGGATCAGCAGATTGCGTGCCTTTAACTCCTGCGCCTGTGAGTCTTTAACACGAACTAGGGCGATGATTAACAGCATAACGCCTATGCCAATCAGCAGGCTGATATAGATCGGCAGCTTGTCAATTTCCGACCAGAGGACATCTTTGTCTATGTTCATGCTGATTGAATAGATCGGAAACTGTGCCACGCCACGTTCGCTGAAGGTAGCGGCTGCCCATCTCTCCCCCATCCCGGTCTCTGCCATATCATGGTAGAGTTTTTTTCTGCCACCTGCATTATACGAATCATTCACCATGATTAAGGTCGTATGGAGTTGGTGTGGAATGATGCCGAGCAGACCTGCCGGATCGACCAGAATACCGACCAGGCCAAGCAACTCCCCATCGCCATTCACCTGCCGGCCAACCGCTTTCAGATCAGCGGGCGCTGATTGGCGTACGGTCTTCAATAACAGGTATTTATCGCTGTCATCTTCCTGCTCTATGACCATGGCTGCAACGTCATCGGTCGATAATACCGTCTTGATGATGTCCTGATAGATCGCCTTGTTAAAGATATCCTCGCCTATTGAAAACATCGTCTGCTGTCGAAAATTCTGTCGGCTGACGATAAACTGGCATGCCGTCTGTGACAGCTCGCTTAATTCAGCCAATGTCAAATTACGATCCAGGATAAACCTTCCCTCTGCGGCATCCTCATTGACTTGCAGTTTTGCGTAGAAAATCTCATTGATGTACGCATGTTTTTGCAGTATCGGTGCGGTGATAATGTCAAATTCATGCTGGCTGAGAACCGGGTGAATATCAAAAAATGAGGCAAAACTGTCAACGGTATTATGCACAATCCTGATATTGCTGAAGATCTTGTCTTTTAACCCCGCAGACTGGAGGGAAAAGGCGCTCTCATTCGTCGCCAGGGCACGATGCCAACTGATAGAGACAATCAAACCGAAAAATGCCAGCCCAAGCACAAAGGCCAGTGCATAGGCTGACCACAGGGGTAAATGCAACTTATGTTGATTCAGCCAGAGCATGGACTCGGATCACTCGTAGGCAACGTCCACGTTTTGCAGATACGCATCCAGCCTGGCGATGATCCTGGCAGCCGTGTTGATGTCCTGTGCCATGGCCGCCGATTCAATCGCTGCGCCCATCTCCGATACCTCGTCAAAGCCATAACCACCGCCAATCCCTTTGAGATTATGCCCGATGAACTGCAATGCGGCGAAATCCAGAGAATCAGCCGCCGCATTAAGATGAGCAATATCGGCCTGCCTTTTCTCAAGAAAGCCGGGGATTAACTCCTCAAGATCGGCATCCACCATAACGATGATTTTATCGCTGCTCATCAAACCGGCTTCACGGATATCGTACCATGCGGCGGGTGGCAAGGCAGAGAGGCACACATGCCATGCCGGGAACAGCAGCAACCAGCCATATCACGTTGTGCCATTGCGATGCGCTGTCAAAACGCAAGACCACAGCACCTGTGGCATGACGTTCCGGCCTATTGCTCGCCAGCATGATGGGCTATTCCACCGTCACAGACTTGGCGAGATTACGCGGCTGATCGACATCCAGCCCTTTCAAGACAGCCACTTCATAGGCAAATAGCTGTAGCGGGATGGTATATACTATCGGTGCCAGGTAATCATTGATCTTCGGCATGGGAATTAACTTCACCTGTGCATCCTCCTCAAAGCCAATCGCCTGATCGCTGTAGAGATACAACACGCCCCCTCTGGCCTTGACCTCGTGCAGATTGGATTTTAGTTTCTCGATCAGTTGATTGCCGGGGGCAACAGCAACCACCGGCATATCCTCATCAACCAGCGCCAGTGGCCCGTGTTTCAGCTCGCCAGCCGCATAGGCTTCGGCATGAATATACGACACTTCTTTTAATTTAAGCGCCCCTTCCATGGCAACCGGCAGCATCGTGCCGCGCCCAAGGTACAAGACATGCTGTTTATGGACAAACTCCTCGGCCATGCTGGCAATCTCACGCCGCCGTTCAAACAGCGTGTTAATCAGCGCGGGCAGTTTTTCAAGCTGCATGATAAATTCAGCTTCCTGTGCAGCAGTCAGCCCGAAACGACGCGCACTGATGATGACCAGCATCAGCAGGGCAACCAGCTGGGTAGTAAACGCCTTGGTTGACGCCACCCCGATTTCCTTGCCTGCCCGGGTCAGAAAGACCAACTCGGCCTCTCGGGTCAGGGCACTCTCCGGTGCATTGCAAATCGCCAGGGTAGATCGGTAGCCTTTGGTTCTGGCCAGGCGCAGTGCCTCCAGGGTATCCAGCGTTTCTCCCGATTGTGAAATGCAGACAAACAGAGTGTCTGCATCCACCAGGGTATGGCGGTAGCGATACTCGCTGGCAATGTCCACACTACAGGCGATCCTGGTCAGATTCTCAAACCAGTAACGGGCAACCAGACCCGCATGGTAACTGGTACCGCAGGCAACGATATGGATCGCCTTGATCTGATCCAGCAGGCCCTCAGCGGCCATGCCGAAACTCATCACCGCCAGCCTGTGGTTAGAGATTCTGCCTTCCAGGGTCTCGGCTATCGCCTCTGGCTGGTCATGGATCTCTTTTAACATGTAGTGCCGGTAATCGGCCTTCTCCGCTGCCTCGGCACGCATGGCAGAGACTATCACCGGCCGGTCAACGCAGCGGCCATCCCGGTCGATAATGCTGACCCCCTGCTCGGTAATATCGGCGATGTCCCCTTCTTCCAAAATGATAAAGCGCTGTGTGACCGGCAGCAGGGCAAACATATCCGAGGCGACAAAAAACTCGCCGATGCCGATACCGATGAGCAGCGGACTGCCCGCTCTTGCAACCACCAGACGACCCCGCTCTCGCCTGCTGATGACGACCAGCGCGTAAGCCCCCTGCAGTTCAACGACCGTCCTTGATACCGCCTGCAACAGATCAGCCCCGCCGGCACTGTGGGCATGGATCTGGTTGGCGATGACCTCGGTATCGGTGTCGGAGTCGAACACATACCCGGCCTTGCGTTGTGCCTGCCGTAACGCATCATGGTTTTCGATGATGCCATTGTGCACCACCCCGGTCTCATCCCGGCTGATATGGGGATGTGCATTACTGACACTGGGCTGGCCATGGGTAGCCCAGCGGGTGTGGGCGATGCCGGTGGTGCCTTTGAGTGGCCGGTCTGCCAGGGCGGCCTCCAGTGCGCCGACCTTGCCCAGCACCCGAACCCGATCCAGGGCGGTATTCTCATCAATAACGGCAATACCGGCAGAATCATAGCCCCGATATTCAAGCCGGCGCAGCCCCTCCAGCAGGATGGGGGTGACATTTCTTTGGGCAACCGCACCGACTATCCCGCACATTTCCTCGCCACCGCTATCTTGAATCTGCCTGTTGCCCGCGAAATAACTTACCCTCCGAGCCCTGTTCGGCGATGACCGAGTGCATGATAAATTCACTGGCCTGGCTTTTTGCCTGATTCATTTGGTTGGGACTGAGCTTGTTCTGCTCGCTCAAGGAATCCATGTAGCGCCGGGCAGTCGGGCTGCCCTGCCGATAGGCCGCATAATACCACATATACGCACTGACAAAATCCGGCGGGGTGCCATAGCCGTTGTGATACATCATGCCCAGATGACGTTGCCCTTGCGGATTGCCCTGCCTGGCGGCGCTCTCAAACCACTCAAATGCCAGCGTGAGATCACGTACTACCCCCAGCCCCAGGTAGTGATGCACCCCTAAGTAATTCTGCGCCACCGCATCACCTTGAGTTACCCGGGACTGCCAGAGCGAATAAGCCGGCCTCATAATCACCCGCCGCAAACGCCTGTTCAGCGGTCATCTCTTCATTGCAACCGGCCAACATTAACAGACACAACAGCACAAGACCCAAGGATGATTGTGGCGACATAGGGAAGTTTATCGTTAGTTTATTGTTCTATTCTACCATCTCAAGCCCGCCAGGATACAGACAGGCTCGCTGCCGGGCGGCCAATGTGCCGATTTGATCATCACACACTACTGATAAAAAGCTGGTCGGGGCGAGAGGATTTGAACCTCCGACCCCCGCAACCCCATTGCGGTGCGCTACCAGGCTGCGCTACGCCCCGATACTGTCATGCTGGACGGGGTAGGGAAAATCTCTCCCCCTGCCTTGTTCTACTGGCCCAGCCTTGAGATAGTGAAGATTGCCATAACGGCCAGCACTCTGGTGATGTGTGGCTGGCTTGCCGCTTAACGCCTCAGTAAATCCAGCACTTCCTCAAGTTCTTTTCTGATTTGTTTGATGATTTGCTGGCTCTGGTTGGAATCCTCCTTGGCCTCATCACCGGATAACCGCTGTCTGGCACCGCCAATGGTAAAGCCCTGTTCGTATAACAGGCTTCTGATCTGGCGGATCAGGATCACGTCATGGCGCTGGTAATACCGGCGATTGCCCCGCCTTTTCAGTGGTTTTAACTGCGGAAATTCCTGCTCCCAGTAGCGCAGTACGTGCGGTTTGACTGCACACAGATCGCTGACCTCGCCGATGGTGAAGTAGCGCTTGCCCGGAATGACGGGCAAGTCACTGGTGTTGGATGCTTCCAGCATACGCCTCTACTCTTGCTTTTAGTTTTTGTCCCGGCCGAAAAGTCACCACCCGCCTTGCACTGATCGGGATATCCTCGCCCGTCTTGGGATTACGGCCCGGCCTCTGGTTTTTATCGCGCAGGTCAAAATTACCAAAGCCGGACAGCTTCACCTGATTCCCAGTCTCCAGGGCGTTGCGGATCTCCTCAAAGAAAATCTCGACGATCTCCTTGGCCTCACGCTTGTTCAAACCAAGCTCCTCATACAGCTTTTCAGCCATATCAGCCTTTGTCAATGCAGCCATTGTTATTCATCTTAACCGTGCGCCGAACTCGTTTTGAAGCGATGTCATCACAGACGCCATAATCGCCTCCACCTCATGATCTGCTAGAGTGCTGGAAGTGCGCTGAAAGGTCAAGCCTAATGTGACGCTTTTTTCCCCCTGATCAATACTTTCGCCCTGATATACGTCAAACAACTCTAGGTTTGTCAACAGCGCAGGGGCCGATTTTTTTATGCAGACTCGGATGTCTTCAATGCTGATCTGCTCATCAAGCAAAATGGACAAATCCCGCCTGCAAGAGGGAAATTTAGAGATGTTGGCGTATTTTAATGGTTTTTTCGGCGATATTTTCTCTAAATCCAATTCAAACAGATACACGGGTTCGGCAATATCCAGCGCAGCCTGTATCCTGGGGTGTAACATGCCCAGCCTGCCCAGCGCATGATTATCAACCATAATGGTGGCCGATTGCCCCGGATGCAGGGCATCTCTCTGGCAGCGCTCATAGCGGCAGGTCACCGGGCCGCTGCCTTGTCGGATTAACGCCTCCACATCGGCCTTCAGATCGAATATATCGCTTGAAGTATACGGATTATCCCATTGTTCATGATAAATATTGCCATATATCAGACCGGCCAGCTTCTGATCCTGGCAAAGTGCTGTCTGTTGCGTGAATACACGCCCGGCCTCAAAGATTCGCAGACGTTGCTGCTGGCGATTAAGGTTATGCAGCAGGGCAAGCAGCAAGCCTGGCCACAGGCTCAGCCGCATCACGCCCAACTCAGCCGAGATCGCATTCATCAGCGCAATGCCATCCTGCCGGGGAAACAGGCGTTTTTGCAGTGTATCGCCCACAAAACTGTAGCTGATGATCTCCTGGAAACCGCGCTCCACCAACACCTGTTTCAAGCCAGCCAGACAGGAAGATGGGCTGGCTTGGCGCATGGCCAGCCGGCTTTCAGGCAACTCGGCGGGGAACCGGTCAAAGCCGTGCAGACGTGCGATCTCTTCAATAATATCCTCTGGCAGGCCGATATCAAAGCGCCAGCCTGGCGCCCTGGCGATGATCTTGTCGCTTTTTTTATCAATGATTTGTATCCCAAGGCGGGAGATAATCGCGGCAATCTCGCCAGGCGGGATGGCCTTGCCCAACAACGCGGCGACCTGCCCATAAGGCAGTTCAATGTCCAGCGAGTGCGGCAAGTGCTGCTCGCTACACGCTTGCACCACAGCCCCAGCCCGGCCGCCACAGACAGCCAGTATCAGGGCCGTGGCACGCTCGACCGCCACGGGTTGCAAGGCGGGATCAACGCCCCGCTCATACCGGTGTGAGGCATCCGTGTGCAACCCCAGCGCTCGGGCACGGCCGGCAATCGCCACCGGGGTGAAAAAAGCACTCTCCAGAAAAATATCACGGGTTGTATCAGAGACAGCCGTATGCTCTCCTCCCATGATGCCCGCCAGCGCCACCGGGCCGGTGGCATCGGTGATCAGCAGGCTCCCGGTCGGCAGGTCATGCTGTTCACCATTGAGCAACGTGATAGCCTCCCCCGGCCGGGCATGGCGTACCGCTATATCGCCGGTCAGCCTGTCATTGTCAAAGGCGTGCATGGGTTGCCCCAACTCCAGCATGACATAATTGGTAATATCGACAATGGCATTCAAGCTGCGGATGCCCGCCCGCCTGAGCCTCTCCTGTAGCCAGCTTGGGGCCGGCCGGGTCACATCCAGCCCCTCGATCACCCGGCCAGCATAACGCGGACAGGCATCTGCCGCGGTCAGGGTGATGGTGCGCCGGGCTGCGGTTTCGCTGGCAACCGGTTGAATCCTGACCGGCCGGAATTCCAGTGCATTGGCAGCCGCCAGCTCACGGGCCAGCCCGCGGATACTCAGGCAATCGCCTCGATTGGGCGTCAGCGAGACCTCAAGCAGGTGGTCATCAAGCTGTAAATAAGCGGCCAGCGACTGGCCTGGCCTGGCCTCCGGCTGTAGTGCCAGGAGGGCGGTCGATTTCTCTGCCAAACCCAACTCGGCGGCAGAGCACAACATGCCCTGAGAGCGCACGCCTTGAATGTCTCTGGCCGTTACCGACATGCCAGCGGGCAGCACGGCACCAACAGGCGCATAGGCGTAGCACTGCCCAACACAGACAGGCGCACCACAGACGACCTCGACCGACTCATCCGCCCCGTAATCTATCTCGCACAGGCTCAAGCCATCGGCCCCCGGATGAGGGCTTACCGAGATGACTCTGGCGATGAGCACGGCGGAAAGATCCGCTGCCGCCGGGGTAATCGCATCCACCTCATGGCCGAGCATGGTCAGCTGCTCGGCGAGTGCGGCGGTATCCAGGGCGGGGTTCACCCATTCCCGCAGCCATTGCTCGCTGAATCTCATCTTTGGCGTCAGCCTGAATTCATGTTAATTAAACTGCTCAAGAAAGCGCAGATCATTGTCAAAGAACAGACGAATATCATCGATCCCGTATTTCAACATGGCCATGCGCTCAGCACCCATACCAAAGGCAAAGCCACTGTATTTTTTGCTGTCGATACCAACGTTCTCCAGCACCTTAGGATGCACCATGCCGCAACCGAGGATCTCCATCCAGCCGCGCTCACCCAGAATATCCACCTCAGCAGATGGCTCTGTGAATGGAAAATAAGAGGGACGAAACCGGACCTTGATAGCCGGATGGAACAGATTATGTACGAAGGCTTCGAGGATCCCTTTTAAGTGCGTGAATGTGATGCCTGTATCGACCATCAGCCCTTCAACCTGATGGAACATGGGCGTGTGCGTCATATCAGAATCACAGCGATACACCCGGCCCGGGGCAATGATGCGGATGGGTGGCTGGTGTGCCTGCATGTAACGAATCTGCACATTGGAGGTGTGCGTGCGTAATAACAGCTCGGCATCGATGTAGAACGTATCGTGCATCGCCCGGGCAGGATGATGGGCGGGGATATTCAGCGCCTCGAAATTGTAATAGTTATCCTCAATCTCCGGGCCGTCAACCACAGAAAAACCGATCTCGGTAAATAAACGCTCGATCTCCGCCAGCACAAGCGACACCGGATGCAGGCCGCCGCGCCTTTGCCCGCGTGCGGGCAGGCTCATATCCACCTGCTCATCCGCCAGCCTGTGTTGTAGCTGCGCTGCCAGCAGTACCGTCTCTCTATCTTCGATAGCCGCGGCAATCTCGGCCTTGGCCTGGTTGATCGCCTGCCCGGCCGCCGGGCGCTGCTCGGCAGGCAGGCCGCCCACCTGCCCTAACAGGTACGTTACCTCACCCCGCTTGCCCAGATACTTCACCTTCACCTCGGCCAGCGCCTGCTGATGCCCTGCTGCCTCTACCTCAGCGATGGCATCCTGAATCATCTGTTCTATCTCATACATTCACTTTCCACACCACAAATAAAAAAGGAAAGGGGGTCGCCCTTTCCTTAGATGCCAGCAACAGGGTAATGGTGACTAGCTGGCGAGACTGGAACGGGCCTGCTCTGCCAACTGTGCAAATGCCGGCTTGTCATGCACTGCGATATCCGCCAGCACTTTTCGATCGATGGCGATTGTTGCACGGGTCAAACCGTGCATGAAGCGGCTGTAGCTCAAGCCATGTTCACGCGCAGCGGCATTGATGCGGGCAATCCACAGGGCACGGAACTGGCGCTTTCTCTGTCGCCGGTCACGGTAGGCATACTGGCCGGCCTTGATCACCGCCTGCTTGGCCACCCGAAAGACGTTCTTGCGCCTGCCACGGTAACCCTTTGCCTGGGCGATGATTTTTTTGTGTCTGGCGCGCGCTGTTACGCCACGTTTAACTCGGGGCATGATAACACCTCATTAACTGTAGGGCAGCAGCCGCTCAACGGACTTATGATCATTATCATGCACCAGATTCATGGCGCGTAATTGTCTGATCCGTTTTGCCGGCTTCTTCGTCAAAATATGGTTGCGAAAGGATTGCCGGTGCTTAAACCGGCCGGAGCCGGTCTTGCTGAAGCGTTTGGCCGCCCCCCGGTTTGTCTTCATCTTTGGCATACATCAACTCCACGTTTATCTGATTTTTCTACGCAATGACCGTAACCAGGGATTATCGTCTGGGCGCCAGCACCATCACCATCTGCCGGCCCTCCAGCTTGGGGAATTGCTCCACCTGCCCCAGCTCCTCCATATCTTCCTCAATGCGCTCCAGCATCTGACTGCCCAGCTCCTGGTGCGCCATCTCCCGACCACGGAAACGCAAAGTCACCTTCACCTTATCACCATTTTTGAGAAAACGGCTGATGTTACGCAGCTTCACCCAGTAATCGCCCTCATCCGTACCCGGCCTGAACTTCACTTCCTTGACGTGAATCTGCTTCTGCTTTTTCCTCGCCGCATGTCTTTTCTTGCTCTGCTCAAACAGGTATTTGCCGTAATCCATCACCCGACAAACCGGCGGCGACTGGTTTGGAACGATCTCCACCAGATCAAGCTCGGCCTCATCGGCTATCTGCTGGGCCTGTTGTAGCGGCACAATGCCCACCTGCTCGCCATCCATACCGATTAACCTGACCTCATCAACCACGATTTCTTCATTCAGGCGATTCTGTTTTTCAATGGCGATAGGTTTACTCTCCTGTTCTGCCGCGATGGGCCTGCTCGGCCGCCAGTTGTGTGATGAAATCTGTCAGGGCCATCGCCCCCAGATCCTCGCCCGCCCGCGTACGCACAGCAACAGTGGCCGTTGCCTCTTCCCGTTTGCCCACGATCAGCTGATACGGGATGCGCTGCATGGCGTGTTCGCGGATTTTAAGGCCGATCGTTTCATTTCTCAAGTCGGTATCAACGCGAAAGCCCCAGGCTTTCAGATCTTCTGCCACTTTGACGGCATAGTCGGCCTGATTTTCGGTAATTGAAGCGATGACCGCCTGCACCGGAGCCAGCCAGAGGGGAAACGCGCCCGCATGGTTTTCTATCAAGATGCCGATAAAACGCTCCATAGAGCCGAGGATCGCCCGATGCAGCATGACCGGCACCTGCTTGTTACTCTGCTCATCCACATAGCTGGCCTGCAAACGATGGGGCATGGAAAAATCCACCTGGATGGTGCCGCATTGCCACACCCGACCAATACAGTCTTTGAGAGAAAATTCGATCTTGGGCCCGTAAAAAGCCCCCTCGCCCGGGTTTAACTGCCAGTCCAGCCGGTTCAATTCGACCGCCCGTTGCAGCGCCTGCTCCGCCTTGTCCCATTCACTGTCACTGCCGACCCGCTCGGCCGGACGGTCTGCCAGCTTGATCAAAATCTCATCAAAACCGAAATCGGCATAGACTGAAAACAACAGCCGGATAAAGGCGGCAACCTCATCCTGCAACTGCGCCTCGGTACAAAAAATATGGGCATCATCCTGGGTAAAATGCCGCACCCGCATCAACCCGTGCAAGGTGCCGGAAGGCTCATAGCGATGACAGGAGCCAAACTCCGCCAGCCGCAGCGGCAGATCCCGGTAGCTCTTCAGCCCCTGATTGAAAACCTGGACATGGCCGGGGCAGTTCATCGGCTTGATCGCATAATCGCGATTCTCCGATTCGGTGGTAAACATATACTGCTGAAATTTATCCCAATGGCCGCTCTCCTCCCACAAGCTGCGATCAACCAACTGCGGCGTGTTGATCTCCTGATAGCCAGCTGCTGCCATCTTCGCCCGCATATAGTCCTCAATCAGCTTGTACAGCGTCCAGCCGTGCGGATGCCAGAACACCATGCCCGGCGCTTCGGCCTGGAAATGAAACAAATCCAGCCGCTTTGCCAGCTTGCGATGATCACGCCTCTCTGCCTCCTCAAGGCGATGCAGATACCGCTTCAATGCCTTTTTATCCGGCCAGGCGGTGCCATAGATACGCTGCAACATGGCATTGCTGGCATCCCCGCGCCAGTAAGACCCGGCCAGCTTGGTCAGCTTGAACGCCTTGAGGCGATTGGTGTTCGGTACGTGCGGGCCACGGCAGAGATCAATAAAATCACCCTGGGAGTACAGCGAGAGGGTCTCATCTGCCGGAATAGATTCAATGATCTGTGCCTTGTACTCCTCGCCCATGGTGCGGAAAAAATCCACGGCCTGGGTACGCGCCATCACTGTGCGGCTCACCTCATCCCCCGCCCTCGCCAGTTCGATCATCTTCTTTTCAATCGCCGCAACATCCTCTGGCGTGAAGGGCCGTTCATAGGCAAAGTCATAATAAAACCCATCCTCAATCACCGGGCCAATGGTCACCTGGGCTGTGGGGAACAGGCTTTTAACCGCCTGGGCCAGCAGGTGGGCGGTGGAATGGCGGATGATCTCAAGACCTTCCGGGTCGCGCTCGGTGATGATACGCAATACCGCCGCCTCGTCGATCACGTGGGCGGCATCCCGCAGGATGCCATCGACCTCACCGGCCAGCATCACCCTGGCAAGCCCCGGCCCGATGGCCTCGGCCACCTGCCTGATCGAGACAGGCTGATCAAATTGCCGCTGACTGCCATCAGGCAGGGTAATAACCGGCATGTTATCTCCTCATCGCAGTGGTGGCCCCCACAACAGGCCACGTGTTTTTAAAGAGAGCATGATGTTGTGGTAGTTGAAAAATGGTAGGCACGATTGGATTCGAACCAACGACCTCTACCATGTCAAGGTAGCGCTCTAACCGGCTGAGCTACGCGCCTGGGTTTTACTGCTTCAACTGGCATCCATGCCGCCGCTCCTGCACCATACGCTACACCCGCCTCGCGCTATCCCTGGCCGGCCATTCCTGATGCGGCGTTTATCCACCGGACAACATGTCACAGGCAGTACAGCATAGCAACTAAAAATCGATCTGTCATCTGGCCGAGGAACGTACAATATGCGCCTCTGGACAGGCAACCGGGCAAGCCACTGACGGGTTATCGGGCCGCCCGCTATGATACCTCCCGTTGCCATTCGTTGTGATCCTTACCTTGACAAGCGATAGCGATAGTGCAGGCGCCGCCAATTCGCCACAGAGCACATCAGCGAGGGACGCAGCAACAGCGCACACAGGGCATACCAGCCAAACCGCAACGGACGGCGCTGGCTTAGCATCTGCATGGCGAGATAGCCGGCAGCCGATGAGAGCAAGAACGGCACACAGCCCGGACGGGTTCTGAGTAACCATGGCAGGTGCTTTAACAGCAGCCGTTTGATATCCTGAATGGCTCTCTTTGCATGCGCCGAATGGCAGGGGCGCACATGACATTGCGCCAGGGGCTGATCCAGCCCGATAACGGCAGTCACCCTGACAATACGCAGCAACCAGTCCCAGTCCTCGGCAAATAACAAGCACTCATCTTGCAGCCCAACCTCATTGAGCAGATGGCGTTTGATCAGCAGTGTGGTATTGACATTATGGCCAGGCTGGTCAACCGCAGATTTCAGGGTAAGCGCGACAGGTGGCAGATCACTTTCTGCGCTTATCTTGCCCGATGCGTCCCGGATAAGTCTCAGGATATTGCCTGAAGACGCCACAAACACAGGCATCTGCTGAACGCCCAGGCGAACATCCGGGGGCCGGGCGCATAGTGGCCAGTTGTGCTGCTGTCTTGTTCGGCAACCAGCAATCATCGGAGTCCAGCAATGCAACATAATCGCCGACAGCCGACGCCAGACCCGTATTTCTCGCCGCTGCCGCACCGCGATTAGCCGGATGGCGTATGATCCGCACCCGTCCGCCCTCAAGGCGGGCGATTTTCTCGGCAAAGGGGCTGTCCGATCCATCATCAACGATCAGGATTTCATGGGCTGACCAGGTTTGAGCATGCACTGAATCCAGCGCCCGCACCAAGCTGTCATAGCGGTTGTACACCGGAATGATTACCGAAATAGTCGGCCGCTCCGGCCCCGAAGCCGATGCGTGGGCGACCGGGTCTTGATGAGGGTCGGGCATGATAAGGCCCTGTTACTCGCTCGCTATACTGCTGGCAGTCGCCATCAGGCCGACAGGCTATTGGCCTGTGCGGATGGCCGGTTGGCGATGGCCTGGGCCTCCACCACGGCCAGGGCGGTCATGTTCACCAGGCCACGTACCGAGGTCGAGTTGGTTATGATATGCGCCGGTTCGCCCGTACCCAGCAACAGCGGGCCGATGGTAACGCCGCCGCCCAGCATCTTCAGCAGATTATAGGAGATATTCGCCGCATCCAGGTTCGGCATGATCAAGGTGTTGGCCCGGCCACGCAGCCTGGCATTGGGAAAACACCGCGCCCGGATAGTCTCCGACAAGGCCGCATCCACGTGCATTTCGCCATCCACGACCAGGCCCGGCGCCACGGTCTGGATGATGGCGGTCGCCTCGCGCATTTTCCTGCTGGAATCGTTATCGCGACTACCAAAATTGGAATGCGACAGCAAGGCCACCCGCGGCTTGATGCCAAAACGCTGCACCGCCTCGGCACTCAGCAGGGTCATCTCGACAATCTCATCCTTGGTGGGCAGCGGCGTGACGTGGGTATCGCAGAGAAAAAACGTACCGCCAGGCAAGACCAGCACCGTCATCGAAGAGTAATGCGTGACGTCAGCGCGCCGACCAATGATCTCCCGCACCTGTATCAGATGATTGATATAGGGCCCGACGCTGCCGCACAGCATCGCATCAACATCGCCATTTTTCAGCATCAGGGCCGCCAGCGCTGTTGGCTGTGTCCTGACGATGCGTCGCGCCTCATCCGGCGAGATCCCGTTACGGCACATGAGATCGTGATACAAGGCCGCCAGCGGACGGCAGCGCCGATCGTTGATCGGGTTGATGACCTCATAGTCCTGCCCTCTTGTCAGTCTCAGGCTCAGTTTTCTGATCCGCCGGCTGATGACCTCCGTGCGCCCCACCAGCACGGGCCTGGCGATCCCCTCATCGACGATTTGCTGTACCGCCTGCAACACCCTGGGCTCCTCGCCCTCGGCATAGACCACCCGTCTGGGCTGCTCCTGTGCCTGGGCGAAGACCGGGTTCATGATGGTGCCGGTCTGAAACACAAACTGAATGAGCTTCTGCCGGTAGACCTTCATATCGGCCAGCGGGCGGCTGGCCACGCCGCTGTCCATCGCCGCCCGTGCCACAGCCGGGGCAACCCGCACGATCAGGCGCGGATCAAACGGCTTGGGAATGATGTACTCCGGGCCGAAGGTCAGATTGCCGCCACCATAGGCGCGCATCACCACCTCGGAGGTCTCGGCCATCGCCAGGTCGGCGATGGCATTGACGCAGGCGATCTTCATGGCCTGGTTGATGGTTCTCGCCCCGACATCCAGCGCGCCCTTGAACAGATACGGAAAACACAAGACATTATTCACCTGATTGGGGAAGTCAGAGCGGCCGGTGGCGATGATGGCATCTGGCCGGGCCGCCTTCGCCACATCGGGCAGGATCTCCGGCGTGGGATTGGCCAGGGCGAGGATCAGGGGGCGTGCTGCCATGCGCTTGACCATCGCTGGCGTCAACACGTTGGGCGCCGATAGCCCTAAGAAAATATCGGCTCCATCAATGACATCGTCCAGGGTTCTGGCGGCGGTCGGCTGGGCGAACTCGGCCTTGTACTCATCCATCTCATCGCAGCGCCCCTCATAGATTACGCCGGCAATGTCGGTGACCGTGATATTTTCCTTCCTAACGCCCACCTCCAGCAGCAGCTTCAGGCAGGCCAGGGCAGCAGCGCCCGCACCGGAGGCAATGAGCTTCACGGTACTGATCTCCTTGCCAACGATTCGCAGGCCGTTTTTGATCGCCGCACAGACGATGATGGCGGTGCCGTGTTGATCGTCATGCAGCACCGGGATCTGTAGCCGCTGTTGCAGTTTTTGCTCGATGATAAAACATTCCGGCGCCTTGATGTCTTCTAAGTTAATGCCACCAAAGGTGGGCGCCAGGCTGGCGATGATCTCCACCAGCCTGTCTGGGTCGCGCTCATCGATCTCCAGATCAAACACATCAATCCCGGCAAACTTCTTGAACAACACGGCCTTGCCCTCCATCACCGGCTTGGCGGCCAGCGGCCCGATCGCGCCCAGGCCCAGTACCGCTGTGCCGTTGGTGATCACGGCCACCAGGTTGCCACGGGCGGTGAGCGCTGCTGCCTGCCCCGCATCCTCGGCTATCGCCTCACAGGCCGCCGCCACGCCCGGGGAGTAAGCCAGCGACAAATCATACTGGTTGGCCAGCGGCTTGGTAGGGAAGATCGCCAGCTTGCCCGCCGGGAAGTTACTGTGATAGCGCAGCGCCTCGGTACGCAATCCCGCCTTTTTCTCATCGCTGTTTTTAGCTGGCTTTTTGCTCATGAATATCCAATTCCAGTTGCTCTAAGCGGGTAAGCTCATCCCGCTTAACGGCGGCCTGCTCAAACTCCAGATCACGGGCATGTCGGTACATCTCCGCTTCCAGTTGCGTGATTCTTGCCGCCCGCTCGGCCGGAGATAAGGCCAGATACGCCGCCTCTGGCTCAGCGACTCTGGCATAACGTCTGGCCGCAGGCGTATTCGCTTCATAAGCGCCCTCCATGATATCCGTCACCGCCTTGTGAATGCCCTGCGGCGTGATGCCGTGTTGCTCGTTATAGCGTAGCTGTTTGTCGCGCCGCCGGTCAGTCTCATCCAGGGCACGGCGCATGGAGCCGGTGATCTCATCGGCATACATAATCGCCTGACCGTTGATATTGCGTGCCGCCCGGCCGATGGTCTGTATCAAGGTGGTCTCGGAGCGCAGGAAGCCTTCCTTGTCGGCATCCAGGATCGCCACCAGCGAGACTTCCGGCATGTCCAGCCCCTCCCGCAGCAGGTTGATCCCCACCAGCACATCGAACCGGCCAAGGCGCAGATCACGGATGATCTCCACCCGCTCGACCGTGTCAATATCAGAATGCAGATAGCGCACCTTCACGTTATGCTCGGCCAGGTAATCGGTGAGATCCTCGGCCATGCGCTTGGTCAGCGTGGTGACCAGAACCCGTTCATTGCTCTGTTCGCGCTGGTGGATCTCTGATAACAGATCATCCACCTGGCTCACCACCGGGCGGATATCCACCTTCGGATCGACCAGCCCGGTCGGGCGCACGACCTGCTCTATGATCTCATCGGCGTGCGTACGCTCATAGGGGCCGGGCGTTGCCGAGACATAAATGGTCTGCGGGGCGGAGCGCTGAAACTCATCAAAGCGCAGGGGCCGGTTATCCAGGGCGCAGGGCAGGCGAAAACCATATTCCACCAGGTTCTCCTTGCGCGAACGATCGCCTTTGTACATCGCCCCTAACTGCGGCACGGTCACATGGCTTTCATCGATGACCAGCAAGGCATCAGGCGGCAGGTAATCAAACAGCGTGGGCGGCGGCTCGCCCGGCTGGCGGCCGGATAAATGCCGGGAGTAGTTTTCAATGCCAGTGCAATAACCGATCTCCAGCATCATCTCCAGATCAAAACGGGTACGCTGCTCCAGACGCTGCAACTCCACCAGCTTGTTGTTCGCCCTGAACTCGGCCAGCCGGTGCGTAAGCTCCTCTCTGATCGCCTCGATGGCATTTAAGATGATCTGTCTTTGGGTGACATAATGGCTCTTGGGATGGATGGTGATCCTGGGCAGTTTTCTGATCACTTCCCCGGTCAGCGGGTCAAATAACGACAGGGATTCAATCTCATCATCAAACAGCTCCAGCCGCACCGCTTCCCGCTCTGATTCAGCCGGGAAGATGTCAATGACATCGCCACGAACTCGATACGTCCCCCGGCGCAATTCAATCTCATTGCGGGTGTACTGCATATCGGCCAGCCGCCGCAACAGGTAGCGCTGCTGCATGGGCTCGCCCCGATCCAGATGCAAAACCATTTTCAGGTACGCCTGCGGGTCGCCCAGGCCGTAAATGGCCGAGACAGTCGCCACGATGATGGCATCGGCGCGCTCCAGCAGCGCCTTGGTGGCCGATAAGCGCATCTGTTCAATATGCTCATTGATGGAGGCGTCTTTTTCGATATAGGTGTCCGAGGAGGGCACGTAGGCCTCCGGCTGGTAGTAGTCGTAATAGGAGACGAAGTATTCCACGGCATTGCCGGGGAAAAACTCGCGCATCTCGCCGTATAGCTGGGCGGCCAGGGTTTTATTCGGCGCCAGGATCAAGGTCGGGCGTTGCAGGGCGTTGATGACATTGGCGATGGTGAAGGTCTTGCCAGAGCCGGTAACGCCCAGCAGGGTCTGGTGCGCCACCCCGCTGTGAACAGAGTCCAGTAAGCCGGCAATCGCACCCGGCTGATCACCCGCCGGTTGAAACTCCGCCTGCAATGCAAATTGATTTCTCATTCAAGGCCATACTAACACAAAGCCGGGGGCGTTTAAGGAAGGCGCCTTTGGGCCGATACTGATGCCAGGGGGGTTGCCTGCTTGACCTTAAAGGGCTGGCGAAAAGCAACAGCGCCAGGTGATGAGGTGGCTCTTTAAGAAACTGGTTCGCGAAAATTGGCTCCCCGGGACGGGCTCGAACCGCCGACCTAGTGATTAACAGTCACCCGCTCTACCGACTGAGCTACCGGGGATCAGTACGACTTAACACTTTCACAGCTTGACAATGTCACCTGCTGATTCACCTGCTGAACAACCTTAGCTGCCGCCACCATCCCTGGCGGGGGCTGCGATCTCGGCCATCCACGGCCTTGCGCCCGGCGGGAAAAAGGCGCATTAAGCGTCTTTTTCTGCTGCCGCCTCGCCCAACTGAACGCCGGGGAATACCAGGCAGGCATACATGGTACAAACGTGTGGCAGACAGGTCAACCCTGACGATCGCTAAATCACTGAAATGTATTGTATTACGGGCGTAATGCGGATAGATAGCGGGAAAATGCCGCGCCGGTCTCAGGGTGTTCCAGCCCGAGCGCCACATTCGCCTTGAGCAGGCCCAGTTTTGAGCCGCAATCGTAGCGCTGGCCGGCAAACTCGCACAGGTAAACCGTCTCTTCCAGCAGCAGGCGGGCGATGGCATCCGTGAGTTGAATCTCGCCGCCGCCATCTGCCCCGGTACGTTCGAGGTGGCGCCAGATCCTGGCAGATAACAGATACCTGCCCACCACCGCCAGGTTCGAAGGCGCCGCCTCCGGTGCGGGCTTCTCGACAATCGAACGCATGGCAGGCAAGCCGACAGCAGTTTGCTGTACCTCAACAATGCCATATTTTGCGATGTCTTGTTGCGGCACCTGCTCAACTGCGACCAGGCTGGCCTGTACTCGTTCATACTGTGCCAGCATCTGCGCCAGACAACCCGCGCCCTCGTTATGGATAAGATCATCCGGCAGCAGCACGGCAACCGGTGCATCCCCCACCAGTTCATGGGCGCACAGCACGGCATGACCCAGGCCCAAGGCTTCTTCTTGTATCACCGCCTTGACAGAGACATGGGCAGGCACAATGTCATGCACCAGTTCACAGGCGTCCTGCTTGCCCTGCCGCTGCAATCTGGCTTCCAGCTTCGGTGCGGGGGCAAAATGCTGCGCTATGGTGTGCTTGCCTTCTGCTGTTACGAAGATGATCTCGTCTATGCCGGCGGCGAGTGCCTCCTCGACGGCGTACTGGATGAGGGGTTTATCAACGATGGGCAGCATTTCCTTGGCCGTGATTTTTGTTGCTGGCAGCGTGCGCGTCCCCCAGCCGGCCACGGGAAAAACGGCCTTGGTGATCTTCACTGCGTTGGGCATTGCGTCATTTTTGATTTGAACCCGAGCGCACAATAAAAAGGCAGGGTTTTGCTGAACCTGATTTTCTCAAGCCCGGTCACTGTCGTTATGTTTTCCAAGTCAGATTTGATCAATCCATGTTCCAACCTTGCACCAAAGCGCATCCGTTCTCATTGCTTACAGCGGCTGGTTGCGGTAATCGTTCGAGGGAAAACTATACATGGGAGAGTCATATTTTTCCAGCGACCGCACTGCATAGTCCAGGCAAATTTTTAGCCGGGATTAAGTACATGGCTTGACAAACCTGGCTGCACCGCCATACCCTTCCCGCAATGTTGTATACAAAAAGCATGGCAACGCACAGATAGCCTGCATCCGTATTGATACGTCCACCGTCACCCGATGAGTCTATTTGCACCAGAGGTGCTTTTATGGAAGATGCTGCCATAGATATTGGTGATCCGCCCTGGTCACGGGAGGAGTTGATCGGCGAGTTGGATGTATTTCTGGATATCTATGACGAGCGCCCGCTCAAGGAAAATGCTGGTGGCATGTCCTCACCTCACAGCTTCTATACATGGTATGCGCTGCGAAAGCTCAACCCGAAGACCGTGATCGAAAGCGGTGTTTTCCGGGGACATTCAACGTGGCTTATCGAGCAGGCGCTGCCTGAGACAGAAATCATCTCGATCGATCCCAGACTCGACCATGTGGTCTACCGCTCCGACCGGGCGCGATATCAGGAGACCGATTTCGGTCTTTCGGACTGGTCGGCGCTGGATTCGAATACCACACTGGTCTTCTTTGATGATCATCAAAATGCATACGAACGTCTGAAGCAGTGTCGTTGGTTCGGGTTCAGGAACGTCATATTCGAGGACAACTACGCCCATACCCAGGGCGATTTTTATAGTCTCAAAAAAGCATTTCAGGGGCGCGGTTTTGCGCCAGCAAAGAGCAAGCGGGTAAAGCAGATTCTCTCTTTTTGTTTTCCGAGAGGAGTAAAATGCAACACCATCGGCGCCACATCGGCGGCCGTTGCGCCCAATCAGGCAGATGCCGAGTACATTCGCCGTCATGTCGAGATCTACTTTGAGTTTCCGCCAATTTTCCGGCTGACCGGAACCCGGTGGGGCACCGCCTGGAATGATGTGAATTATCCGACCAAGGCACCGCTCTTTATTGACCCCCCACATTGCCGGTCGGCGCAAGATTTTCTACCGTGAGGCCGGTACCTACACCTGGATGTGTTACGTTCGTCTTACATGATCGGCCAGCGTACTGGCGGCGAAAACCAGGCCGATGTTGCAAATGCGCCGATCTACAGTCAAGCGATGCCCTGCCCTGCCCGGTCTCATCGGTGGGCTGCCAGCATCAATGGAGCGCGGCGGCGGCAGATAAAAAAAACAGTCTTTGAAAACACGGAAGGGGCGGGATAAGATCACAAGCTTAGCTGCTGCAAGCTATTGTGCAGTCCGTCCGGGAACAGACAAATCAACTTGGTGCTGGCGAACCGGCGGACTTCGGCAGCGGGCATTACCTGATGTCAATCAGGGGGAGCGCTTAAATAAATTGTGCGTGCAATCATGGACAAAAGAAAAACCCGACGAATAACATTACCAAAACGCGTATTTTCCGTTTGGAGATTGCCGATCAGCCCGACAATGGCATTGGCCCTTAGCTTTCCCAGCATCGGATACTACACAGCTGCCATGTATGTAAGTTATATGGAGGTGCAAGGAAGCGAGGCGGGCATCGCCATCCGGGCCATCGCCCTGCTTGTTACCGGGGCCGCCTTCCTGGCCGGCTGGCGTTACCGAACTCTCCTGCCAGCACGCACACTTCCCGGGCTCCTGTTTCTGCTGATCTATCTCTTGAGGATGACCGAGAACGTCTGGCTGCATGACTTGGAAATCTACCCAGATACCAGGAAGGCATTTACCATATTCATCTTCAGCTCGATCATGACCTTGCTGATGCTCTCGTGCGTATGGCGCGGGTTATCGATGCGCGATGCAAGGATCACGCTCTCCTGCCTTGCCATTCTTTTCACCGTCTTCGCGTTTCTCACTATCGATTCTCCTTTCAATATTATCAGCGGAACGGGGCGCCTCGGATTCATCAAAGTCAACCCGATCAGCCTGGCCTATACGTGCTCTTCGTTCATGTTCTACTACCTGCTCATTGCACAGAGGAGTTGGCGGGCTGCCATTGAGGCGATGGTGTTCGTACCCTTCCTGGTCATAATCGCCGCGCAGGCGCAGTCGCGCGGCATGCTGTTGAGCTGTTTTGCCTGCCTGTTCATCTACATCGCCGCGCTTCGTGGATGGGGCAGGCTGGCGATGCTGTTTGCGATGGGCCTATTGGTGGTGCTGACCGCCGTTGTTGTTGATCGGGAATATTTTGAAATGGCGTTACAGGCACTACAGCGCATCGATCCGGTCAATGACCAGTCGACCAGTGAACGGGTCTTTTACTGGCGCACTGGATTTGAACAATTCCTGGCCGATCCGTTTTTTGGACGTTATATCGGCATCGGGACGACATATACCGAATATCCGCACAATATCTATCTTGAATCCCTGATGGCCGTCGGCCTCATCGGCGCCATACCGTTTGTGCTGCATCTTGCCTTTGCATCATACGCCGCATTTGCCATCCTGCGCCTGAACAGCACCAACTGGGTCTGGACATTGATTGCGCTGTTGTTCTTCCGAGATGCCATCGGCGCAGCGGCGAGCGGTGCTATATGGGGCAGCAACGGATTCTGGATCACCTCGTTCCTGGTCATCGCCATCTGGCAGGGGCAGCAGCGCGATATCAAGCCGGCAAGTTTGCTACAATACGCAAAAGACAGACCCCGTGGCATCCAGATCGACTCAAGCCGGTCTTTGACCCACCTTAGGTGATGTGCAGTCTAAATTGTGAGGGAGTGAGATTATTTATGTTCAGATTACTCAAGCAGCTGTACGGCAGGGTTGCCATTTTTGCACGGTGTTGCTTGCACACAAAGATAGCGATCGTGCGGCTCCGCCCGGGCAGGCTTTTGTCATTGGGTACACGCTACGGTGGCTGGATAATTCCTTCCCGATTGTTACCCCCAGATGCCATCTGTTACTGCATCGAATGTGGTGAAGACGTCTCTTTTGATGCGATATTAGCTGAAAAATATGCGTACAGTGTATAGTCGTATGATCCTGCTCCACGGGCTGTAGATCACATGGCTTCATTACGCAAAGCGCACAACGATGCAGAACCTTAACATCCCCCATAGTCGTGTGGGTATAGGTGATATCGACAGTCCCCCGCACATACGTGGTACATAGGTATTTTTTGCTGCACAGAAGCAAATGGAACTCCACTTACATCCTCATCCCCGGACAGAGACCATCGCATCAGTTAAAGACAACGTACTGACTCTAAAACCAGACGGCAAGCAATCAGGAGCGATATTGAGCATGCCAAGAGTGATAATCGTCCAACCCGCTTTACCGGTCTACAGATATGCGCTGTTCTCACGTATGGCGGAGCGGCTGGGGCCGGGATTTGCCGTTTATGCGTCAAGTTCTGAAGACCTGGGAGAGCTGGAAGTTGAGCAGAGCAAGTTCGCATGGTGTCATCAGCTGGGCGTCATGCTTCCGCTTTTACCTGGACTACAGTGGCAGTCAGGTGCCCTGTCGGTGCCAGTCTCGAAAGGCGATGTGCTCATCGTTTGCGGCGCTCCTCGATGTCTCTCCACCCTGGTGCTGCTCATCAAGGCAAAATGCAAGGGCGTGCGGACATTCTGGTGGGGCCATTACTGGTCATCGACCAGCAAACCCTGGCGGGCGGCGCTGCGCCTGTTGCTGATGCGCCTTGCCGATGCGACCATCTTCTATACCGACCTTGAGATAAGCGAATACCGATCCCATCAGAAACGCCAGTGCGAAAGATATGTTTATGCACTCAACAACGGAATCGAAACAGTCGAGATCAGGAGACTGCGGACGGCTTATTCACTAACCATGCGACCCCGGGATATCCTGTTCATCGGGCGACTAACGAAAAAGGCCGAGTTCGGCTTGTTGCTTGAAGCCTTGGTGCGATGCGAAGGTGCTGCCGTTACCCTGGATGTCATCGGCGATGGTCCCGGCGCATCCAACCTCCAGCGGCAGGCTGTTGCGCTTGATATCTCCGAGCGCATCATCTGGCACGGCGCCATGATCGATGAGCCGCACATTGCCGAGGTCGCCAATCGTTGCAAGCTCTTCGTCTATCCCGGCAGTGTCGGCTTGTCACTCATCCATGGTTTTGCCTACGGCCTGCCCGCCATTGTGCATGACGACCGCTGGAGACATGGGCCGGAAATCGCCGCATTGCAGCCGGGGCAAAACGGCCTGACGTTCCGCAAAGGCGATGTGGGCGATCTGGCGCACGTGATATCTTTGCTGCTTAACGGCAAGGCCGATTTGCAGCGCATGTCCCCAGCGGCCATTGCAACAACAGAGCAAAGTTTCAATGCAGCCGATATGGCAGCCCGGTTCGTGAAGGCGATTGAGAATGCCGAAACCATTTGAAGGCGGGGCGACCTTTGCATCAACGGGACAATGCCCCGGGAGGATAAAATGACCGAGGCTAAAATGATCAGGGAAAGATCATGAAAATTTCAGTCATCACTGTCTGTTTGAATGCGGTTGAGACCATCGGCTATACGCTGGGCTCTTTTATAGCCCAGGATTATGCGGATAAGGAACTTATCGTGATCGATGGGGGGTCAACCGATGGTACGGCTGGCGTAGTGCAGCCCTTCCTGGATCGTCAGGACATCATGTTCGTATCGGCGCCCGACCGGGGGCTTTACGATGCGATAAACAAGGGGCTGCGCCTGTTCTCCGGCGATGCCGTGGGGATGCTGAATGCGGACGATCAGTTTCACGATGCCTCTATTCTCGGCCGTATCGCCGAGGGCCTCCGTGAGGCGGACATGCTGTCAGGCCATCTCAACTACGTGCACGATCACAGGGAAGGCAGCATAATCCGGCGCTGGCGGGAGCCGCCTTACTGGCTAGGGGCATTCCAGTCCGGCTGGATGCCCGCCCATCCGACCTTCTATGTTCGCCGCCGAGTCGTCGAGGCCGTTGGTCTGTACAACCTGGAATTTCGGCTGGCGGCTGATTATGACTGGATGCTGCGCGCCTTTGAAGTGCATCACTTCAACGCCAGACTCATCGATCATGTCATGGTAGACATGATGGATGGTGGCCTCGTATCGGGGGTTTCGGGCTACACTATTAATAATATCGAATCCCTGAAATCAAGGAGAAAATGGTTGGGCGCCGGTGCAATAGATTATGCCTTGCTCGCCAAGCCGTTACGCAAGATCGGGCAATTCGACAAATTGTGGCCACTCCGCCGCAACACATAAACACGTCGTGGTTAAGGAAAAGCCTGAGGACTTGAGCCGTGATTTTTGTTGCTGGCAGCGGACACAGCCCGCAAACGGGAAAGACGGCTTTGATGATATTCATGAATAACATTGCCGGTTCAGTTACACAGTATTTTGACAGCCTCTATCTTGCTAGAGAAAAAGCGCTATGCAAGAACACAGCCTGAATGCAAACGGTCTCGAAAAGTTCTATGTAAGAAAACCCGCAAAGCCTCAAAGGGGCAGGTCATCAGCCAGTGGGCATCAAATGCAGGCAGCGTATCCACTTAATGAGGCTCTGAATAATTTATGCATGAATCCTTAATTGTTCAGAGGTTTTTTTTAGACTATGCGGGCATAAGAATGATTTGATTCAGTACATCATGAGCATGGTTTATTCGCAGCGCATTTCACGTATCAAGATGCCGGAGGCATTTGTTAAAAACAGGCTGTTATTTTCTCTGGCAGGGCAGCCAGCGGAAAAACAGTATCTCTTGCCACCCGATGTGAGCCGGTGTCGACAAAATAACCGATTCCATTATGCTCGCCGTTTTTAAGTGCGACAAACACGACATGCTCAGCAAAACGCATGAAAGGTACGCTGTTTTTATAGAGTTCAAAATTCGGCTTGATTTCTTTAGCATATTGCAATTCCACAAATAGAGTGGTGCTGCGATTATCAACATAAAAAATTTCGCTGCCCTCCGGGCATTTTATTGATAGCAGTTCTGCCTCTGCTTTGCTCGCCTCTTGCTGATTCTCAAACGTAATCAGAAAATCCCTGGACATTCTGGGGTGAACTTCGCTAAACACAATACCCAGTTGCTGCAGGAAGTGTGCATGGTCTTTCAGGCGATAATAATATTTTATTTCAGAACATGGGTCCTGGTGCAAGCCTGTCGCAAGCATGATGCGGCTGGCAGGAAAGTTTTTCAGTATCGCACCGAGAATAGCATCATAGAGCTGGTAGGCAGCAAGCACAGGATCTTTATCAGAATCTATATACCAGGCTGGGTTCTTTGGTTCTCCATCATAGACCGATGAGGAGAACATATAATGATGCTGAATATGTGCACCAGCATTCAAAAACAGAGAGGCGAAATCAGGTTGCTTGCGCCGCAGCTTGTTTATAAATATATCGGCTAAAAAAAGATCCAGAAACAAGGCTTTGTACCAAGAGCATGCCTTCGCATTCAGCATATAGTCCAGGTACTTGCCATAGTTTGTCAAACGCGCATAGCTAACAGCGCCAAGGACAAGAGACACGACTGACTTCAGGGTTATGTTGCCATGTGCATTACTATTGACGGCTTGAGATACCGCATCACTGATGGCTCGATCCAGTCGACTGCCGGTTACTGCTGTTTTTGTCCATGGATCCGGTAAAAAAAAAGCGGCTTTTTTTAATCGGTTGACCCCATTAAATGGCGATATTGCGCCGACCTTCATACCTTTTCCCTCTTCAAGGTATTCCCATATCTGTCTATGTTCATGCGTGATCGCATCACCCAGCCTGAATATTTTATGCTCTGAGAAGGATTTGCCCGTATGCGCAGTAACCCACTGTATCCATGGTTCAAGATATTCATGCTTGGTTTCGGAACGGGTTTGTGCATATCCGAATTTCTCAAAAACCCGCCTGAACTTAGGCAAAAACCCCTTATCAATGTATCTTTCTAGATAGCGAAAATTTATTTCATTCAGTTCTAATAAAATGAGCCTTACCATGAAAAAAAACTCCAATGATTAGATATAAAATTAAAAACCGCACCGTTATCTCATATCCAGGCCGCTATTCTGACACGATCTCCCTTACCTAACCATAGCACCAGCAACCCAATGATTACCATCATTATCACGTTGACAAGGGGGTCACTTTGGCGCCTGTTTCAGCCAGATGGCCTGTATTGCCAACCAGACAGCAGTCATGATAACCATACTGGCGAACACCATATAAGGCGCCAGCGGCGGCCTGGTGTGCGCCACCAGGGCCAGAGGCCAGAGCACGATAACATTAAGCGCCAAAACCCACAACGCCAGCGTGGAATGCGACATCCTCATTTGCAGCAATTTCTGGAAGGCATGTTGTTTGTGAGCAGCATACCACGTCTCACCGGCAACCAGTCTTTTAAGCAACGTCAGGGTCGCATCCCAGATGAATATGGCCAGTAAAACAAGCCACACTGGTACAGGTACTGAGTCGGTATACTCGCCTGCCAGCATCAGCATCCCGAACATAAAACCCAAAAAGCAACTGCCAACATCGCCCATAAACAGCTTCGCCGGCGCCCAGTTCCAGAATAAAAAACCCAGGGCAGCGGCGGCAATCACAAAACATATCATCCCCAGCGCATGGTGCCCGGCCAGGCAAAACAAAAAACCGCCCGGCAGGCTGGTGGCCATCGCCTGTACGGCGGCAAGCCCATCTGCACCATCCATAAAATTATACAGATTGATCAGCCATGACAGGGCGATAATGATGAGCAGATTACCGGCAAAACCCATGGCCACAAACAAGCGGCCATCCAACGTGAGCGCATCAACACCGCCCATCAGATACACACTAAATGCAGGTGCCGCCAGATAACAGATCCCACGCCAGAGTATGGAGACCCCTCTATGATCCTCACGCCAGGCCACAAGCACCACCAGTATCCCGCCGCCCAACATGGCACCGCCCAGACGCATCGGCAGTAATCCAGACACCATCAGCATAACAATACACAGCAGCGTCATGGCAACGATGGCCATCCCGCCGCCTCTGGGTGTTGGGGCGGTATGTAACTTGTGCTCAGCAGGCCGGTCAAGCATGTCATTTTTCAGGCAGTATCGCCGCATCAATCCAGCCAGCCAGAAACTGGATAATATGACCACGCCCATCAGCAGGGCGATAAATACAGGCGCAAAAAATCGGTCCATATTATCCCCGGCCGGTCTTGATGCCACGGCAAGATAACATGCTGAACATGATCACCCCCATGATCCCCTTATTTTTCCAGTTTATAAGCCCGCGCACGTTTAACCGCCTGATAGAAAACCCTGAAATAATTTTCCTTACCGGTATATAAAGGCCGCTTTTTGACCAGAAACAAAAATAAGAAAACATATCCATAAGCACCGAACATTCCTTTAAACGCAGGCCCCTTCCCTGCCAGAGTATTTAAATCGACACTCTCACCCGATGAGGGATGCGGATGAGAGACGGCATGGTAAGGATAGCGCATGATTTTTACGTTGCCTTGCAAACAATCATGCAGCCAGATAGTCTCTTCCGCTATCTCATAGCGGCCACTGCCAAGACCGAACTGCTCATCAAAATAAATCCCCTTGTCAATGATGCTGGCTCGTCGAAAACTGATTTCACAGCTTGATATGCTGAATAAATCCAGGGTTTTACAGTTGAACAATCTACGCCGTATGGTTCTCTCTTTTCTATAAAAGGCACAGATGTCCATGTCCATGGATGAGTATACCTGCTCTAACCTATCCAGATAATCTGGCTCATAGACAAGATCATCATCGGCGAACACACAGACATCGCCGGTGGCCTGTTGCAGTAACCGGTTTCTGCTTTTCGACAGCCCGACTTCCGTTAAGGATACCATGCTGATGTTCTCCAGGCCATCCCCTGTAAACTTCTCCCGGGGGGGGGAATGGCTGTACATTGATTGACAATCAGGGCATGAATGCGCGCCAAGCCGATTTTCTCAAACATGGGGATTTCTCAAACATGGGGATAAGAAAATCCAGATTTTCTCTGTTCATGGTTGAAATCAAAAATTCAATTTTCATGTCCATGTGCATGGGGTAACATAATAGCAAATCAGGTAAGGAAGACAGTAACCAGCAGGCACCAATCTGATGCAATACCTACGCACCGCCCTCAAACACCGTTTGCCCACACCTGCATTCAGGATCCTGCGTAAAGCGACCAGCCTCTGGCGTGATACTTATTTTTTTACCTCTCCCCGGTATGTGATAGATCACAGAAGAAAACTCATCTACCTTACCCTGCCCAAAAATGCCTGCTCGTCCATCAAGACCACTTTCTTCCAGCAGACATTTGCAGATAACGGCACAATACATCTGACCGATGAGGCGCATGTGCAACATACCACCACCCGCCTGCATAAGCTAAGGCATACGGCAGACTATTTCAAATTCAGCTTTGTGCGTAATCCCTTCTCCAGGGTATACTCCTGTTACCTGGACAAGCTGGTTAAAAGACGTGTGTATGAATATTATCTTGGCGGCTATTTGGGGAATGTGGAAACCTTTGATGAATTCGTCCTGAAGATAAGCAGGATCCCGATGTTTTTATCTGAAAAACATTTTATGTCGCAGTATTTTCATATCCACCAACACCACAGGGCACAGCTTGATTTTATCGGCCGGTATGAACACCTGGCGCAGGACTTTGAAGCTGTCAAGCAACGGTTTCAGTTAAAGCCCCTGCCGCGTTTCAATCAATCGCAAAACCACCCGGATGAATGGATGGCACACTACACAAAACAAACCGCCGCCCTGGTTTACGAAAAGTACCAACAGGATTTTGATGCCTGGTATCCGAGTGCCTACGATGAGTTGCTGGCCTCTCTTAAATGACAAGCGGACAAACCGATACACATGCATGATGTCGATAATCCTTTAGTCTCTGTTATCACGCCGATGTATAACTGCCAGGATTACATCGGGCAGACGATAGCGAGCGTGAGCAAGCAAACCTGGCCGCACTGGGAGATGCTCATCGTGGATGATGGCTCAACCGATGCCGGGGTGGCTGTGGTCAACGAGTATATGAAAAACGAGCCCGGGATACGCCTGTTCAGCCTGCCGGCCAATACCGGCGCCTATGCGGCAAGGAACAAGGCCATTGAACATGCACGCGGGCGATACTTTGCTTTTCTCGACAGCGATGATCTGTGGCTGCCGGAGTTTCTGGAATACTCGCTAAATTTTCTGACCAGGAACAACTTGGCAATGTGCTTTTCCTCATACGACATGATCACCGAGGATGGCACCACGGTCATCGATCAGGTTATCGTTCCAGACGAGACAACCTACACAGACATGCTGAAGTTAAATACAATAGGCTGTTCAACCTGCATCTATGATACCGAGCAGGTGGGCAAGGTATTTTTTAGAAACCTGCCCATGCATGAGGATCATGCCTGCTGGTTGGAGATACTAAAAAAAACAGGCAGGGCCGTCGGCATCAAAAAAATACTATCGCTTTACAGAATTCGAGCCAATTCCTTATCACGCAACAGATTCAAAGCTATGCAGGCCCGATGGAGAGTGCTTAGAGAGGTTGAAAATCTGGGCCTGTTAAAAGCAAGCGGGTATTTTTGTCACTATGCTTATTTGGGTGAGCAGAAAAACCGGGCGGTATTGAAGAGGGAACTCAAAACAAAATTAACATCATGGGCAAGGCGACTCCTTTCAAGACAGGCGATGTAAGCTCGGCCTGTTTCAGTCAACCCGACAGCCACCCCTGCTGTGCGCTGTTTGCAATGATGCCGGGTTTAATATGTGACTGGCGCAACCCCTCATCGTTGCCACATTAAATCCGGCGGCAAACCGCCACCAATCCACAGCATCGAAACAGCTATATCAGCCGCCCCTCACTGGCGCGAATACCAACTGCCTTGCTCTTAAAGACCAGGCCCACCCAACGATTATGGCCGTTATTTTGGGCAATAACATCGAGACGATAAGATAGGTTTCGGTATTAGCGCTCACAAAACACGGCAATGCAATTAACATAAAGAAAATAAACCCAGTACGACCCATTACAAATATTAACTGAGTACGCATAATGTTAAGCAAGTAAAAAAACAGCACAATGCTTATCAGGAGCCCGGGCAGACCGCCGACAAGGGCATAGTGCAAAAAAACGGAATGAAAATAACCTTTAGCGAATACCTTGCCGCTACTGTAAAGCGATGTCGACTTCCAGGCATCATAAGTACCTGAGTATCCAACACCGAAGGGATGTTCAAGTAGAATTTCACCAGTCCCAACGAACTCATATAAGCGTCCCGTGTCCCAATATTTTATATACAAAGCGAATTTCTGCTTCATCAAAAGCCCCATCCAGTGCAAACCCGCATCAAACAGCGGAGTCTTGTATAGAGCGATGAAGGCCATGCCAAGCAGTGGCAGCACTATCCATCGCAACCTGTTCAGCCGCTTTCGATCTGCCAGCAATGCAGGTTTTGCCCATATCAAAACATAGACCCAGGCGATTAAACCCATAACACCAGTAAACCAGGCCACGCGCGAGCTACTGATAGCTGCGGCAAAGCAAAAAAGCAGGGCCGCTGCCAGGGCAAAAAGCCGAACCCCCGGTTTATCAGAGCGATAAAACAACCAGGCAGAAAAATGAATGCCAAATGCTACCACCTGCCCGGCAAGATTTTGTGGATAGAGCCGTAATGTTCCAGCCATTACGACAGGATATAAAAACATGACTATCAAATGGATAGATATGCCGAAAACAAAACCCAGTATCAGCATGTGCAGGCACAGATTACCCGTCTGTCGCACCCAAAAAACAAGAGCCAGCACAAATAATACATGAGCAAAAAACTTCAAAGAGCGTACAGTATCCCCAAATGAGGATGACCCGTTTAAGGAGACAAGACCACACCAGATGGCTAACAGTCCCAGTAAAAATGCGGCCTTCATTATGGGTTCATTATGCTTTGCCGGCAGTTCTAATAGAAAACACCGACCAAAAAAAGCCAGCCAGAGACAAAAGAGCAGCCCGTGGAGACCGACTCCGCCAATACTCACTCTTGTAGCTGTAGCCCACCACGGCAGCATATGCCCTCCAAAAGGATTACCCGGCACAGTCAAAGCCATACCGCTGTAAATCAACATGGCAGCGATCAGCCAGCGCTCAGGCTGGCTCATTCGCCTGGGCAACCAAAGAGATTGTAAATTCATCCTAAAAAAAAACAGAATTGGCTTAAATTAAGAGAATGGTTATATTGACGGCCTGTATCCCCACCTCAGCAAACGGTAGGCTTTGATTGGGGGATGGATGGCCTTGGCAGTGAGCGGCCAGTGGTATAAGATAGACAAGGTAAAAACCTTCAGTGGGCCGCGGAACCGCCTTAAATAACGTGGCATCCACTGTAACAAGCTCGCCAAATCCGGCTCTGGCAGTTCACATGCATCGACAATTTTCTGCAACCTCGGCAAGTATGGGTACACATTCCTTACATGACACAGCAAATTGTAGAGCTCACCAAAATACCAGAGTGCACACATCAACGCGTAATACTGCCCTATCTCTGCATCAACATCATATTGATCCATCACCTGCCCCAGGTGTTGTAAATTTTTACCAATCCCCTCTATATCGCTCATACAAGGCGGGCTGTTTGTGCTGCTGCCCTTCCTCATAACATAGTTGTACAGGGGTTTTCTCACGTGTGAAATCTTGTCAACCTGACTCTGCAATAATACCTCGATCATAAACACCAGATCTTCAGTTCTCCCTTCTGAAAATCTGCTATCCGCTATCACGGATCTGGCAAACAAACGATTGCATACACTGCCAGCGCCGGTACTCTCAAGCAAGCCAATAACAGCGGCACGCCAATGCTCGCCGACATTAAAGGGCAGCATTTTGCACTCTAAATCAACCACATTTATAGCACAAAAACACAGCCGGGAATGATCATGCTGCATTTGCTCATACATGGCCTGAAGATAATCCGGCTGAACATAATCATCGCTGTCAACAAAGGCGATATATTCCCCCCTGGCGTGTGCCAGCCCCAGATTTCTGGCCGGCCCCGCCCCCTGATTGGCCTGACGATACAGGCGGCATCTGGCATCGCCATCCATCAGCGCTTTGATCTCATCAGCAGAGCCATCGGTAGAGCCATCGTCCACAAAAATCACTTCAACGTGCGGGTAGGTCTGGCTTAACAGGCTGTCCATGCACCTCTGTAGATAAGGCCGGGTGTTATACACCGGCACAATGATGCTGATCAGTGCAGTCTCTGCTGGCATGGGTTTGAATGTATCGTGCGCGATGGCCTATCTATGGCCTATCTAAAGGCACGCCTTAACACAGCACGTTATTTGCCCGCCACGGCAACGATGCCCGGTGCAGGTTGATCAAATGCGATATCATCGGGAGAGCCACTCTGCACAATCTCGCCATTGTGCAGGCGATACAGGCGGTCGCAATATCTGATGGTGGAAAAGCGATGGGCAACGATGATGAGCGTCCTGTCGCCTTGCAGCGCCATGACCGCCTGCATGACTTCCCGTTCGGTGATCATGTCCAGCGAACTGGTGGCCTCATCCAGCACCAGCACAGCCGGGTTATGGTACAGCGCCCTGGCAATGCCAATGCGCTGGCGCTGGCCGCCGGACAGACGCACGCCAAGTTCACCCACACGGGTTTCAATCCCATCCGGCAGGCCGGTGATAAAACGACTCAACTGCGCTGCCTGTATGGCACGCAATACGGCAACATCGTCAATGCTCTTCTCAGGCACGCCAAAGGCGATGTTGCGCCGAATGCTGTCATCGGTAAGGTAAATTGATTGCGGCACATAGCCGATCTGACGTTGCCAGCAGCGCAGAGTGGCCTGCATGGGCGCACCGTCAATGGTGATATCGCCCTCCTGCGATGCTAACAGACCGAGCAGTACATCAATTAACGTGCTTTTACCAGCACCGCTCTCGCCCACAATGCCCACGGCTTCACCTTTATTTATCATCAGCGATATCTGTCTTAAAGCCGGTACCGTTGCCTTCGGATAGGTATAAAAGACCCCATCCATCACCAGCCGGGTGAAGGAGGTGTGCTTTTCCGTTGCCCCGGTAGCGGCTGGCGGCGGAGCATCAACGATCAACTCGGTATATACCTTGTCTATCGCCGGCAGGGAATAATTGATGTACTGCGATGTAGTGATGATTCGGTTGATCGAGGGCATGAGCCGAAAGGCAACGGCAACAAACATGCCCAGCACGGGCAGCACGATGACAGGATCACGGCCCTGCAAAACGAGACTCATCACCAGGATAGCCAGGGCGCTGATTGCCAGCAGCTCCAGCCCTAAACGCGGCATTTGATCCAGAACATGCTGCTTTCGCTGCACACGGACAGCGCAGCTCATGTTTGTACTGTATTGCCTGAGAAACGTTGCTTCGTACCCGCCCAGCTTGGCCGCCTTAATCCCTCCCAGCCCCTGTTGCAGGTGTTGCATAATCAGGCCATCATGATGCTGGCGAAGAGAGCCCCATCGACGCAGGCGATGGCGGGTCAGGCCGTGAAATCCGCCGACAACAACCACAAACAGGCCGACGACAAACAGCGATCCCAGGGGTTCAGCGAACAGCAGCAGGATGACCAGGCCAGTCAGTATCAGCAGCTCGGAGAGCAACCTCAGACTGCTCATCATACCACCCGTAGCAAATAAACCGACTTCGCCGCTGATATTGCGAATCAGTTGAGCGGAATTACGTTGTAGATGAAAGCTGTAAGGTTGTTGCAGGTAAACATCAAACAGCCGCTCCGATATCTTCGCCTGAACAAGAAAGATAACGCGCGTCTGATACCAGCAGAACAAAGCTAAAAACAATATCTTGATAACATAGGCGCTGACAAACACCAGCAAGCCTGTCAGCATAAGCGTCTGCTGGTCGATCTGCCCCAGACTGTCAAATGCAGGTTGCAACACTGGAAAATACTGTGCTGGATTATCCTGCATCAACACAGCAATCAGAGGGACAACCAGACCGATACTCAGCATCTCCAGAAACACACCAATCAACAGCATGACCACCAACAACAGGGCTTGCCGACGTTGCCTGGGGAGCAGTATTTGCCAGATTTGTCTAAAAGCAGTCATGGCTAATCAGATGTGTACAGGTTCCGGAGCGGGTAAATCATGCCCGGATTGCTCGCCGTCTGACCATTATCAGGACGTTGATACATCACGCATGGCGGCCAGGCCGGCAGATAAATCATGGCATGGTCGCCAGTCAAGCCCGGCAGCCGCCCGGTCAATACAGGCAACGGAGCGCCGGATATCACTCAGGCGTGCTGCCGCCGTGCTATAGGTCATCGGCACATGATACACCTGACACAGGCTCTCCAGCAATGCCAGTATGCTGGTTTCGGTACCCGTGCCGATATTAAAACATGCGGCGGCGCATTGCTCATTCATGGGCGATACATGCATGGCCTTTATATTGGCTTCCACCACATCCTTGACATAGACAAAATCCCGGGACTGTTTGCCATCACCGCGAATCACCGGCGTCTTGCCCGCCTTGATTTGCTCGGTAAACCGGGAGATGACCCCGGCATAGGGCGAAGCTGGGTCCTGCCGGGGGCCGTAGACGTTAAAGTAACGCAGAATAACCGCTTGCAGATCATAGCTTTTGCAGTACACCGAGGCCAGGTTCTCGGCATAATACTTATCCAGCGCATAGGGACTGTCGGGCTGTCCGGCCGCCCCCTCGCTCGCCGGGTAGGTGCCGTCCTGCCCGTAGATTGCCGAGGAGCTTGCCAGGACGATGCGCTTGACCCCGCCTGTCCTCGCCGCTTCAAACAGCGTGAAGCTGCCCTTGACGTTGCTTTGAAAACTCAAGCAAGGGGTGAGAACGGATTTCTCCACGGAGGCCAGGGCGGCCTGATGGAAGATGATCTGCACACCTTTGATCGCCTGTCCAACCAGGGCCGCATCGCCCACATCGCCAGTGATGATCTCCAGCTTCGGATGATTGGCGATGGCAGCCAGGTTCTCCATCTTGCCGGTAGAAAGATCATCAATAACCCGCACCTGTGAACCATCGGCCAGCAGCCGTTCAACCAGATGCGAACCGATAAACCCGGCACCGCCGGTCACCAGATACATGAATACGCTACCCCGGTTTTATCGCCGCGATTTGCCTGTATTTGCCGAGGAAGTGCAGCATAAAGGCCGCAAACACCGCCAGGATAACCCCGCCCAGCAGGCCAATCAATACGACCAGCTTGCGCTTTGGCTTGCTGGGTTTTTGGGGCGGCACGGCGGCCTGTTCAATCGTGACCACCTTGATGTCCTCATCGGCGGCAAGCCGCTGCAAATTCATTTCCAGCTTCTCTTGCTCTTGCTGCAAGCTGCGTAAATCGCCAATATGCGGATCATCGGAGGTGCGATTTTGAAGGGCCAGCACCCTGGCGTTTTCATTCAGCATTGCCAGCTGCCGCTGCTGATCTCTCAGTCCACTTACAAAGGGGTCCGGGAATTCTTCCCGGCTATTGAGCGCGTGAATTTCAGCTTCCAGCGCTTTAACTCCTCTGCTATACGTCGGGATATGCCGTAGATTGACCATCAGATCAGGTGAATTAGTAATGGCCTGGTCAACACGTGGCGCGGGCACCGCCATATCGACAAAATCCAGTGTCCTGGCAATTTCAAGCGACTCACGCAGCTTGCGTTTCTCATCAGACAAATCCTGTTTAGCCTTGGCTCTCAATGCCTTTATGTGGCCTTCAATGCGGCGACGATTAATGGCATCGACTTCCAGCAAGCGCGCAATCTCATCCGCCCGCGATGTTTCCGCATAGCGGCGCAGACGGTCAATTCGCTCATCCAGACGCTGTTGACGGAAGTTCCAGGACGCCATCCTGTCCGCTTTGAGGGAATCCACGGTCTCGGCGTGTACCTGCTGCACATAGCCATTCAGCCAGTCAGCCGCCAGCACCGGATCCCTCAGCTGCAAGGTGGCAGTCGCCCCGGTTACCCGCGTGACTGCTCTGCGCTTTGTCACCGCCTTTTGCTCATACCGAAGCCTGTTATTGAACTGCTCCTCAAACACCGCATAAGGCAGGTTTTCCTGCTTCTTCTCATCCCTCTCCATCTCCCTCTCATCCACCAGGGCCGCCAGAAGGTTATGCTCTTCAAAATACTGCCAGCGCAGGGCGCGGGAATTGAAGTAATCCAGAAACCGCTGAAATACCACCTGCGTTGGGTTATTATCCTGCAAACCAAGCTCGTTAATATCATGTAGAGCGGGCACAGACAGATGCACACTGGCTTTATACTCCGGTGGTACCAACAGCGCATATAACAGGGCGATGATGGTGCAGGCCGCCGTGATTGCCGCCATGAGAAATCTGTACCTGAACAGTATCGCAAAGATGTCGTACAAATTGAACTCATCGTCTTCTCGATAATAGTCCGCCGGTATGATTTGCAGGTTGACCGGTTGTATACCGTCAGTGGAGGGGATGGGTTTATCGCTCACGTTTGTGTCCTGTTTAGTTATGGTAATTCTGGTAATTCTTGGCTGGGCTGATTTTCATGTTGGGTTCCATCTTGCCTAGTACCATCATTCAGGTATGCCACCACCATGCAGGGCCGAAAAAGACCAAGGGAGATCCGTCTGATTTATTTAAGGGTGGCTGTGATTTCCCTGTGATCACCAAGGCGGATAAAAATTTGCTTTCCCTCAAGATCATATTCTATAGCCACCAGCGATGTCAATGCCGCACTCCTGTACTTAGCTCTTCTGGCAATCTCGGCGGGTCTGCTGTGCTGTGACCGATTAACGTATATTGCATTTATCCATTCACACCAAGCTCACACCGGGCGCTGCCTGCCCACACAATGATAATCGAATCCCCACTCCCTCATGTCATCCGGCTCATACACATTACGCAGGTCAATAAATACACACCCCCGCATCAATGCCAGGACATGCGGCAAATCCAGCCCCCGATACACATGCCACTCGGTCAGCAGAACGATGGCATCCACCCCCCTCACCGTAGCATCAACATCATCAAAATAGGCAACCGAATCCGGCAACAGGGGCTTCGCCTGGCACATCCCCCTAGGATCATTCGCCCGGATGCTGGCCCCATTGTCAATTAAGGCGGGCAGAATGGATAATGACGGGGCGGCACGCATATCATCGGTTTCCGGCTTGAAAGTCAGGCCCAGGATGGCGAGGGTCTTGCCGGCTTCGCTGCCGCCCAGGGCGTGGCGTATCTTATGGATCATCCACACCTGCTGCGCCTCATTGACCTCAACCACAGCCTGAACTATCCGGCTGGATACGCCATGTTCCTGGGCGATATGCACCAGCGCCCTTGTGTCTTTGGGAAGGCAGGAGCCGCCATAGCCCGGGCCGGGATGCAGAAATTTCCGCCCGATACGCCCGTCCAGCCCCATGCCTTTTGACACCTGATGCACATCGGCACCGGTCACTTCACACAAAGACGCCATTTCGTTGATGAAGCTGATCTTGGTTGCCAGATACGCATTGGCGGCGTATTTGATCAACTCGGCGCTCTCCAGGCGGGTCACCATCACCGGCGCCTCAATGAGATTAAGCGGCCGGTATAACTCCCGCAGCAATGCCTCCGCCCGTTTACTCTCCACGCCGATGATCACCCGGTCCGGCCGCATGAAATCGCCAATGGCCGCACCCTCTCGCAGAAACTCCGGATTGGCGGCCACATCGAAATCGGCCGCCGGGTTGGCTTCGCTAATGAGGCGCTTGACCTCCCTCGCCGTACCCACCGGCACGGTGGATTTATCCACCACCACCGTATAACCGGCCAGCAGGGGGGCGATGTCTCTGGCCGCCTGGTAGAGAAAAGACAAATCAACATGGCCATCACCCTGTCTTAGCGGGGTGCCGACAGCGATAAAAATCAGATCACTCTGTGGAACGATGGCATCCGGAGAGTCCGTGAAATGCAGCCGGCCCTGGCGGATATTTTTTGTCACTAACTCATCCAGCCCCGGCTCATAGATGGGGATATCGGCGGCCTTCAGCCGACTGATTTTTTCCGCATCCACATCAATACAACACACATCAGCACCAAACTCGGCAAAACAGGCCGCCGATACCAGGCCGACATAACCCGCCCCTAACATGCTGATCTTCAAGGCATTATTCCTGTGTATTTACAAGCCAGCCAGACCGGCATCCGTCCGGGCAGATTGCCCCCGGCAAATCTCCTTGGGCAATCTTGCCGGGCAGGTATTCAAATGGCGTCCCCTAGGGGGTTCGAACCCCTGTTGCCGCCGTGAAAGGGCGGTGTCCTGGGCCACTAGACGAAGGGGACGGTCAAGGCCAGCCCTGCCCCGGCTTGACACCGGGTTATGCCGGGAAATATCTGGTGGAGCCAGGCGGGATCGAACCGCCGACCTCTTGCATGCCATGCAAGCGCTCTCCCGGCTGAGCTATGGCCCCGGATAGTCACTTTCATGCTGCTTCCCTGCCAGCCGCTCAGGTTGCATTTCTCAAAAAGCAGTAGACTGTACGTGACCAGGCCCGGAGTGTCAAGCCCGTGTATGAATCCACCCCATATTGCACGTTTTGTTGTGCTGGATAGGTTTCGATAAGCTCACCAACCAATGTACTGTGCGGGGGTTTGTAATCCCAATCTTTTGGGTGTCCGCCACGGGTATGGCTTCACCGGCAGATTTACCCCTGGCGGTTAGCGTGATGTCGAGTAAACGAGCGGCTTTACGTGCCTCCTCAAAGGAGAGTTCATAGAAATCACCCATACGAAAGAGTCGCAAAATATCGGGGTAGTCGGCCTTAAAACCCGAGATACTGTCGCATAATTGGGGTATGTTGCTGTTTGCTCTTCTCAAAGGGCGGACATACGCAATTGATGGCTATGTTTACGTTATCTACGACAACACTTTAAGTGCCTGTGAGTATGGCATCGGACTGCATGCGTATTATCGCCTGTGAACGAATGGGTATGCCCCAATAACCATCACTGTCATTTTTCTCTCTTACACATGCCTCGTTAAAAGTGCCTGTTTGAGGTCTGCCCACACGGTGTTTGCCTTCGACCTGCGGGATGCTGCCGGGGAGCACTTCACCGGGTGCGTATCGCATCATGGCCCAGAGAATTTTATTGACAAAAGGCACAATCAGCTCAAAGCAATAATAAGATTGTATTTTGAGAAGGTTAGCGTCTTGTATTGTCTGTTCAGAATCTTTACCTTCGCTGCTTGCCTCTCTGTAAATCAGGTTATCATTGGGTATGTAAACAAGGTTATCTCCTGTTTTACCGTAATCGTCAAAAGACTTGAGAGACGGATTGATGACATCAATCTTTAAATAACCATCGGCGATTTCCTGTCTTATTCGTTTTCGGGCTGTTATGTAGGCTTCGGTATTGTCAGCATGCGTATAAAGGGGGGCCAATGCCCGCACCATGGCGTTATCCATGGCAGAAGGTCTGGCACCACCAAGACTGCCGGCACGGGCTGACTCAAAGGTGGCGTAGTTCAAGGTGATTTTGGCCTTGTAGATAAAAGCGAATTGCAAGGTGGCAAGGATAATGAACAAGAGGACGGGCAGAATAATGATGAACTCGACCATGGCCTGGCCATTTTTTTGTCGTCTATGGGGACAGATCAGGGTCAACATGTTCTTCAGATTCCTCTTCGCCTTGCATCATATCAAGTATCCCTACAAAGATATCGTTGCCCCGACTGTGCAGCGGACTGCTTCTGTCGCCATATAATCTTAGCTCATTAAAGCTGTTTGCTGCCTGTTTTAATTGTAAAACACCCATATTAAACCAGCCTTTGGTCATTTCGGGGTCACGCAGTACGGCTTCACGGTAGGCGATAATTGCCGCATCCGGGCGATTGGTACGGGCATAGACATTACCTAAACGAAACCAATACAAGGCCCTTTGCGGAACTTCCTGTACCAGGACAGCATAATGTTTTTCACTTTCAACCCAATCGTTGCTTTGATAAGCCGCTTCGGCCAGTTTATCAGTTTCGATGAAATCGAATTCCGTTCTCCCCCCGTCTTTTTTTAGATTCGCATCAAGACAGGCAGAGAGAGGCAAGCTAATAAAAAGCCAAAAAAACAATCTAAGATGTCTGTTCGCCTGATTCATGCCATTCCAGTTGTGTCCCGGTTGTCAGTTGTAATTTCTCTAAAGTCCCACCCAATAATTCGAGCACCATATACGCAGAAGGGCAGGCGCTTGTGCGCCAGGGCCGTAAAGCGTTTACGATTTTGATGATTTTCCAGTTGCGGTCAAGAAACGCCAAGTCGATATTATACCGCATTCCCAACGTGTGTACTGATGAACACGGTCGAATTAACAAGCCTTCCAGTTGCATCAATTCTGGCCGACCCAAGAGGCCGGTCAGACGTGCCAGGAAATTATCGGCAACAGCAACTTTTGTTATCAGGCAGACCTTATTTTCGGCTCTATGCAGCCGACCATACATCATAATAGCCCTTCACCGAGAAACTTCATGGCGATGGGGAATCCTAAAATCATAAAGGTGACAGGGAAGATAAAGATAATCAAAGGACCAACCAGCTTGACCGGGGCCTCCATGGCCATTTTCTCGGCACGCTGAAAACGCTCGTTACGTCGTTGATCTGCCTGTACCCGTAATACCGCAGCAAGACTGGCTCCCATTTTTTCCGCCTGCACAATAGCGCTGACAAAGCTGCTGACTTCGGTGATATCCAGCCTTTCTGCCATGCGTCTCAGCGCATCTGCACGTGGTAGCCCTGAACGCAGATCGCGTAACACAATGGCAAATTCATTTCGCAAGGGACCGGGAGGGGCTTTTTCCATGGCCTGGCCAAGCGCCCCCTGAAAGTTAAGTCCGGCTTCAACACACATGGTAATAAAGTCCAGATAAACAGGCAGCGAGCGTATTACCTCGCCCTCACGCTTCTTTCGGGTATCGTTTAACCATATATCGGGCAGCAGAAATCCGACCAGCGGGGCGACAACGAGCCAGATGGGCTCATGGATTTTCAACGCTGACATACAAAAAAAGACAACCACAGGTAGCCCTGATGCCACCAGAATGCGTAGCGCTATAAACTGCTCGGCGGTCAGCAAGTAGCCCACACCGGTGCGTGCCAGGCGCTGTTCGGTTTTTTCAATGATTTCATAAGGGAGAAAGGGGCATCCCAGGTAAGCAATAATTTGAGTCAAAGGCCAGAACAATTTCAGTTTAAAAGGCAATGGATCCATAAAGGCACGGTCATCGTCATCAACCATTTTATATAGACTGTTGAGAAGCAGTATGCTGCATAATGCACACAGCCCGGCAAAGACGGCGATAAAGGGGGGCAAGTTAAAGGTAATAAATTCAGGCATGGTGATTGTTACACATCAATACTGGTGATCTTTTTAATGATGAAATAACCCATCGCTTCCATAACAACAATAACGATACATAAACCCCAGCCAACAGGGGTAGTCCAAAGTTTGCTCATGGCTTCAGGTTCCATAAAATAAAGCAAAACGCCCAGCAGGATGGGCAGACCTGTCATTACCATGCCCTGCAATCGCCCCTGTGCCGTTAAACTGTCGATTTTGCCTTCCATCATTGCCTTTCTTCGTAAGGTTTCACCCAGCGTTTCCATGGTCTCTGCCAGATTGCCGCCTACTTCACGATTGATACGCAGGGCAGTTACCAACATGGTGAAGTCAGGGATTGGATTACGCTCTTCCATGGCCTTTATCGATTCATTGAATTCTACGCCCAGGCGTTGCTCTTTAAGAAACAATTCAAATTCCTGGGAGATCGGCGCCGGCTGTTCTTTTACCAGCCCTTCCATGGCGATGTTCAGGCTGGCGCCCGCACGCATGGCACCGGAGACCATTAATAATGCATCGGGAAGTTGTGCTTCAAATCGGGCCAGTCGTTGTGATCGCAGGCGGCGATAAAAAAACGGGGGCGCCAGCATCACGATTAATAACACGGCAATCATCGCTGCCACATCACGGAACACCAGCCAGGTCAGGGCCGGGAATATGACGATAGCTGCGAGGTTCAACATAAAAAGCCGGTTCGGGTCAACGAACAGAAACATATCAGACAGGTTACTGCTGGCCGTCGTGGTAAATGTCTCTTTGTACCCTTCGAGAAAGGCCAGGGCTTTTCGTGATAACAACCACCACAGCATGGTCGTCATAAAAAAGACACAGGCCACGGCAAGTATAAACAAGATATCACCAGCAGCATTTAAAGAGGTTTCCATTAATGCTATTGAAAAATTGCCATGTCTACGGGCAGACCGCGCTGCTTCATGTCCTCGTAGAATTGTGGCACGGCGCCGGTCGCCACGAAGCGGCCTTGTACCTTACCGTCCTCATCGAAACCTTCCTGTTGATATTTAAATATATCCTGCATGGAGACAATGCCTGACTCAACACCGGTAATTTCAGTAATGTTAATGACCCGTCGACTGCCATCAGAAAAACGGGTTTGTTGCACAACAATATGGATTGCCGAGGCGACCATTTCACGAATTGCAGGGACGGGCAGTTCCATGCCGGACATCATGACCATGACTTCAATACGAGCGATTAAATCCCGCGGTGTGTTGGCATGGGCAGTCGTCAAAGAGCCATCGTGTCCGGTGTTCATGGCCTGTAACATATCCAGGGTTTCTCCACCACGACACTCGCCTACCACGATGCGGTCAGGACGCATACGCAGACAGTTCTTCACCAGGTCCCGTATCGGCACCGCACCTTTCCCTTCCAGGTTGGCCGGCCTGGCTTCCAGGCTGACAAGGTGGGGTTGTGCCAGTTTGAGCTCGGCAGCATCCTCTACTGTGACGATACGTTCACTGGCGGGTATAAAATTGGACAAAACATTTAATAACGTGGTTTTACCACTGCCGGTGCCGCCGGAGATGATAATATTCATGTGATTTTGAACGGCGGTTTTCAGGAACTGCACCATGCGATTATCCAGCGCACCAAAGCCGACCAGATCATCAGCCAGCAATTTCTGCTTGGCAAATTTTCGGATAGTCAGGCAAGGGCCACGCAAGGCCAGCGGTGGAATAATCGCATTCACGCGTGAACCATCTTTAAGCCGGGCATCCACCATGGGAGAGCTTTCATCGATACGTCTGCCCAGCGGTGAGACGATACGCTCAATAGCGGTCATCACGGCGTTATCACTGGAAAATATCACATCCGCTTTGCTTAATTTTCCCGCCTGTTCGATATAAATGTCATCGAATTTATTGACCATGATTTCGGTGACTGACTCATCGGCGATAAGTTTTTCCAACGGGCCCAAGCCGATGGCCTCATTAAGCACATCATGCAGTAATTGTTTTGTATCGATATAAGAAGGTATTTTATTGCCTAATTCCGTGATGATTTCCGTTACCATTTTTTCAACATGGGCGCGAAGTGCATCCTCATCCATCTCGCCGATATCCGTTCGGCGCAGATCCATCATGGCAAGTAATTCTTCGTGTACCCGGTTACGCCATTTGAACTTCTCATCATGTTGCAGAGTGATCAGGGTCTCACTCAGTTCATCGGATTCTTCGATCACTTTATGGTGAGGCACACCAATGACGGTCTTCATATCCTCAAAGACATCATCCTCGTCTTCGTCAAATTGCTGTTGCCCATTACCATCAACAACGACACCGGCCTTGATATGATACCCCCCTATGATGATCTCATCGGAGGTGCGAATAGGGCCATGGTAAGCAATATCCTGTCCGTTGACTTCGACGCGCTCTCGACCGGTTTTGTCTTCGATAAACAAGCCTTCCGTGGTACGTCGTATCACGGCATGGTGAGGGGCGATCTTCCAGCCGCGTAACTGGATAAAATTATCCCGGGCTTTGCCGATACTGCACTCGTTTACAGGACAACGAAAGTTTTTAATCCGCTCGCCTTTATGGTTATCAACTAGAACATCAAACATTTTTTTTCCTTTTCAGTAAACAATATCCAGTGCTTCAGGGTCGATTTTTTCGATGGCTTTTCTTACACCCTGGTCGGCATAATCAATGGCTTTTTTATTGAGATCTGAATCAACATCAAAGACAGTAGGCGTGACGAAGATAACCAACTCAGATTTATTTCTTCGCCAGTTTGTTGACTTAAACAATTCGCCGAGTATGGGAATATCACCCAGTAACTTCACTTTCGACACATCCTTGGAGAGTTGCTGATCGATTAAACCGGAGATCACCAGAGAATCACCCGAGTTCATGCTGATTGCAGTTTCTGTTCTTCGTGTACGCAGCCCGGGAACATTATTGACGGACACCGAACTGTCGATGGAACTCACTTCAGTCATGACCGAGGCACGAATATAGTTTTTCTTATCTACTTCGGGCGTGACATTCAGTTTAATCCCGTATTCCTTAAACTCTATGGTGGTGCCATTTATGTTGGATATCTCGATGGGAAATTCACCGCCCACCAGAAATTTCGCTTCACCACCACTGCGTGTCGCCAGGCGTGGTTCAGACAATATCACAGCGTTGCCAGAATTGACGGCAAAATTAATGCGGGAAGTGATTTCCGATGCGATACCGAAATAACCAAATGCAGAGTTCGCATTATTGATCAAATTGCCTTCACCATTAGTTTCGTTTAATACGCTGTTAAAAGAAGGGGCAGGTGAGGGGGTTGCTCTCAATTTCTGGTTTGTCGCCCCATCCAATGCCAGGGCGGCGGCTGGACCGGCGACAGTGGTATCCCAAAGAATGCCCAGGTTTTCCAGGAAGTTTTTATTAAATTCAGTGATCTTGACGTTGATATAAATCATCTTGTTTGCCGGTAACTCATAGACATCGGTTTGGGTCGGGTCCAGTTTTCGAGTCAGATCCATGATTTCCGGGAAAACCCCCTGTACGGTACCAATCGCATCCTCAAAGGTCTTGTCCACTTTGCCCGACAACACAATGCGATTCCCCACTTCCCTGATCGTCATGCCTTCGACCTCTCGTAGCAGATCTTTTACTTCCGACATTTTTAACTGAAGTGGTCCGGCAGCGCTTTTTATACGGACTGTGTACTCTGTTTCACTGCCATCCTTAAACCAGATATGTAAATTTGTTCCCCCTTCAGCCTCTGCGATCAAGAGTAACTGACCATTATTCAGGAGCGAGGTACTTATGATGCCGGCATTACCCACCGCGATCCGTTGAATGTTGCTTACTTCCAGGACTTTTACCTCACCGGAATATAAATTGATCACCTCGTTTGCATTAACGCTGTATGTGAGATGAATGAAAATGCAGGCAAGTAATATTTTTTTTAACATGTCGTTATTGTCCGATTGTATTCTGGTGCATCTGGCCTAGTCGATGACTTTCAATATGCCACGTTTTGCTATGCCGCCGTCCCCTTCCCCTCCTATGATGAAATCAACCTCCTCTGATTCATCATTAACAGACCGCTGCCTATCCGTAGCTTGAGTCTCATAATCAGCACTGTCATCAAATTCCAATACCACGCCCCTGTCTGTCGCGTTCGCATTATCCACAGGGTTATCTGTGTCTTGCTGTGCCTGTGCGACCTGCATAACAAAAACGCATAAAAATAATCCCCATCTTCTCATTGATGTTCAGCTATCAATTTTGAATCGTTATTTTTTGTTTTTTTGGTACGCCATCTTCACTGGCGCCGCCGATGATAAAGTCATAGACATCCGGCTCAACACTCTTCCCTGTAATGCGTGTTTCTCTGGCGAGTTGTGTGACCTCCTCTTCAGTCAGAATTTCACCGGTCTTGGAGACGATCAGGTTTTTCGGATCAACGACATTCCCGTCTTTATCGATTATCTGGCCTTGCTCATTGACAGCGTATCCTGCTGCCTGCAACGCTTCCTTGCTGACCAGAGTATTCCCATTCTCATCAACAAGGTTACCGCTCTCATCAACACCGGCGGCGACTTTAAGCCCCTGTGCTGCAAGTGCCTTCTTGCTGAGCACTGAACCATCCTGACCGATAACAAGATCCTCTGTGTCAACCGGATTACCGTCTTTGTCCACCACCTGACCGTTTGCATCCACAATGAGTCCGGCTTCAGCTAATTGTTGCTTGGTGATGATGCTGCCATTTTCTGTGACAACCACTTCGTCCGCAGAAACAACATTGCCATCTTTATCGACCAGCAGGTTTTCAGGTTCAACGATGTTCCCGTCTTTATCGACGATCTGGCCTTGCTCATTGATGGTATAACCGGCTTTGGCGAGCTGCTCCTTGCTGGCGATGGTATTGCCACTGGCGTCAACCAGGTTACCGCTGGCATCCACCCCGGAAGGGGTTTTGATTCCTGCCGCAGCCAATACCTGCTTATTGATGACTTTACCGTCTTTGGTCACCACCAACTCATCCGGCGGGATAATCCGACCTTTGCTGTCTACGATTTCGCCTTTCTCGTTCACACTCAGCCCTGCTGCGGCAAGTTGTTTCTTGCTCATCACCGTACCATCCGCTGTCACGACGATATCTTCTGAAGACAACACATTGCCGCTGCTATCTGTGATTTGTCCATTCTCATCGACACGCAGGCCGGCTGCTGCCAGTTGTTGTTTGGTCATGATTGTGCCGTCCGCGGCAACGATGATGTCATCGGCATCAACGGGGTTGCCGTTGCTATCGATGATTTGTCCGTCTTCATTAACGCTGAAACCGGCCTTTTCCAGTGCGTCACGATCAACAATTTTTCTGCCGTTTGCATCGACAAGATTACCAAATGCATCCACACCCGAGGCCACCGCCGCGCGGGCAGCCCGCGACTTTTCCCTTGCTGCCATTTCTGCCGCATTACGGAAAAGATCACTGGAAGAGATGGAGTTAAAGGGGGATGCGCTTTCATCATTGCGGTTGCGTAACAGTGCCAGTATGTCGCCTTTATCCTGTGCAGCGGCGATCAATGCCGCTTGTTCAGGCGTGACTTCTAGTGTGACGGAACTAAAGTTTCCATCGCTTCGATATTGCGGTTGTCTTAACAGGTCTAACGATTCAACATAAGGGTCACGGCCCGTGGCCAATACTTTTACCCCTTGCAGTACGGGTATAATGACATCGCCCGGTGACAGGCTGGACAGCAATTCTGAAGCCTCATCATCGGACAGGTCGCTTAACACGGCGCTGATATCACCACTGAATGCGTTGCTCTTGATGGCTTCGGGTAATTCGGAATACAGACCCACCTTATACAAGTTTGCATCAAAACCTGAATTGGAATAGGCGATGTTCACGAAGATATCAATAAAATTACCCGGGCGCATAAACCCGGCCACCGAATTAATCTCATCCACGGTGACGGTGATCGCCCGTTTGCCCAGAGGAACAGTGTCGGAGAAATCAACAGGAAATTCATCCTCCATAAAGCTCTTTAGTAAGGGTTTTCCGTATGCCAGGTCGGCGTTCAGCGAGCGGCCTCTGTACAGTTCATATTCCGCCGGATAGACCACATCGGCATGCACATATTCGGCCGGGACATCCCGTGGCGCAAATAAACCGTCCGCAACAAGACTGCCTCTTGGCAGGTCTTCATTGGCAACCACAACCGTCACCATCACCGCTTGCTCTTCCCCGCCGAGCAGGCTTTCACGCAGGGCTTTTTCTTTTGCCTTTAGATAAAGCACGGATAACAGGGCAGCGGCCAGACCAAAACCGATGGCGCCCATCAGCAGGGGGAGTGTCGGGGTGGATCTCTTCTTTTTGCTCGTGGCCATAGTCGTATTTTTGAGTAATAAGGTTTTAAGGGCATTGCACTTGACCGATCGAGATGGTATCGATCGTGATGGCATCCAGGATGGAGTTAATCTCGTTTTCTACAGCTTCTTTTGTAGCTTCTACTTCTGCTTTAATTCCTGCTTCAATGAGTTTCTCCGGGTCTTTATCGGCAAAAGAGGTAAGGTCGTCAACTAATCCTTCTGCCTCGGCGGCAAGTTTATCTGTTACGTCATCGTAATCAGGGGGCTCAGATAAAGACACCGCATAGGAATACCCTTCATAGTTTTCCTTGATGACGCCCAGCAGTTGCTGCATCACATCACCCCCCGGGCCGGTAGTAAGCACCAGCACACCAAAGACCAGCACCACCGTGTATTCAGGCATGGATTGACCGAACTGGTGTTTGATCGATGTTATCTTTTCAGTGATGCTCATTTCTACAAAATGTCGTGAACGACTTTATTGACAGTAATTTTGGTGCTGTTTTCGTTCCCCGTGAGAACGATATTCACTTTCTCGCGCCCATGGGTAAATGCGAGCACATACATGCCGGCCCGGGGCATGGGTTGATCCAGGTCAATCCGCCAGCCACGCTGCTGGTAGTAATTTTTGTAATAACTGGAATTGCTGCTCAGGGAGTGGTGATTGCTCAGCAACATCGTCACGGCACGCTGGCCAGCATCCCTGGACTGAATGTCGTGGACGATCCTGGTGCCCTGTATTTTGGGAAACGATTCTGCCTGTTTGGAAGGCGTCAGCTCCCGGCTTAATTTGCTGCTGGCCAGATAACCCCGTGTACCCCCGTCATCGGCCCGTTGAATTTGTACTGTTAATAAATACCCCTCTTCAAGCCGACTGATAATATGCCAAGGTTCAAGGGCGTTATTTTCCGTATAGCCGGGCAGCCCCGGTATTTCGGCTTCGGCCCAGCGGCTATGATAAAACGCCTTCACCTTGCTGATTTTATCCCGTGTGTAGATCTGTCTGATGCTCATGGCCTTGCCGCCCACTGTCATGTCCTGGCCGACGATGCTGATTTTCGCGTTTTTCGGTATCGGGATCTCGGGCGCATCAGCCATGCCCTGCTGGGCAACGCCAAGGAGCAGATAAAAAATCCAGCTTCTATTCACGGCACTTATATTCGGGGCAGGCCGGCTCATCTAGGGAGTACACCGGGTATGGGACTGGGGAGCATTCGATTCTAACCGGCAACGACCAGCCTCATCGCAGACGTGGACACCCCCTTCGGATAAGCGGTCGGGGTGGACGATATCGCTGTCGATATAACCCAGCCACAGGCTGCCTTCTTCGGGGATAAACCCCAGTGACGCCGCCGGGCTGGACTCGCCTTCCGCCAGGCAAGCGGTCGTCTCCGGGGCTATCCAGCCGAACGCCGTCCGGATTTCCCTCACGCCCGGTAGATTAAAAATTTCTTTGAGTATCGTTGTCGGGACAGCACCGGCGACCTGTGCGTGTGTGTGCTCACGGCCACCGGCACTCCAGCTCTCGCTCAATACGGCGGCACGGCTGTTAAAATTGAGCAGTGTGCCGGGTTCGTATACGTTAATGGCATCAGCGAAGGTCATCACCGGTATTTCCAGATGGGCGGTGTGATAACCTTTGGTATGGATTGCGCTAAATTCTGCATCACCGCCCGATATGCCATCCAGCAGCCGGCCGAAAGTATCAAAGACAACATCAAACAAATTCGATATGTCTGATACAACCCGGCCCGTATTAAATCCGGCAATGCTAACACCAGGTACCGGCGTCTCCCCGGTATCAAGGTGGCTTGCCAATGGGGCTGTAGAACCATCATAAAGCGCATTACCGGCATGATCAGTCCACAGCGGGTTTCGCTCTCCCTCCTTCCAACCCCGCCTGCTGTCATCGTCAATCTCGACCGGATCGGTCTCATCAATACCGGAGAAGAACAGCCGTTCTGATTCCCTCGCCGTTTCTGCCCGGGATTTACGGGGAGTTCGGCGGTTATAATTATCCAGGATATCCGGCTCATCGCCAGGGTGATGCCATGCGGTATATTCCCAGGCCTGATAGCGGGCGGCATGGATGCCGGCGTGTTTTATATCGATGTATTTCGCCATAAGCGGCACGATCAGGAACAATGGTACCAAAATATAGGCCGCGGTGATTTGAAACTCCGTCATGGCCTGCCCTGATTGCTTTTTTCCTGTCCTCATCAGGGCGTTGGCCTAAACTTTTCCATAAACGGCTCAGACACACTGGAGAGGACAGCAGCCGGTTTAAATTCGCTGCCCATATACACGCGCTGTTGCAGCGCCAGCGCCGCCACCCGCTCGGCATGGGAGGTCTCCACCAGGCGGGCATTCCAGTAGGGGTTAAAGGTGCTGCCGTATTCTTCCTGGCCGTCAAGGCGGTGAAAGTAAGTCAGATCGGTTGGCCGCTTGAAATAAACCTCTGACTTGGCGATGGCGTGCAGTTGGTTGGACGCCATTTTTTCAGTGATTTCAAAACGGCCGGTCGGTTCCACCGCTTTTTGTGACGACCCGCCCCGGGCCGGGTTGGTCTCATCAAAATCCGTCTCATCCAGCACCACACCCACCAGCAGATTCGAACCGCCCGCCCCGCGCAGCGGCGGATCCTCATCCTCGCCGGCGGTATCGAAATAGGTCGGCAGGCCGCCGTATTTCCGGCCTACCTTCCTCTCATCGCTGCCGGCCTGGTGGAACACCCCGGGCGGGCAGGGATAATTCCAGGCGAGGAGTGAATCTGCCGCCCCGCCGTAGGCATCACCCGGAAGCGGCCCCCCAAGGGACTCAGTGCCGATATGTGCTTGCTCGCTGGCGATAAAATTACCGGGGGAACCGGCCTGGGCAAACCCCGCACCGAACGGCGCCTCGGTGGGAAAGGGGATATTCAATAAAGTCCATGTCCTGTCAATCTTTAAAGGCTTATACTTTATCTTTACTCTCGCCACGAGGCGGTTATTTACGGCCTGGAAATTCACGCCCGGCAGAGAGATCCACCCGGTACATTTCAGCTTGGTGGTACATCCCGACTTGGTACATTTCACCACGGGCCAACAAAATCTGGCCCCGGCGCTAATGCCAAAGCTTAGACCCAGGCCGAGGTCAGTGGTGTCGGCGGCAGACCAGTTAAAATGCTGCCCTGAGGCCTCATCCTCCGGGGCATTGCCGTCCAATGGCGCGATGAGCCGCAATTCGCTGCCGCCGGCACGGGTCAGCGCAATGTTTATCTGCAACCGGGCGGACACTTTAGCCTCGGCTAACCCGATTGATATTTTTTCATCAAATTCCAGCCCCAGCCAGCCCTCATCACCTTTCCCTGTATATAAATCGGGAAACGGCGTCACCTTGTTCAATTCATGGAACAAATCAAACCCCAATCCGCGTTCATTCACAAAGGGATCCGCCGAATCATGGATGATGGCGGCCAGGCGCCCATAACCCCCCGCTTTGATCTCATCCGCTGTATCCTCTTCCGTTGGATCATAACTCTGCGTGAACTTATTATTATCACCGGGGACGGGGACGGGCAGTGCGCCGTAGGTGGCTAAATGCCCCATCAGGGTCAACAGGCCAAATTCCGATAGCCGTGCGCCAGGGGGACCGTTCTCATCGATCATCGCTTGCAGCGAACTCAGGGCATAGAAGGTACTGGCGAGATGGAAGCCCCTCTCGCTGACGCCATAGAGCCGATTGATTCTGTGTACGCCTGTGCTGACCTTGTTGGCGGCGGGTTTCAAGACCTTAATGAACCCATCACCCCCCTGCCGAAACCCCTGCGCCATAGTCCCAAGCGCAACTCCCAGGGGGGCCAAAGGCGTGGCATTTAATGGTCTGGCGTAGCGATTCAGGTAGTCATGAAATGATTTGAAGTGAAAGGCAAAAGAGGCCAGCCCCACCATCTGCCCCACCGCCACCTCGTTGGCAACGATGGCGCGATTCATATAGGAGGCAAAGTTAAGATCCCTCGCCTCGATGACCGAGACGCTGTAGGCGGCCGCATCGGCGGCGTTTTGCAGTTCCATCTTGTCGCTGGTGAGTTTACCGGCCTTGTAAAGACCGAGGAGAACGACTATCAGGACGCTAAGGAAGAGATACACAAAGACAGCAGCCTGACCGCGCTGCTGCCTTTGCAAAGGGCCTATAGCGAACCGCCGACCTGGTTTTTCACATCCGTTATGTTGTCGCTCCATTTTCGAGTAGTTACCTGAGTTACATTAATCCCCTCTTGGCTACTTCTTAATTATTAACCTCTTGACCGTCAGCGAAATTACCCAGACCTTTAACCGCGGCTCCCTCAGTGGCGGCTTTGCCAGCAGCCGTTTGAGCAGAGCCAGTGCTTCCACTACCATCCTTGCCAGCAAGTTCCTGAGTCATGGCGGCGGTCTGACCACGTATGGTATCGCCAAAGAATGTATAGACAGCGATGGCAGCGATAGCAATCAGCGCCACAATAATAATGTACTCGGTCATACCCTGGCCCAGTTGTTTGACATAGCGTTTCATTGGATTCCTCCCATTGGTGCTTTGCACGGTAATAGTGTACGATACCTTATCCCCCCCCCCCGTCAACACCTGTCCACCCCGTCAACACCTGTCCAGCATTTTTTTCCAAGTGCGTAAAAACCACAGGCCCCGGCCTGTGGCCTGTCGCTGCTCACACTGGCTTTTATCGCATAGCTAACCAGGCCATGGCTAACCGGGCGATAAAAGCGATAATGGCCTTTAAATGCGATAAACGGCGTGGTGATATCGCACCCGCTCATCGCCTGCGGGGGGCGTAACAGGTTTGTGAATTTATCCGGCCCGAGCCCGCCGGCGGATATACTCAAGGGCGGTGTGCAGGCGCTGTTGCACCTTGTCCGGCCCCAGCAGGGCGAGCGTCATATCAATGCCGGGCGAGATTGCCCCGCCGGTGACGGCCACCCGCAACGGCTGGGCAAGCCGGCCCATGTTCATGTTCAATTCAGTCGCAAGCGTATCGATGACGGCCTTGATATCCGCCCCCGTCCATTCAGTCAGGGCGGCCAGGCGCCCGGCCAGCAATTCCATCGCTGGCAGGATGGCCGGGCGCAGGTGTTTCTTTGCCGCCGCCTTATCGTATGCAACGATATCCTCATAGAAAAACCGGCTTTGCTCCACCAGTTCCTGCAAATTTTTGACCCGCTCCTTCTGCACTGCCAGCAGCTCTGTTAATCCCGGGCCATCGGCCAGCGCGACCCCGGCCCGCTCGAACTGTGCCTCGGCCAGGGCCAGCAAATCGGCCACAGGGCTGATCTTCATATAATGCTGGTTAAGCCAGGCCAGCTTCTCCAGATTCAGCGCAGCGGCAGATTTATTCACCTGCCTGACATCAAACAAGGCGATCATCTCGGCAAGAGAGAAAATTTCCTGATCGCCGTGCGACCAGCCCAGGCGCACCAGATAATTCAACACGGCTGACGGCAGCAGGCCCTGCGCCTTGCAGGCCAGGATGCTGGTGCTGCCATCACGCTTGGAGAGCTTGCTGCCATCCGGCCCCAGGATCAGCGGCAGGTGGGCATAGTGTGGCGGTGTTTGCCCCAGCGCCCGAAAGATATTGATCTGCCGGGGGGTATTATTGAGATGATCATCCCCGCGAATGACATGGGTGATCTGCATATCGGCATCATCGACAACCACGCTGAGGTTATACGTGGGCGAGCCATCCGCACGGGCGATGATCAGATCATCCAGTTCCGCATTGCGATACACCACCCGGCCCTGAATCAGATCATCGATCACCACCTCGCCCGCCGGCGGGTTTTTGAATCGAATCACGGGCCTAAGGGCCGCAGGCTTGTCGGCCCGGTCACGACAACGGCCATCGTAACGCGGCTTGCCGCCATCGGCCATCGCCTGCTCACGCATCCGGGCAAGCTCGGCGGGTGTGCAATAACACCGATACGCCTTATCCGCATCCAGCAGTTGTTGAATGGCTTTTTTATGCCGGTCCAGACGTTGCGATTGCAATACCGGCGGCTGATCTGCGATCAGCCCCAGCCACCGAAGGCCGGTTAAAATGACGGCGATTGCTTCTTCGGTGGAGCGCTTGCGGTCGGTATCCTCTATCCGCAACAGAAACTCCCCCTCGCAATGGCGGGCATAGAGCCAGGAGAACAGCGCCGTGCGTACCCCGCCGATGTGCAGATCGCCCGTGGGGCTGGGCGCAAAGCGGGTTCTCACCGGCCTGTCGGGCGTGGCCGATGCACTGGCTGGATCAGTGCCGGTCATGCTCTTCTGCCCGCAGAGACAGTGACAACTCGGCCCGCCGGCGCAACCACAACGCGGCACGGTAGCGCGGGTCGGCGGTAAGCTGGTGTATATTGTGCAGAATCTCCGCTATCCGGCCAGCCCCGACCGCATCACCCCAGGCCAAGGGGCCTTGCGGATAGCCCAGACCAAGCGTAACGGCAGCCTCCAGATCAGCCACCGAGGCAATCCGGCGCTGGACGATATGGCAGGCAATATTCACCATCATGGCCAGGATTCGCTGGCTGATAAATCCCGGGCTGTCATTGATCACGGTCACCGGCACCCCGTCAGCGGCCAACAGCGCATGGGCGCTGTCCCGTATCACCGCACGGGTCACTGGCGATACCATCAGGGTACGCCTCCCCTCCAGCGCTGGCAGGGGATCAACCGCCACACAAAGCGCCGGATTGAGTTGCCTGGCAGCGGCGACATGGCTCACATCTTTGCCCCAGAATTGCAGGATATGAATGGTTTGCTCGCCATGCGGCGTATCCACCAGTCTCGCCCCATTAGCCCGTAGCCTGTCCACCAGCCCAGCCGTCACATCATCACTCACCCAGACATCACGGCAGCTGCCCGCTGGCACGGCAGGTTCAGCCGGCACTGCCTGCACACCTTCCTCATAACGATAAAATCCCTCCCCGGTCTTGCGGCCATGGAGTCCTGCCGAGATGCGCGGTGCGATCAAGGCCGAGGGGCGATACCAGGGATCATGCTGGAACTGCTCATAGACAGACTGCATCACCCGGCCTGAAACATCCAGACCGGTCAAGTCCATCAACTCCAGCGGGCCCATGCGAAACCCCAAGCCCTCGCGCATCACCCGATCGATGGCAACCGCATCGGCGATCCCCTCCTCCATGATCTTCAGTGCCTCGGTGTAATAGGCACGACCGGCATGATTGACCAAAAAGCCGGGCTGATCCTGGGCGATAACAGGCCGATGACCGGTGCGGTTGACCAGGGCAACAACATCGCTGATGCACTGCCGGGCCGTCCTCACCCCCGGTATCACTTCCACCAGCGGCATCAACGGCACCGGGTTAAAAAAATGCAGGCCGCACACACGCTCCGGGCGCTGACAGGCGGCGGCAATATCAGCGATCAACAAAGATGATGTGTTGCTGGCAAGCACCGTGCTGGCTGAGACGATGCCCTCCAGCTTGGCAAAGAGTTGTTGCTTTATCGCCAGATCCTCAACGATCGCCTCGATCACGACAGCACAACCGGCCAACCCTGCCGGGCTATCGCACAGGTTCAGCCTGTGCCGGCTGGCAGCCAGCTGGGCGGCGGTGAGTTTGTCCTTGTCGACCAGCTTTTGCAGCATCGTGAAGATGTACTCGGCGGCGGCCTGGCAGGCGGCGGCATCGGCATCATAGAGCCTCACCTGAAAGCCCGATTGCAGGCACAACTGCGCGATCCCGCGCCCCATGATGCCAGCACCAACGATCCCGATGATGGGGGTATTTTCTTTACTCAATGACATGCCGTATCCTTAAACTGAAATAAACAAGCAAAATAAACAGGGGGAAAATCATGCGGCCGATGGCAGATAGTATACTGCTGCCATGACAATGCAAAGACTCAGCAGCAGCTGCCCGAACATCATGCACACGATAATCATCCGGTGAATCTCATGGCGGCGCCCCTTAGCATTATCCCCTTAACCGACATCCCGCTGGTCAGCCCGGGCGATGATCTGGTGGAGGTACTTCTGCCCGCATTGCAACGCATCCCGGCCAGCGATGATGCGGTTGCTCAGGATATCCTGGTCATCGCCCAGAAAATCATCTCCAAGGCAGAGAACCGCTATGTCCATCTGCATGACATCGTCCCCTCATCTAAGGCCAGCAGGCTGGCGGGGAAATGCGGCAAGGATCCGCATCTGGTTGAGTTGATCCTGCAACAATCGCAACGCGTGATACGTTGTCGGCCCGGGGTGATTATCGTCCAGCATAAACTCGGCTTCGTCCATGCCAATGCCGGGATAGACCATTCCAATATTGAACAGGATGCGGCCGGGCAGCGGGTCTTGTTACTGCCTGAAGCACCGGATAAAACCGCCAGAGAACTGCAAGCTGGGATTGCCAGCCGACTGCGGCGACAAGTCGGCGTGATCATCAGTGACAGCGTTGGCCGTGCCTGGCGTACCGGCACCACCGGCATGGCGATTGGCGCCGCCGGCATCACCTGTCTGCTGAAAAAAACCGGCCAGCCTGATCTGATGGGTAATGTACTTATCAACACAGAAACCGGAATCGCCGATGAGATCGCCGCGGCGGCCTCCCTGGTGATGGGGCAGGCGGATGAGGGCATACCCGCCGTGCTGGTGCAGGGGCTGGCCATTGCCCCTGCCACACAAACCGCGGCAACACTGATCCGCCCGGCACAGGACGATCTGTTTTTGTGATATGACGACAGCGAACATACTGTGCCTGTGTGGTGGCGTGGGCGGTGCCAAGCTGGCCTATGGCCTAAGCCGGGTGCTGCCTGCCGATAAGCTGCTGATCGTGGTCAATACCGGCGATGATTTTACCCATTTGGGCCTGCGGATCTGCCCTGATCTCGACAGCGTGATGTATGCCCTGGCCGGGATTAACGATCAGCAGCGCGGCTGGGGCATGGCCGGTGAAAGCTGGCAGTGCATGCAGATGCTGGCGGCACTCAGGGCGCCCACCTGGTTTAACCTCGGCGATAAGGATCTCGCCACCCACATACAACGCACGGCGGCCTTGCAGCAGGGGCTCGCCCTGGATGAGGTGACACGGGAACTCAGCACAGCACTGGGCATCGCCCATCGCATCGTCCCCATGAGTAACGATCCGGTGCAGACTGTGGTACACACCACCGCCGGGGCGCTGCCGTTCCAGGACTATTTTGTCCGGCGAGGATGCCAGCCGGTGGTGACCTCGATCAGCTTCCGGCACAGCGATAAGGCACGACCACAGGCGGACTTTGCCCGGGCGCTGGCGAGCGCAGCAGCCGTGATTATCTGCCCGTCCAATCCCCTGCTCAGTATCGATCCGCTGTTGGCCCTGCCCGGTGTGAGACAGCGGCTGGCAAGGCGTAAAGTGTTTGCCGTCTCACCTCTCATCCAGGGCCGTGTGGTCAAGGGGCCGGCGGCCAAGATAATGCAGGAGCTGGGTCTGGCCGTCACGCATGCCACGATTGCCCGACACTATCAGGATATTGTCGATTACCTGATCATTGATGAGGGCGACCGGGATGAGATCCCGGCGGTGTATGAATCAGGTGTGCAGGCGCTCGCCCTGCCCACACGGATGCAACAGGCAGAGGATAAAATCCGGCTGGCAAACCATATCATACAGCAGATGGCCGCGGTGGTGTGACGGTTCGAACCCCTGATCCGGCGCATCCTGTCGGGCAATGCGCTACGGCGGATACAGGACTGTCGCATCGGGCCGTGCTGATGGCATGGCGGCAAAAACGAGGGCGCCCGTTGTGAGTCGGAGCGGCAAGGTAAGACAGCGATCATTCATAACGCCGCTCCCAGGCAATCTGGTTACGCCTGGCATCCTGAATGAAAGGGGACAGCCGGATCAGTTGCAACACCCGCCGGTTCAACCAGTCGCCAGGCGGGCGCAATGGCCGCAGAATATCCAAAAACAACACCACCCGTAAGCCATCGGTATTGTTCTCAACCCGATGCTTGTAGGTATCGTCAAACACCATGCAGGTATTCGCCATCCAGTGCGCCCGCTCGCCGCCCACCTCAATCCAGCAGTCCTGTGCCGGTTGTGGCACGATCAGGGCAAGATGACAACGCAAAAGCCCCTTGTACGGGCCGCGGTGCAGGGGGATGTGTTTGCCGGGGGCGAGGACGGAGAAGAACGCGGTAAACAGGCCCGGAATCTGCTCCACAATCGCCGTTGTCTCAGGGCAAAGCGCGCAGTTGTTCTCCATCTTGTAACCATAGCCGTAGAGAAAAAACGACTTCCATTTATCGTCCCGGGTCAGATTGCTCTGATCCCTGGAGATGTCCTGAAAATTGGGGATGCGCTCCGGCTTTTTCAATAATTCGTCCAGCTCCGCCCGGATGAGGCCGGCATTGCGCTCCAGAGAGGCCACCCAGTCAAAATCCGCCGCTGGCAGAAAAGGCGCATCCGCCACTGTGGAGAAACGTATCAATGCGGCCTCAATTTTTTTGATCAGCCACAGGCCTAGCGCCACGCTCATGCGGTGTTTCTTTTTAACCGGCCTGTCGGCCCCGGCAGGTTGCTGTGTTTCAATCATCACGCTATTTTAATACTCCTCGTCTTAACAAACGCCAGCCCACCTGCCAGCCAAACAGCAGCGGATATTTTCTTAACTTAGGTGTGACGTCAATCACCTCGCCGGTATGCCGTTGTATCTTCCAGGCTGCATAGTCGATACAGTCATTAAAGGTGAATGCGGCCTTGACCAGACGCAGCACAGATAACAACCGGCCCAGCCAGCGCCGCCAGCGCCAGTGGGCGCATAACCGGTTGACCGACTGGCGGTCGGCAACAATCTGCACCCCGGTGGCGGTGTTTTTATACTGCGAAATCAGCAGCGGCAACAGCAGGCGGGTCAAGGTCAGGTAATGATCGGCATCACGCTTAACCAGCAAAGCCGCCCGTTCAGCATCCTCTGGTCTTAACTCTGCCCGGTAGGATAACGACAGGCCGGTCGCCCATAATTCCTCTGCTGGTATTATCTCCCCCGGACGATGGACACAGGCAGTGTTGAGCAGTGTATAACAACTCTGCGCCAATGCCATGATGATGCGGGTTTGCACGGCCGCAGAGGCGGCATAGACCAGCCTGACCGGTTGGCAAAACCGGCCCCATAGATACGAATGAAACCAGTGACGGCAGCCCTCGGCAAACTGCGATAAGGAGATCACCGCATACTTGCACCTGACGAGTGTCTGCCCGTGCTGTGTTTGCCCGTGCTGAGTCTGCATATAAAAGACATTCGGGGCGAGCAGCTGATTGGCACAGGCGAGCAGCCGATTGGCATAGAGATCTGTGTAGCTGTCCATCAGTACATACAGATCAATCACCGCATCGCTGACATCCGGCCGGTGCAGGGTAGAACCATACAGCAACACCGCCTGGACCCTCTCGCCGTAACGCTGTTTAAGCCGTGCCGTGATGGTCATGACTTCTGCTGCTACCGGCGGCGTACTGATGGCCGTCAGATAGGCCGCCACCTCGGCCAGGGGCTCTGCTCGCTCAGTCACAGATCAATAACCTGAACTCAACCGTGCTGATCACAAGATCAGAAGCGGCAGCATATAACTCACCATCGATGATGAAGTCGCCACTGAATTTAAGGATAATGTCCGCTGCGGAAAAACTCAGGCAACCATCCGGCGGCCGCCTTCCTCCACGCCCGCACAGGAGCGCAGCACAGGAGCGCAGCAGGGCGGCTGGCTTTGCCGTGATCTCTTCAGTGACGTTGGTCAGCCGGAGTACACCCTCGCCCTCTCCCCAGTACGGACGACACCCCAGCAGCAGCCGGTTTAGAACCGAAACCAGCGTCAGCGCCGCCCGGCCCTGAAATCTGACGTGGCCGTCTGTTTTGATGATCAGATGAGGGTCTGCGGGCAGGATGCGGGATGAGCGTAACAGGCACAATGCCAAAAAACGCAACAACACCAGGCCCGGCAGGAGGTTGCCGGTGATGCCCATCGCCCGCAGATTTTTCTGAAAATAGTTCACGCCCTCGGCAATCATGCCAGTACCCAGAAACATGCCGCATAATGTTTGCTGGCCATTTTGCACTCGCAGAGATGCCCGCCGTATGCAGGGGGCATCCAGCGCATCCATCGCTGCCAGTCGCCGCATCAGGTGTTGCAACTGCTGGTAGGGCGGCCTGGTCACGCCAAAGTCAGCCGCTGTCATGTTGGTTGTGCCGCCAGCAATGAGATAGATCACCGGCCCGGCATGGCCCGGAGGATCAGCAAACAGCCATGTCAGAACGGCATGGAACGTGCCATCGCCAGCGATCACGACCAATAAACTGTCCTCATGCAGCAGATGTTGTTTGAAGAACAACTCAAATTCCGCCGATGTGCTGGCTTCCACATAGATCAGTTGCGGGAATGTGGCGGTGAAAGCACGGATCCTGCCCAGTTGTTTCTTGACCCGGCCACTGTGTGGATTGCATAAAACAAACGTGTTCTGCATGGCAGCGTAAGGAAGACTGTATCAGGGCCGCACACCGGCAAACAGGCGCACGGCCACGTCCTTGTCGGCGGAGGTCAGGTGCATGAGCCATGAAGTCATCGGCTGGCCCTGTTTGTGCTGCTGCCAGATTTGGCCGGTACGCACGACCAGCACGGCGGTGGAGATCACATGCCAGGCAACCACCGCATACAGCCCCTGTACGGGTTGGCCGGCCAAGGTAAAGCCGGTCAACAAGACCAGGTTGGGGTTGCGCCTTGCCGTCACCAGGCGATGATAAGAATCAAACCGGCGCCAGGTAAAGATCGTGATGGGCGTGAACAACTCAAAGCCGCCTTCAATCAGACGCCCGCCGACATAGGCAAGCAGCATAACCCACATAAGCACCACAAACACAGCATCCGGCAGACCGGCATCGACCAGCCCCATACCCCAGGCATAATACCAAAGCGGCGGATGGATGATGTCCATGCCATGATCCAGTACATGCCCGGTCTTTGAGGTGCTGATGGTCACCCGTGCCAGCTTGCCATCCACCGTATCCAAAAACGTCATCACCCAGGCACAAAGCAGGCCGGTCAGAAACCAGCCATGCCAGAATAAAAACCCGCTGGCGATCACCAGCAGCAAACTCAACAAGGTCACCTGATTGGGCGTAATCGCCCGTGTGGTACACCAGTACGTTGCCCACCTCGCCGGATAAGGCCAGATAAACCTGGTGATACAATCCGTCACGCCTTTATAGGCGTTGCCGAATAAAAAATTCTCTAACTGCACTTTTTTATCCGCCGCTATTTTGTAGACCTCAACCGCCTCATGCTTGCGTAACGAGACATCGTAAGGGGCGACAAACTCCTGTGCCGGCAACGGCTTAAAACCGGTTGGCACCTCGCCGCTGTTAAGCCGTGCGATCATCGCCGACACAGCATCATCCCCGGCCACATCCCCGGTCACATCCCGTGCTGCCGCATGAGATGACATCCAGATGGCAACGGCTTCGCCCTGGCGGTTATCCGTCAGCACGCACGCCACCGTATTGGCCACCAGCCCCTGAATCAGCTGCTGCACATAGATGAAGTCACCCCGTATCAGCAACAACGGCGCCCCGGGCTGCCGCTGGGCGGGCGTATCGATCAGCCGCACCTCGGGAAACCGGGTGAATTGTTTTTGCAAACGCTGTCGACCGCTCAACTGCCACAGTGTACTATCACTCTCAGAGGTGATCAGAACCTGCAAACCGCTCGCTGCGGATGGTTTTGCCCCGGATAATTTTTTCCTGAATAATCTCACTTTGGTTGATAACGACATAGGCAGTCAGGCTGTGGAAACATCACCCCGCATGAAGACACGCCAGTATTTTATTACAGCCGGTTATAAAAGGTAAGCCGCTTGAAGATCGCTCACATTGCCGATCTGCACCTGACTTCGCTGGCGCATCTTCGCTGGCCAGCGTTATGCAGTAAACGGCTGCTGGGGTATCTGTCCTGGCGGTATAGGCGCCGTTTTATACACAGGCGCGAGATTCTGGATTCCCTGCTGGCGTGCATCCGCCGGGATGCCCCCGATCTGTTAATCATCGCCGGCGATCTGACGCACACAGGCAGCGTGCAGGAATACCGGCAGGCACACGCCTGGCTGCATGCCGCCGCCAGGGATATGACCATCCTGTTGGTGCCGGGCAATCATGATTGCTATGTTCCAGCCAGGGATGCCGGGGCGATCGAGTCTGCCCGGGCGCTGTGGCGACCGTTCTATCCTGATACCGGCGGAGGCGGTGAACACCGCTTCCCCTCTGCTTACATTAAAAACCAGCTGGCGGTTATCGGCATCAATACCGCCGTGCCGACCGCCCCCTTCCTGGCGACCGGCCGGATAGGCACACAACAGCGCAACAGGCTAATCGGGCTACTGGAAGAGACCAGGGCACAAGGCTTGTTTCGCCTGCTTGTATTGCACCACGGGCCGGTGCCCGGCACCTATAAAAGGCGCAAGCGGCTGGTGGATGAGAAAAAATTCATCAGCACCATCCAGCAACAGGGGGCAGAGTTGATACTGCACGGTCATGGGCATAAACATGTGGAGAACTTCATCGCCGCCGGGACGAATAACATCCCCGTGCTGGGCGTGCCCTCGGCCTCGGCGCTGCCGACACAGACCCACCCCGGCGCCGGTTATAACCTGTATGAGATTACATCAATTAAAGAAGAGCCTGAACCGGGCTGGCAGATCCAAAGGCAGTCCTTATCGCTGGATATCACCGGCTATGCTGTAAAAACGACAGCCCAGTGCCGCTATATCCTCAGCCAGGGTCGGGCTGCCTGACACCGATGGCAAGTGGGTTTCACTTCACCCTCGCCAGCCACAGGTATGCACACCAGATCAACAACACACCCGGTGCCAGGGCAACAACCACCAGATTAAGATTCAGCAACAACCCCAGGTTGGAGATGATCTGATCAAACAGATAGACACAAACGCCGGTCATGCCGGCCAGCACCAGCTTACTCGCCAGGCCCGAACGTATCGAGCCCAGGACAAACGGCACAGACAACAAGACCATGGCAATCGTGATCAGCCCGCTGCCGGGCTTGCGCCACAGTGCCAGCTCATAAGCTGCGGAGGTTTGCCCGGTTTGTTTTAAGTAAGCGATATACTGATGCAAATCCAGCGGTGACAAGCTGCCAACCGGCAGGGTCAAGGTGGTGATCTGCTCAGGATTGAGAAACGGCTGCCAGTCCATCGCCTCAATGCCTTCCGTGACAGTCTGCAAGCCGTTGAACCGCTTGCGGGTGACATCATGCAAGCGCCACAGCCGATCATCGACCACCTCGGCTTCGCCAGCATGGATATACGCCAGCAGAAACCCAGCCTCATCCAGGTTGAAGATCTCGATATCCCGCATCAAGGCCGAGTGTATTCGATCGCCAATACGCAGAATATGCGCTGCATCACGTGACCACAGGCCCAAGTCCTCGCTCAGTTGCGTGCTGTAAGCCAGGGCGGCAGAGCGATGTGCATGGGCTTTTTGCTCCAGCACCGGGGCGATGTATTGCTCCAACACCGCCATGGCAACCAGCAGGCAGATGGCGATACGCAACGGGGTTTTGCTGATCTCAAGCGGCGACAGACCAGCGGCACGCATACAGATAATTTCTGAATGCACCGCCAGCCTGCCAAGGGCAATGACATGGCCTATCAGCGCAATAAACGGCATGAGCTGAAGCAGGCGCCGGGGCAGCATCAGGGCAGTGAAATAAAACGCATCCTGTACGCTATAAAACCCCTGCCCGACATCATCCAGTTGTTCCACCAGATCAAGAAAGCTGAACAAGGGCAGCAGGACGGCAGCGGCAATTAAAATACCGATCATGATCTGCCGGGCCAGATACTTATCCAGCAGGATCATGACACCTTCCGGCGATGCGGATCCGGCGCAAAGATGATGACCAGCAGCACCAGCATCAGGGCATGCAACCACCAAATCCCCGGAAATTGCGCCACCAGCCCCTGCTCAACCCAGGTTCTGGCAACCCCACTCAAGTTATAATACACGGCAAACACAAAGGCGGCGATAAACGCTCTTTCGTTCTTGCCCTGCCGGGGCGAGTTGCGGCTTAATGGTATGGCGATCAGCGCCAGCAGGATGGTCACCAATGGCCGGGACAAACGCCATTGCAACTCGGCGATATCGGTGGGTTCTGCTGACTGGCTGAGTGCCAAGGTGCTGGCGGCCTTGCGCTTATAGCCGACCGCCTCGGCCTGTGGGTCGGGGTTTCTCACCAGCGTGTCGTACTGAGTCACCTCATCCACAGCATCGCTATGGTGCAGTCTGTACACATAGCCCTGAAACAGGTTAAGCGCTGGTGCTGCATCGGGCGGCACCTGTGAACGGGTTGCCCTGCTCGCCATCGTGATCTCGCTGCTGTCCGGTCGTCTCACATAATGAAAAATCTGCCTCATCACGCCCGTGTCCGGGTCTTTTTGCCCGATATAAATGACCCGTTCAGCATCCTCATTGCCGTAGAAGCGCCCGGCCTGAAAGCGGTCGGTGTTTAAATCTGCATTCGCCTGGGCATCCAGCCAGTAGCTGCGCTCATAGGCCCAAGGCCGGCCAGCCACAGAGAGCAGGCCCACGGCAATGGCCGTCGGCACGGCGATCAACAGCACGGCCCGGATGATATGGCGATTACTGAGGCCAGAGGCACGCATGGCGATGATCTCCTGATCCCGGTGTAATCTGCCAAGGCCAATGATGACCGCCACATACAATGCCACCGGGGTCAACACCTCCAGCGCAATAAACGTCTTGAGAAAGATCAACTCCAGCAGGTAATACAGGCCCAGCGTCTCGGTCACGGCCTCGGCCAGATAGCGGGCGCTGCTGAAACAGGCAAACAGCGTGGCAAAGATCAACAACACCACCGCCATCGGCTTCAGCACTTCATAACTGATATAACGTTCCAGGGTGGATATCATCTGCAATATGACAGGATCATGCAGACTGATGCGTCTGCGTGCAGGCTACTGTATGATATTTCAGCATGAGTCAGTTTACCGGAACGGCATCATACCAGCCAATGCCGCCTCATACGATGCCAGCCCCATGATAACCCCATGATAACGGCAATCATCCTGAGTGCCGGCCAGGGTCGGCGGCTGCTGCCACTAACCGAAGAGTGCCCCAAATGCCTGCTTGAGGTGGGCAATCAATCCATCCTGGCATGGCAGATAAGCACCCTGATGCAAGCGGGCATCGGCCCGATCCACGTGGTGGCCGGCTACAATGTGGACAGTGTCCGTTCTCACATCGCCACGGTTTTCCCCAGCGCCAATATTCACATCATCCATAACCCGTTTTATGAGGTGGCCGATAACCTGGCCAGTTGCTGGATGGCACGGGCTGCCATGCAGGACGATTTCCTCATCATCAATGGCGATACCTTGTTTGAGTCCGCCCTGCTGGATACGCTGCTGCACTCACCGGCGGCGAACATCACCCTGGCCACCGATGTGAAGGCGCAGTATGATGCAGATGACATGAAGGTCGAATTACAGGCCGGGCGCATCCATGCCGTCAGTAAACACCTGCCACCAGACCAGACCCATGCCGAGTCCATCGGCCTGCTGTATTTCAGACATGCCGGCGGCGATCTATTCAAGCAGGGGCTGGAGGGGGAGATGAAATCAGGCCAGGGCCTTGGCGCCTGGTTTTTATCCGTCATCAATACCCTGGCCGGGGACGGGCATGTCAGCCCCTGTGCTATCGATGGCAAGCGCTGGTGCGAGATAGACTTCCCGGATGACCTGGCCGCCGCCCGGCGCCTGTTTGCCCCGGCCTGTTCCTGATTGTTTGCTCCTGGCTGACGGCTATCTGTGCTGGAGTATCTCCTCCACCAGCCGATGATCAGCCGCGGTATCCACATCAATCCCGGCCCGGGCAAACGGCACATCAATGAGGATAATTTTTATGCCGGTCCGCTCACTCAGCGCATGACAGGCCGCCGGCACAGATAAACGCCCCAGCAGATAACGCAGCAGCATTGATACACCGCCTAATTTGCTCACCATGCGCCAGGGCGTTTTTCTGTCCTGCTGTGTGGCCTGCCAGTGATCAATCACCCCCCGACCAGCGGCGGTCTTGATAAAGTAAAGATTGCAGCCACAATACGCCGTATCGCTGAATTTCAGGACCGTCCGCCTCACCCCCGGGTACTGCTGCCTCAAGGTCTCATACTTCACCATGCCGATACAGAAATCAGCCTCACTCGCCTCGCAGGATTGCAGAAAATGCGCCAGGATTTCTGCATCCAGCAAGGCATTATCTGCCGTGGTCAGCAACAGCCGCTCATGCGCCTGGCCCTGGCGAAGACCAGCCGCCACACTGGCGCTCAAGCTCGCCTCGGCCTCAAGATGGACAACATCGCCCCGTTGTAGCCAGCGCTGTAGTGCTGGTGACTTACCAACCGCACGCTTCGATGGCCCGCACAGGGTGATGCGCTCTACTGAATCCAGCACCGCCAGGGCCTCCAGCACCCGCAGCAACATGGGCTGGCCTGCCACGCTTACCAATGCCTTGCAGCTCGCATTGGCGGCAAGCCGCACGGGATCGTTGGCCGTACGATCGCCCGCCAGCACCAGCACGGCGATAGCTCCCTGACTCACCTTACAGATCATGGCGCCAGCCGTTTCTCATACACACGATAGGTCTTGTAGTGTCGGCTGCCGATGGCATCGAGAATATGGCGCATACCCCTGTTACCTTCCAGGATCCAGGACATCTCCACCTCGCCGATGCCGTGCTCATGCAGCGGCTCCCGCAAGGCATTGATCACCATAAAGGCCAGCGCCATGCCAAGCGGCGTATTTTGCAACGCCCGCCGCACCCCCATCAGGGGCACCCGGCCGGTCTTGATCCGCCGCCTGCTGACATCGCCGATCAGGGTCACTATCCCCATCGGCAACAAGCGGCCATTCAGCTTCTTAACGCTCTCATGCAGATTGGGCAGGCCAACGATAAAGGCGGCCGGCTGCTCATCCACCTCGGCGATATGGACAAACCCATCGGGGACAAACAGCCTGAGACTGGTGCCCAACTCGTTGATTTCAGCCGCCGTCATCGGCACAAACCCCCAGTTATTCGACCAAGCATCGTTAAAAATATCACGAATGATGGCCAACTCCTGCCGGAACTGTCGACGATTCAGCGCCCGTAGGCGAACCCGGCCCTCATACCGCTTCAGCAGGGCCCGCATCGCCCGGGGCTTATCGAAACAGACATCCACCCAGTAGGCGTGAAGGTTTTGTGCCACGGTATAACCCAGCCGTTGCACCATGCCGTCATACCAGGGCCGGCCATGCGGCATCATCACCACCGGGGGCGTATCGAACCCCTGCACCAGCAGGCCGGATTCCTGGTTGATGGACAGGCCGAAGGGCCCGGTCACCCGCCGGGTTCCCTGCCCCAGCAGCCAGCTCTCGGCCGCATACAGCAAGGCGGCAAACACCTCGGCATCCTCTACTGCCTCCAGCAGGCCGAAATGCCCCGACATCTGGCCGTAGTGCTGCCGATGCAGCTCATCAATCTGTGCACAGATCCGCCCCACGACCACCTGTCCACGGCAAGCCAGCCAGGCGGCCCAGCGGCCATGCCGGAAAAAAGGATTCAGGCGGGAGAAATGCAGCCGACGCTCAAGATACAGTGGCGGTACCCAGTGTGGATCGTCGGCGTAAATGTGCCAGGGCAACTTGATGAAGCGCCGTAGCGCCGCATTGCTGTTCACCGGCTTAATCTGTAAGGCGGCCATCACCACGCATTCTGTCGTTTTTATCTCTATGATTTATATGTATTTTATGCTGTTCTGCCGCACGATACGGCAGTCATGTTGTATTTTTACAATCACAATATGAAATCTGTCGCCTATTCCCTGCACTGGAAAAAATTGGAAGATCCGCCCGGGATGCGATAGAGTCCGGCTTTTTTATCATAATAATCATAAAGATGTCGACAGCGCATTATAATGAAACGATGCTGAAGTTTGGCGCACCCGCCACCATCCTTCGGCATTATGTACACTGGCTGGTGATGCTAAGACCCGCACAGGCGACTTTAGGCTCGCTGGTGCTGGCGGCGGTTGAGAAAGCCACGGCCCTCTCCGCCTTGAGCCGGGCAGCGTTTACCGAGTTGGCTGCCGTGACAGGCGATATTGAAGCCGTGCTGGAAAATAAATTTGCCTACGATAAAGTAAACTATTTGATGCTGATGATGATCGACAAGGATGTGCATTTTCATGTCATTCCAAGGTATGCGGCAGCCCGGCAGTTCGCTGGTGCAGAATTTATTGATCGTGGTTGGCCGGGGACGCCCGACCTTGGGTATGATAACTTGGCTGATCATGCTGCCAACGCCGCTGTTCTTGCCCGGCTCACCGCCGAATTAAAAGACGCTTGGCCTGCCAGCATGACAGCGAATTAAAGATCAAGATGCATGTTTTTGCAATGTTGTGTAACATCAACCGCTTGTGTGTTGGTATCAACAGACTGCTCATCGGATCTACGTAAACATCCGCTTAATAATGAAAACACAATTTATACAACTAACCCGATTTATATGACTAGCCCGATCATTGCCGATAAAACCGGCAGGATGCTGCCTGTGCTCGCCTGATTGGGCATGTTGATAAATCAGTTAAAACACCCCGTCAGGAGTTGACAGACCGTGGATCGAGATGTAACGAAGACTCACAACCGCATCGCACAGAACCTGGCTGAATTTGCGACCTTGACAGAGGCGCTGGATTACGCCGCCACTGGCGATACAGGTGCGAATTTCTACGATGCCAGTGGCGAGTTGATCGCTGCCCTGCCCTATGGCGAGTTGCGAGGGCTGGCCGTGCAAACCGGCGCCCGGCTGAACCAGCTGGGTTTACAGCGTGGCGATCACATCGCTCTCATCGCCGAGACAGGCATGGACTTTATCGTCCTGTTTTTTGCCTGCCAGTACGCGGGTCTGGTGCCATTTGCCATGCCCGTCCCCGCCAACCTTGGCAGTCACCGTATCTACGTGCAGCAACTGCGCGGGCTGCTTGCCACAGGCGAGGCAAAAGCCGCTGTCGCCCCCGGCGACTATCTGGCGTTCCTGAAGGAGGCCGCAGCAGGCAGCCATGACTTACTGTGGGTCGGCGCATCCGAACATCTCATTGATGTGTCTGACTCCTCTGCCGCCTCCCCATCGAAGGCAGCCCCGCTGACACCGAACACGGCCAGCGAGCCGGCCTATTTGCAGTTCACCTCAGGCAGCACCCGCTCCCCCCAGGGTGTCATCATCACCAACAATGCCGTCATGCGTAACCTGAGAGCCATTGTGCGCCACGGCCTGGCGGTAGAGCGTGGCGACCGGTGTGCCTCCTGGTTGCCTTTTTACCATGACATGGGGCTGGTGGGCTTTGTCTTAGGGCCGATTGTCTCACAGCTATCGGTTGATTATCTGCGAACCCGTGACTTCGCCGTCAGGCCGCTGCAATGGTTACGGCTGATCAGTCGCAATCGATGCAGCATCGCCTTTGCGCCGCCCTTTGGCTATGAGTTATGCGCCCGCCGCATACGCCAGGCAGATTTGGAAAAAATTGACCTCTGCTGCTGGCGTATCGCTGGCGTCGGTGCCGAGATGATCCGGCCAGCCATTCTGGATAATTTTGCCCGGGCGATGGCCAGCACGGGTTTCAACGCCCGTGCCTTTCTGCCGTGTTATGGCCTGGCGGAAGCCTCCCTGGCCGTCTCGTTTTCCGAGTTAGGCCGGGGCCTCAATACCATGTCAGTCGATGCCCTGGTGATGGCCGAGAGAGGGGTCGCCGTTCGCATACAGTCAGAGCAGCGGAAGATCAATGAGATCGTGAATTGTGGCGGCGCCATTCCCGATCACGACATCAAAATTGTCAACGATAACGATGAGGCCCAGCCGGACTTGCGCGTTGGCCGGGTGTTGATCAAAGGCCCCAGCCTGATGAGCGGCTATCTCGGCGAGACTGAATCCGGCACTGAGGGCCTGCGCGCCGATGGCTGGCTGGATACGGGCGATCTCGGCTATCTGTTTGAGGGCGATTTGTACCTGACGGGCAGGCGCAAGGATATCATCATCACGCACGGGCGTAATATACGCGCCCAGGATTTGGAAGAGCTGGCCGAACAACAGCCGGAGGTACGCATGGGCAATGCTTCGGCATTTGGCATTGACGATGATACCGGCGAGCCGACCGTGGTGCTGGTGGTGGAGTGTCGTCTGGCCGAGGCGAGCGCACGACAAACGCTCATAAACCGCCTGCAAAAGCAGATTTATGCAGGTTTCGGCATTCGCTGCCAGATCGATCTGGTACCACAACATACGCTGCCGCGCACATCCCTCGGGTAAATTGTCCCGCGTTGCCGCCCGTGCCGGCTTTATCAAGCGCGTTGACTGGTGTAACCGGACAACAGGGGCATGCTGACCTGGCGTAGCCCATGCCGGTGCAGGTGGCGCTTACTGGTGGCACAGGCTTCATCGGTAGCCACATCACCAGGGCGCTGCGCCATGCCGGGATCTCGGTCAAATCACTGACCCGCCAGCCGCGGGCGGATGCCGGGCAGCTTAACTGGGTGCCAGGCGAGCTCCACGACCCGGCCAGTCTGCAAAACCTCTGCCATCACTGTGATGCCGTCATCCACTGCGCTGGTGTGGTGCGCGGTAACCATCTGAATGATTTTCTGCATGTCAATCTGCACGGCACCGAACATCTGCTGGCGGCGATTAAATCCCAGGCCAACCCCACCCGCCTGCTGTTTATATCCTCTCTGGCAGCACGGCAACCGACCTGTTCCTGGTATGCACAAAGCAAATATCGGGCAGAGCAGGCTATAGTAAACGCTGGCCTGGCCCCCGCACCGGCCATCTTCAGGCCGGCCGCCGTGTATGGCCCGGGTGATAAGGAGATGCAGGCCATGTTCAAAACCATGCGGCGCGGATTTTTATTCACCCCGGCGGGGGTCAAATCCAGAATCGGTATTCTGCATGTTGACGATCTTATCGCCGCTGTGTTGTTATGGCTAAAAAATACCACCCTCTCAGGCTGTTATGAGCTTGATGATGGCACAGAAAACGGCTTTGACTGGGATGCCTTCATCCACACCGGTGAGCAGGTCTGGCAGCGCAAGATAAGGAAAATTCCAATCCCGTTGCGATTGCTGCACACCCTGGCTGAAGTTAATTTATACTGTGCCCGTCTGCTGGCTATCCGGCCATGCTCACACCGGGAAAAATAAATGAAATAACGCATCCTGACTGGGTATGCAATAATAACCCACTGACAGAGCAACTGGGCTGGAGGGCCCCGCATTAAATTGCCCGATGCGATTGATGCGGCAACCAGCCAGACATTAATATGAGTATTTCTTATCAACAAATAGACGAACAGATAAAACAGCAGTTAGCGACAATCGCCAACAGCGACGCCGTCTTGCAGGATGACACCGATATCGTCAATGGGCTAGGGCTGGATTCGCTGAAAGTGCTGGACCTGCTGATGGACATTGAAGATGAATTCAATATCTCCATACCGATGAATGTACTCGCCGATGTCCACACGATAAAAGACTTGAGCGAAAAAATTCATGAACTCATCACGGCCCGGGAAGAGGGCTGAAGAGGCTGGGCGATAAGCCGGCCATGGCGTTGCTTGACAAACTCCACGCCCTGGGAAGAGACAGGGCGGCGCTGCTATCACAAAGCATTGATCCCTTCGGTGCGCCCATAGAGGAGATATACTCTCCCACTGAAGCGCTGATTCACGGCCGGCGAACCATCCTGGCCGGCACCAACAACTACCTTGGCATCACCTTCAACGCTGACTGTCTGGCAGCCGCACATGCGGCGCTGGATGAGCAAGGCACCGGCACAACCGGCTCACGCATGGCTAACGGCAGCTTCGCCGGCCATCTTGCCCTGGAGAAGGAGTTTGCGGATTTCTACGGCTGCACACAGGCGATCGTCTTTACCACCGGTTATCAGGCCAATCTGGCGATGATCTCCGGCCTAGCCGGGGCTGGCGATGTGATTGTGATCGATGCTGACAGCCATGCCAGCATCTATGACGGCTGCAAACTCAGCGGGGCGGAAGTGATACGTTTTCGTCACAACAACCCGGACGACCTGGACAAACGCTTAGGGCGGCTTGGCAGTCACGCTGAAATACCCTGATCATTATCGAGGGGATCTACAGCATGTTGGGGGATCGGGCGCCGATACGGGAAATCATCGAGGTAAAAAAACAGCACAACAGCCTCTTGATGGTGGATGAGGCACACTCGCTGGGCGTGCTGGGCGCCAGGGGCCGGGGGCTGGTAGAGGCGGCCGGTGTGATTGATGAGACCGATTTTATCGTTGGCACCTTCAGTAAAAGCCTGGGCAGTATCGGCGGCTATTGTGTCAGCAATCATGCGGCAGTAAACCTGCTGCGCTATGCCAGCCGGCCCTTTATATTTACTGCCTCTCCTTCGCCGGCGGTGATCGCCTCAACACGCACCGCCTTGAAAATCCTGCAAAATGCCACCGACCGGCGTGAGAGACTCTGGGCACATGGAGAGAAACTGTATGCCCATTTACAATCTGCCGGCTATCAAGTGGGGCCGGAGCCAGGCCCGGTTGTGGCTGTCCTGCTGGACTCAAGGGAGGCAGGCGCTGATGATCTGGCAGGGGCTGTATGAAAACGGTATCTACGTCAATCTTATCTTCCCGCCAGCCACACCGGGCGGTAAATCCCTGGTACGATGCAGTGTCAGCGCCGCACACACGGATGAGCAGATTGAAAAAATCTGTCAGACCTTCTCCCGCCCTGAAGGATAAGACCTGAAAGATAAGCCGGGCATGTAACAGACAGCACATCGGCGGGGCCAGCAGTCCATCACTCATGACCGGTGCGCTTATGCACAGCGCAGCGCCTGTGTCACCTCCGCCATGATGGCAACGGCGATCTCCGCCGCCGACCGGGCGCCGATGTCCAGCCCCACCGGGGTGTGTATCTTTGCCAGCAGCCCCTCACTTACCCCCCGCCCGGCCAGGCGTTGTATCCTGCCGGCATGGGTCCTCTGGCTTGCCCAGGGCACCGATATAAAATGCCGAGGAATGCAAGGCCATCGCCAGGGCCGGCTCATCCAGCTTGGGATCATGCGTTAAGGTGATGACCGCCGTTCTGTGATCCGGTTTTAATGTCTCCAGCGCCTTGTCCGGCCAATCGGTATGGAGCAGGACATCAGGAAAACGCTCTTCGGAGGCAAACGACTGGCGGGGATCGATAATGACCAGATGATAACCACAGGTGCTGGCAATGGTGATCAGTTTTTGTGCAATGTGTACAGCACCGATGATGAGCATACGCAGGGCCGGATTCACTGGCTGGATAAATACCATCTGCCGCTGTCTCTCCAGCAACTGGCAGTTATCCGTGGCAAGAGAATGGGCGCCCGCCGCCTGGATATCCGCATCCGCTGCATCAAGGGAATCGGGTTGATAAAGAGTAGCGGTATGGGTGGACAGATTCCTCACCAGCACCCGTGATTGCTGGGCATGACAGGCGGCCGCCGCCTGTTGCAGTAATGCCGGGGACAGCCCGACCGATTCGGCGCCGACCGGTTCAACCCAGATATCCATCTCGCCGCCACAGGCCAGCCCGACCTCCCAGGCCCTATCATTGCTCACCGCAAAGCGCAGGCGCTCTGTCTTGTTTTCGGCAATGCAATCAAGGGCGGTGGCGATCACGGCAGATTCAACACAGCCGCCGGAAACCGAGCCTTGGAAATTACCCTTGCTGTCCACTAACAACATGGAGCCCGCCGGGCAAGGCGAGGAGCCCCAGGTCTTTATCACCGTCGCAACAGCCAGCGCACTGCCCTGTTGCAGCCAGTTGACTGCAATTTCAAATAGACTGAGATCGGCCTCTCTCATGTTGACCCGCCTGGTTAAGAAACATGGCATTATACGTCATCCGGGGGCGAGTATTGCAGCCATCATCCTGCCGGGGGAGTGTGAGCCTTATATCTCGCTTTGCGATATAATCAGGGGCTTTCTCATCTTAATGTGCGATCATCATGGCAAAACTCAACTACCCCGGCTTTGATACGCTTAGCCTGCATGGTGGTCAGAAACCGGACAGCACCACCGGTGCCAGGGCGATGCCGATATACCAGACCACATCGTTTGTCTTTCAGGACACCGGGCAGGCCGCCTCGTTGTTTGATCTCGGCCGCTCCGGCCATGTCTATTCCCGCATTTCCAATCCGACTGTGGCTGTGCTGGAGGAGCGCATCGCCGCCCTGGAGGGAGGCGTCGGTGCGGTTGCAACGGCCAGCGGCATGGCGGCCATTCATCTGGCCATTACGACGCTGTCGGGGGCAGGCAGTCATATCGTTGCCTCACGGGCCTTGTATGGTGGCACACATAATCTGCTGAGTTATACCCTGCCCCGCTTCGGCATCGAGACGACATTTGTTGACCCACAACGGCCCGAGGCATTTGCAAAAGCCATCACGCCCGCCACCCGGCTGATCTTTGCCGAGACGATCGCCAACCCCGGCTGTGAGGTGTTAAACATCCCGGTGATTGCCGATATCGCCCATCACCATCAGCTGCCACTGATGCTGGACTCCACACTGACACCGCCGTGTTTATTGCGACCGTTTGAACACGGGGCGGATATCGTTATCCATTCCCTGACCAAATTTATCGGCGGGCATGGCGTGGCAATCGGCGGTATCGTGGTTGACTCCGGTCGCTTTGACTGGGAGAGCTCGGGCAAGTTGACCACCCTGACTGCACCTTATGCCGGTTTTGATCAGATTGATTTCAGTGAAGACTTCGGGCCGGCGGCTTTTCTGATCCGGGCACGGCGGGAAGGGCTGAGAGACTTTGGTGCGGCGATGAGCCCGGCCAATGCGTTTTATATCTTGCAGGGCGTGGAGACGCTCACAGTCAGAATGACAAAACATATCAGCAACACCCGCACAATCGTCAAATTCCTGGCGCAGCATGAGGCCGTTGACTATGTCACCTATCCTGAACTCAGCACCCATCACGATCATACCCTGGCAGAACGGCTGCTGCCCTCGGGGTGTGGGGCGGTGTTCAGTTTTGAATTGAAAGGCGGGCGCAGGGCGGGCAAACAATTTATTGAGTCGCTGCGCCTGTTCTCACACCTGGCCAATGTGGGGGATGCCAAATCACTGGTTATCCATCCCGCATCAACCACCCATGGCCGGATGGATGCCGCTGCATTGGCAGAAGCAGGCATCACGGCAGGACTGGTGCGGCTTTCTGTGGGCATCGAAGACCCGGATGACCTGATCGCCGACTTGAGCAGGGCGCTGTATAAATCGCAGCAGTATCAATCGCATCCATCAGGGGGCTGAGGGTGCTGCTCACCTTATTGAACGAAGCCGTTTATGTGGCCGATGTCGGCATACCGATCGATCACAACAAACCCACGGTGATCTTCATCCACGGGGCCGGGCTTGATCACACGGTGTGGGTGTTATTTAACCGTTTCTTTGCCCGCAATGGTCTCAATTCGCTGGCCATTGACCTGCCGGGACACGGGCGTTCATCCGGCCAACCGCTCAAGCGCATAGAGGCAATGGCAGACTGGTTGATACAACTCATCCATGCCCTGGAACTGCACGATATCAAGCTGGTGGGACACAGCATGGGTTCATTGATCGCCCTGGAGACCGCCGGGCGTCATCAGGGCAGTGACAGCAACCGCGTCAGTACGACCGTGCTGCTGGGCACAGCAGCGCCGATGACGGTAGGTGATTCTTTACTCCAGGCGGCACGGGACAAGCAACCGGCGGCGGTGGATATGATCATGTTGGCCGGTCATGCCTATGGCTCGCAACTGGGCGGCAACCCGGTGGCCGGAATCAATATTCTCAACAGCAACCGGTGTTTACTTGAGCGTGGTTTGCCGCATACTTTATATACCGATCTGAATGCCTGCAACGACTATACCGGCGCTATCGGGATGGCTGCCAACATCACACATAAAGTCTACCTGGTAAGTGGTGCGGAAGATAACATGACGCCAGCTAAAGCCACCACCGACTTACTCACCCGGCTGGCACACAGCCAAAGCTGCCTGCTCAAGCACACCGGCCACATGATGTTAAGCGAAAACCCGGAGCAGGTGCATCAGCTGCTGGCCGAGGCATTGCTTTAGTCTGCAAGATGCCAGAGCAACTCAATTCGCTGCCTGCCCTAAAAGCCGCTGGTTTAATTCGCACAGAAGCCAGCCCCGCCCTCTCCCGTGTGGTGGCGAATACGGCGCTCGCCATCACGCCACAAATGGCCGCGTTGATCCAGGCAGAACAAGGCGAGGGGCCTGTCAGTAAACAGTTTTTGCCAACGATAAACGAACTCAACACCACAGCAGATGAGCGGCATGACCCCACCGGTGATCTGCCACACAGCCCGGTGCCGGGCCTGATACACCGCCATGCTGACCGGGTATTGCTAAAAGTGACCTCAATGTGTGCGGTGTACTGCCGCTTCTGTTTCAGAAAAGACATGATTGGGCCGGCCGCCAGCCAAACTCGACAAGATACACTGGATAAGGCCATCGCCTATATCTCGGATCATAAAGAGATACGTGAGGTGATCCTAAGCGGCGGCGACCCGCTGATGTTATCGGCTGACAGGCTGGCAGGGATCCTGACGGCACTTGCCCGGCTTGACCACCTGATCATGATCAGAATACATACCCGCATCCCCATCGTTGACAGCAAACGTATCACCGATAAGCTGATTCACTCCCTCAAGACAACCAGGCCGGTGTACGTTGTCCTGCATTGCAACCACGCCAGGGAACTCACGCCAGCCGCTATCAAGGCATGCAGTCAATTTATTGATCACGGCATACCGCTGCTGAGCCAGTCGGTGTTGTTGCGGGGGGTGAATGACGATGTCGCCACGTTGACGGCGCTGTTCTATCGCCTCGCCGCCGCCAGGATTAAACCGTATTACCTGCACCATCCGGATCGCGCCAGAGGCACAGGCCACTTTCGTGTCAGCATCAAAAAAGGTCAACAACTAATGGCCGAGCTTCGCAAAAACATCTCCGGCCTGTGTTTACCGACATACGTCCTGGAAATACCGGGCGGTTATGGGAAAATCCCGATAGGCCCTGACTATGTAACAACACACCGCGACAATACCCATTATCTGCTCAAGGACTATGCCGGCAAACAGCATGTATATAAGGACTAGCGCAACCATTGAGACAGTGAGGATACGCTGCCGGTCGCCAAAGTGGTCACTGCCCCAGCAAGACGAAGCTGAGGGCAATCAGGTAGGACGTATGTACAAGTTCAAAAACCTATTGCCCTATTCGTAAGAGAGAGAACGAGAGCACTATCAGCATATAGGGTATCGAATAAAAGGCTTTTATCGCACGGGCAGCCATGCAATAAGGGCGGACATGAATAATCAAATCGCCGCACAGCGTCCCTGCTTGCGTGCTGCGTGCAGGCAAGTCAGTGTGCTTAGATTCTGGGACAAGCATGGCCTGACCCGCCCTTGACCACAGTGGCAGTGGTTCGACAAGCTCACCCACCAGAGCCGCCGTACCCTGTATGCCTGGCGCAAAGCCTACCGCGAGTGGGGACTGTCTGGCTTGTGTCCGACCCCCAAAGCACCGAAGCGCACTCGCCGCTGACCACAAGCGGTTATCCAGCAGATACGCCAACGGCGCCAAGACCTGCCCAATCTGGATAAAGAGCAGTGTCAGGTACTGCTCAGATCCTGGTGTCAGGCCAGGGGATTGCCCTGTCCCAGTACTTCGACCATTGGCCGCCCTGTCTGTGCGGGTACGCAGACGGGCTGATTGCCGATACCCCCGACAAGAGGCGAATCTCACCCCCGGCCTTGAGCCCGAAGGGGAAAGCCAAAGCCTATCGAAGAACCCCCGTCACACGCCGCCCTAAAGGCTATCGCCCCAGCCAGATTGGCGAGTGTGTGGGACTGGACGCCATCGAGCGGCGTAGGCAGGTGGCCGGGGGGTATCTCCTCACCTCTATTGACGAAGCCAGTGGCTATGCCTTAGTCCTGGCGGTGCCGAAACGGAGCAGCCAAGCTGCCAGAGACTTCTTTGAGACGTGTTTCCGCTTGACCCCCTTCCCCATCCAGCAGGTGATTACCGACAGTGGCGTTACGTTCAAGGGCGCGTTTGACCAACGGCTCAATGATAGTCAGATCCTGCATCTATACACCTATCCCAAAACCCCCAAAATGAATGCCGTGGCTGGTGAGCTTGCCGAACCATCTGTGAGCGCTTTAACCGCACCAGTCAAGAGCAGTCCTGCCTGTGCGTGTCCGCACGCAGACAGGTCGTGGACTTCCATGAACAGCTGCTGTTTGAAGACCTGAACCTGTTCAACGAAAAACTGGCCGACCTGCCTGTGCGTCCCTTCACGCAGACAGGCTGGCTGGTCAAATATAACGGACTAAGACCACACAAGGGACTGGGATGACAAACCCCTGTGCAGTACATTTGCTTGGTGAGCCTGCCGAACCCTATCCAGCACAATAAAAAGGGCAATAGGGGGTGGATCCATACAGGAGCTTGTTTTTATTTCTGATTTCTGGCTATACTCGAATGATTAAAACCGCAAAGAATTGGATAAGAATAGCAGATAAAGACAGAGAGGTACCTCACAATGGCAAAGAAGATCGTTCTTATTCATGGTCGCAATTTCAAACCGGAAAAAGAGGCACTCAAGGAAATCTGGCTAGGTGCCTTGCGCCATGGCATCAAGCGCGATCACGACACAGATATTCTTGGCAGCTATGATGCAGTAGCCAAGTCCGCAGAGTTTGTCTACTTTGGGGATGTGTCCAACGCCTTTCTTAGAAAAAGGGGGAGAGAGTACGATGCGGAAGATGATATCAGTAACCGGCGCCGTTGCCTGGAAGAGCTGAAACGTTACAGCCGGGATGGCTTCCTGGGCAAGACTGGCAGAGCCAACTATGAAGACCTGCCCGGGAAATCCAGCCTGAAAGAAATCGGCGCTGATCTATTCGCTGGCCCGATGAACCTGCTTAGCCTAAGCGACAACCTGATCAAAAAATGCGCCCCCGACATGCAGGCATACTGGAAGCAGGATAGCAGTCCTTACGGCAGCAAGGTCAGGTGGCGATTAACCGAACCTCTGAAAAAATCACTGCTAAACGGTGATGACGTTTTATTGATATCGCACAGTCTGGGCACCATGATCGCCTATGATACGCTCTGGAAATTCTCTTATTACGGCGAGCATCAGGAAGTGAGAGATAAAAAATTATCTGTATGGGTAACTTTGGGCAGCCCCCTGGGAAATGAGACTGTCAAGGACAGATTAAAAGGCGCAAATGCGAAAGGCAACAGACGTTATCCGGTCAATATCAAACGCTGGATCAATGTCGCTGCGGAAGATGATTACATCGCCCATGATGAGTCCGTCAATGATGACTATGACTATATGGAAGATAACAGAATGCTGGATTCGATCACTGACATCCGTATCTACAATCTGGCTGTCAGGTGCGACAAATCCAATCCACACTCCAGTACAGGTTATTTAATTCACCCCAATGTCGCGGCAATCGTGGCGGGTTGGCTGGCTACTTAGGTTGAGGGACTATACTGCTTATTCAAGTTAGTTGTGTTGGATTGCGGTTGTCTTGCTGTGGTTTGTTGGGTTGGCTAGTGCGGGTCTAGGCGAACTCGGAATAATATCAATCAGGCCACCGCCCTTGCCACAATAGCCTCGCGCAACCCGTCCAGCAGACCTTCCAGGTGCGCCATGCGCTCACGCAACTGGGCAGTCTCCTTGCGGTGGGCGTTGATGTCCTCGTGGATTTCGGCGATTTCATTGCGGACTGCCGCGATTTCTGCCTGCAAGCGCTCTTCCATTTGCCGTGCATCTTCACGCTGGCGATCTTCCATGCGGCGCGTATCTTCACGCAAGCGATCTTCCATGCGGCGCGTATCGGCTCGCAGCCAGGCCACCAGGCCAATCATCAGACCAGCCAAGGAAATGCCTGTGCCAATAGTCGCTATCATCAGGGTCGCTGTGTTCATGTCTGTAGTCTCTTAATCACTCAACCTGATCGCCAATGCTGGCTAATGTGTTGTTTGTATTGATGTTGTTGATCATTGGTGAGGTTGGGGCTTTCTCTTGCGCTCATTGTAAGGGCAAAGCCTGAATAAAGGCAATAAGGTGGGCTGTTTTGTCTGCCTTGAAAGCACTGCTTGCCAGCGCTTGCGGTTTGGTGGGAGTTGAGTTATTGACTGAACAGTTTCCAGAACATGGCTAAAGTAAAAGCCAGGTTGAAGCCAACCATCCATTTCAGTAAACGCTGCTCTGCCCGTAATTCACCCTGACCCCGCTCAAGGCGGTGAATGTCGGTTTTCAGCTCTGTTCTTAACTTATGGATATCCTCTTTCGTTGCCACCTGGGTATTCAGGGCTTCGCCAAGGGCGCCCTGAATGGCGATGGCTTCGGCCTTGTGGCGTGCTGGTCAGAGATGCCGGCTTGCTTCAGGGTTTCGGTGAATTTCTAATGTGTCAAAGGCGACTTGGCTCATGGGGTTATTGTATCATCAGTTGTGATGGCAGGCCATGGTCGATGGCATAGTGTGGGTTGCCCTTCACGGTCCGGGGGATCCCCTGCATGTACATCATAAAGGTGCAGGCAACACGTGTACTGCAATTCGCCTGAATGGCATGTGTTTGTACAGATCATAATTATTATTGCCATGTCAGGCAGGGGGTATGGAGGGCGTGCCGTGCAAGCGGGTGGTGGCTATTGTCGATGTTATGGCAAAGGGAGATGGCAATGTCGGTTTGTTGTCGGTGCCGGTCATTAAGACCAAGGGGCATTGGCTGGAGAATCCTGTTTGCCGTTGCCGGTCATTCGGTTAGACTCCCCGGCCTTATCTTTTTCCGCCCTGGATTTAGGGGCTTTACCGTTTCGGCAAAACTCGGATATTAATGGCACTGATTGTACAAAAATATGGCGGCACCTCGGTTGGATCGGTCGGTCGGATACAGGCCGTGGCCAGGCGGGTGAGCCGCACTGCCGAGCGGGGGCACAAGGTGGTGGTGGTGCTCTCGGCCATGGGTGGAGAGACCGACCGGCTGTTAGGACTGGCCCATGAGGTCTCATCGGCGCCGCATGAGCGGGAGCTGGATGTGTTGCTGGCAACCGGCGAGCAGGTCAGCATCGCCCTGCTTGGTATCGCCCTGTCGGCGCTGGGCAAAACCGCGCAGTCTTTTACTGGCGGGCAGGCCAGCATCTTAACAGATGCGGTGCATAACAAGGCGCGTATTGTCGATATTGACGCACATCGAGTGCATCAGTGTTTGGATGATAATAAAATTGCAGTGATTGCTGGTTTTCAGGGCGTGGATTCACAAGGCAATATCACCACGCTGGGGCGGGGCGGTTCAGATACCACGGCGGTGGCGATGGCGGCCGCCTTGCAGGCCAGTGAGTGTCAGATTTATACTGATGTTGACGGGGTGTATACGGCAGACCCGCATATCGAGCCTGCCGCCCGTCGGATGCAGCGCATTTCCTACGAGGAGATGCTGGAGATGGCGAGTTTGGGCGCCAAGGTTTTGCAAATCAGGGCGGTGGAGTTTGCTAGTAAATATCATATTCCCTTGCGTGTCTTGTCCTCTTTTGAAGAGGGGGAAGGCACCTTGATTACCGATGAGGAGCGGGCGATGGAAGCAGCGCAGATTGCCGGCATTGCCCATAATCGTGATGAGGCCAAGCTGACTATCCGGGGCGTACCTGATACGCCGGGCATCGCCAGTGCCATATTAGGCCCGGTAGCCGATGCCAATATTGATGTGGATATGATCATCCAGAATGTTGGCGTTGATGATACCGCGGATTTCACCTTTACCGTGCATCGAAATGACTTTGACAAGGCGTTAAAAATATTACATAAAACGGCTGAACAGTTGCATGCTCGCAAGGTGTCCGGGGATGATACCATCGTCAAGATATCGGTCATCGGTGTGGGCATGCGTTCACATGCCGGCATTGCCTGCACCATGTTCAAGGCGCTGGCGGATGAGGGCATTAACATTCAAATGATCGCCACCTCAGAGATCAAGATATCGGTGGTCGTTGCGGAGAAGTATCTGGAGTTGGGCGTCAGAACACTGCATGCGGCATTTGGCCTTCAGATCCCCACCTGAGGCAGCCTGATAGTGCTGGTTTGCTATTGGGCAAAATTGTAACGGTGCAGTAAGTATCATGACAAAAATACTGTCAGTCAACTACACTTACAGTTGAAAGGACAGCAGGAGAAACACCGATGTTAATTTTAACACGCAGGATTGGCGAGTCTTTGATGATTGGCGATGATGTCAACGTCACCGTGCTTGGGATTCGAGGCAATCAAGTGAGAATCGGCGTAAATGCGCCCAGGGAGATTGCGGTGCATCGTGAAGAGATTTATGAGCGTATCCAGTTAGAGAAAGTTCGCCAGGCGAAGGCTGATCTGGCTAGGGAATATGGAGAGTACGCAGATGATGATGATAACCTTGGCAATAGCTGATCAGGCCATCCTTAACCAAATCCAAACAAGGCTTTTGCAGCCATCGGCCGGGATGAGGGGGATGGTGGCAGTATTCATATAAACACGCTGTGTGTCGTGTGTGGTGCATACGGCACAGCCGTCCGCCGGGATGGGATCAGTTTTATCCGGCGATGCCCGGTGCTTTGATCGTTCTGGCAGGCGGGTTTGGGCGGCCTGACTGATACGGGTTTTTCGAGCAACGGAGAGGTGGCCGAGTGGTTGAAGGCGCTCCCCTGCTAAGGGAGTATACGGTTTATCCCGTATCGAGGGTTCGAATCCCTCTCTCTCCGCCAGTTTTTTTATCTTTTACTTAAATACCTTGGCTGGCATCTCCCCGCCAGCAGCAAAATAAAGAAGTGCGATACCGCATTCCCCGATCATGTGAACCCGCCATGCCAGGAATATAAGCAGCAGGAACGTCATCAGGATGGGGTACGCTATGCGGGGAACTCACGCAGGCTGGCTGGCATTTTGGGCTGTGTCGGATTCTTCTGGCAAAACCTTCTCGATCACAGCGGCCCCCGTGCTGTCTCCCCAGACATTGACCGTTGTCCTGAAACGATCCAAAAACCAGTCCACCGCGAGAATTAAGCCGATTCCCTCCTGCGGCAGGTCGACTGCTGTTAGCACGATCACCATGGTTGCCAGGCCCGCTTGCGGGATACCCGCAGCACCAATAGCGGCCAGGGTGGCGGTGATGAAGATGATGATCTGCTCGGTGATCCCCATCTCGATACCGAGCGACTGGGCGATGAACATGACGGCAACCGCTTCATACAGGGCGGTGCCATCCATGTTGACCGTGGCGCCCAGGGGCAGGACGGATTTGGCCGAGCGCGCATCAACGCCCGCTTCAATGGCAGATTTAATCGTCAGCGGCAGTGTGGCCGATGAGCTGGCGGTGCCAAAAGCAGTCAGCAGCGCCTTGGACAGGGTCAACAGATACGCCACTCCCCGCCCGGTGAGCAGATACAAGATTCCGACCAGTACCAGAAAGTGCAGCCCCAGGCCGACCAGCACGGTGATAATGTATTTACCGACAGCGCTGATTTGCTGCATGAAGGCTTCACCGCCGCCCGTGCTGCCCAGCTTGGCGGCGATCAGGGCGAAGATCCCCACCGGCGCCAGATACATCAGCCACAGCACCAGCTTCATCATCACCTCGTTCAGGCCATCAAAAAAACCCAGCACGGTATCGCCACGATGACCGACCATGGTCAGCGCCGTGGCGAATGCCAGACAGAACACGATGATGGGCAGGATCTGTGCATCGGCGGCGGCGGCGATGAGGTTCGGCTGAATGGCGAATTGAATAATATCGACCAGGGTCTTCGGCTCTCGGCTGGCAAACCCGGCGGCATCCTCTCGGGCGAGCGCATCGATGCCAGCACCGGGCTGCATGATATTGACCACCACCAGGCCGATGAATACGGCGATGGCGGTGGTTGAGGCATAATACAGCAAGGTGAAGCCGCCCACCCGGGTTAAGCGACGTATATCGCCGATGGAGGCAACGCCGGTGATCACGGCGGCAACGATCAAGGGGATGATCAGCATCTTCAAGGCATCGAGGAAACTGTCCCCCAGCCATTTAACGGCCAGCATGGACTCACCAAAATACCAGCCGCAGAAAATACCCGCCAGGGCGCTAATGAAGATCGCAATCAGCAGACGATTGTTCTCCATGCCCGCCGCCTCAGGTGAGACCCACGGCGTTGTAGCCGCAGTCCACATAGGTGATCTCGCCCGTGATGGCCGAGGCATAATCAGAACATAGAAAAGCCGCCACATTGCCGACCTCATCGATGGTCACATTACGCCGCAGCGGTGCGTTTTTTTCGACCTTGCCCAGGAAACTTTTCAAGCCCTTGATGCCGGATGCGGCCAGGGTACGGATAGGGCCGGCAGAGATGGCATTCACCCGGATCCCCTCTGGCCCCAAGCCAGCCGCCATGTAGCGCACGCTGGCCTCCAGGCTGGCCTTGGCAACTCCCATGACATTGTAATTGGGCATGGCACGCACAGCGCCGATGTAGCTTAGCGTCAGCATGGCACCCTGCCGGCCGGCCATCAGCGGCCGGGCAGCGGCGCCCAGGGCGCAGAAACTGTAAGCACTGATATCGTGTGCCATCAGAAACCCCTCACGGGTGAGGCTTGCCAGATAATCATCGGCCAGCAACTCCTTCGGCGCATGGGCGACCGAGTGTATCATGATATCAAGATGCTCCCAGTGGGGCTTTAGATGCGTAAATACATCGGCTATCTGCCTGTCATCAGCGACATCACAGGGCAGGGTGATCGCCGAGTTGACCTCGCTGGCAAATTGCTCCACCCGCCCTTGCAATTTGTCGTTTTGATAGGTGAATGCCAACTCCGCCCCCTCACGGTGCATGGCCCTGGCGATCCCCCAGGCGATCGAGCGCTTGCTTGCAACACCGACGATCAGTGCGCGTTTGCCCGCCAGCAGACTCATGCGTTAGCTTCACAGGATGTATCGGTCGTATGCCAGTCTGTCATATCCGGTATCTCGATAAATTGCAGGTGTTTTTACGTCTCTGCCCTCATGCCGGGCAGCTTGTTTTTAAGGATAGCATTCAATAAAGACTGTGTATAGTGATGCTGTGGCTGCTGAAAGACTCGCTCGGTGTCATCCAGTTCAACAATTTTGCCGTGATACATGATGGCGGTTCGATCAGCGATATAACGTATGACCGAGAGATCGTGCGATATAAAGAGAATACTGAGCTGGTGTTGTTGATTAAGCTGCATGAACAGCTTGAGGATCTGCGCCTGCACGGTCACATCCAGTGCGGACACCGGTTCATCGGCGATGATCAATTTCGGCTTCAGTGCCAGGCTGCGGGCAATGGCAACCCGTTGCCGTTGTCCACCGGAGAGCTCGTACGGATAGCGGTATAACTGCCTGCTGTCAAGTTCCACCTCTTCCAGCAGTGCTGTCACCCGGTCCGTGAGGGCGGGTTGATTCTGCCGGCCCTGGTTATGAAGTGTGTGGCAAATGGCCTCGGCCAGGCAATCGTGGATGGTCATGCGCGGGTTTAGTGAGGAATAAGGGTCTTGAAAGATCATCTGTATATCCGGGCGAACCGATGCCAGGTGCTTACCCGATAGCTGGCCGAGGTCCCGCCCGGCCAATTCGATGCGCCCGGATGTCAACTTGACCAAGCGCACCAGGGCACGTGCCAGGCTGGATTTGCCACTGCCGGACTCGCCGGCGAGGCCAAGTATTTCACCTGTGTGCAGCGTCAGGTTGATGCCATCGACCGCGGTGACAGATTCGCGCCGACCAAAGATGTGTGGCCTGCTGCTATAGGCAATGCGGATATCGACTAACTCCAGCAGTTTACTGTCATCGGTCGGCTGCTGGTACTGTGGCGGTTTCGCCGTGTCAGGGATGGCGGCCAGCAGACGCCGGGTGTAAGCCGCCGTGCTGTGGCAGAAGATATCATTCACGCTGCCTTGCTCAACACAGCGGCCATGCTGCATGACGATAACCTCATCGGCCAGCCCGGCGATCACCCCCAGATCGTGGCTGATGAAGATCATGGCAAGCTGATATTCGTGCTGTAGTTTCTGCATCAACTCCAGCACCTGTGCCTGCACTGTCACATCCAGTGCTGTCGTTGGCTCATCGGCAATCAGCAGATCCGGTCGGTTGAGCATGGCCATGGCGATCATCACGCGTTGGCGCATGCCGCCGGAAAACTCATGCGGGTAGCTGTGCATACGCTGCTTTGCCCGTGCTATGCCGGTCTCGGCCAGTGCGGCGGTTGCCCGTTCATGTGCCTCTGTCCTGCTCAGGCGGTTATGCAGCCGCAAGGGTTCAATTAGCTGCTGGCCGATGGTCAGGTATGGATTCAGGGAAGTCATGGGGTCTTGAAAGATCATGGTCATTCGATCCCCGCACAGGGTACGCATCTGCCTGTTATCCAGGTGCAACAATTCCTGGCCGGCAAAGTGCAGTCTATCTGCTGTCAGCCTGGCCGGTGGTGAGGCCAGAAGCCGCATCAGGCCAAGACAAATCACCGACTTGCCAGCCCCGGATTCCCCGACAATGCCCAGTGTTTTGCCTTGTTCAAGCTGAAAACTGACCCCCTGCACCGCCTGCACGACACCCTGGCGGGTATGAAATTGAACAGCCAGATTATCGACAGTCAGCAGCGGCATTTGCACCATGCACCACGGGCGTTGAGGTTGAACGGATAATCAAGTATACCGAAGACAGCACGGCATGAAATCCCGGCACATCCAACCCGCATAAACCCTGCCAGCGGGTTTGACAGCCCCTTTCGAATAGATTATTGTGCGCTGCACAATCATTATCGGCAGACTGACCATGTATACAGAACTTTATTCAAACCTTGTCCCCCACCTGTCCGCAGCGGATTCCCCGGCAATCACGTCCATGACGGCGTTCAACGCCGCCCATATCAACACATGCGATCATCTGGGGCGGTTGCACTGGGAGCTGATGACGCTGCATGTCGATACGGGCATAGAGCAGTTCAAGTTGTTGACCGACCCGGCAAGCAGCCAGGATTTTTTTGTGGCAGAGACGGACTTGATGCAGCAATACCAGAGCAAGGCCAGCCGCATCGGCCAGGCGTGGTTGCAGACGGTGACCACAGGTTATCAGGATATCCTGCCGGGGCCGGCCGAAGCATCACCAGCAACAGCGCCAGCAACCCCGGCAGCCGTTGATCAGCCGGTCAAAAAAACCCGGAAGAAAACGGCAAAAAGCAGGGCGGCGAGGAGACCGGCATAGCGATTGGTTGAATCTGCTCGCCGGAATCTGTTATCCGGCGGGCGGCTGCCTCGCCATTGTCGGCATCTTGTTGCAGGCCGTGGCCGTTTTGTGCCTATTCATAACGGCCGCTATTTAAGGGGTATACTGTCCCTTCACCCTGTTGATTTGAGGGATTTCACCGTGGCCGATGATCTGCCATGCAAAACCGGCCTGGCAGCCTAGAGACATGCAGTTCGATGATAACAACGCCTGGTCCTCTGAAGCCCTGAAGGCGCAGACGCAGTATCTGAATGCGGTTAATCAATACTTCGTGACACTACAGGCACAGGACCAGCCTGCCAGTCAGCCAGAGTCGATTTTTTTTCAGCAGCTTAATCAGGCCGCGGCGGCGGTTTTCACGCGTGAGGCTTTTCCGGTTTTCAGCAATTTGCTGTTGCAGTCTGATAAAGTCAACGCCTTTTATCAGCATGTCGGGAAATTTTTTCATGACCTGAAGCGGCAGGAACAGCCCACTATCGACTCGGCGGTTGATCAATTCTGCGACTACATGGCACAGCAATGGCAGCCCCTCAACCAGGGGGTGATGTGGCATCTCGGTTTTGCCTGTGCAATCCATCCGTTGCAGAATTACTGGCAGGAATTTGTCCATTCGGTATGCGTGCATGATCTTGATCAGGATTTTGAGCGACAACTGGCAGAGCTGACCAACCACAAGACCATCAGCGGGCAAGTCATGGATGAGCTGCATACATTGCTTGATTTATGGCGGGAATACAGCCGGGCATTTACTGCCTATGAGGCCAGCCTGACCGGGGCAGGCCGGCTTGCTGTGCAGAAATTCAGGCAGGCACTGGTTGAGTTATTCACATCAGACGGGCAGATTGAGCGTGTCAAGACGCTCTACCATCTCTGGATTGACTGTCATGCACATGCCTACCAGGAAATCGTCTTTACCGATCAGCATGCAAAGGCGTTTGCGGCCATGATCAACAGTTTTATGCGCCTGAAGAGAGAACTGAACCAGTTATCAGAAGATGCGGCCAAGTTATTTACGGCTGCCGATCAGATCAAGCCGGCATCTTTGCTCGAACAACAGGACGCAGCGGAAGCAGACCCTCAGCCACCCGAACACGCATCAACGGCAAATCAGCTTGATATTGATGATTTAACCAGCGAGCTTGATGAGTTGAAAAATTTTATGCAGACATCCGGCAGTCATCTGGCCGATGAGCAGGATAAAGGCTGATGAGCAGGTTTAATTTCCATCGCCATGCGATTCAGTCAGAACTGGAGCAGATAAATAAGAAAATTGCCGCCGGCTTCCAGGCCCTGGCAGAGATTTCAGCGCTGGATGTGGGGGCTTCTGAGAAAGAGCAGGTGTTTGCACAGGACAAGGTGTGTCTGTATCGCTATCAACCGGAGAGACGGCTGGCAGAGGTGCCGCCTGTCATGATCGTTTATGCCCTGGTCAACAGGCCGTATATGGTCGATCTGGAGACCGGCCGCTCCCTGATAGAAAGCCTGCTGCACCAGGGGCTGGAGATTTACCTGCTTGACTGGGGTTATCCAGATGCCGCTGATCAGGCGCTTGGCTTGAATGATTATGTCAACGGCTACCTTGACCGGGCGGTTGATTTTATCAGACACCAACACAACACCAGCAGGATAAACCTGCTCGGTATTTGCCAGGGCGGCACCTTGAGCCTGTGCTACAGCAGCCTGCACCAGCACAAGATTGCGAATCTCATGACCACGGTAACGCCGGTTGATTTTAAGACCGACAAGGATTTGCTCAGCCATCTGGTGCAGTATGTCGATGCTGAACTCAGCGTTGAGGCCATGGGCAACATCCCGGGCGAGTTTCTGAACTGGACCTTCCTTATGCTAAAGCCGTATCAGTTACTGGATAGAAAATATTTTGATCTGCTTGAGGTGGTTGAGGATGCCGGGAAGATCAAAAACTTTATGCGTATGGAGAAGTGGATCTTCGATAGCCCGGATCAGGTGGGTCGGGCGTATCAGGAGTTCATCGAATATTTTTATCAACAAAATCTCCTGATCAAGGGCGAGTTGCAGTTAGCCCGGCATACTGTTGATTTGCAAACGCTGACCCTGCCTGTGTTGAATATCTATGCCAGGACTGATCACATTGTGCCGGTGGACTCAGCTAAGGCCCTGGCGGGTTGCATCAGCAGCCAGGATTACACTGAAGTGGAACTTGACTGTGGTCATATCGGCCTGTATGTAAGCCGTACCAGCCAAAGCAAGCTAGCGCCGCTGATCGCGCACTGGCTGCTTGAGAGAAGCCATCCCTGAACGTTGCCTGGGTGTCATCTGCCCGCCACATAGCCGTGCATGATGAACCAGTTAATCGCATCGCTGATGGCTTGCCGTGCCGGGCGGTAACGGTAGGCCAGTAAATCAACAGCTTTTGCGCTGGAGAAGTACATGTATTTCTTTGCCATCCTGACCCCATCAACGGTGGCCAGCGGTTCTTTCCCGGTGACTTTTGCCAACCGCTCGCTGAGCCAGGCGACCGGCATGACCAGGTGATGAGGCAGGCGGATTTTAGGGGGGCGCATACCGGCCAGGTCGGCAATCGTTGCCAGGATCTGCTGCAAGCTCATATCCTCACCACCGAGGATATAGCGCTCGCCTGTCTGGCCTTTTTCAAGTGCCAGCAGATGCCCGGCGGCAACGTCATCAACGTGAACAATATTTAAACCCGTATCCACATAAGCGGGGAGCTTTTGATTTAACATATCGACGATGATGCGACCGGTGGGGGTGGGCTTGATGTCCCGGGGGCCAATCGGTGTGGAGGGATTGACGATCGTCACCGGGCAGCCCTGCTCGCCGATCAACTGGCCTATGCGTTCTTCGGCCAGAAATTTGGAGCGCTTGTAGTGACCGACCATCGCCGACAGGGCAGCCGGGGTGGTCTCATCAGCCGGTGTTCGGTCTGCATGTATGCCCAATGTGGCGACACTGCTGGTATAGACAATTTTCTCTACCCCGGCTGCGGTTGCGAGGCGGATCAAATTCGCCGTGCCATCGACATTGATGCGGTACATGTTTTTTGGATCAGGTATCCACAGGCGGTAGTCAGCGGCAGCGTGCAGCAGATAGCGACAGGCTGAAACCGCTTTTTTCAGCGACTCCGCATCGGTCAAATCGCCGTATACGGGTTCCACATCAAGCGCCTTGATATTCCTGTGATCGCTCCCGGGCCGAAGCAATATACGCACCCGATGGCCAGCATTGAGCAGCGCCCTGACGATGGCTGAACCAACAAAACCGCTGGCACCGGTCACCAGTGTCGTCATTTGGTTTTCCCCGGCGTGAAGATGAAGCATCGTGCCAATACCCACAGGGCGAAGAGCGGTGCACCGATGGCAGCGGCTGCAAGGAACAGCGGCAGTTGATCGAACAAGGTAATCAATGGAAACAGATACAAGATGTCTTCAAGTTCAACATACTGGCCGCTGGCGGCGGTGTTGTCTTTGGCTTCGGCGGACAGTTGCACCAGCCGGTCGTGATAAATAACGGCCAGCAGCACCGAGAGCCCGGCCAGCAGCCCCATGCCCGCCGCATGTTCCATACCAGTACGCATCAGGCCAATGCCGATGCTGATGAACAAGAGCGTGTTGATCAGCAGATCGCTCAACAGATCATAGGCGTGGCCGAATTGGCTCATCCGGCCGGTCAGGCGGGCGAGTTCGCCATCGGTGTGGTCAAGAAAAAATGAGAATACAAAACACAAGGCACCTAAGTTGATCAACAGATACGTGCCCTGGGCGATCAGCCCTGCGGCTGCCAGCCCAAAGCCCAGTCGCAAAGTCGTCAGATGGTTCGGCGTTATTCGGGTATGACGCAGCGGATACACCAGCAGGCAGGCCAGATGTGCATCTAATGCTTTCCTGCGGGGTTTGCCCGGTTTCATGTCTTTACCGTTTGCCGGCCTGTCAAGGAAAGCAAGGCCGGCAATACCACCAGCATACATAACATCGTCATGCCTATCCCGCAGGCGAGTAAAATTCCCATGCTGGCTGTGCCGGCATGGGGTGATATGGCCAGATTGCCGATACCGACCATCGTCGTTAAGGCGCTGATAAACACGCCGCGGGCCGTGCTGCTGTGTAATATATTGCCATCGGCAGGCAGGTCGGTACGAAAGCGGTGCATGATATGGATCCCGCTATCTACCCCGATGCCGAGCAATAACGGCAGGGCGATGACATTGGCAAAGTTCAACGGCATACCCAGAAGCGTCGTGATGGCGGCAGTAAAGACGGCGGCCATGAGCATCGGCGCCAGGATAAAGATAACATCTGTCTTTTGCCGACACAGCAGCAACAGTATCAGGGTGATGACGATGAGGGCATACAAAAAAGCCTGCTTGAAAGACATGGCGACAGAATCACTGGCGTGCAGTTTGACCACAGGTGAGCCCGTTACCTGGGGGTTGACGGCCTGTATTCTCTCCACAAATTCCCGCATCGCCCGCCCATCTTGCAGGTCGTTGCGGGGAAAAATCTCGATACGGTAATGCCCATCATCACTTAGCCAGCGTTTGCGTAATGCGGCGGGCAGCGTCTCCAGGGTGATATAATCGGCATCAAGCGAGCGCTTGAGTGCCTTAATCCGCCCCGGCAGTGTATCCAGCAGGCTTTTCTTTAGCAGCGTCAATCGGCTGTCATCTGCCTGTTGCAGGCGTCTCAGGTGGGTTTGCAAGGTCATCAGTTGGCTCATCAGCGCCGGGCTTTGTATCGCCCTGTCAGTGCCTGCCAGTGTTGCCAGCAACGCATCAATAGCCGCCCGGTCTTTTGCAGGATCGGCAGTGGCGGTATTTTCTGTCATGTCCAGCTCACCGAGCAACAGCCCCAGTTCATCAATGATAGCCAGCTTCTCATCCTGCATGGCGGGGATGAAGTCATGGAGGTACCGGCTTTTATCCACTGTGTCCAAGCTGGAGAGTGCGGCGATCATGGCCTCGGCTTCCGCCCGATCCTGCGCCAGGGCGATCGCCGTCCAGGGCGAGGTCGATTTATCAGCCAGCAGGTCTCGGTAGGCCTTGAGCGATTCACTGTTCGGGTCCTGCAGGTTCAGGGTGTTGGGATCAAAGCGGATATCGGTGACCATGATCAGGGCAGCGATGAGCAACAGGCTGGTGACGGCGATGATCGGTTTACTGTGGCGACCGGGGAAGTTGCCAAGCCTTCCCGGCAGCGGGGATGGCGGGCGATGATGGGTAGGCTGCATTTTTAAGGGGAATAATGTGAGCAAGGCAGGCAGCAGGGTCAGGGTAAAGAGAAAACTGAAAAACATGCCGAAGCCAGCGATCCAGCCTAACTCGGCAACTCCCTGGTAGTCTGTCGGCATAAAGGAGAAAAAACCCACGGCGGTACTCAATGCACAAATAAACAGCGAACTTCCTATGTGGGTCGCCGTTTCCGTCAATGCCGCCTCATTGCTGGCCTGGTGGCGTATATGTTCCTGATAACGCAGGCAAAAGTGGATCGCGAAATCGACCCCCAGGCCAATATAAAGCACGGTAAAGGCCACCGAGATGAGGTTTAACTGGCCTACAGTCAGTGTGGCAAATGCGGCGGTGACGATGAGCCCGATCAGCAGGCTGAAGATCGTAAACAGCAGCAGCCTGACGGAGCGCAACCCCAGTAACAGGATGCAGGTCACCATGAGCAGGGCGAGGCCCATGGCCAGTTGGGTGCCTTCCGTGACAGCAAGCAGTTCTTCATGTTGTAATGCCACGCCGCCGGTAACACGCAGCTTGACTCCGTATCGCTCTTCCAATTTTGTCTCTGCTCGCAGGCGTCCAATGGCCTTGATGATGTCATCAGCAGGCATCAGGCTGCTGTAATCAAGGGCAGACTTTAGCAGGATAAATTCTCGGTAGCGACTTTTCTCAGCCCCGCCCGGCGTCATCAATGCCTGCCAGGACAGGCGGTGGCCGGGATCAGTCTCGCTGGCGGCCAGGCTGGTGTTTATTGCGTTCAGCAGCGGCGTGATCTCGATCGATTCATCTTCCTCCATGGCATTGATGATCTGCCTTAGCATGGCGAACAGGCCGGCCAGAGTCGGGTTCTCGGTCAGCCGGGCCAGGAAGGGTTGAATGTGCGCCAGATCATCGGCCAGTTGCTCCAGTTCGTCCTGCCCAAGATATAGCAGGGCAGAGTCTGTGAAGGGGGGCAATGCCCCTTTGTAGAACATATCATCATAGAGCTCATCCCGGGTCAGCAACTGTTGATGCAGAAAGTCCGCCGCATCGCTGGCCTGATCCGGGGTAGGGGCTTCGATCACAATGACCAGGCGGTCCCGGTATTGGGGGAAGGTTTTTTTGTACTGATTGTCCAGTTGGCGCCAGGGCAGATCGCTCGACAGCATGTCCAGGGTGTCGGTGTTCATGCCCAGATTATTCATCGTATAGTTAAGGCAGAGGCCGGCGAGGACCGTGGCGGTGATCAAGACAGCCAGGCTGTGGCGTTGTACCGATCCAACCCAAACGGACAATAACTGCACACCGAATTTTTTGCCGTTGTTCATGTTTGCATCAGCATCGTGCTAATTGCCGTGGAGTGACGATGACTTCAGGCCGCCAGCGCCACGGTGTGTCTGCCAAGCAGTTGCAGGCAGCGCCGGGTTTTTTTAAAGGCCGAGGCAAGCTGGATTAATTTTATGATATCTGCGGGGTGGTGTATCAGATCTGCTGCCAGTCGTGGCAGATTGACATCCCCGAAGCTGCCTGTGCGCTGCAACACCGATGCCGGAATGCAGGTATCTGCCGTATCAATAATACACCGTATGACCAATGCCGGGAGATGATGTATGGCGGCGATGCGAACGATAGCGGCCGATTCCATATCCACGAGATCGCATTGATAGCGGGCGTATGTTTGTTGTTTTTCACGGCAGCTTACCATCATGTTGCCCATGCTTAACAACGGGCCGGTGTGGACGGGATGCTGTGCATGTATGAGTGAGGTTATCAATCGCTGCCGATAGGCATTGTCGATACGGGCTGCATATTGCCTGTCATCTTTGACTGTCTCAGGGATGCAAATATCGCCCGCCTTCAGGGCCTCTGACAAACCGCCGGCTGTGCCGAAGCTGATCAGACACTGAATGTTTTGTGCAACTAATTTGTATGCCATCTGTTCTGCGTTATCCAAACCCATGCCCGATAAGATGACGATGATCTTCTCATCAACCGGCAGCAGTGTTTGTGCAGTTAATTGACCGCTGATGAAGACCTTGGCCTCTTGTTTTAGCGCACAGATAATGCCAAGCCGGGTCACCGTGTGTTCACTCTTGTTGCAAAGCCGGCATATACTCTCCGGCCAAGGCTGTGCGAGGCAGCGACCGGGTAGCCAGACGGAAAAGTTGTCTTAGGAGATAGTCATGTCTAACCAGTACATTCATGCTGATCATCGTTGCCTTGACACTGCTTCGGGAGATCTTCACCTGCTCGCCCGTGCTGTAATCCCGATGTTGGTTTATCTTGCGTAAGGTCAGCACGGCCATGCCCAGGGCATAAAGACAGAACTTTCGAAGACCGGTTTCATGCCCTGGCAGCAGCAGCGTATAGGCCAGGGCCTGTTGCAAATGCGTATGTGCAACGCCGATCAAATGTCCCAGCGCCGCTTGAAAATTTTTATCCTTGTTGCCCTTCCTCAGCGCATCAATGCCGGAGCCGTGTTGCTCAAAGACCGAGCGGGGCAGCCAGCACATGCCTCTGCGGTGATCATCCCAGATGTCTTTTAGAATGTTTGTCATTTGCAGCCCCTGCCCAAAGGACAAGGACAAGCGGGCCAGTGCTTTGCGGTTGTTGTTTATCTCCGCTGAATAGTCGCAGAACAATTCAGTCAGCATCTCGCCAACCACACCGGCCACATAATAACAATAGCTGTCCATATCCGCCTGGTTTTGTAATCCATTGTGAACCCTGTTTTCCTGATATTTCGCCATACCATCGGCCATGATACGTATACACCGTTGCATGGCATGGCGCTGGTGCGGATTAAATGAATGCGTCATGCGAATGATTGTGGCTGTGTTCCGAATCAGATCCAACTCGGCGGCATTGTTGCCGGGCGAGAGGGCGGCCGATAGCTCCGAGGCAAAATCATCCGCCGCCGCATGGCCTTCAACGATGCGGATAAACAGATCGGCATATTTTCGCTTTTGTTCAAAGGCCAGGTCTTTATCATCTTCGATCGTATCTGCAATGCGGCACAGCAGATAGGCATTACCGACCACAGAAGCCAGCGGCCCCGGCAGTTGCGGGATAGTCAGCGCAAAGGTACGTGATACGCCCTGCAGAATTCTGTTCTGGTAGTCTTCAGCCTGCGTCAGGTCATTGGCTGGCGAGGTCTTCTCTGTAGCCATCATGGTATTTTATAATGTTACGGCAGCATGACAAACTGCGAACGATACGCAAAAAATCACCACCATGCCCGGCCAATTCAGCCCGATGCCAGTTTTTTTTGGGCAAGGTAGCGCCGACTTTCGAGGTGTTGCAGGTAGATAAGCCCGGCCGGGTCCAGCAACAGATCACGAATTCGAAGCGACAGGGAAAGCGCCAGAGCAAGCTCCGCACTCAGCCCTATCATGCTGCCGATGATAATGAAAGCGCCTTCCTGTACGCCATAGGCATTGGGGATAATAAAGGCGATATCGCTCAAGGTGGAGGTCAGGCTCCTGAGCATGACCGCTTCTGGCAGGCTGATGGGGTGGCCTAACAGATAGCACGCCAGCCAGACTTCCAGGGTTTGCAGTGCAAGCGAGGCGGTTCTTAACAGCAGGCAGCCGATGATCTGGTGGTGGTGGCTATAGAGCTGCCTTATCCGCTCATCCACCTGATGTGCGTTCAGGGTCAATCCCCGCCAGCTATCGGTTTTAATCAGCCGGCCGCCTGATTTTGCCAGCACACCCAAGATGCCCAGATGCTGCATACGCATGAAGATCATGGCCGAAATGCTCAAAATGAGAAAACCGATAACGGCATAACCGGCCAGTTCGGCGTGGCGTGAAATCATCAACAATACGAGCACGCCGATGCAGCCCCAGCAGGCCACCGACAGGGCCTGTACTGCCTTGTCCACCATCACCGAGGCCGCTGCATCCAGCCCCGCATATCCCTTGATGAACAACATACGTGCCTTGATGATCTCACCGCCGATGGTGGCAACCGGCAGCAGATCGTTGACCGCCCGGCCTACCCACATAGCGACCAGTGCATGGACATAACGGGGGGCAGCACCTTCGGGGAACACGCATAACCAGCCCTGGGTTGCGACCAGCAGGCTGGGCAGCCAGACAAACGGCAGGGCCAGCAGCCACCAGCCAGAGGCCAGCAGCAGCGCCAAAATATCCAGCACACCCTGCCAGGCCAGCAGGCCGATAAGCAACAGCAGACCGGCCACCAGGCCGACTTGGGTCAGCATACGCATAGTGCGCCATTATATTGCAGCGTGTTGTGCCTGTCTTAGGCAATATAACGGGGCAGATGTCAGGGGATACAGAGGATATGAGCACGGTAGCGTTGTTCCAGCAGGCGGATGGGGGGATGTCTGAAGAGGCCGGCGAGGTTCTGCCGTCCTGCCCGGCCTTGCTACAGCACAGCCCGCTGCCGCTGGCATGGCTGGATTTTTATCCTGTTTGGATCATAGGAAGTTAAGCCCTACCAGATGGGTGCTACGCTTCCCTGTCTGCGTGCTGACACGCACAGGAAGGTGAAATGACTAGGGAAAACAGGCATTCCATCCGTTCCTTAAATCACCGAGCGGACATTTCGGCAACTGATCCGCTGTTTTGCCCTGGAGTTGACCGTTTCCGACAGTGCCCGATTGACCGGCATCCGCCTGAGCTCGGTACACCCGATTTCCCTCAAACTGCGCCAGCGCATTGCGGATTTTTGCGAACAACAATCGCCCTTTGTCGGCGCGGTCGAAGTCGATGAATCCTGCTTTGGCCGGAAGTGCATCCGTGGCAAACGCGGTCGCGGTGCCAAGCAGAAAACCCTCGTCTTTGGTCTACTCCAGCGCCACGGGCAGCGGTTCACGGAGATCCTGCCCGATGCCCGCAACGCCACCTGTCTGCGTGCATCGCACAGGCAGGCACTGCCAGCGGTGATCCGGGGAAAAGTCGCGCCCGAGAGCGTCCTTCATTCGGAGGATTGGCGCGGCGATCATGGCCTAGTCAATATGGGCTACGCCAGGCACTTTCGGGTTGTGCACGGGGCCAATGCGTTTGCCAACCAGCCCAGTCACATCCATGGCATGGAGCCCTTCTGGGCTTATCTGCCTGTACGTGTCCGCATGCAGACAGGTGCCAAACTGCGGCTTAGTGCCAGCAAAGGCATTCGTAGAGAGAGGTGTATAAGTTCAGAAACATATTGCACTATTCTTAAGGGAGAGAACGAGCGCAATATCAGCATATAGGGTTTTAAGTCCAATGATGTTATTCCATTAAGAGACTTCTCCCAAAAGACCAAAGAGGATACACAGAATTTTATTTCAATCATCACTTCTGGTTTAGCAGAAATCTCTATGCATTATTCTGCGATTATTAAGCCATTAGAAGATTCGGAAATAAAAAATGAATTTATATGGCTGACTAAAATTAAAAACACGGGTAATGTCGCTAATTATTTACCATTAATGATTGCTGTTCGGAAAAAGAGTTGTAGCAGGTGAGATAAGCCTCGAGAAATATATTGATTTACTAAAAGCCTTAGAGTTGTTTTCTTACCGAGTTTTCCTGTGGTCGGGGAAACGTAGTAATGCTGGGCTATCTAAATTTTGACTTTGATAGAAAAAAAGGAAACTCTGGGACAGGACATTGTTACGCAAATTCTGACATCAAACAAGAACGTAAAATAGCCGAATTCGAAGATTGGACTTCTGAGAGTTGTAAGCAAAGACGAGAAACACTTGTATCGTGGATAATTGATAGATAGGGAATTAATAAACATTTTGAAATCCCCAGAGACATTGAGAAAGAAGAGGAAGAAATTGAAAATAGAGAATAAAACAAAAAAGCACAGCTAATGTGTATAGTATATGCGGGTTTCAGTGGTTTGCGAGCGTTTGTGGCTCGTACAGAAGTTGGTGTAACTGGATAAGTTTTCATCTCATAATCTCCCACATTACTCATACACGTGACCGTTACTTCCAAGATTTCAAATTACAGAGATTGAAATCTGATCTTGAATGTCGTACCTTTGCCGTAAAACGCCATGTCAGAATTTGTCGAAAAATACGTCAACCCCTTCACCGACTTTGGGTTCAAAAAGCTCTTTGGAGAAGAACCCAACAAAGCCCTACTGCTGGACTTCCTCAACGAACTCCTCCGAGAAGAACAGGGGCACATCACCGAGTTGACCTACCTCAAAAACGAACACCTTGACCAAGATATGAACCGCAGGGCCATTTTCGACCTGTACTGCACCAATGAGCGCGGCGAACGCTTTATCGTCGAACTTCAAAAAAACCAAGCAGAATTTCTTCAAAGACCGCACCGTCTACTACGCCACCTTTTCCATCCGCGAACAGGCCAAACGAGCCGCACAAGTACCGGTATGACGTTAAATTAATGGATGAGGAGACATGCCGGGTGTTCTACGACAAGCTGACCTTCATTTACCTTGAAATGCCCAAGTTCAGCAAAACCCTTGATGAGTTGGTGAGCCGGTTTGACAAGTGGCTTTACATCCTGAGAAACCTCAACAAACTGGATCGCATCCCTGAAAAGCTGCGGGAGCGGATCTTTGACCAACTGTTTGAGACGGCAGAGATTGCCAGGTTCAATATCCAGCAGCTCAATAACTATGAAGACAGTCTGAAATACTATCGGGATTTAAAGAATTCCCTGGATACGGCGAGGGAAGAAGGAATTGAGCAAGGAATTGAGCAGGTAGCAATAAACGGGATTCAGCAGGGAAAAAGCGATGAAGTCATTATTGAAATGACCGGCTTGTCCCTGGAACAACTCCACGCCCTCAAACAAAAAATCAACGAGGGGTAACAGATGATAAGCCCCATGAGCACACCGAATCTATTTACGAGGCAGTAACATTTAGAATACATTTGAAGGGATAGGCTCAGTGAGTTTGTCTGGACATTAGTCATAACCAAAACGAAAAAATAAAATATAAATGAAGACGGAAAGCCACTCTATAAATGATGTATTAGCTAAGAATGCAACCTCATTCTTCATTCCTCCATTTCAAAGATCCTACGCTTGGGGTAAACCTGAAATTGAAAGATATTTTAGCGATGTAGCAAGAATTATTGATTCAGAGTTAAATAAAAAGCAAAAAGACAAACGTGAACACTTTTTCGGTACACTTGTTATCAAAGATGAAAAGGCCGGGTTCGCAAATAAATCTGTGATTGTGGATGGTCAACAAAGGCTAACAACCACATTAATATTTCTAATTGCTTTAAGAGATGCAGAAACAGAGCAAGACAAGAGCGATTTTATCAATCAGAATTATCTAACGAATAATTCGTCAACATTTCAAGACAAAATAAAACTCAAACAAGTTACAAAAGATTGGGATTCATACAAATCATTGGTAAATGGTACGAAAGCAGACCCTGGCACAATAAAAATAGCATATGAATTGTTTAAAAAACTCATCCGTGAAAAGAAGAAAGATAATCTGGAAGTCAAATTTGACCAATATATTATTGCTATACAAAGAATAAATGTAGCGGTTATATTTCTGGATGAAAGACCTTTTAAAAGTGAAGACCCTCAAGTCATTTTTGAAACACTCAATTCTCTTGGCAAACCATTAACACTATCTGACCTTGTAAGAAACTTTGTACTGCTTAACATGGAAAGCGAAAAACAATCTGATATTTACGAACAAACCTGGTATCCAAAAATTGAAGAAATTTTAAATGAAAACACATCAAAGTTTTTTCGAGATTATCTTCAATACAGGAAAGCAACACCATTAAAAGTTGTAAGCGACAATAACACAAAGGAGTTATATCAACAATTTAAGGATTTTGTAGACGGAAGTTTTGAAAGCATAATGACTTTATACATGACATTATCAGATATGTAAAATGTTATAAGCCGATAATAACAGAGGTTTCATCTGACACTATATCTCCCGACAACACCAAGGATAAGGAGATTAAGGAATTACTTAGAATAATATTTCACGATATTAAATCAGAAGCATTTAAACCATTTGTATTAGGATTATTAGAATATCACCAGTATGAGGTGAATGAACTTATGCTGAGGGATGACGCGTTAATAGACATATTACAATCAATCAGAACTTATCTTATCAGAAGAAGAATATTGGGACTTACGCAAGGGGAAAATTATATAGTAACGTTAAGTAAGAGAATACCAAAAATCATTCGTGGTGAACGATCAATGCTGGAGTTGTTAACCAATATGAGTTTCAGGCTCAGACTTCCGAACGATACAGAGCTAAGTAACAACTTAAAAACAATGAATTTCTACAAAGGTCTTAGCAAGTACTCTAAATTGATTCTTGGCAAGATTGAAGAAAATAATAAAAAAGTGACCGTTGAGCATATAATGCCTCAAAAGATTGAGGATAAATGGAAATCAGAATTAGGGGAAAACCATGAAGAAATCCATAAAACCTATTTAGACAATATTGGTAATTTAATCCTTACAGAATTTAACAGCGAGATTGGAAATAAATCGTTTGAGGAGAAGAAAAGAAAGATTGAAACCTCTTCGCTTAATTACAGATTGGACATAATTAAACGTGAAAATTGGAACGAACAGAGCATATTGGAACACCAATCCAATATGATTAACTGGTTGCTAAATGCCTTTCCGTTACCTGAAAATTTAAAGGAGGCGTCAAATTGGAATACCCGGCTTGTCGAAAAATCTACCTTTTCTCCATTAGAATCTGATGCTGGTGAAATGGCTGAAGGAAATAAACCTGGAGAATTAACAATAGAAGATCAAGTATTTAAAGTTAAATCGTGGCAGGATGTGTTTATTCAATTTCTCAAGTATATTAAAAACAATCCGGACTTTGATTTTGAATTCATCATGGATAATCAACGTGATTTATTCATTAGGGAAGAAACTATTTTAAAATGGAGTGTGCTGAAAGAAAGAGAAAGAACAGATGTGAACTTCAACAATAAATACAAAACGTTTGATGGAATACCAAAGAATAAAGTTAAAGACCCGAATGATGACTTGCTGTTCATTCACATTAACATCCCTGCACCAACCTGTATATTGAGACTGGCTAATATAATGGAGAAATTTAATATGCCAACAGATTCAGTGATGATAAAATTGAAATAGCAAAGATATGTACCTAACGCTGTAATATGCAATCATAGCACGCTTCATGTCAGCATTTGTCGAGAGATACGTCAACCCCCTCTTTCTGAGTTGGCCGGGCTCTGCCCTCTTCAATAGCTGCCGCCTGTTTAAACGTGGCTTCGATAATGGGCATGCCATCGACTTCAGTTTTCAGATTAATCAATCCTGTTTCAGCGATACGCTGCGACCAGAGTTCCCTGACCTTGCCCCAGTACCCGGACGTTTTTTCCCAGTAATTATAGGCCGGTGAAAAATCGTAATTGTCTATGCGCTGGTAGTCGTTAAAACCAAACTCACGCACAATGATCTTATCTGTGTTGCGGTCATTGCGAACCGTTTTGGTGTTGTCCTGCTCGTGGCTCCAGCCCCGGGGCGTTACCGTATGGCGGTTTTCAGCGTTAATGGCAGTGTATAAGTCCAGAAACCTATTGCCCTATTCGTAAGAGAGAGAACGAGAGCACTATCAGCATATAGGGTATCGAATAAAAGGCTTTTATCGCACGGGCAGCCATGCAATAAGGGCGGACATGAATAATCAAATCGCCGCACAGCGTCCCTGCTTGCGTGCTGCGTGCAGGCAAGTCAGTGTGCTTAGATTCTGGGACAAGCATGGCCTGACCCGCCCTTGACCACAGTGGCAGTGGTTCGACAAGCTCACCCACCAGAGCCGCCGTACCCTGTATGCCTGGCGCAAAGCCTACCGCGAGTGGGGACTGTCTGGCTTGTGTCCGACCCCCAAAGCACCGAAGCGCACTCGCCGCTGACCACAAGCGGTTATCCAGCAGATACGCCAACGGCGCCAAGACCTGCCCAATCTGGATAAAGAGCAGTGTCAGGTACTGCTCAGATCCTGGTGTCAGGCCAGGGGATTGCCCTGTCCCAGTGCTTCGACCATTGGCCGATTGACTGGTCAAATATAACGGGCTAAGGCCACACAAGGGGCTGGGATGACAAACACCCGTGCAGTACATTTGGTTGGTGAGCTTGTCGAACCCTATCCAGCACAACAAAAAGTGCAATATAGTGGTGGACTTATACACCATGTTTACATTTCAGCGCCCGCATGCAACAATTCAGCAGCTCGGCAGTCCTAACACAACAACGCTTAACCCAACCATACGACATGCAGATAAAATATCACGTTCTGTTATCAGTCATGCTTTTATTATCAAGCACAACCGCAATCGCTGATTTCAGCCAGGCGGTTGTCGCGTTTCACCGGGGCGAGTATGAGCGGGCCTATGCCACCCTGCGTTCGCTCTCCGAGACCACCAACGATGAATATACCGGCCTTGCACAATACTATCTGGGGGTCATGTATCTCAACGGCCAAGGCATTGAACAGGATTATACCGAGGCGGCCAAATGGCTGCGTAAGGCCGCCGAACGGCATATCGAACAAGCGCAGTTCAAGCTGGGCAATCTTTATCTGCAAGGCAATGGCCTGCCAAAGGACTATGAATATGCCTATGCCTGGTATCGTGTCGGGGCAGCGTTCAAACACAAGCAATCCATCCAGGCTCTAGCGGAGGCAAAGCGTTTTTTATCGCCCGCCGAGCTGGCGGAGGCAGAAAAATTATCAGCAGAATTGATCCAGAAATATGGTCCTCGTGAAGAGGACAAGAACCCACCGAGCACCGGCAGCACAAATAAAATCAATTAACACCGGCCACTAGCACCTGGATGTGGCATTGCCGTTGCGCCTGTGCTATCCGCCGCCGGACTCGCTCTATTGCCTGCTAGGATGTGGCGTCTTTGTCTTTAGCGATTCGTCTCATCAGCAACTCAAGATTTTGCAGCGATAATAAATGGGCGTAAACCAACTCCAGCTGCTCTGCTTTGAGCAAAGCGGCCAGCTGCTCGGCATCCAGTGCCTTCAGTTTCTCTCTGCTCACACAGGTAAAACCAGCGAGATTAAACTCCTCGCCTGAGTGCATTTTGACACTGGCCTGCATCGGCTCAAGCACCCTTATCTCCGCCAATCGCTGACAGAACTGTTGGGTCAGCGTGACATGGGACTGATACTCTTTGAGAAAATCAACGGCCTGCTTGAGTGAGGCCGCCTGCTCGCCGGCCTCATCAAACAAGGGCTGGCCTTGCTTGGCAGTGGTAAAACCGGCATAACCCTCATCGATACACACCGTAAACTGATCACTGTCTGCCGCCGGACTCGCCAGAATGAAGGGATAACGACGGGCATAGGCGGGAATATAGCCAGCGTTCCATGCACCGTGACTATCCACATACAGGTTCTGATTGGCCTGCAAGCCCAATAACACCAGCGGAAAGGCAGCCCCTGCGCTATCTTCTGCAAATACTATCGGGTAATGCTGACATGCCCTAGAAAATTCAACAGCCGCTATATACACGCTGTTCGTCTGGCGGGCAAAGCCATAATTATCAACTGCCTTGATACGCAGTTGGCGATGTTGCTCCTGATTGACGGGCACAACTTTTTTGTAAAACAGCGGCAGTGTGTTCATGGTCATCTTCGTTCAGTGCAGCCGTACCGGCTTATGGCGTGCTTTGCCTTAAAACGATTCTCCAGCAATATCATGATACGGGCAGACATGATTGTTTATGATTATTCAGGCACATTATCCTGTGGCACTTGAGCGGCCTCAGCCGCCTCATCGTCAGGTTGAAACACCTCATCTTCCAATGCCTCATCCACGTCATTGAAGATGCGATAGCGCTCAGCGATTGAAGATACGCTGGTGGTGGTAATGCCAAAGAAGTCATTGCCGACATCCTCCTCGGCATCATCAGGCACAATCACATCGATTCTCTCAAGATAATTCGTCAGATTTTCCCGCTGCTCAACATAGGCAATCAGCACATCCTCAAGCCCCGGCTCGCCAGTCTCCTCTCTGCGCTCACCAAGCAGTTGGACACGATCATCGATCGCCTCGATCATCTGCTGCACCTCCGCCCGGTCAACATGCCCAAGGCAAACCTCGTCAGTCTCACACTGGCTGATAGCCAGCAATATACCTTTGCCGATGGTATCGATCAGCGAGATCTCAGACATCAACTGCTCAATGCCAACGGCTTTGATCTCATCCACATCCACAAAACCGGCCGCCGCCTGGACGACAGACTGTAACAACATGACCACACCAGCCAGTGTCATGAGACTCATCTGCCTGATAGCCATTTTCATGTCTTAACTGATTCTTGAGGGGTAATCACGTTGCAACATGGTACAAACAATATGACCAGCATCATACACGTACCTGCCCGGAATGATTTTTAGCATCACGATAAAATGCCGCCTAAAAGCGGTAAATCAATTCACCCCAGAACTGCGGCTTCCTGCCATTTGCTGGCGTCTTGGGAGATTCAGGATCATCATGACCGGATAACTCCCAGGCCCACATCAAACGGGATTCGAGCACGCCCGGCAAGGTGAAACGTGCCTGTATACCGGCCCCACGAAAATTGATATACCCCTGCTGTTGCGTAGGCAATGGCCTCTCCAGCCGACCGACAGCATGATCATAGAACAGCGATAGCTGCACCAACTCGCCCCAGGTGCGGTTACCAAATGCCGGCACATCCGTGATGAACGGCATATTCTGGATATACTCCAGCGATAAGAACGCTGCCCGGTCAAGCAGGAACTGCGCCTGTGAGTAGGCCCGGACATTATCCGGGCCACCGACCGAATACTGCTCGCTCGATAACAGAAAGTCATCCGTCCATTGATACTCAAGCCGGCCCAGCAGCGAAGCATTCTTCCACAGGGTTTGCAGACGTGAGGCGCTGAGAAACACCTTGGAGAACTGACCGGAGGCAAAGCGTCCATCACCCGCTTGTCTTGAGGGCCTGACACCGACCGGCAGGGCGGTCGCACTGGCACTTGAACCCATGGCACCGAACAGATCATTGAAACCCCGGCTGAACTCCAGCGTGCCAAAATTGATGCCCTTAAAACGTGTATCAACGTGATCCATGTTGAACTCCAGCGAGGCGACAGCCAGACGATCACGGTTGGTTTGAGAGCCTCTGGCGAGACTGTCCGAGTCCTTCTTGGTCAGGCCCAGGCGGGTTGATAGATTAAACTGACGAGAGCGCCGCCAGGCCTTATCCAGCCACAAGCCGATCAGTTTGGTCTCACCCGTGATGTTCAGATCGGCAAATTCACCGCCGACAGTAAAGCGGTTTTTCTGCCAAAAGCCGCCCGCCGTCCAGCCGGGCGCCAGGTAGCGTTGATAATCAAACGACAGAAAAACATTATTTTTGGGATTGTATGTCTGCTGAATCGTGGTGCTGAATTTATCCGCCCCACCCGTGGGGTTATTCCAGTCAATCGTGGTGCGCCAGCGCATACGGCCGGTTTCCTGCAAGCCGTGGTTATCCGCCCGAAAGGCCACATCCAGGCGATCCTCATCCTGTACCCTCAACACGATGTCGGCCGTGCCTACCTGTTTGCCCGGTACGAACACGCCAAACACAGACAGGCCCGGAAAGTCAGTTAAGTATAACAAGACAGTCTCGATGGTATCTTTTGTTACCGGCTTACCCAGCAAGCCCTTGAGGGGCGCCCGTAACATCAGATCACTGTAATCCACATTCCCTTCCGTGAGGACATTACCCAGCCTGCCCTCGTATATCTGCAAATCCACCAGGCCGCCGCTGATGGTCTGCACCGGCAGCACAGCCTGTGCCAGGATCAGCCCTTTCTCCCGATAATAACGGGTCACGGCATCAGCGGCTTCCTGGAGTTGGCCGATGGTGAAGCCGTCAGGGTATTTTTGTTTTTCCTGTGCCAGCAGCGCCTGCACCTCAGACAGCTTGATGCCGAACTCCGGCAGATCACGGGCATCAAGCAAGCGGAATTGCCTGACGATCATGGTCGGCCCCTCATTGACCTCAAATGGCCGGTCAATCACAGCAGGCACTTCCAGAACTTCGCCCGGGACCTCACCAGGCATCTCGGCAGCAGAGGCTGGCGGTCCTGCCCGACCCTCAGGCTGCTCTTCGGGGCGAACAGCACCCGGGCGGGTCGCATCAGGCAAACCCAGCGGGCCGGCGGCCGTATCATGTGCCGGGGCCACTGTGAGGATAACTAACAGCCCGATCAGCAGTGTATTTTCTCTACTACCCAAAACGTAGCTCACGTTAGTTTTTTTGCTTTATATTTTAAATACTTACAACTTATTATGTCATGTAAAATTCCAAGTGTAAGCAGTCTTTAATCAAGCAAGCTGTACACACACCACTGGCAACGTTTGACTATAGCAGAAGGCAGTTGATCAGGTAAAGCAATAATCTGCATACGCTGCAATAAAAAAAACACGTTAGATCATGAAAAATAAAACTTTTTTTATCCACCAAAGTACGCAGTCTTTTTGTTGCATCGCAATAAATTCAGCCTGATCAGGGGCTGATTTTCTCTGGCTGGAACAAGCGAAACCTGTCAACGCCGGGCAGGTGGCAGGGAAAAAATTCCGTCCGGCCCTGCCGGGGCAGCAAGTCCGGGGGCAGGCTTGAGGCAGCAGGCCCAAGGGTAAGAAGGGTAAGGGTAAGAGTAAGAGTAGCAGCGATAGCAAGACAAGCCGCCAGGCATGGTCAGGCGGCTGTTGATGTGCATGAAGGCAAACCCGTGCTCTATTCCTCCATCGTTCAGGATAACGGCCGGGTTTTATTATTTAACTATTTATTATTTAACTAAGTGATTTATAAAATTATTTTACCCGCCATGGAGAGAGTCACGGCTATGATTCCTGGCTGAGTTGTACTCGCCATTGCTCAATCTGCTCATCACTGATACCGCCGGGATAGGTCTCTTCGGCCTGCTGGAAGATGGCATCCAGTAGCTGTGTGGTGGCCTGTTTACGCAACAAATCCCGCACCTGGCCGCTGATCTGCTCCAGTTCCACATCCTGTTCTGCCACCTTGTCGCCCCGCTTGAAGATATGTATGCCGGTGTCGCTTTCGATCGCCTTGCTCACCCGGCCGGGCCGCAAACCCACGATCACATCACGCACCTCCGGTTTCAATTCGGTCACCTTGGGCAGGCCCACATAACCGGCATTAGTGCGGCTTTGTTCGTGTTCCGAATGAGTCTTGACAGCGTCCGCAAAATTCACCTTGCCGGCAGCGATCTGCTTTGCCAGATCATCCGCCTTCTTTTTTATCGCCTTGATCTCATTCTCATCTCTCTCCTCGGTGGAGAAAAATATCTGCCAGACGTGGACTCGTTCACCGATCACAAACTGATCCTTGTTCTTTTCATAATACTCCCTGACCTGCTCATCCGAGGGAAAGTCGTTCGGGATTTTGCTGTTCAACAAGTGGTTTAGGTAGGCCTCCCGCAACACGGTTTCAGCACCACGCTGCATGAGAAAAACCGCATTGGGATCTTTGTGCAGGTTATTGGCCACAGCGGCGGCGAACACGGATTTATTACGCGCCTCCTGGCCAACGAATTGCTTAAAACGTTCCTCATCCTGCAACAAGACAGTACGCTGCCCCTGATTGAGGTTCGCCAGTATCTGCTTGAGGGTGTCAATCGACAGGGGGGCTGAATCTGCACCCAGCTGCTCTCCCCAGTCAGCGCCCGGTTCGGCCTGTTTTGCCTCTTTCTCTGCTGTGAGCGTTGCCTCATCGTCATCAAAACCAAGCAGTTCCTTGATAGAGAAGGCATTTGCGCTGACAAGCACACCTGACACCAGCACACATAAAATGCCAGCACCGGCCAGATAATATTTGATATTCATGACTAATTAACCCAACTCGTTGATCACTGAAAAAGCCCCCAGGCCATTAGATTGCCCATTGACCCGGCGGCATTTATGGTACAAGCAAGGCAGAATGATCTCAAACCCGGCTTGAGCCGCTGGCAAATCCGGCTCGAACCTTATGGGGAATGTGACGTATTTTTTCCTTTAATAATAGCAAGGTATGATAGCATTGGACGGCATGACAGCAAATTCATAACAGCATACCCTGGTCGGCCTGTCGGCGGCTGGGTGGGCAGGCGTATAAACGGTGTGGCTGTAAGGTAATGTCAAATCCCTGTTGTATGGGCTAACATAATGATTATACTGGGAAAATATATTGGGCAAACATACCGGACAAACTTCAAAATATCAGTGATCGCACAGCGTTAAGTCAAATTAGCACTCGACACCGTTTGAATGGCACCAAAAACAGCAAATCTGGCAATTCTATTTGCCGATGTGAGTGGCAGCACCCAGCTATTTGAGACGCTGGGTGATGCCGTTGCACGAGTCAAGGTGGCCGAATGCCTGGCCACTCTGACCAATATCACCAATGAGTACAAAGGCAAGGTCATCAAGACCATCGGTGATGAGATCATGTCTACCTTCCCCTCGGCTGAAGCGGCGGCAAAAGCCGCTATCGCCATGCAGGAGGAGATTGATGAGGATGTGACCGAAGGCGACTCTGTTGATGGGGATATCGCCATGCGGATTCGGGTGGGCATGCACTTCGGGCCTGCTATTTTGGAGTCCGATGATGTCTTCGGGGATGCGGTCAATGTCGCCGCCCGCATGGCTGCACAGGCAAAAGGCGGCCAGATCATCACCTCAAAAATCACTGTAGACAAGCTGCCGACGCTGCTACAGGCCAGCACCCGTTTTGTCGATCGTGCAGCGATCAAGGGCAAGAAAGAAGAAATTGATATCTACGAGATCATCTGGCAAGAAGAAGATGTCACCCGCATGGCAAGCGGGCGTATGGTCAATGAGGATAAAGACTTATCCCTGATATTGCGTTACCACGATAACGAAATGGCCCTGGACAAATCAAAAAGCAGCCTCATTCTGGGGCGCAGCCGAAACTGTGATCTGCTGGTGAATGAAAAGCTGGCATCCAGACAACATGTGCGTCTTGAGTTGCGGAAAGACAAGTTCTTTATCATCGATCAAAGCACCAACGGCACGTTTGTCTTGTTTGATAATGCCGAGAAGGCTTTTCTAAGACGTGAAGAGATGCCGATCAATAGTGATGGGCGATTAAGCCTGGGGCGCGGGTTTGATGAACACCCCGAGGAAGTGGTCACATTCAAGCGCGCCACCAGTTAGCGAGCAACCACATAATGATCACCCACGTAACACACTTGACCGGGATACGAACCTGATGTCTGCGACCACCTCTGACACAAACAACAAGCTGCGCTGGTCATCCTTCGGCATAACCGACACCGGCAAGGTACGCAAGCATAACGAGGATTCCATGCTGGAGCGCTCTGCGGCCGGTCTGTGGGTGGTTGCCGATGGCATGGGCGGTCATGCGAAAGGCGATGTGGCAAGCCAGATGATCGTCTCTACATTGCAGCAAGTCAAGGAAGGCACCCGCCTGTCGCACTTTATTGATGCGATAGAAGATTCGATAACCGAGGTAAACAAAAAATTACTCCAACAGGCGAAAGAGGCAAAAAAACGAACCACCATAGGCAGCACCATTGTCAGCATGATTGCCTATAAAAAATACTGCATTTACCTCTGGGCGGGCGACAGCAGATTATACCGGTTACGTAATAAACAGATTCGGCAGATTACCACCGACCATTCACAGGTTGAAGTGTACATAGAGCAAGGGCTGATCACCCGTGAGGAGGCCGCAACCCACCCCCATGGCAACATGATCACCCGTGCGGTAGGGGCAACAGACGATCTGTATCTGGACATAGGTATTCAGGAGATACACAAAAGCGACCGATACCTGCTCTGTAGTGATGGGCTGACCAAACATATCCTGGACCTTGAAATCGAAGCCTTTATGAAAGAAGGCAATGCTGAGACCTGTTGTCGCCAACTGATTGACACCACCCTGGAGCGGGGTGCGGGTGACAACGTGACGGCTATCATCGTTGATATTAAATAAAGCAATCAGATATTTTTGCGAGGTGTAACCGTGGCTGACTTTAAAACCGCCCTTAAAGCGCTGGGTACCGGCAAGCTGAAGCTGGACGTTCTAAGCGAGCAGATCGACAAGCTGCTGAATGCCGATATACGCTATGCCGAAGGCATGCTCTCTCAACTGGATGAAGTGCAGGTGGCAGGCGGCATTGAAGAGTCCTGCTACCTCGAGCTGAAACGCCAGATTAACGATGCCGTTCACGGCCCGGCAGAGGCAACCGTGCTTGACCCGGATGAGGCAACCGTGCTCGACCCGGATGATGTCAGTCCCGCAGACAGCGCCGGAGATGCCCCTGAGGATGATGATAAAACACTCCAGAATTATGATGCGGACTCAGAGGATATCACCGTCCGAACCGACCTGGATGCCTCCGAGGACATCACGGTTAGAACCCGCCTGGAGGAGACCGAAGACATCACCGTCCGCACAGATATGGACGCATCCGAGGAGATCACCGTCCGCACACACCTGGAGACTGGACAGGACACAGATACCGGCGTTGATTTCGATCTGATGACAGGCGAGCTGTCCAGCACTTCCGGCAGCGGCCTTGATGGTGCAGGCGGGCAGGAGTTCCAGGACGAGGAATATGTGCCCGGCAAAGAGTTCGGCCCGGGCGATGTCATCAAGTACCGCTTTAAATTGCTGGACGTGCTGGGTGTGGGCGGCATGGGCAAGGTGTATCGGGGGATTGATCTGTTAAAAGAAGAGGCGCGCGACAAAAATCCCTATGTGGCGATCAAACTGCTGAACGATGACTTCAAGTCACACCCCGAAGCCTTCATTTCACTGCAACGTGAATCATCCCGTCAGCAAAAACTTGCACACCCGAATATTGCCACCGTGTATGACTTTGACCGCGTAGGCGGCAAGGGGACACCGGTCTACATCACCATGGAATTAATGGAAGGCTCGCCGCTGAACACCTACATCAAAAAAACGGTACGCAAACAAGGCGGTCTGCCATTTGATGAGGCGTATGGCGTTGTTGAGCAGCTTGGCTCGGCATTATCCTATGCCCATGCAAGGCGCCTGGTGCATTCTGACTTTAAACCCGGTAACGCCTTTCTGTGTAACGATGGCACGGTCAAGACGCTCGACTTCGGCATCGCCAGGGCAGTGAAAAACCCGGTCACCGGCGAGGCAGACAAGACCCTGTTTGACCCGGGCAAGCTGGGCGCACTGACGCCAGCGTATGCCAGCCTGGAGATGCTCGAAGGCGAAGAGCCGGACACCCGCGATGACACCTACGCCCTGGGGTGTGTGGCCTATGAGTTATTGACCGGCAAACACCCGTTTGACAAGCTGCCTGCCACCACGGCGCGGGAGAACGGCCTGATTCCGGCGCCGATTAAAGGTCTGAACAAGAAATCAAACCGCGCCCTCCGTCATGCGCTGGCGTTCAAGCGCGAGGAGCGCAGCCCCACCGTTGATCACTTCCTGGAAGAATTCAAAGGCAGACCCACCTGGCATAAAAATCCGCTGACTATCGCCGCCGCTATCCTGGCACTGATCGGTATCATCCTGATCAACCCGGCGCTGGATTACCTGCATACACGGAAGATCGACAATATGATTGCCGATACCAACAGCGGCGACCGGCTGGTGATTGAAGAGACCCTGGCTGAGTTGGATGCGTTGGACAAAACCGACCAGGCCCGGATCCTTGATGAAAGCAAAGATATGATCCAAAAATATTTTGCCCGGGAAATCGCCCGGCAGATCGACATCAGCACAGACAAATACAATTTTCCCAGGGCCAACAAGACGCTGCAAAGCGTGGGCGAATTCTACCCGGAGACGACTTTTTATCTCGAACAGCAGGCCAGCATTGCCGAGAACAGAAAGTCGATTGAATCCGATCTCTATCAACAATACATCGCCGCCCTGGATCCATCGGCAGCGGTGGAGGATCCCAATATCATCAATGCCACGAATGACATCCTGGCCCTGTTACGTACGCGCATTGACCCGCAACATCCGCTGCTCGATGATCCGCGCCCGGCCAACGCCTACCGGCTGGCCGCCGAGCAGGCATTCAACGATAACAAACTGGAACAGGCGCTGGTGCTGGTCGGCAATGGCCTGAAAACAGCACCAGATGATGTGCGCCTGACTGACCTGGAAAGCAAGATTCAAACAGCTATTACCGTCGCCGAACTCAACACCCGGCTCAGCGCCGCCGAGATCACTAACCTGGCAGAGTTCAAGGCCAATGAAGCCGACATTAAAAAACTGGCGCAACTTAGCACACCTGCACAAACCCCGGTGCTAACCACCCTGGCAAAGGCCATGCAAACAGCGATTAATGGCGAGCTTGAAACCGTCTTGAACAGCACCAGGGAAGCCGCCGAAGCATCAGCCGGGCAATATGGCGAATTACTCAATGCACTGCAACTCAGCCAGGAATTGACCCAACTCAAGCTCGCCCATCTGGCGGGCGAGCAACGGGCGGCAGCGGTGGCCGAGATCGCCGATGCCAACAGGGCGGCGATTACCGAGCAACTCGCCACGGTCGATCTGAACGACAGCCAGTGGGAATCCACCCTGCTGGCCAGCATACGTGAACTGGACGGCTTGAAACAGGAAGATGCCAGCATTGCTGATGAGCTTGCAGATTTGCGTGCAACGATCACCCAGATCTATGTCGACCGCGCCAATGATGTGGTCAGCGCCAACCGCTTTGATGCGGCAGCAAACTATATCGATCGTGCCGAGCGCTTCGCCCCTGGGTCCGCCCTGATCAACACAACCCGAAACAGCGTGACTCAAGCGAAAAAAGAATTTGAGAAACAACTGCGGGTTAAAGATCTGAAAGAGCAGTTTGTGGTGGTCGCCGATGCCGACAAGATAGCCGAGGCAAATGCAATCTTTGAAAAACTGAAGGCCGAGTTGCCCGCCGATGATGTGTATCTCACCAAGACGGCGCCGAATGCGCTGGCGGAAAGCTATGCCCGGCTGGCACAAAGCCGCAGCAACAGTGGCGATACCGAGAACGCCTATAAACTGGTGCAGGCAGGTCTGGCCTTATCGGCACGTAATCCGATATTGCTTGCATTGCAGGAAGAATATCGGGTGGAGGTGAACATCGCCGAGCTGGGTGAGGTGTTCAAAAATGCCAGCGTATTCACCGAAGATGAGATCATTGATATAGCCCGCAAGGTCAGCGAAATCTCCCGGGGTGATCCACAGCGCTATACGGAATTCCGCAACCAATCTGAAGACCGGTTGGCCGAGCGCATCAATGCGCTGAAAGGCTCAGATCAAAACACCGCCGCCGCCCTGGCCGCCGCATCCAGCCGCATGTTCCCGGCCAGCAGCATCCTGGCGGACCTTGCCAGAGAGAACATACTCGAACCCTGGCCGGGCGTTGGTGAGACCGAGGCCGCCATCGCCGCAGGCGAGCTTAACCGTGCCAGGGCCTTGCTGGATGAGGCGGCGAATACCGATTTCGCCACGCATCCACAGGTCGCCGGGCTGCTTCGAGACATACAGAAAAACACCGCCCTGGCGAATGCAAGTTACGAGAAATATCTGGCCGCCAAGACCGCCTCCGGCGATGATTATAATAAGTTAAGGCAGACAAAAAAATTACTCTCCCGGGCACAGGCACAGTGGGTAGACAATCCGGAATTTGACACGGCCGAAGAGGATATCAACAACCTCATCGCCGCCGCCCCAGATAACCCGGCCCGCAAGGTGATGCTGCGTGAACAGGTGAATATCGCCGCCTCAAGCGAACAGGCCCTGCTCAAAGCCCAGGCAGACTGGAAGCCGGTGTCCAGCGGCCGGGAGTGTGCCTCCAATCTGGCAGGCTACGGTGTCCGTGCCCGTGCTGTCTGTTTTGATCTGGTCAATACCGGCTGGCGTGGCCCGCTCATGGTGGTCGTGCCAACAGGCGAGGGCTTCGGTGATCTGTTTGCCATTGGCAAGTATGAAATATCGGTTGCCGATTACAGCAAATACTGTGCCTTGACGGGCTATTGCAAGCCGATCACAGAGAAGAGCAGATTTAATGATCCGATGACGGGCATCTCGCTGGCTGATGCACAAAAATATGCCGAATGGCTTTCAGAGAGAACCGGCAAGACCTATCGCCTGCCGACACAGGCCGAGTGGGAATATGCCGCCACGGCCGCCGGTAAACAGCCGCGCAAAGACGTGAATTGTCGGGTGGTGCTGGGGGATAAGGTGCTCAAGGGTAACGGTATCGTCAGCATCAAGTCCGGTAAAGCCAACGGCTGGGGACTGAAAAACTACATCGGTAATGTGCAGGAATGGATCATGGCGGGTGATGGCACACTGGCCGCCGGGGGGTCCTGGTCAGATGCCCACTCCAAATGTGACATCAGTCTGCAACGTCCTCACAACGGCGGGGGTGATGAGACCACCGGCTTCAGGCTGGTGCTTGAAGAAGTCGATGCAGCCTAGTTAAGATAAACAGGATAACCATGACAGCCGCAATCACATTGAATAAACTCGCCAAGTCTTATGCAGAGGGCGAGATAGATAAGGAAAAATACCGCACCGCCAGGGCTGAACTGCTGGATGCTGTCATTCTCGGTAAAGCGGCTGTCGAGGAATTGGACTTTCCGCCACCGGTCATCCCGGCCGATCCAGGCGAAGACATTACCAAAGAGAACGCCGATCTTGAGCAAGCCGCTGCCATCACACAAATGGGATATGCGGCCTCGGCTGACGCAGACACGTTTGATGATGAGGACAGTGACAGCGACTACGGCGATCTCTACACCGAACAACCAGAAATCAGCAGCGAAAACCAACGGCTGCCATATCGCCTGATCGGTGGCATCGCCCTGGCAGTCATTGCCGTTGTTATACTGTACGTATACACGGGCGGTGAAGAGCAGGCTGACCGCCCGGCAAACGATGAGCAAACCACCATAACCGCCGACCCTAAGATACAGGCAACCAAACCGGCTGTTGAAGAGCAAACTGCCGATGCCACCCCCACAGACGATGGAGATGCCCTGCCTGCCAGCCGTATCACTGCCGCTGCCTCACAGCTGATTGATAACTTCCTTGCAGAGAAAAACTGGTCAGAGCAACAACTGGATGCCTTCGTGCTGCAATGGCGCAGCCTGGAAGAGGAGGATCGCACCTCGGTCATCGGCTCAGGAGAGTACAGTCAGTTAGTTAATGCGGTGTACAAGCGCCTGCTGGAAGAGCAGGCCATGTCCGTCATTGATGCCGAAGCGGCCAGCGCCAAGCAAAAAATTCTGGTGGATTTTGCCGGACAAATTGGCATCAATGACAATCGTATCAGGCCGAATTAATTAACGGCCTCATCTGAGCATGGCTTGTGCGTTAAACAGGCAGCCCGTTAATTTCCCCGGTTCACCAGCCACATTCGGGCAATGAGTCTGTTAAGCTGTGAGATCGTGGGTATTGAATCTGACAATCAGGACGCAAATGAAGTCGAAAAATTCACCCGGCTGGCGCAGGACTGGTGGGATTCAACCGGTGATGTCAAGACCCTGCACAGCATCAACCCGGTACGGACGAAGTACATCACAGCACGCTTTCCTGTGCGTGATCGATGCGTACTGGATGTCGGTTGTGGCGGTGGCCTGTTGACAGAAGCGCTGGCAAAAGCCGGTGCGAACATGACAGGTATTGACGCCAGCCAGGCAGCGATACGTACAGCCCGGCAACATGCCAGTGAACACCACCTGCGTATTGACTATCACTGCCTGACAGCCGAGGCGCTGTTGCAAACCAGCGAGCAACGTTTTGATGCCATCACCTGCATGGAGTTGCTCGAACACGTACCCGACCCCGAACAGTTGCTGCACACCCTGGCAAGGCTGCTCAATCCTGGCGGCCACATCGTACTGTCAACGATTAACCGCAACCTGCCATCGTATCTGGGGGCGGTGGTGGCCGCCGAATACCTGCTGCATTTACTGCCCAAAGGCACACACGATTACAGCCGATTTATCCGCCCTTCCGAGCTTTATCGCTGGTTACGGGCCGCCAACTTTCACGCCGAGGATATTGTCGGCCTGCATTATCTGCCCGGCGTGAATTACTGCACCCTCACCTCGGCACCGACCATTAACTACATGGTGCATGCACGCCTTGGCGCATGAAACCCGGGCTGCAAGCCATTCTGTTTGATCTGGATGGCACCCTGGTGGACACGGCGCCGGATATCGCCGATGCCCTGAACCATACACTGGCCGCCAATAATCGGCCACGGCTGCCCTTTGCCACTATCCGGCCGAAGGTCTCATTGGGCGCCGCCGCCATGCTGGAACTGGCATTTGCTATCAGGCAATCTGATCCTGAATTTGACAGGCTGCGCCAGCAGTTTCTGCAATGCTATCAAGACAACCTGGCCGTACACAGCGCACCTTTCCCGGGCATGGATAGGGTGCTGAAGAGAATCACGGCCAATGACATGAAATGGGGGATTGTGACCAACAAGCCGGGCTGGCTGACCGGCCCCCTGCTGACAGCACTGGGGCTGGATAAACGCACGCCCTGCATCGTCTCTGGCGATACCTTAACGGTATGCAAGCCCGATCCCGCCCCCCTGCTTCATGCTTGCCAGCTATTACAATGTGATCCCGCAAAGACCTTGTATGTCGGCGATGCCGAGCGTGACATTCAGGCCGGCAGAGGGGCTGGCATGAAGACGCTGGTGGCAGCATACGGCTATCTGGGGGCGGACGATAAGCCGCTTGAGTGGGGCGCCGATGGCATCATCAACCGCCCGACACAGGTGCTTGACTGGCTGGATCAGGCGACATGAACACAGGCCAGCTCTGTGCAGATAAAGGCATACCCGCCGGCTCGCATTTCTACTATGCCTGCCTGTATCAGCCACAAGCAAGCCGGCTACATCCCCTGCTGGCACTGCATAATGAGTTGTCCACGCTGATTTTTCAAAGCACAGACCCGGGCGCCGCCAGGCTCAGCCTTGCCTGGTGGGGCGATGAGCTGATGCGATTACAGCAGGGCCGGGCGCACCATCCCATCACTCGTCTCCTGCAACAGCATGACATGACCCTCGATCATCATGCGTTTATCTCATCTCTGCATGCCTGCGATCTGCTGCTGCAATGCCAGCCCATCGACAGCTACCATGACTGGCAACAGCAACACGAACAACGCTGTCACGCCACCGCCCTGCATATCGCCAGGCTCTGCCATGCCGAAGGGCAGGAGACCATCAGCATACTGGCCCGAATACTGGCGTGTGCCTCAATGATAGAGCAACTGCATTATCTGCATCGTCTCATCGCCGCCGGCAGACAGCCCCTGCCCGCCCACCTGTTGCACCAACACGGGATAACACTACAGACGCTCACAGAACAAGCAGCCGATGAGCGTTGCAGCAGGTTATTACGGCAGCTGTTGCAATGGGTGGAGAAGGATCTGCGCGCTGACAAATACACCCTTGTCAACAGGGATGATACACACCTGATCTTCGCTCGTGTGTTGTGCTGCTCCCTGCTGTCACAACTGGCCGCTTACCTGGCCAGTGATAAAAATATCATGCAGCAACATATTGTTTTATCGCCATTGCACAAACTGTGGATCGCCTGGCGCAATACATGATACGCCTGTGCCTGTAAACCCTGCCCACGACAGCGAAGCACCGAAGCCTGCCCGTAGCTTGTATCACTCGCTATAAAGTCTTGTCAAAAATTCCCATAGCGTCTGCATGATTTTATTAGTAATTCCTTCTTTCAGAGGAAACTCCGCTGGCGGATCATCGGATATGAGGTGTAATACCTGATTACCGCATAGCCTGATCTCGTTTAATTTTTTATAGTCAAAATCAAGCAAGCCGCTGACCTCTTTAATCATTTTCTTCAAATTAACATCATTATCCCTGCCTTTATTTTTCAGACATTGCAGTTTCTGCCCGCTCTCCTTAGCCCCGTACTTGTATCTGATAGCAAACTCAAGTGTGGCCCTTGCCATGCTGACGGCGGCTCTATCAAGACCAAATAATAGACATTGGTTGAGTTCTTCCAACCTTTTAAGTACGGGTTTTGGAATGTTTACGTCCTTATCGCTAACCAGGATGGGTTCAAGCTGCTGCTTATTATCTATCCATATCTGGGGTTGAAAGAATGGCTCGTGTAATAAACCCTGCAATAAGCCGACATAACCAGTATTTTCGGATTTTGCTTGCTCTTCGCCGCCAAAGTAGGCATCTTCACCGTAATATTCGTCCCTTCTTTGTAGAATAGCATCGATAAAATACTCATCTAAAAACTCATCTTCGCTGCGTATGTTTTTTTAGCCGTTCTATTAGATCGTAGTCTATGGTTTCTTTGAAAACCCCCTCATTATTGATGTAATAGTGCAGAACCTCTTTCAGGAGTTTCTTTATCTCATCGGGTTCATTCTTTATGTCATCGGGGGTGTCATCACCAGTATCTCTGCGTGGCCTACTCTCGATAACTATCTCAGTCTCTTTGAATAATTCGGATAATTGTTTCCGCCGTGGTCGAATTGTTTTGTAAAAATAATCGCTCAGTTCCGTCGGAATTCCCTCTAGATATTGCGTATTAACGGCATCAAACAGGAAAAATATCTCTTCAGTTTTTCCATATAGGTGGCGAATTAATTCCCATAACTTCAGATCCTGCTCCTCTACAGGTTTCTCGCGGTTCTTCATTACCCTGTCTGTATTTTGGTTACTCCAATCATTACGATATTCATCTCGACTACTTTTTACATGCTCCGGTGTTATCCGACGAAAAGTACCGTGTGCTTTCTTCAACTGTTCATATAAACCCATCACCTCTTTGATAACATCAGGTATTCTTTGAGATCGTTGTGACATTTCCGTAACCTCCATGGTCGTTGAATTTGAATACCATATATGGTACTACCAATTTTAATCAGCCGCTATCGCCAAACCTGTCGCTTATGCCGCAACCTGACACGCAATACCCGCAGCATCTCAGCATCGGCATTCTCTCTGGTCAGGATAAAATCATAGCGCCGCTTTGCCGCATCATGAAAATTCAGCACGGCGATTCGATGGTGTATCAACACATCATGCCGCAGGGTCAGCTTCTGCTTTTCGGTCGCCGTATAGAGATACCATTCATCGGTTGCAGATAAATGTAACACCTGAGCAGCGCCGGCGGTCAAAAACCGATCCAGCTGCCGCAACAAATAGACCGCCAGCACCACATAACACAGCCACTTAACAGCCGCTGACAGCAGCGCCATGGCGATCGCATAAAAGGCCAACACAAAGGCCAGAATCTGCAATAGCAGGAGACTTCGGGGCGGTCGGTAGGCGAAGCTCAAGGGCTGTTCAAATGCAGATGCAAACGGCGAAGCAGGCCGGTTGTCAGAGGGGCTGGCAGCATCCGGCCGGCAGGGATCAGTCATGGCTTGCAATCCTTTCGGATAATAAACATACTGCCCCTTGATGTTGATTGACGTATGGCATCGGCAGATAATAACGGCAGCTCTATCGCATGAGAAAAGACGCACAGAAAAAACACGACAGCACAGAGCAACAGGTTGCTGATAAAGTGAAGAAAAACCCCGGCCAGATCAAAGAGACCGGCGGCCCCAGGGGCCCGGAACCCACACGCTACGGTGATTGGGAGCATAAAGGCCGCTGTATTGATTTTTAGCTGATCACAGGGCAAAGTTAGACGTTTTTTAGGCAAACATACCCCACACGGAAACCGCACGATGCCGGACAGACAAACGCCATTATCACCGCACCTGCAAATCTACAAGCCGCAGTTGACCTCGGTGTTGTCGATCACCCACAGGGCCACGGGCATCGGGCTGAGCATCGCTTCGCTGCTCCTATGTTACTGGCTGATTGCCATCGCCAATGGGGCAGAGAATTACACCGCCATCTTAACCCATATACAGCGATGGTATGGCATCACCCTCATCGTTGCCATCCTGTTCTCGCTCTACTACCACCTGCTGAACGGCATCCGCCACCTGTTCTGGGACATCGGTGCTGGCCTGGAACTGGCTACGGCTTACCGCTCCGGTTATGCTGTGATCATCGCCTCTGTGCTGCTCACGGCGGCGACTGTTTATATCAGGATAAGCCTGTGAGCCTGCAAACCCCGCTGGCCAGAGTACGCGGCCTCGGCTCTGCCAGGGAAGGCACGCATCACTGGTGGTATCAGCGCCTGAGTGCGATTGCGCTGGTGCCACTCTCGCTCTGGTTTATCTATGCGCTGACGGTGATGCCATCGTTTGCCTATGGCAATATCATCGCCTGGATCACGACCCCGCTGACCGCCGTATTGCTGGTTCTCTTTATTCCCTGCCTGTTCTACCATGCCCAGCTAGGCATACAGATCATCATTGAAGATTACATTGACTCGGAATGGCAGAAGATCAGCGCCATCATCCTGGTCAAGTTCCTGGCTACACTGGCGGCGGTTATCTCCGTGCTGGCCATCATGAAAATTTACGCAGGCGCTTGACACCCCATGACCACCGCCTACCCAATCCATGAACATCAGTACGATATTGTCATCGTTGGTGCAGGCGGTGCAGGCTTACGGGCGACCTTTGGCATGGCGGCCAAGGGCTTGAAGACGGCCTGCATCACCAAGGTCTTCCCCACTCGCAGCCACACCGTGGCCGCCCAGGGCGGTATGAGCGCCGCTTTGGGCAACATGGGCGAAGATGACTGGCGCTGGCACATGTACGATACGATTAAGGGTTCAGACTGGCTGGGCGATCAGGATGCCATTGAATACATGTGCCGTGAGGCCATTCCGGCGGTGATTGAACTGGAACATTACGGTGTGCCTTTCTCCCGCACTGAACACGGCACGATCTATCAACGTCCCTTCGGCGGCATGACCACCAACTACGGGGAAGGCACGGCACAACGCACCTGTGCGGCGGCCGATCGTACCGGCCATGCGATCCTGCACACGCTCTACCAGCAATCCTTAAAACACGATGCCGAGTTCTTCGTTGAGTATTTTGCGATTGATCTACTCATGGATGAGGGGATCTGCCGCGGTGTGCTGGCCTGGAATCTGGAAGATGGCAGCCTGCATGTCTTTCGCGGTCACAGCGTGGTGCTGGCGACTGGCGGTTATGGTCGCAGTTATTTCTCCTGCACCTCAGCGCACACCTGCACGGGCGATGGCAATGCCATGGTGTTACGCGCCGGGCTGGCCCTGCAGGACATGGAATTCACCCAGTTTCATCCCACGGGCATTTATGGTGCTGGCTGCCTGATCACCGAAGGCGTGCGCGGCGAGGGCGGCTACTTGACCAATGCCGCTGGCGAGAGGTTCATGGAGCGCTACGCCCCGTCAGCAAAAGACCTGGCCTCACGCGATGTCGTCAGTCGCTCGATGACGATGGAGATCCGTGAGGGCCGCGGTGTGGGTGAGCATAGCGATCATATTCACCTGCACCTGGAACACTTGGGCCCCGAGATCATTCATAAACGTCTGCCGGGGATTGCCGAGTCGGCCCGTATCTTTGCCGGTGTTGATGTCAGCAAAGCACCGATACCGGTGCTGCCCACCGTGCATTACAACATGGGCGGGATCCCCACCAATTACCACGGCCAGGTGCTCACCTTAAAAGACGGCGACCCGGAGACAGTCGTTGAAGGCTTGATGGCCATAGGCGAGGCGGCCTGTATCTCGGTGCATGGTGCCAACCGCCTAGGCTCAAACAGCCTGCTGGACCTGGTGGTCTTTGGCCGGGCGGCCGCTAACCATGCCGCTGCCCATATCACGCCGGGCGCACCGCACAAGCCCTTGCCGGCATCGGTCAATGAGATGGCCCTGAGCCGTCTGGATCGCCTGCGTCACGCCAGGGGCGAGAGAAAAACCGCCGCCATCCGGGATGACATGCAGCGCACCATGCAGACCAACGCTGCGGTGTTTCGCACGGGTGAGGTGTTGCAGGAGGGCATGAAAAAAATGGATGCCATCTATGCCTCGCTGGGCGATGTGCATGTCTCTGATCGTTCCATGATCTGGAATACGGATCTGGTGGAGACCCTGGAGCTTGAGAACCTGTTGCAAAATGCGCTGGTCAGTATTTGTTCGGCGGAGAATCGCAAGGAGAGCCGGGGCGCCCATGCCCGTGAAGATTACCCCGACCGTGACGATCAGAACTGGATGCAACATACCCTGTCCTGGCTGGATATTCACTCAGGGGCGGTGAGCTTTGCCTACCGGCCGGTACACCTGTTCACCCTGTCGGATGAGGTGGACGTGGTGCCGCCGAAAAAGCGCGTTTATTAAGTTTATCAACGACACAGCGAAGAGAATACCCATGGCGGAATTTACCTTACCAAAGCATTCCACAATCACACCGGGGAAGAGCATATCGGCGGCCAACGGCAGCCAGCGCAGCAAAGTATTTCGCATCTACCGCTGGGACCCGGATACCGATGAGAATCCGCGCCTTGACAGCTATGAGATCGATCTGGACAAATGCGGCCCGATGGTGCTTGATGCGCTGATCTATATCAAGAATGCACTTGACCCCACCCTGACATTCCGCCGCTCCTGCCGTGAGGGGATCTGTGGCTCCTGTGCCATGAATATTGACGGCACCAATACCCTGGCCTGCACCAAGGGCATCAACGAGATCCGTGGCGATGGCAAGGTCTATCCGCTGCCACACATGCACGTGCGTAAAGACCTGGTGCCGGACTTGACTCATTTCTATGCACAATATGCTGCGATTAAACCCTGGATGCAGACTGAAACCCCGGCCCCACCGGACAGCGAGCGGCTGCAATCGGTTGCCGAGAGAGAAAAGCTGGATGGTTTGTATGAATGTATTCTGTGTGCCTGTTGTTCAACCTCCTGCCCCAGCTACTGGTGGAACAGCGACCGCTACCTTGGCCCGGCAACCCTCTTGCAGGCCTACCGCTGGATCATTGACAGCCGTGATGAGAACACCGGCGAGCGCCTGGACGATCTCGAAGACCCCTTCCGCCTGTATCGTTGTCATACGATTATGAACTGTACCAACACCTGTCCCAAGGGATTAAACCCTGCCAGGGCCATTGCTGAAATCAAGAAGCTGATGGTATCACGCACCATGTAAGCCATCGTGGATGAGCCACAACTATCCCGGCTGCGCTGGCGTTGTCGGCGCGGTATCAAAGAGTTTGGACATACTGTTTGCTGCGCTTCCTGGAGCAGGAGTTTCCCGCACTCGACAAGCAGGAAACAGGTAATTTTTTGCCGAGTTGCTGCAAGAGGCTGATTTGGACATCTATGCCTGGGTCATGGGGCGTTTCATCCCCGCCCAACACGCTGTACCTGCCCATTATCGGGCAGTTGCAACCGCTGGCAGAGCAGCCGTTTTCTGCACAAACCCACCGCAACCAAGGCTGTCCCTGGATGAATTAACACAGCCCGGCCTCGCCCGATTAACCGACCGGGCGGTGCTGGAGGTAAGCGGCCCGGATGCCGGTGAGTTCCTCCATGCCCAGTTTCATCAGCGATATTAACAACATGCCGGCCGGCACCGCCAGCCTGAGCGCCTGGTGTACGCCCCAAGGGCCGCAGTCTCTGCAACTTCATCATTGCCTTTGATGGTGAGAAATTACACCCTGGTCTTACCGCATGATTTTGCAGCAAGGCGTTATGCAGCGCTTGCAGATGTTTGTCCTGCGCGCACAGCTGACCATCACCGATAAACGGGAGCAGCTTGCCTGTCTCGGACTGTTTACATGCCGGCCATGCCGCCCTTGCAGCACAGCGGCCTGCCCATTGCCAATAAAAAATCAGTGCATCACGCAAGAGGGTATGCTGGGCATGGCGTATCTGACAGGTGGCAGCCTGCTGGTCGTCGAGGCTGACAAGGCGGAGGCGATCTGTGCTGATCTGGCGGCCACCCTGCCGGTCTATGCTGCCGCGCAATGGTCACTGCTGGAGATACAGCAGCGCTGTCCCTGGCTGGATGAGGCCACGGCTGAAGCGTTTATCCCGCAGGAGATGAGCCTGGATGCGTTCGGTATCATGAGCTATGAGAAAGGCTGTTATCCCGGCCAAGAGATCATCGCCCGCATACACTATCGGGGACAGGTAAAAACGCCGCCTGCACCGGGCAAACAAGCCAGGCCGAGCAGCACATTCCAGCGGGCAGCAAAAATCATCGCCCGCAACGGCAAGAAGGCAGGCACGGTTTATCACGGCGGTAAAGACAGATAAACAGCACCACCTGTTAGGCGTGATTGACCGGCAATACCAGGATGAGCAGGGGCTGCGTGTTGATGGGGTGGAGAATGCAACAATCACCCTGTGCTGACCCGGTATGTGAAGTGAAGCAGGACGTACAATTCCGCATTTTAAACCCGCCTGGTGGTTGCCCCGGTGCACACCTGCAAACCATCTGGCCACACTTTTTTTCGCCGGCGCCCAACATTGCCCCTGACGAGCGAGCGGCTGGAATTGCCGGACGGCGATTTTTGTTGATCTGGCGAAGACAAAAGCAGGCAGCGGGTCCGGTCGTGCTGGTCTTTCATGGGCTGGAAGGCTCTATCCATTCGCATTATGCCAAGCCCATGCTAACGGCACTGCAAACAACACGGCTGGCAGGCGGTCTTCATGCACTTTCGTGGTTGCAGCGGTGAACATAACCGCCTGCAACGTGGCTACCATTCCGGTGACACGGGTGATATTGGCTATCTGGTCGACACCATGAGGGCACGATTCCCTGAGCAAAAGCTCGCCGCCATCGGCTATTCACTGGGCGGCAATGCCCTGCTCAAATACTTAGGCGAGGCAGACAGAGCAGAGAAGATCAGTGCTGCTGCTGCCGTCTCGGTGATCTACTGCTTGAAAGTCGGCGCAAAAAAGCTGAACCGGGGATTATCCAGAGGCTACCAGCGACATCTTATCGTCAGTCTCAGGAAAAAACTGCTTGATAAATTCACCCGCCTGCCCCCGGCTATCCGGGTTGATCACCTCCGGACACTGAAAAATTTCTATGACTTCGATAATCAGATCACCGCCCCCCTGCACGGCTTTGCTGATGCTGATGACTACTATGCCCGCAGCAGCTCCCGTCAATACCTTGGCACCATCACCGTACCCACGCTGCTGCTGCATGCTGAAGATGATCCGTTCATGACCGCCGATGCCATCCCTCAGGCGAGCGAATTATCGTCCCGGGTGAGGCTGGAATTATCACGACATGGGCGGGCATGTCGGCTTTGTCAGTGGGCCTTGTCCGTGGCATCCGGTGTATTGGCTGGAGCAGCGGATCCCGGCATTTCTCAGGCAAACACCTGTGATCCGATGAATGGGTTATTGCAGCAATCGCGCCCGGTTTTATTTGCCGACTGTCCTGCTCTGTATCGGCCTGCTCGGCTACGGTTACTACCTGCAATTTGGCCTCGGCCTGGAAACCCTGCCCGCTGTGCAATTCTGCAAACGCATTGCCTTCATGGGTTGTGCTGTTGTTCTGCCTGCCTCGGCCTCTTGCATGGCCATCTCCTGGCGGGGTTGGGAAAGACAGGCCGACAAGTCTACAGCGGCCTGGCCGGTATCAGCGCCGGTATCGGTGCCGGTCTTGCCGGTCGGCAGGTCTGGCTGCAACACCTGCCCGCCGAGCAGGTGCCGGAGTGTGGCCCCGGGCTTGATTTCCTGCTGCAAGCCTTTCCCTTTTTTGAAGCCATCGCGCTAATCCTGACCGAGGGCCGGTGAATGCGCCGAGGTTGACTGGACCTTTCCTGTCATTGAGCATCGCCGAATGGAGCATGGCCTGGTTTTGTGCTGTTATTTATCGTCCCTGGCGATGCACGCTGTGAAGCGCTGATCGCCGCCAGCAGCGACATCAAGGCATAGACTAGAACTTGAAGCCAGGCGGCAGATTGCCTTTAAGACCGCGCATCATGTTTCTTCATGCCGCCTTTTTTTTGACAGCTTCCTCATCATCTTCTGCATCTGGGTGAACTGCTTCAAGACCCGATTTACATCCTGTATCTGTGTGCCTGAGCCGCCCGCAATGCGTTTTTTTCTGGCGCCGTTGATGATCGCAGGATGGCGGCGCTCGCCCGGCGTCATGGAATTGATGATCGCATCTACCCTGGCCAGTTGCTCATCGCCGCCCCTGTTCATGGCCGGGTTCATGGCGGCAGCCGGGACAGTGCCGCCCATGCTCGGCAGCTTGTCCATGATCCCCGCCAGGCCGCCGAGGTTTTGCATCTGCCTGATCTGTTCCTGATAGTCGGTCAGGTTAAAGCCTTTGCCTTGCTTCACTTTCCTGGCAAGCCGCTCTGCTTTTTGCTGATCGGCTTTCTGCTCAACCTCTTCAATCAGGCTAAGCACATCGCCCATGCCAAGGATGCGCGAAGCGATGCGCTCTGGATAAAACGGGCTAAGCGCTGATGATTTTTCACCCGTGCCCATGAACAGAATGGGCTTGCCCGTGACATGACGCACCGATAATGCCGCACCACCACGGGCATCCCCATCGGTCTTGGTCAGGATGGTGCCGGTCAACGGCACGGCGGCGTTGAACGCGTTAGCCGCATTGACCGCATCCTGACCCATCATGCTGTCCACCACAAACACCGTATCACTCGGCGACAAGGCCGCATGGATTTCGCTGATCTCCTGCATCATCTCTGCATCAATATGCAAACGACCGGCCGTATCCACCAGCAGCACATCGACAAACTGTGTCCTGGCCTGCTGCAAGGCGGCGGCGGCAATGGTCACGGGCTGCTCGGAAGGCGTGGCAGGGAAATGCACCAGGGCGTTATCTCTCGCCAGAATTTCGAGTTGCTCCAGGGCGGCTGGCCGGTAGACATCACAGCTTGCCACCATCACGCTTTTTTTCTTCTCTGCTTGCAGCCAGCAGCCCAGCTTGGCTACCGTGGTGGTCTTGCCCGCACCTTGCAGGCCAGCCAGCAGGATCACCGCAGGCGGCGGCACGTGCAGATTCAGCTCGGCGCCGGTCTCGCCCATCAGGCTGATCAGCTCATGCTGTACAATTTTTACCATCGCCTGTCCCGGCGTCAGGCTGGTCATGACCGACTGGCCCAGGGCGTTTTGCCTGACGGTATCGATAAACCGGGTAACGACCGGCAAGGCAACATCGGCCTCCAGCAGGGCCATGCGTACCTCACGCAGCGTGGCGGCCATGTTTGCCTCGGTTATCTGTGCCTGGCCCTTCAACTCCTTGACGATACCAGTCAGGCGATCACGTAAATTATCGAACATGGGCAATCCGTCAATGTTATTGCATAAGGGCTGATCTTAACAAGATTCGGGGCAGGATTCAGGACAAGGATCAGAACGGGCAAGAATGGCGGGTACGGCTCATCTTCCAGATACTTGACAAATATGCCACTATGCCTGGCAAATATGCACTATCAGTTAAGTCACATGGCTCTATCTGCTGCTGTCATCCTGCTGGCCCCGCTGCTGTATCTCATCACCTCAGCCTGGCTGGCAGTGCGCCTGTTCAAGCCCCATCAGGCGGCGGCTTCTTCCTCGCTGGCATCGCTCCTGTTCCTGTCCGGCCTGCTGCTGCACGGCTATGTGTTATGGCAAAGCATCCCCGCACCGGCTGGCTACTATCTGGGTTTCTATCATGCCTTCTCGCTGATGAGCTGGGTGGTCGTTTGCATGGTGTTTGTGATTGGCCTGTTCCGGTCGGTGGCGGGCCTGGGCGTCATCTTCCTGCCTGTTGCCAGTGTGTCCATCATCCTGCAACACGCCTTCCCCAATACGGCGTTGGTTGTTGCCGCCGATACTGTTGGCACACAATTACACATTCTCTTATCCGTGACCGCCTACAGTGTGTTGACGATTACCGCCATGCAGGCCCTGGTGCTGCACTATCAGCAACGCAGCCTGCATAACAAAAAACCCAACCAGGTACTGAACATCCTGCCGCCCATGCAGTACATGGAAGCGTTCCTGATACACAGCCTGGCTATCGGCTTTTTTCTACTCAGCCTAAGCCTGGTGACCGGGCTGGTGTTCGTACACAACATCGTTGCCCAGCACCTGGCACACAAGGTGTTTTTCTCACTGCTCGCCTGGTGTACGTTCGGCATTGTGCTGTGGGGGCGATGGGCGCGGGGCTGGCGCGGCCGGAAGCTGTTGCACTGGATCCTGGGCGGCTTTACTTCTCTGGTGCTGGCCTACTTTGGCACCAAGGCGGTGCTGGATCTGTTGCTGGATCGGGTGTGAACCTGACCAGCATCAGATAAGGCTTGAAAGCAAGGCGGTTTTAGCTGGAAAATACGTCTTCATTTTAGTCAGGTAAACCTATCTTGGATGCGATCCCGCTTGCTGCCCTGGGCAGTATGTTAGTTCTGCTCATCTTCCTGTCTGCATTTTTCTCCAGCGCCGAGACCAGCATGATGGCGTTAAATCGTTACCGGCTGAAACACCTGGCCAATGACAATCACCATGCGGCCATGCTGGCCTCACGCCTGCTGCAACAACCGGATAAGCTGATCGGCCTGATCCTGTTTGGTAATAACGTGGTGAATTTTCTTGCGGCCTCACTCGGTGCGGCGATGGCGGTCAGGCTGATGGGCGATGTCGGTTATGCGATCGCCCCTATCGTGCTGACATTCATCTTCTTAATCTTTGCCGAGGTGGCGCCAAAGACGGTGGCCGCCCTGTATCCTGAGCGCATTGCCTTCCCCGCCGCCTGTGTATTAACACCGCTGTCGTCAATGCTCTACCCGGCCGTCTGGATCATCAACCGGCTTGCCAATGCGCTGCTGGGTATGGCGGGGGTTAAGACAGCACATGTCGATGACACACGCCTGTCGCGCGATGAGTTAAGGACGATGGTCAATGAGGCGGGCGGCCTCATCCCGCACCGACACAGGCAGATGCTGCTGAGTATTCTTGATCTGGAAAAAGTGACGGTGGATGACATCATGGTGCCAAGGAATGAGATCGCAGGCATCAATATCAATCAAGACATGATCGAAATCATCAACTCATTGTCACAGACATCACACACGCGCCTGCCGGTCTATGCAGAAAGCCTGGATGAGATGATCGGCATGGTGCATGTGCGCCGTATTCCACGCATCCTCAAAGATCAGGACAACCTGACGCACGAGCAGCTAAAGGCAATCACGGCAGCACCGTATTTTGTCCCCATGGGTACACCATTACATACCCAGTTAGCCAATTTCCAAAAGCATAAACAGCGCTTAGGATTGGTGGTTGATGAGTACGGCGTGATTCAAGGGCTGGTGACACTGGAAGATATCCTGGAAGAGATCGTCGGTGAATTTACCACCGACATGCAGACCTATAACCTGGATATACACAGGCAGGAGGACGGCGCTGTGATCATCGATGGCTCGGCCACGATACGTGATATTAACCGTGAATTGCACTGGGGCCTGCGTGAAGATGGGCCAAAGACGCTAAATGGCCTGATACTGGAACATCTGGAGGCCATGCCAGATGCCGGCACCAGCATAAAAATTGATAATCTGGCGATGGAGATCATGCAGGTGACTGATAATGCGATCAAGATGATTAAGGTGGTGGAACTGCCCGATGGCAGGCGGCAACAGCCAGCCGCTTCCTCTTGACACCATCATGAAAAAATCACAACGCATCATCATCCTGCTGCTCGTGCTATTCATGGCCGGTTTTCTCCTGCTTGATCTTGGGCAATACCTCCAGCTGGATTATCTAAAACAACAGCAACATCTCATTGCTGAATTTTACCGGGCCAACACGCTGCTGACCCTGCTGCTGTATTTTATCCTGTATGTGCTGATAACCGGCCTGTCCCTGCCCGGTGCCGCCATATTGACACTGGCGGGCGGGGCGGTATTCGGTCTCTTGTGGGGCACCATCATCGTCTCTTTTGCCTCGACAATCGGCGCCATGCTCGCCTTTCTTATCGCCCGTTACCTGTTCAGAGAGACTGTGCAGAGGCGCTTTGCCGAGAAGCTCATCGTCATCAATAAAGGCATAGAAGAAGAGGGGGCCTGGTATTTGTTCACGTTAAGACTGGTGCCTTTATTTCCATTTTTTATCATCAACCTGCTGATGGGCTTAACAACAATGCGCCTGCCGGTTTATTTCCTGATCAGTCAAATCGGTATGCTGGCAGGCACGATCGTGTATGTGAATGCCGGTACGCAACTGGCAAAAATCAACAGCACGGCCGATATACTGTCATTTGAATTGCTGGTTGCCTTTGTGTTGCTTGGCCTGTTCCCGCTGCTTGCCAACAGGCTGGCCGGTGCTTTGAGAAAACATCTTCGAGCAAAACATCATGGCGATGCCCAAACCTAGGAAATTTGATAATAACATCATTGTCATCGGGGCGGGTGCCGGCGGGCTGGTGGCCGCCTATATTGCTGCTGCGGTCAAGGCGAAAGTCACACTGATCGAAAAACAACAGATGGGAGGCGATTGCCTGTATACCGGTTGTGTCCCGTCCAAGGCATTCATCCGCTCGGCAAAATTACTGGCACAGGCAAAAAAAGCCAAAGCCTACGGATTCAAAAAGATCGAGGTCACATTTGATTTTGCCGAGGTGATGGCACGCATACAGCGCATCATCAAGACCATTGAACCCCACGATTCGGCGGCACGCTATACCGCCTTGGGCGTTGACTGCATTACCGGCGAGGCAAAGATCACCTCGCCCTGGACGGTGGCGGTCAACGGCAGGACCATCAGCACCCGTAACATCATCATTGCCAGCGGTGCAGGCCCGTTCATTCCCCCCATAGATGGCATTGAGAACATTCGCTATCTGACCTCTGACAATCTGTGGACGCTGCGTGCGTTACCGGAAAGACTGCTCATCCTCGGTGGCGGCCCGATCGGCTCGGAGTTAGCCCAGGCCTTTGCCCGCTATGGCAGCAAAGTCACCCAGGTGGAGATGCTGCCCCGTATCATGAGCCGTGAAGATGAGGACGTTTCAGCCCTGCTGACAGAAAAATTTATCGCCGAGGGGATTGATGTGCGTACAGGTCACCGTGCCAGGTCTTTTATTAAAAAAGAGGGCAGCAAATTCCTCATCTGCGAGAGGGCAGGTGAAGAGACTGCAATCGCATTTGATGAGGTCATTATTGCCGTTGGCAGGCAGGCGCATACCTGCGATCTTGGCCTGGAAGGGCTGGCGATCCAGTTGAACAAAAACGGCACGATTGAACATAATGAATTTCTGCAAACCAACCACCCGAATATATTTGTCTGTGGGGATGTTGCCGGGCCGTTTCAGTTTACCCATACCGCCGCCCATCAAGCCTGGTATGCCGCGGTCAATGCCTTGTTCGGATGCGTTAAAAAATTCAAGGTGGATTATTCAGTCATTCCCTGGGCAACGTTTACCGATCCGGAAATCGCCCGTGTCGGCCTGAATGAAACCGACGCCAGAGAAAAAGGCATCGCCTGTGAAGTGACCCGCTATGGCCTGGATGATCTGGATCGTGCGATCGCCGATGAGGCGGCCTGCGGCCTGGTGAAGGTCTTGACCGTGCCGGGCAAAGACAACATCCTGGGCGCCACCATCGTGGGCGAACATGCAGGCGATCTGCTAACCGAATTTATCAGCGCCATGAAGCACGGCTATGGCTTGAACAAGATCCTTAGCACTATTCATATCTACCCCACCCTGGCTGAGGCGAATAAATACGCCGCCGGTGCCTGGAAGAGCGCCCATGCCCCGGCGTGGGCACTGGCGATGGCGCAAAAATTCCATACCTGGATGCGGGGCTGACAGGTGGCAGTCGCTTAATAGACTAAAAAACCCCCGGCGGTTAGACCATGCGCCTGATTGGCCGTACAATCCAATAATGAGTCGCTACGACGTTGATATGTTTGTCATCGGTGCCGGTTCCGGTGGGGTCCGTGCTGCGCGCACGGCGGCGGGGCTGGGCGCACGCATAGCCATCGCAGAACAGCGCTACCTGGGAGGCACCTGTGTCAACGTTGGCTGTGTGCCAAAAAAACTGCTGGTCTATGCTTCTCATTTCTCCGAAGCATTCCGTGCCGCTGCGGGTTTTGGCTGGCAGGTGTCGCCAGCCACGTTTAACTGGCAGACGCTCATAGCAAATAAAAACGCCGAAATCAAACGGCTGAATGCGGTGTATCGCAAACTGCTGACCGACAGCGGTGTGACCTTGTATGAACAACGTGCCACCCTGGCCGATGCCCATACGGTGGCTATTGCCGGGCAACACATCACCGCTGAGCGCATCCTGATCGCCACGGGCGGCTGGCCGACGGTGCCGGCGATTGCTGGCAGGGAACACATCATCACCTCCAATGAGGTCTTCTTTCTCGATGCCCTGCCAGATCAGATCACGATCGTCGGCGGCGGTTACATCGCCGTTGAGTTTGCCGGGATCTTTAACGGCCTGGGTGTGGATACCACGCTGATCTATCGTGGTGATCTTTTTCTGCGCGGTTTTGATACCGAGGTGCGTCAGTTTCTACAGCAGGAAATGACAAAACAAGGGGTAACGTTGCGTTTTAATACCACCATCACGGCGATTGAAAAAGACCAGCATCAGCTGATTGCCCGCCTGGCTGACGGCAGCCAGCACAAGAGTGATCTGTTTTTATATGCCACTGGCCGTCATCCGAATACGGCAGATATCGGTCTGCAAGCCGCCGGAGTTGCTGCCGATGAGCAAGGGGCGATCATCGTCAATGCCGATTATCAAACCAATATACCCTCTATATATGCACTCGGCGATGTGACGAGTCGGATCAATCTTACGCCGGTTGCCATCGCCGAAGGCACGGCCCTGGCAAATAAGCTGTTTAATCAGGAGAGCAGTACCGTGGATTATCGTGATATACCCACCTGTGTGTTCAGCCAGCCGGCCATCGGCACAGTCGGGCTGACCGAGCAACAGGCGCTGGCAGAATATGATGAGATAGCGGTATTTCATTCCCGTTTCCGGCCGCTCAAACACACGCTTTCCGGCAGCCAAGAGCAGGCATTCTTAAAGCTCATTATCGACAAAGCGACGGATAACGTCATCGGCGCACACATGGTGGGGGACGATGCGGGCGAGATCATCCAAGGCCTGGCCATTGCCATCAAGGCCGGGGCGAGCAAGGCCACCTTTGATGCCACCATCGGCATCCACCCCACGGCGGCAGAAGAATTCGTCAGTATGCGAACACCCGCATCGTAAACGCATAACTTCACATGAAAATCACATCAACAGGCGTTTGATCCAGGCATATCAATGCGCTGTCTCCCCGCCTGTGCGGGAATGACAGCCGTTGGATCAGCCCATTCACCGCTGGTACAGCACTAGCCAATGGGCCATAAGATGAGCCGAGGTGGGGTAGTGGAAAATTCAGGTGCCATCCTGCTGATTGAAGATCACCGTGATATTGCCGATATGATCTGTGAGTATCTGGAACGTCGCGGCTTTATAGTGGATTACGCCGCCGATGGTATCACCGGCCTGCATCTGGCCGTAACCCACGAATACGATATGCTTGTGCTGGACTTGATGTTGCCGGGCATTGACGGGATTGAGTTACTCAACAAACTCAGGAACGATGCCCTGAAGGCCACCCCGCTGCTCATCCTCACAGCCCGTGATACCCTGCAAGAGAAGATCGCCGGACTGGATGCGGGAGCGGACGACTACCTGGTCAAACCATTTGACATCAAAGAGCTGGAAGCCCGCATCCGTGCCCTGATCCGCCGTCATCGTGGCCTGGTCAGCCCGGAGATATTGACCGTGCATGATCTGGTGTTTGACACCGGTACCATGACCGTCAGCCGCGCCGGGCAAACCATAAAACTCACCCCCACAGGCATGCAGATCCTAAGGATCCTGATGCGCGCTGCACCGCGCGTGGTCAACCGTCGCGACATTGAACGCCAGGTGTGGGGCGACATTCTCCCCGACAGCGATACCCTGCGAAGCCACATGTATAATCTGCGTAAAACCATTGACCGGCCATTCACCGTGCAGTTACTGCACACGGTGCAAAACACCGGTTATAAACTGACAAAAGCAGGCTGACATAACCAGATGAGCCGGGTACGGATGAGAGAGAGGCGCGGGCTGGATCAACGACTCTGGCGCGTGTTCCTGCTACAGGCAGGGCTGATCAGCATCGCCGCCATCCTCGGCGTGTTTGCTGCCCGTTTTATTTTAGGCGATGTACTGATCAAGCAGGCGTTGCGCGATGAGGCGAAGTTTTACTGGCGTCTGTATCAAGATGAGCCGGCTTTCTCAAGGCCGCAAACATACAACCTGCGCGGCTATGTCAGCGGTATGGATACCGACATACCGGCTGAGATTATCCCCCTGGCGCCGGGCTTTCACCGTCTGCCGCAGGCGGACTCCGGCTTTTATATCATCTACATCACAGAGCAATACGGGCGCACCCTGTATCTGGTGTTCGATGGCAAGAATGTCGGCGAGTTGGCCATCTTCTTCGGTCTGTTCCCGCTGGCGGGTGTGTTGATCGTCTTGTACCTGTCCAGTTGGATCGCCTATCGCTTCTCCAGCCGGGCCATCTCCCCCATCTTGCAGCTTGCGGCGGAAATTGAACAGGTGGATCCCTCCAGGGAAGATGTCTCGGCGGTCATCAAACACTCCCTGCCCAGAGAACCTGATCAGGAATTGCGTATTCTGGCTGATGCCCTGCTCAAGTTATCCGGGCGTATTGATGCCTTTATCCTGCGGGAGAGGAATTTTACCCGAGATGCCAGCCACGAATTACGCACACCCATCACTGTCATCAAGATAGCGGCAGATATGTTGCTGAGTGAAACCCGGCTGGATGAGTCGGCCACTGCCTCGGCAAAGCGTATCAAACGCTCCGCCACGGACATGGAAGAGCTGATTGAAGCGCTGCTGCTGCTGGCCAGAGAGTCAGAGGGTGCGCTATCCAGCGATCCGGTCAGCATCAATGCGATTGTCGCTGAGGAGTGCGAACAGGCCGCTATCGTGTTTCAGAATAAAAAAATTGAGCTGGAGATAAACACCGATGCCGAGCTTATAATCAACGGCTCAGAGAAAGTAGTGTCGGTATTGATTGGCAATATTATCAGGAATGCCTGGTCGTATACCGATGAGGGCAAGGTCAGTATCCACATCGATAAAGCCAGGCTTACTGTTGCGGACTCCGGTATCGGCATCCCGGATGGGGAGATGCAAAATGTCTTCCAGCCATTTAATCGGGCCGGTAACAAACAGCGGGGCGGACACGGTGTGGGGCTGACGATCGTGAAAATGCTGTCAGATACTTTTAACTGGCCGATCATCATCAACAGTGAGCTGCACAAGGGTACGGTCATCATGATAGATTTCAGCCACTCAGTTGAACAGTGAACTTCACATTTTCTTCACAGCAGGTCGACCCTGTATTCACAGCCAGCCCGGAATACTTAAAGATAAATGAGAACTTACCGGGCAAACGTGCAAGCAAGATGATAAGCGGCCTTATACGTTGGTTATTCAATGATGCCACGCTTTATGCAGATTTGGACAAAGCGGCAAGCCAGCGGCTTGATCCGATCCGTCTTACCCTTTTCATTGCCCTGCATCTGGCCTGTCTGCTGGCCTTGTTCACCGGCATCAGCGGCACGGCCATCGTGCTGATGTTGGCATTGTATTTCATTCGCATGTTCTTTATCACCGCGTTTTATCATCGCTATTTCTCACACAAGACCTATCACGCTGGCCGCCTGATGCAGTTCATTATGGCGGTGCTCGGATGCACCGCCGGTCAACGTGGCCCGCTGTGGTGGGCCTCACACCATCGTACCCATCATCTGAGATCAGACTCAGCCAGTGATCCGCATTCACCCCGTCATGGTTTTCTCAACAGCCACGTGTTATGGTTTCTCAGGTGCGTGAATTTTCCCATCGTTGCAAAACGTGTGGGAGACTGGCAGCGCTATTCTGAACTGCGGTTGTTGGAGCGGCTGGCCTGGTTGCCTTTCCTGCTGTTAGCCATCGCCTGCTATAGCCTGGGTGCTTATCTGCAAGCCCACCATCCCGCCCTTGAAACCAGTGGCCTGCAACTGCTGGTGTGGGGCTTTTTTATCTCCACCGTCCTGCTGTACCACGCCACCTACACGATCAACTCCCTGGCACATCGCTTTGGCAGCAGGCGTTTTAACACCCGTGATGACAGCAGGAACAATCTGCTGCTGGCGCTGCTGACGCTGGGCGAGGGCTGGCATAATAATCACCATCGCTACCCCGCTTCGGTGCAGCAGGGATTCTACCGGGGCGAGATAGACATCAGCTATTGGGGGATCAGGTTGATGGCCGGTCTGGGGTTGATCTCTGATCTGCGGCCGGTGCCTGAGCCGGTATTGCAGGAAGGCAGTCGGTAATCACAGATGCGGATTGCCATTGTTGGAACCGGTATCTCCGGTCTGTCAGCCGCCTGGCTTCTGGCTGAGGGCAACGAGCTCACGCTGTTTGAAGCCAATGATTATATCGGTGGTCATACCAACACGGTGCGGGTGAAGGAAGGGCAACAATCGATCCCGGTGGATACCGGTTTTATTGTCTTTAATCAGCAGAACTATCCTAATCTGTGCCGGCTGTTTGACCGCCTGCAAATACCAAGCCGTGATTCGGACATGAGCTTCAGTGTGAAATGCGAAGCCAGCGGCCTGGAATATAAAGGCAGCTCACTACGCACCCTGTTCACGCAGAAGCGCAATATCTTCAAACCGGCTTTTCTGCGCATGCTAAAAGATATCCTCACCTTGCACAGGCGAGCACCAAAGCACCTGGCGAATGGCCTGGATGAGGCGATCACAGTGGCCGACTATGCACGGCAACACGGTTATTCAGAGTATTTCATGAATAACTACCTGCTGCCCCTGGGGGCCTCGCTGTGGTCGTGTCCGCCGGCAGCATTCAAACACTTCCCGATGCGTTTTGTGCTGGAATTTCTCAACAACCACGGCATGTTACAGATCAACAACCGACCGGTCTGGAAGACGGTGGCAGGCGGTGCCAACACGTACATCAAAAAACTCATACCGCCATTCGCCAGCCGTATCTTTGTCAAGTCACCTGTAAAGCAAGTGATACGTCATGACAACCGCGTGACCGTGAGACTCATCAGCGGCAAGCAGGAAGAATTCGATGAGGTCATCATGGCCTGCCATGCCGATCAAAGCCTGCGACTGATCGCTGATCCTGATGAGGCCGAGAAACACCTGTTATCGGCTTTCAACTACCAGTATAACGAGGCCATCCTGCACACCGACAGCACGATCCTGCCGAAGCAAAAACCCGCCTGGGCCAGTTGGAATTACCGTATCCCGACCCGGCATCAGGGCAACACACAGGTAAGTTATAACATGAACATGCTGCAAGGCATTGAGTCGACACACACTTACTGCGTATCGCTGAATCAGGCCGATGCCATTCGTACCGACAGGATCATAAAAAAGATCGGCTACCATCACCCGGTGTTCACACCTGGCAGGGATGCTGCACAAAGCCAACACGAACAACTGATACGCCGCAAGCGCATCTCGTATTGCGGTGCATACTGGGGCTATGGTTTTCATGAGGATGGTATCAACAGCGGCCTGGCCGTGGCCGCGGCATTTGATCGGGTGATGGGCTGATGCACAGCAGGCTTTATACCGGCTGGATGCGGCACAGGCGCAATAAACCGGTGTTGCACGCATTTACCTATCGTCTGTTTATGCTGTATCTTGACCTGGACGAGTTGCCCGATCTGTTTGCGCCGTTTCTCCTCTGGTCAGCAGATAAGCCCGCCCTGGCCTGGTTCAAACGCAGCGATCATTATGGCGACCCGAAGCAGCCTTTGTCTGAGAGCATAGCTGAACTGGTGTATCAAAAGACCGCCGCATGGCCGCAAGGCCGCATCCGCCTGTTGACTCATCTGCGTTACTTCGGCTACTGCATGAACCCGGTCAGTTTCTATTACTGCCGCAACCATAGCGATACCCGCACCGATTTTATCATCGCCGAGGTTCATAACACGCCCTGGGGCGAGACCCATTGTTATGTGCTGGACTGCCGGGATACCCCCCCTGGCAATGGGCATGAGTTTCACTTCCAGAAAGCCTTTCATGTCTCACCATTCATGCCCATGCAGCAGGACTATCGCTGGCGGTTGTCCAACCCGGATGAGCAACTGCATGTGCAGATGAGTAACCGGCAGGAGGATGATGAGATTTTCTCTGCCCACCTGGTGTTACAGGCACAGGCTATCACGAGCGCTAACCTGCACAGTACATTGCTGCACTACCCGTTCATGACGTTAAGAATTCTCACTGGCATTTACTGGCAAGCATTGCAACTTAAATTAAAGCAAGTGCCGTTTTATGCTCACCCAAAACACCGCCAGCATGAAGTGAAAAGTTATCAGAACAAGGCGTTGAAAACATGAGACCCGGCGCCATTACCGAAGCGGCCAGCGGCGGTATGCTGATGCCCATCTGCCTGCTTCGTAATCACATTAAAAATCGCCTTGGACAATTACGACAGGGCGGGATCCGCATTCAGGATACATGGGGTGCATGGTGTATTGGTGATGCAGATAACATAGCAGTTGAAATCATCGTCCATGATGTTCGGTTTTATCTGGATGTCTTGCTGGCCGGCAGTAACGGTGCTGCCAGCGCCTGGCGTGATGGCTTCTGGTCATGCAACGACTTGACCCGCCTGTTTGAATTGCTGCTTGGTAACAGCCCACAGATGGATCGGCTGAATGCTGGTCTCGCGGTGCTGGGTAATTTCTGGCTCAAACGACGCCATAAACAACGCATCAATACACAGGCCGGCAGCAAGGATAACATCAAGGCACATTATGATCTTGGTAATGAGATGTTTGCCTTGTTTCTTGATGAGACCATGACGTATTCCGCCGGTATTTTCACAACGCCAGAGACCAGCCTGCAACAGGCATCCGTGGAGAAGCTCGATCGTATCTGCCGTAAACTGCAACTCAAACCTGAGCAACATATTCTGGAGATCGGCAGTGGCTGGGGAAGTTTTGCTATCCATGCGGCCCGCAACTATGGCTGCAAGATCACCACCACGACAATTTCAGCACAACAATACACCCTGGTGCAGGAGCGCATTCATGCACACAGGCTGACAGAGAGAATAAAACTGCTGCACTGTGACTACCGGGAGTTGACCGGACAATACGATGCCATCGTCTCAGTTGAGATGATCGAGGCTGTGGGTCATGCCTTCCTGCCGGGGTTTTTCCAGCAATGCGATCGCTTGTTAAAAGCCGATGGGAACATGTTCATGCAGGCGATCACCATGCCGGATCGACGGTACGAAAAATATTTAAAAACCAGTGACTTTATCCAGCAGTTTATCTTCCCGGGAAGTTGTGTGCCGTCCATCTCGGCGCTGCTGAATGCAGCCGCACAAGGCAGCGAGCTACAGCTTAAACACCTGGAGGACATCGGCCCGCATTATGCCAGGACTTTACGAAAATGGCGGGAGAACTTTCAGGCGAATGAGATCAAAATTCGCGCGCTGGGATTTGGTGATGACTTCATTCGTCTCTGGCAGTATTACTTTTGTTATTGCGAGGCCGGTTTCAAGCAGAATTATATCGGTGATGTGCAACTGATGTTTAACAAACCCGCCTGTCAACATACCTATCTGTCAGGGGCGATATAAATGCTGGGCAATGTGCTGAATTTTATCCTCTTCCAGCTGGGCTGGCTGGCCACAGTTGTCGGGGCGGCGGCGGCTTACCCATGGCTGGGGCCGGTATTCACGCTGGCCTGGCTGGCTGTGCATCTGCCTCTGTTCAGCCGCCAACCCGTTATTGAATTGCAATTTCTGCTGTTATGTGCGCTGGCAGGGTATGTGGCCGACTCCCTGCTGGTGCTGGCGGGTATGCTCGCCTTTCCGCCAACCGCCCAACTCGGCTGGCCTTCGACCCTCTGGATGGTCGCCCTGTGGCTTAACCTCGGCATGACCATCAACCACAGCCTGGCCTGGTTGGCTGGCCGCCCATGGTTAGGTATGGCATTTGGTCTGCTGGGCGGGCCGGCGGCGTATTATCTTGGCAGCACCATGAACGCCATTATGCTACTCAAAGAGATGACCTCCCTCATCGCCATCGGCCTGCTGTGGGCAGTTGCCATGCCTGGGCTGTTGTATGCTTCGGGCCGGTTCCTGCCGGGGACGGCGATGAGCAAGATAACACCGATGACAGGTGGTGATAGCGCATGAATGACATGATGATCAATGTATTGCTCTGCTGGGCTGTGGTCGCCGGCATCATGTTGCTGCTGTGGTATCAGCAATTACGCAGCGAGAATGCCGGCGTGGTTGATGTTGCCTGGGCCTATCTGACCGGCGTGAGCGCCGCTATCCTGGTGTTGTCCGTGCCCGGCGGTTTAGCCGAAAGAAAGCTCCTGCTGGCCATCATGGCACTGCTGTGGGGATTGCGTCTGGGCACGTTTCTTTTCAGGCGTGTCATCGGCAAGCCGGAAGATAGCCGCTATCGCTACCTGCGTGGCTACCTGCATGAGCGTTACGGCAAGCGGGCCAGCCTCATCCTGTTGCTATTTTTTCAGCTACAGGCCTCCTGGGTGGTGCTGTTCTGTATTCCGTACATGGCGGCAGCGGCATCAACGGCACGGCTGGGGCTGTTCGATCTGGTGGGCGTGCTTGTCTGGCTCATCGCCATGGCCGGGGAGACCATCGCCGATGCCCAGTTAAGCCGCTTCAAGGCCAACCCGGACAATCAGGGCAAGGTATGCCGTATCGGCTTGTGGCGCTTGTCCCGACACCCGAATTATTTTTTTGAATGGCTGACCTGGTGGGCGTTCGTGTTTATCGGTATCGGCTCATCGTGGTGGTGGCTGACGCTGGCCGGGGTGGCCATCATGTATGTCTTTATCACCCGGCTCACCGGCATTCCCCATACCGAGCAACAACTGGTACGAAGCCGTGGTGATGCCTATCGGCGCTACCAGCAAAGCACCAGCCGTTTTTTCCCCTGGCCGGCAAAGCCTATGCCGGGAAGTGGCGGATGAGAAGTTTAACCACGCACGCCATTGACTGGGCAATCGATCTGGTGGAGAGGGGTTATGCCCCTGATATCATCATCCGCACAGGCATCAATGCCTTGCTAAAAACCCGGCTGAATGAATTGCAAATTGATGATTGTGAGCAGAGCGGGCGGCGGCTTGAGGCATTTGTGAAAAACATGAGGCAGGCACCCATCGCCGTTGCTACCGCCGCCGCCAATGCACAGCATTATGAAGTCCCGGCAGAATTTTTTACCGTGGTGCTGGGTGAGAGCAGAAAATACAGTTGTTGTTTTTGGGATGCGGCGACTGCTGATCTGAATCAGGCAGAAATTAACGCCCTGCGTATCAGCAGCGCCCGGGCGGAGTTGGAAGATGGTATGCAGATCCTGGAGCTCGGCTGTGGCTGGGGGGCATGGACTTTATGGCTCGCCAGGCACTATCCGGCAGCGCACATTACCGCCGTGTCAAATTCCCATTCGCAAAGAGCATATATTCTGCAAGCAGCCCGCAAGGAAGGGCTTAACAATATTGCGATCATAACGGCGGATATGAATACATTTGACATTGACAAACAGTTTGACCGGGTTATTTCCATAGAGATGTTTGAACATATACGTAATCACGAACTGTTGATGCAGCGGATTGCCGGCTGGCTGAAAGATACAGGCAAGTTTTTCATGCACATATTCTGTCACAAGAGTACGCCTTACTATTTCATCGCCAGGTACTCCTCCGACTGGATGAGTCAGTATTTTTTTACCGGCGGCATGATGCCGGCCGATGAGTTGCCGTTACGTTTTCAACAAGCCATGCTGCTGGATAAAAAATGGCGCTGGGACGGCCGCCACTATAAAAAAACGGCCACGGCGTGGCTGGCGAACATGGATGCCAACAAGGGCAGAGTGCTTGATTTATTCACAGCAACGTATGGGGCTGAACATGCGATGCAATGGTGGGTACGCTGGCGGGTCTTCTTTATCGCCTGCGCCCAGTTATTCGGCTACGAAAACGGCCAGCAATGGTGGGTCAGTCACTACTTGTTCACAAAGGCTCGGTAATGTATGAACCAGCCGCATTGAAAAAACTGGCGGTGTTCATCGGCTTGCTACTGCTGATGATGTGCATCGGCCTCCTCTACGGCATAGCCAACGGCAATTTTGCCGCGGAGATCAGCCGCATCACTGCCATGCCCTGGGGGCTGGTGACGTTTCTTGATATTTATATCGGTTTTTTCCTGCTTGGGGTCTGGATACTGTGGCGTGAAGTCCATCCCCTCAAGGCCGCCCTGTTTTTTATCCCGATTTTGCTACTGGGGAATCTGTTCTCCTGCGTGTATATCCTGTATGCAATTTACAGCAGTGCTGGTGATGTACAAAAATTTATCCATGGCAGGCGCATATAACATCATGCCGCTCATATCCTGTGTTGTCTGCCTGTTTGTTTTCCTGCTTGCTGGCAATGCCGCCCTGGCGGAGGTGAAAATACGCCGGGGTCATGCCTATGATCTCAAGACCGAACAGCTTTTGTACACAGAAGTGCATCATGAGACCTGGGATGGGGCTACCCTGCTTAAAGACGATGTTACGTATCTGCTGCCTGACGGCGGCTTGCTCGCCAGCAAGACAGTCGACTATACCCACTCACAACTGACGCCGGATTTTACGTTGGATAATCATTTATCCGGCCATTATGAAATGGCAAGAAAAACTGCCGATGAGCTTATCGTCACATTTATCAGGAAAACCGGAGATAAAACCAGGACAGCCCGTCTCACTATCCCCGACAATGCGCTGGTTGATGCCGGCTTTGATCGGCTGATTGCACAACACTGGGATAAGCTGACCGCAGGTGAGAGGATAAAAAAAGCCTTTTTAGTGCCCTCGTTACTGCGTTTTGTCACCTTCAGGATCTACCAGCAACAGGCAACGGACACGCTGAGGCGGATGGTCATCGAACCGGATAATTTCTTTGTCAACCTGATCGCCGGCAAGGTCGTGCTGGACTATGCACTGACGGCACCACAGCTACGCAGGTTCACCGGGATATCAAATATGCGTAATCAGCGGGGAGATAACTATCGGGTGTCGATCATCTTCCCTGATGAGGATACATCATCGCCGCGCTGATCGGGCGGCAGGCAGCACGCCAAACACCACCCCCGCCAGCCAGGCCGGCCTCCGGCAAGCCATCAATAAATCATGCTTATTTTCAACCCGTATTTTGTTTATACTGCTGGTTGATGGGCCGCTGTGCAGTCTCAGCACCAACCAAGCCGCTGTTATGCCAACTTGCTATGCAGAAATTTTCTCGACTACTCTTTATGTTGCTCCTGTCAGTGCCAGTTCAGGCCGACCCTGTGGTATTCACGGCGATTGCCTCCAATTTTGTGCATGTAATACCTCGGCTTAGACTGGATGACGATGAGTCGGTCAATGTCAGGCTGTCGTTCGGTTCCTCGGGAAATTTCAGCCGACAAATCATACAGGGGGCACCGTTTGATATATTTATCTCCGCCAGCAGGGAATATATTAAACAACTTGAGCAACATCATATTGCGATTGCCGAACTCGCTGTCTTTGCCGAAGGGCAGTTGAGCATCTACCTCCCGCAAAACTCCCGCCTGTACGATAAAACCCGCCTAGCTGAGGTCATGTACGCCCTGCAAACGGGCGAGTTTTCCCGGCTGGCCATCCCCAATCCTGAATATGCACCGTACGGCATCGCCGCCCGGCAGGCACTCAGCCAGGCGGGCGTGTGGGCTATCAAAACCCGTCAGCTTGTACTGGGCGAGAATGCAGCTCAAGCAATGCAATTCTGCACTACCAACAATGTCGATACCTGTATCGTGCCAACATCGTTTATGTATGCGATAGCAGGCAACCAGCAAGGCAAGCACTTCCCCATCCCGCACAACTGGCACAAACCGATTAGACAGTACATCGCCCTGCTGGATGATACCAGGACAAGCAGACAGCTTTTCCAGACCCTGGTATCGGAGAAGACAAAAGCGGTGTTGGCCAGGTTCGGCTATCTGCCGACAGATTAATGGACTGGGACGCCTTACTGATCTCGCTCATACTGGGGCTGGCAACGGCGGCAATTCTGATCCCTCTGGCCATCATCATCGCCAGATGGCTTGCCTGGCACCGGTTCACCGGCAGACATATCGCCCAGGCCGTGATCGCCCTGCCGTTGATCCTGCCACCAACCGTGCTGGGGTTTTACCTGCTGATGCTGCTTGGCAGAGAATCATGGCTCGGCCAGGTGTATGAAGGCGTGGCTGGTCGTACGCTGGTGTTTTCATTTGAAGGCATACTGATTGCCTCGGTCATCTTTAACATCCCTTTTGCCATTCAACCCATACAGCGCAGCTTTGAATCCATCTCACACAGCATCCGGGAAGCGGCCTGGTGCTGTGGTCTGTCGGGCTGGCAGACGTTTACCCGCATTGAACTGCCGCTGGCCTGGCCGGGTATCGTTGCTGCGGCTATCTTGACAATCGCACACACGCTGGGCGAGTTTGGCGTCATCCTCATGGTGGGCGGCAGCATAGCCGGCGAGACACGTACCATCGCGATTGCGATTTATGATCGGGTACAGGCATTTGATAATCAAAGTGCCGCCATCATGTCGGCTGTGTTACTGCTTGGCTCTTTTCTGGCAATCACCCTGATCTATATGTTGACCGAGCGAGCCGGTAAACACCATGCCGGCTGAGGGAGTCAAAGTACGTCTGCAACAAGATACCATCATACCGCTGCATGTTGCATTTGATTGCCAGCCGGGTGACATACTGGTGATTGTCGGCCCATCAGGCAGCGGCAAGTCAACCACCTTACGCACCATCAGCGGCCTGTATACACCACAGCATGGCAGGGTGAGCAGTAATACAACCCCCTGGCTGGATACCGATGCCCGCATCAATCTGCCCGTGCAACAGCGAAAAACCGGCATGGTGTTTCAGCATTACGCCTTGTTTCCGCACCTGACGGCGCTGGAGAATATCATGATTGCACTGCGTAACGACAAGATAAATAAAACCCAACGGGCCCGACAGTTGCTTGAGTTGATTAACATGCAGGGGCTGGAGGGGCGCCTGCCAGGCCAGCTATCTGGCGGCCAGCAACAACGTATCGCCCTGGCAAGGGCCCTGGCACGTGAGCCGGATGTGTTGCTGTTAGATGAGCCTTTCTCCGCCATCGATCAGCAAACGCGCCGAAAACTGGTACGTGAACTGTTGCAATTACACCAGCAAATACCCACGCCGCTGATCCATGTCACCCATAACCTGAACGAGGCCAGACGCATTGCCGATCGCCTGTGCATCCTGCATCATGGCCACACCCTGCAACTCGATACGCCCGATGCCATCATGAGCCGGCCCCATAACAGCAAAGTCGCCCGCCTCATCGGCCACGACAATATCCATGATGGCCTTGTAGAGCAGCACGACCATGAACGACAGATCACCCGGCTGCACTGGCAGGGCATGACGCTGGAGGCCGCCTACCGGCCTGAAATGGCCGCCGGGGCACCATGCCGCTGGGTGATCCCGACGGAAAGTGTCATCCTGCACCGGCAGGACAGGCCATCACGTGGCGAACGCGAAAACCCCGTGCATGGCAAAATAACCGAGCTGGTCAGGCTGGGTGAATCAACCTCAATTAAGATGCTCACCGAGCAGGGAGCGGCCATTTATCTGAACGTTCCCAGCCACGTTGCCCGGCGTAACCGGCTGGCCGAAGAGGCGCTTGTTGCCGTGTCATTATTAAGCGAGGCGATACACATGATGCCCCCGGAGAGTGAGTCATCGGCTTGACTCATCAGGCAGCCAGAGAACCCATCCTGACAAGACGCCATGAGGGGGTCAATGCCCGGCATACATCTGCGCTATCTGCTCGGCAGACACCTCCTCAAGCTGCCTGCGCTTGATCTTCAGTGTCGGTGTCAGCAGGCCCTGCTCCACCGTCCAGGGCTGAGGCGTGATGCTGATCCCATGCACAACCGCATAGCCGGGAAAATTGTGCAGCCGCTCGGCCATGCGTTGCAGCAGCCACTGCTGTAATTGCCCGGCCTGCAAGTCGGGCAGGTCAAGATCGTCTTTAACTAACGCCGCCTGCATGGCCGCTTCATTGAGTACCGCCAGGGCGGTCAGGTAAGGTCTGGCCTCCCCCACCACCATCACCTGCTCAAACACCTCATCGGTGATAATCGCCAGCTCCATATCAGCCGGCGATACCTTCTCACCGGTGGCCAGCACAATAATATCCTTGGTGCGACCGGTGATATAGATCTGCCCATCCACCAGCTTCGCCTGATCCCCGGTTGACAGCCAGCCCGCCGTATCGATGATGCGGTCGGTCGCCTCTTGATCATGCCAGTACCCCAGCATCACATTCTCACCACGGACGTGTAATTCATCCTCATCATTGATACGGACTTCAACACCATCAACCGGCGAGCCCACACTGGCGGGCAGATTGTGTTGCCGACGATTGACGCTGATCACCGGGCTGGTCTCTGTCAGGCCGTACCCCTGCAAGACCGGCAGCCCCAGGCCGATGAACAACTTCGATATCTCCGGCGAGAGTGCCGCACCGCCGCTGATCGCCAGCACCAGCCTGCCACCCAGCCTGGCGATCACCTGCTCGGCCACCAGCCGCTTCAACAGCCACCAGATTAATAACCTCGGATGCCTCCTTGCCCGTCCCTGCGCCACTTCAAACTTATGCCAGCCCACCTCAACAGCCAACTGAAACACATACTGCTGTAATGGCGACTTGCTCTGCAAGCTCTCCCGTATCCTGGCATAAATACGTTCGTAAATACGCGGCACCGAGATCAGCACATGCGGTTTGATGACCAGCAGATCATGCGCCAGTTCAGGAATGCTGCGGGCATGGGCAACACAGGCCCCCGCCATGATGGCAAGATAGTAACCGACTGTTCTTTCAAAGGCGTGTGACAGGGGCAGAAAAGATAACAAGATGTGCTGCGTTTCTATCGGCACGGCTTGCAGGCAGGATTGTGCATTGGTCAGAATATTCTTGTGACTGAGCATCACCCCCTTGGGGCGGCCGGTCGTGCCGGAAGTATAGATGATAGTGGCGAGGGCATCCCCATCCAGCCTGGGCAGCTCAAGCGGGGCGGCCTGCTGCGGCAGCCAGTTACGCAGTAAACGAAGGCGCTTGTCATCGCCTTCAGGCACATCCCCGATGCTGACGATGCGCTTTAGGTGTTTGCTCCTGGGCGGCAGGCTCTTCAGCCGTTGCCATTGCGCCGCCCCGCCAGCCACCAGCAATTTGACCTCGGCATCCGCCAGGATATAGGCCACATTATCCACCCGGTCATCGGTATATAAAGGGATCACCACCAGGCCCAGGGCCAGTGCCGCCTGATCAAACATCACCCAGTAGCGGGAATTGCGCGCCATGATAGCCACCCGATCGCCGGGCGCCAGCTTCTCCCTGCCAAGTGCGGTCGCCCAGCGTTGGATTTCAAAGTGCATAGTGATCCAACTGATCTGTGTCCAGATGTCATTGAGTGCATCAAAAAACATGTAGGCGGGGGCTTCCGGTGCACGTTTTACCCGTTGCTGGAAAAGCCCGGGCAACGTTTCGGCATCAGCCGCGGAGATATAATCCTGCACGTTGGTCTTGAGATGATCTGTATCGGGCTACCCTGTACCGGGCGACCCGGCCATGCCATCCCAATAGCTGTCAGGGGTAAAGCGCCTGCCATGCTCTGCCTGCAAAGACTCTAACCTGGCCACGACAGAAGCGATCCCTCGATGTTTTGCATAATGCATCGGGCCGCCACGGAAGGGCGCAAACCCGGTACCGAAGATCATCCCGGCATCGAGCAAGTCCGCTGTCTCAACGAGCTGTTCACGTAAACAGGCGGCACACGCATTTAAGATCCGCAAGACCAGACGGTCTTCCAGGGTTTGCAGATCAGGCGTTGGAGTCGCTATCTGCCGTTTGACCGGCCGGTTTTTTTTGTAATGATAAAACCCGCGGCCGGCCTTCTTGCCGGTATGCCCCTGCGCCACCCGTTCTGACAGCGTATCAGAGATCGGCATCGCCATCTCATCCGCCATAATCTGATTGACCGACAGGCAGATATCCAGTCCCACCGTATCGGCCAGTTCCACCGGCCCTAAGGGCATACCAAAATCCACCGCCACCTTGTCAATGAGTTCCGCCTGTATGCCCTCCTCCAGCAGGATCATGGTCTCATTCATATAGGCTGAGAGAATGCGGTTGATCAGAAAACCCGGCGAGCTTTTGACCGGCAACGGCAGGCGGTTAATCCGGCGGCAAAACGCACTGGCCGCATCGATCCATGGTTTTTCGGTGGCCGGCGAGTAAATCACTTCAACCAACTGCATCTGTGCCACCGGGTTAAAAAAATGTATGCCCACCAATCGGCCCGGATCAGCCAACGCGCCGCCAAGCCTGTCCAGGCCGATGCTGGAAGTATTGGTCGCCAGGATCGCCCCCGCTTTGAGTTTCGGCAGCAACTCACTGAACAACTGTGCCTTACTCTCAGCATCTTCAACAATCGCCTCGATGATCACATCCGCCCTTGCCACGGCGCTGCCCGCCACATCCGGCAGCAGCCGATCCCTGGCCGCCGTGATCTGGCGTGGTCGTTTTAACCGGTGCTGAAACAGCCGGACCGCCCGCTGTACAGCCGGGGCAATCAATGCAGGCGTCTTATCCTGCAAGCTGACGTTCAATCCCTGGCAGGCACACCAGGCAGCGATATCACCGCCCATCACACCCGCCCCGATCACATGCACCGCATCAAACGTCTGCGCTGGCGCCTTGCCGGCTGACTTCAGTTGTTCCTGTAGCAAAAACACCCGCACCAGATTGCGGGAGGTTGTGCTGTTGATCAACTCAGCCACCGAATCGGCTTCGGCTGCAAGCATGGCACGCTCATCACCGCCGTGTTGCTGCCACAGCCCCAGCAGGGCATAAGGGGCCGGATAATGCGCCTGCCTGATCTTTTTGCGTAATTGTCTTCGAACCCCACTGGCGAGCAGCCAGCGCAACGGCGCCTTGTTCAGCAGGCGGAGATAAAACCGGGGCCGTGACCTGGGCGGCTGTTGCCCGATTAACTGCCTTGCTGCGGCCTTGAACTGCCGCCGGGGAACATGGTGATCCACCAGACCCAGCCGGCTTGCGGTACGGGCATTGACTGATTTACCGGCCAGCATCAGTTGCAGACCCTGCACCGGGCCAACCTGACGGATAAAACGCACACTGCCGCCAAAGCCGGGATGGATCCCCAGCAAGACCTCCGGCAGGCCGATACGGGTCCTGGCATCATCCAGCGCCAGGCGATAATCAAACGCCAGCGCCAATTCCAACCCACCCCCCAGACAGACCCCATTGATCGCACAGACAGTCGGGCAGATCAGGGCTTCGATGCGATCAAACACGCCCTGCACCCGCCTGGCATGATCGTGCGCCTCATCCACACCGCTGACCCGGGTAAATTCATGGACATCAGCACCGGCAATAAAACCCGTCTCCTTGCCAGATAATAAAATAAAGCCCGCAGGCGGTTCTGACTCCAGCAGGCGGATAATATGCTCCAGCTCTTCAATCACGGCCAGTGATAACAGATTGAGCGAGCGGTCAGGCACATCAATATAACACCAGAGGATGTTCTGATCATCGGTATCCAGCCGCCAGTTGATATACTCGCTCATCGTCACGCCATCATTGATGTTTAATTTTGGGGCGTTGCCGCCCTCTCCAGCAACATCGCCCCACCCTGACCCCCACCAATACACAACGAGGCCATGCCGTATCTGGCCTCATTATGCGCCAGAACATGACACAGATGCAGGACAATACGCGCCCCGCTGCTGCCCACCGGATGCCCCAGCGCAATCGCCCCCCCATCGACATTCAGTTTATCCTGTGGCACGGCACCCATGGCCGCCTCGAGGCCGAGATGATCACGACAATACGCCTCATCCTGCCAGGCAGCGAGGCAGGCCAGCACCTGACCGGCAAAGGCTTCGTTGACTTCCCAATAATCCACCTCGCTGATGCTGAGCTGCTGTCGCTGCATGATCGGTGTCATGGCATGTACCGGCCCCAGCCCCATCTCTGCCGGCGATAACGCGCCCCAGTGCGTGTCACTGATTTTTGCCAGCGGCGTCAGCGCATAGCGGTTCATCGCCTCGGCACTGGCCAGGATCAGCCAGGCCGCCCCATCGGTGATCTGCGAACTGTTGCCAGCGGTCACCTGCCCGAAGGGGCGATCAAACACCGGACGCAGCCTCGCCAGCTTCTCCATTGCACTGTCTCTGCGCACACCATCATCATGATCATAAAAATTTCCCTTATCATCGTACAGGTTGACGATCTCCGGCAGACGACCTTCCTCCTGTGCGGCCAGGAGGCGCTGATGGCTGCATACGGCATAGCCATCCATCTGCTCCCGTGTGATACCAAACCGCCAGGCGATCTGCTCGGCGGTCTGCCCCATATTCAGTCCCACTACCGGATCGGTCAGCCCGCGTTGCAGCGCGATGACCGGTGCCAGCGAACTCGGGCGGAAGGTCAGCAGAGATCGCAGCCGCCCCGGCACGGTCCTGGCCGTCAGGAACCTGCCCAGAAAAGTTGCCATCGCCTGACTGAACAGCAAGGGGGCATGGCTCATCGCCTCCGTGCCGCCCGCCAGCACGAGATCAGCCCGGCCACTGTCAATCTCACCTAACCCGCTGTCAATCGCCTGCATACCGGAGCCACAGTTACGCATCACCGTCCAGGCGGGCACATGATCGCCGCACCCCAGACGCAGGGCAACCACCCGGCCGATATTGGCCTCATCCGGTGACGGCATGGTGCAGCCCAGCACAACGGCATCGATCTCACTGGCCGCAAACGGCTGACGGGCGAGCAACGAACGGGCGGTATGAACGGCGAGGTCCGAGGCAGTGAACGGCCCGGGCACACCCGTGGCTCTGAGGAAAGGGCTGCGGCTGCCATCAACAATATAGACATCACGCCTGCCGGTGGCATAACTCATAGGGCGATACTCTCAATTATATGATGCATTATCTCTTACAGGCAAACGGCAAGCCTCCAGAGGGCTTGTCCGGCTGACACGCCGACCGGCGTTATCTGGCAGGCGGGCATGGCAGGTAATCTACATAAATCTCATCGCCTTGGGAAGCCGTATGCGCTCAGTTGACCAAAAACTGCTCAGACAAATGGCAGGCGACCTGCCGAGGGGATTCCCCCTGCCCGGCTATGGTCAGCAACTCTGGCTGTAACACCTGACACTGCTGTACCGCATGCGGGCAACGACCATGGAAATAGCAACCGGAGGGTGGGCTTATCGGCGAGGGGACTTCACCTGCCAAGCGAGCAAATGGCTTTCTCCTCACCGGATCCGGCACAGGGATTGCGCTGATCAATGCACGTGTGTACGGATGCACGGGCGCAGCATATAACTCAGCGGCGGTGCCCATTTCAACGATCTTGCCGAGATACATCACCGCCAGCCGATCGGAGATGTGTTTGACCACCGACAGATCATGGGCAATAAAGACCATCGTCAACTGCAATTCCTGCTGTAGTTCCAGCAACAGATTAATGATCTGTGACTGAATGGACACATCCAGCGCCGAGACCGGCTCATCACAGACAAGCAGGCGGGGCTTTAAGGCAATCGCCCGGGCGATGCCGATACGCTGCCGCTGTCCGCCGGAGAACTCATGCGGATAACGATCAGCGGCGCTGGCCGGCAGGCCCACCCGCTCTAGCAATTCGGCCACCTCTCGCCGCTGCACTGCCTCCGTGCCGATATTATGAATGACCAGTGGCTCCTGTATGATCGCACCGACTGTCTGTCGGGCATTGAGGGATTCGGCCGGGTCCTGGAAGATGATCTGTATCTGCTGGCGGATGGCGCGCAGTGCGTGTCTGTCCATAGCCAGCAGATCAGCCCCGTCAAACACAATCCGGCCGGCTGTTGGTTCGTCTAACCGCAGCAGGGCCCTGGCGATGGTGCTCTTGCCACAGCCGGATTCGCCTACCAGACCAAGGGTCTCGCCGGGATACACATCAAAGGAAATATCATCCACCGCCCGCACCTCGGCCACCGTGCGAAATAACACCCCGCCTCTGATGGGGTAGTATTGCTTCAGGTTCTGCACCCGGAGCAGGGGGCGGCTCATCTAGTCCTGCCAATGCAGACAGGCGACATGCTGCTGTTCGGAGACGGCTCGCAAGGGCGGATTGATCTGCTCGCAATCGGGTTGCTTCAACACACAGCGTTCCTGAAACCGGCAGCCTTGAGGAAACTCGCCCGGGGCAGGCACAGCCCCCTCAATCGTTGCCAGCCTGGATTTTGCCGGGCCATCCAGCCTAGGTACGGCATGTAACAAGCCTTGCGTGTACGGATGTTTGGGGGCGGCGAATAATGTCCGGGTATCGGCGTGTTCCACCACCCGGCCAGCATACATCACCACCACCTCATCACACAGGTTGGCAATCACACCTAAATCGTGCGTGATAAACAGGATCGCCATGCCAAACTTCGCCTGCAGGTCTTGCAACAACTCCAGGATCTGTCCCTGAATGGTGACATCCAGGGCGGTAGTCGGCTCATCGGCGATTAAAATAGCTGGCCGGGGCGCCAGGGCCATAGCAATCATGACCCGTTGCCGCATACCACCGGATAGCTGGTGCGGATATTCCTGCAGGCGTTGCTCGGCCGAGGGAATACCGACTTGATTGACGATATCAATCACCGCCGTCATCACCTCATCAGCCGACATGGACGGGAAGTGCAACTCATACACCTCGGCGATCTGCCGACCTATCTTTTGCACCGGGTTGAGCGCCGTCATCGGCTCCTGGAAGATCATGGCAATCCGTCGGCCGCGAATTTTGTACAGCTCCTCTTGTGCTGCCGTGAGCAGGTCCTGCCCGTCAAATAAAATACGGCCGGCGACAATCCGGCCCGCCGGTTGCGGCAACAGGCGCAACACAGACAGGGCGGTCACACTTTTACCGCAACCGGACTCCCCCACCAGCCCCAGGATCTGGTTATGGCGTAATGTGAGCGTCACCCGATCCAGCACATCATGGTCGCCCTCATCCGATGCGAACCTGACGCTTAAATCTTCAATGGTCAGAACAGACGTGCCTGCCGTGGCCATTAAAAAACCCGATAGGTCTCATCTTTGAGGGTGACAGGGGCGAAGCTCTGCTTGTCCCTCCTCGCCTGCTCTGCCCGCTTGCGCCGGGCCTGATCGATCCAGAACAGGCCACCACTGCCACCGGCATCAAACGGATTGAACAATGACAGCGATGATTTCGTGCCATAGAATTCCGGCAGGATGATCCATGACCAGTAAGCCGAGCGGGCATAGGGCGCCATATAGGTAGGGATATACATGCCCTGCTCATGAATCTGTTGCTGGATTTCTTTTGCCAGCCGGATGCGCGTTGGCTCATCAACCGCATCCCGGTAAGTCATAATCAGCGTATCCAGCGCGGCGATATCGGTGTTGGTAATATTATTCGTCTGGGGTTTATGGGCGTTATCAGAATGAAAATGCTGCCAGTAGGCCGGGCGCAGGCCGGTACTCCAGCCCATCCAGGCGATGTCGTGTTTCTTCTCCAGTATCTTCTTGAATGCCGCCGAGCTGTCGAGCAATTCCAGTTGCAATTCAATGCCGGCCTTCTTCGCCTCCTCTTTCAGCAGGATCAGGCGATCGGTGTGATCCGGCACACCGTAAGTGATGGTAAATGACAGGCGCACACCGTCCTTCACCCGTATGCCATCTGCACCACGCTGCTGCCAGCCGGCCTGCTGTAAGTAGGCATCGACTTTATCCAGATCAAAACCACGGGCGCGGATCGCCGTATTGGTGTACGCACCATAGCCGGTGTGGATGTTATGCAGACGTGAATAATCCCCTCGCAATACATTATTCAACAACTTGTCCATGTTGATCGCATGGGCGATGGCATAGCGAATATTCGCATCGGCGAGCAGCGCATTGTCCTGATTCAGGAACAAGCCATAGGAGGGCTGCGGTGTGTCATTATAAAACCAGATGCGGTGGATATACCCCTCTTTAAATAACGGGTGTTTGCTCCGCTCATGCCAGAACTTCGGATCAACCATGTTGAAGGTGTCCAGCTCGCCTTTGAGAAAATGCCTGAATGCCGTTTCCAGATCACGTATCACCGTAAACCTGACCTTGCTGACATTAAAACGATTCTTAAAATACTTCAGCTCATCAGCCCACCAGTCGGGTTTTCGTACAAACTCAATGGACTTGCCCTTGTTCACTTTACTGATTTGATACGGGCCGGTGTTAGGCTGGATACGCCAGTTGTACGCTGTGACCCAATGCCTATCCAACACATGAAAGTGCCTGGGGGTTGGCACTAAATTATAATAATAATGCAGATCGGCCCTGGGCTTTTCAGTTGCCCCGGTCACGCTGATGGTATAGTCATCGTATTTTTTCACCGCCACAATTTCCTTGCGGTAATGATTGTTATACCACGGTGCAATGATATGCTCAGAGCGCATAAACTCCAGCGTGAACAGATAATCATCGGCAGTCACAGCACGGCCATCAGACCATCTGGCCATCCGCTGCAACTTGTAATATATGGTTTTACCATCATCACCATAGGCCCAATGCGTGGCAAGCTGCGGGATGATATTCAGTGTGTTGGGGTGGAAGGTGGTTAATGACAACTGATTACCATTAATATTGCTGCGAAAACTGCCGTTTGAATCCGGCCCCACCGTACGCAAGGTCAGCGGAAAGCTCAACATGAACAGGCGCAGCGTCCCGCCAGTTACCGCATCAGCCGAAGCAAACACCGGATCGTCCGTGTTGGTCTCCCATGCCAGCCCCTCCGGCAAGGGTGAGATCGGATAGGGCGGCAGCACCTGCTGGGTGGCCGTGGTCGCCTGTTGCTCTGTTGCCTGCCGGTCAGAGTCACAGGCACTTGACAGCAAAACCGCAATAACAACACCGGCCGGTAAAAGCAATTTTTTCATTATCAGCATCGTCCCTCTCAGATATAGGTCGTGTATTTTTTTGGATCAAACGCCTCACGGATGGCCTCGCCGATAAACGTGACCATCATCAGCAAAATGCACAGGGCGGCCACCACGGAGGTCACGATCCAGTGTGCATGTACATTGGCCGTGCCCTGTTGTAATAACTCGCCCCAGCTAGGCGTCGGCGGCGGCAGACCAAAACCCAGATAGTCGAGTGCAGTCAGGGCAGTAATGCCACCGGCGATGGAGAAAGGAATAAACGTGACAATAATAGACACCGTGTTCGGCAGAATATGATGGAAAATAATGCGGCCGGTGGATGCGCCCAGCGCCCTGGCAGCCAGGACATAATCCCGCTCTTTTTCCTTGTAGCTGGCCGTTCGCATATACCAGGTCATGCCCATCCAGCCAAAGCAGACCATCACGATAATGAGCGTCCAGAAGTTCGGCAGGATGATGGAGGAGATGATCATGATCACATACAGAAAAGGAATGTTTGACCAGACTTCTATAATGCGCTGAAACAACAGATCAAACCAGCCGCCCCAGTAGCCCATCAGGCAGCCCAGCGTGATGCCGATAAGGTAATTGCATAACAGCAGAATCATGGAAAACAGGATCGCGATCCTGAAGCCGTAAACCAGCCGGGCCAGCACATCCCGGCCGGTTGTATCAGTCCCCAGATAATGTTTGTTCGCCATCGTTGGCGGATACGGCGGATAAGCACCATCCACCAGATCATTCTCATAGGGGTTGTAAGGCACGGGCGGCAAGATCACCCAGTTCCCCCTGCCCTGCTCGGCATAGAACTGCTTCAACTCGCGATAGTTCGTCTCGTAATGATAATCCAGCCCCAGATGCTTGCCGGCAATCATCGCACCATAGGTAGGGAGATAATACGCACCTTCATAATGCACCAGCAAGGCACGACTGTTGACGAGTAGCTCGGTAAACAAAGACAGCAGCAACACCACAGATAAAATGATTGCCGAGAAATAACCCCGCCGTATGGAGGCAAAGCGCTGTAGTTTTTTTCTTGTTAGCGGATTGAGTTGCATTATGGATTTACATCATACCGGGGCAGCCTGCTCAGGCACCAAACTTAACACGCGGGTCAACCAGGGCAACACACAGATCAGAGAGGATATTACCTAACAGGTACAGAATGGACGAGATGACCAGTATGCCCATGACCACGGGATAATCTCTCTCTACCAGGGACTCAAACCCTAACAGGCCAATCCCATTAATATTAAATACCTTCTCAATAAGAAAAGAGCCGGTGATGAACAGGCTGATAGTCTGGCCGAGGTTGGTGGCTATCGGGATCAGGCTGTTACGCAGGGCGTGCCTGAACACGGCATGGTGAAACGCCAGCCCCTTGGCCATCGCGGTACGCACATAATCAGCCGCCAGATTATCCATCAGCGAGTTCTTCATCATGAACGTCATGACAGCAAAGCTGCCGGCCAGATAGGCGATCAGCGGCAAGACGGCATGATAGGCCAGATCCAGCAGCTTGCCGACAACACTCAGATCATCAAAATCATCGCTGATGAACCCGCCCAGGGGAAAGATCTCCCAGATAGAGGCAAACAGGATCAACAGAATAATCGCAACAATGTAATTGGGTATGGCATAACCGACAAACACCACGATGGAAGAGAGATTATCTATCGCCGTGTTGTGTCTTATGGCCTTGACTATCCCCAGCGGAAGGCACACGGCATAGGTGATGAGCAAGGTCCAGAAACCGTAAAACACAGACACCGGCAGGCGCTCTTTGATCGTCTGCCAGACCGGCTCACTGTAACGGGTGGAGGTGCCAAGGTTGAGTTGCACCACCTGCCCCAACCAGGTGAGATAGCTGATGATGATCGGTTTATCAAAGCCGTAATAGGCACGCAACTGATCCAGTTGCGCTGCTGACAGGGTGCTGCCTGCGATGGCATTATCCGCTGCGCCTCGGCTGCTCTGCTCGCCGCCGGCGATTTGGATCTGCGTCAGTATTCTCTCGACAGGCCCCCCCGGCACCAGACGGGTGATCGCAAATACCAGTATCGTGATGCCGATAAAAGTGGGTATGATGAGTAACAGGCGGCGGATAAAATAGGTTGTCATGGCGTTATCACTGAGCAACTTCGTGCCTGATTATATGCGATTGCAGCAATTATGTTTAGTTCAGAATACAATGCCCTCACCTATGAGGAATAAACCCCCTGCCCGGCTGGCCGTTGTCGCATTTTTGCTGACGATGGTCAGCTGTTCACTGGATTTTGAGAGCAATGTGGAATCAGGCACCCGCGATCAGGTGCTGCATGTCGGCAACGGCACCGAACCGCAAGAGCTTGACCCGCATGTCGTCACCGGCGTCTCTGAACATCATCTCATCATCGCCCTGAATGAGGGGCTGGTCAGCCGGGACCCGGTCGATCTGTCGATACAGCCGGCCGTGGCCGACCGCTGGCAGATCAGCGCAGACATGAAGACCTACACCTTCACCCTCCGGGCCGATGCCCGCTGGTCAAACGGCCAGCCGCTCACCGCCCAGGACTTTGTCGACTCCTGGCGGCGGGCACTCAGCCCGGGTTTGGCGTATGCCTATGCCTATAATCTGTATGCCTTGAAAAATGCCGAGCGCTTTAACCTCGGCGAGATAACCGACTTCACCCAGGTGGGCGCCAGGGCGGTTGATGATCGTACTTTGCTGGTGGAACTGGAACGGCCTGTGCCGTATTTTCTGCAACTGCTGGATCACTACAGCTACTTCCCGGTGCCGCTTGACATTATCAGGCAGTACGGGCCGGCAGATGCAAGAGGCACGGCATGGACCCGGCCGGGCCGACATGTCGGCAACGGGGCCTATGTCTTAACAGAGTGGCAGATGAATCGGGTCATTATCGTTAAAAAAAACCCACACTACTGGGATAGAGAGCGGGTAGCCATTCAGGAGATACGCTTCTACCCTATCGATAATCAAACCACCGAAGAGCACATGTTCCGGGCCAACCAGCTGCATATCACCAGCACCGTGCCGCTGGAGAGGCTGCCGACCTACCGCAAAAAAACGCATACCCCATTGCGTATCAATCCCTATCTTGGCACCTATTACTATGCCTTGAATACCCGAATACCCGTGCTTGAGGATAAGCGTATCAGACGCGCCCTGGGGATGAGCATCGATCGCCGCAGCATCGTAGCGCAGATCACCCGTGGCGGGCAGTTGCCGGCATATAACTTCACCCCGCCAGATACCAATGGTTACACCGCCGAGGCCACCATGCCATACGACATTACAGCCGCCAAGGAGCTGCTCGTTGAGGCAGGGTATCCCGACGGTGCGGGTTTCCCGCCGCTGACCATCCTGTATAACACCAGCGATGCCCACCGCAAGATCGCCATTGCCATCCAGGCGATGTGGAAACAGGCATTGAATATTGAGGTCACGCTGGAGAACCAGGAGTGGAAGGTCTATCTCGATACCACCGACAGCGGCGATTATGACATCGCCCGTGCTGCCTGGATCGGCGATTATCTTGATCCGAATACCTTTCTGGACATGTTCACCAGTGAGAATGGCAACAACCGCACCGGCTGGTCAAATACCGACTATGATGCCTTGATCAAGGCGGCTGCCAATACGGTAGAGCAACAGCAACGATTCGCTTATTTCCAGCAGGCCGAGGCGATACTAATGCAAGAGGCGCCGATCATCCCGATATACACCTACACCCGACAGATGCTGATCCATGCCGATGTCAAGGGCTATGCCGCCAATATCATGGACCATCGCTCATACAAACACATGGTGCTGGAGAGAACGCCGGGACGAAATTAAGGCCATGTTCAATTACATCCTGCAACGCCTGGTACACGCCATACCGATATTACTGATCGTTACCTGCGCCACGTTTTTCCTGATTCACCTGGCACCGGGCGGCCCGTTTGATGAGGAGAGAGCCGTACCAGAATCGATCTTGAAAAAACTGAACGAGCGCTACCGGCTGGATCAACCCCTGCACGTCCAGCTCATCGACTATTTAAGCCAGGCAGTGCGCGGCGATTTAGGGCCTTCATTCAAATTTCCCGGCCGCAGCGTCAATGAAATCATCGCGGCCGGCCTGCCCGTCACCCTGGAGCTCGGCCTGTGGGCGCTGTTATTTGCGCTCATCCTGGGGATCAGCAGCGGCATCATTGCCGTCTTGCGCCCCAATACCTGGTCGGATCATCTGCCTATGGCCATCGCCATGGTCGGGATCTGCCTGCCATCTTATGTGTTAGGCCCATCGCTGGTGCTGGTGTTCGGGATCTGGCTGGCATGGCTGCCGGTGGCTGGCTGGGGCAATATCCCTGGCGACAAGCTGCTGCCAGTGATCACCCTGGGTTCGGCCTATGCTGCCTATATTGCCCGCCTTTGCCGCGGCGGCCTGCTGGAGATTTTATCCGCTGATTTTATTCGCACGGCGAGGGCAAAAGGCGTCAGTGAGGTGATGATCATCATCCGCCATGCCTTGAAAGGCGGCCTGCTGCCCGTGGTGTCTTTTCTGGGGCCGGCGATGGCCGGCCTTATCGGCGGCTCTTTTGTGGTTGAAACCCTGTTTCAAATTCCAGGGCTGGGGCGCTATTACGTGCAGGCGGCTTTTAACAGGGACTATACCCTGATACTGGGCATGACGTTATTTTTCTCCACCCTGATCATCGGCTTCAACCTGCTGGCCGATGTCCTCAGCGCCTGGCTGGACCCCAAACGGCGAAGCGGCAAGGCCGGCTGATGGATACCAGCAGCGCAAGGCTTGCCGGACGCTCGCTGTGGCGGGATGCCAGCGCCCGGCTGTATCGCAATAAACTGGCGATGGTCAGTTTGTCGGTGGTGCTGGGGCTTGCCATGATCGCCCTGCTCACGCCCTGGATCGCGCCGTATTCCTATGCCGAGCAGAACTTGAGCCTGGGCGCCACCCCACCCTCCTGGCAACACTGGCTGGGGACTGACACCTTCGGCCGAGACCTGTTGACCCGAATCCTGTACGGCAGCCGCATATCACTGGCTGTCGGCTTGCTGGCAACGGCTGTCGCCTTGAGCATCGGCGTGACCTGGGGGATTGTGGCCGGCTATCTGGGCGGCTATGTGGATGCTGTCATGATGCGTACTGTCGATATTCTGTATGCCCTGCCGTTTACGATCTTTATTATCCTGTTGATGGTGGTGTTCGGCCGTAACCTGCTGCTGCTTTTTCTTGCCATTGGTGCGGTGGAATGGTTGACCATGGCCCGGGTGGTGCGCGGTCAGGTGATAAGCATCAGAGAGCAGGCGTACATTGAAGCGGCGATCACCCTGGGGCTGCCGACCTGGCAGATCATGTGGCGGCATGTGCTGCCCAACATCAGCGGCGTCATCATCGTCTATACCACCTTAACGATCCCGAATGTGATCCTGCTGGAATCTTTCCTGAGTTTTCTGGGGCTGGGCATACAACCGCCACAGAGCTCCTGGGGGCTGCTGATCGCCTATGGCATAGAATCCATGGAAGTCCATCCCTGGCTGCTGCTCTTCCCGGCGCTCACCTTGTCGCTGGCCTTGTTTGCCTTAAATTTTTTAGGCGATGGCCTGCGTGATGCACTGGATCCCAGGCTGGCGGATGATTGAGCCAACGGCAGCGAGCAGGTGTGCCGCCACCAGGGCCAGATCAGCATGACGATCTCAGCCGGGTTTATTGATTGGCGCGGTTGGCAATCAAATCATCCACCACCGATGGGTCGGCCAGCGTGCTGGTGTCCCCAAGATTGTCCAGTTCGTTCTCTGCCACTTTTCTCAAGATGCGGCGCATGATCTTGCCAGAGCGGGTCTTGGGCAGGCCCGGCGCCCACTGGATGATATCCGGGCTGGCAATCGGCCCGATCTCCCGGCGCACGTGCTGCACCAGTGCCTGACGTAACTCATCACTGGCCTTAACCCCGGTCATCAGGGTGATGTAAGCATAAATGCCCTGACCCTTGATGGCATGCGGGTAGCCAACCACGGCAGCCTCGGCCACGGCATCATGCAGCACCAGGGCGCTCTCGACCTCCGCTGTGCCCAGCCGGTGACCGGAGACATTGATCACATCATCCACCCGGCCGGTAATCCAGTAATACCCATCCTCATCACGGCGCGCACCATCGCCGGTAAAATACTTGCCTTTGAAGGTGCTGAAATAAGTGTCGATAAAACGCTGGTGATCGCCGTAGACGGTACGCATCTGCCCCGGCCAGGAGCGCTTGATGCACAGAGAGCCGGAGGCCGCCCCTTCCAGTTGCTGGCCCTGATCGTCCACCAGACAGGGCTCAATGCCAAAAAATGGCCGGGTTGCCGAGCCCGGTTTCAATGCGGTCGCCCCCGGCAAAGGCGTAATCAAGATGCCGCCGGTCTCGGTCTGCCACCAGGTGTCCACCACCGGGCAACGCCCATCCCCCACCACCTCGTAATACCACTGCCAGGCCTCCGGGTTGATCGGCTCACCCACCGAGCCCAGGAGGCGCAGGCTGTTTCTCTTGTGTCGCTTGACAAACGCATCTCCCTCTGCCATCAATGCCCGGATGGCGGTAGGTGCGGTGTAGAACAGGCTGACCTCGTGTTTGTCCACCACCTGCCAGAACCGCCCGGCGTCCGGGTAGGTGGGTACGCCTTCAAACATCAGCGTCACCGCCCCGTTGCACAGCGGGCCGTAGACGATATAGGAATGCCCGGTCACCCAGCCAATATCCGCCGTGCACCAATAGACATCGGATGGTTGATAATCGAACACGTACTTGTGCGTGATGGCCGCATACAACAGGTAGCCGCCGGTGGTGTGCAGCACGCCCTTGGGTTTGCCCGTCGAGCCGGAGGTGTAGAGGATGAACAGCGGATCCTCCGCATCCATCTCCTCGGGCGGGCAATCCCCGGCAGCGCCCCGCATGGCCTCGTGATACCAGACATCACATCCATCCTGCCAGTGAATATCGGCCCCGGTGCGGCGCACGACAATCACGCTATGCACGTCCGGGCAGCCCGCCAGGGCGGTATCCACATTCGCCTTCAGCGGCGTGGTGCGGTTGCCGCGTATGCCCTCATCAGCCGTGATCACCACCCGACAATCCGAATCCAGGATGCGATCTTTCAGCGCCTCGGGCGAGAAGCCGGCGAACACAACAGAATGCACCGCACCGATACGGGCAGAGGCGAGCATGGCGATGGCCGCCTCCGGGATCATCGGCATATAAATGCAAACCCGATCGCCTTTGGTTACGCCGCGTGATTTTAATACATTGGCAAATTGACAGACCTCGCCATGCAATTCCCGGTAAGTGATTTTTTTATCGGCCTTGGGATCATCGCCCTCCCAGATGATCGCCGTTTGCTCGCCACAGGCAGCCAGATGCCGATCCAGGCAATTATAGGCAACATTGAGCCTGGCGCCGCTGAACCACTTGATCGCCACCTGATCGTAATCCCAATCCTGCACCCGCTCCCATTGGCGGTCCCAGGTAATGAAATGCGCCGCCTGTTCCGCCCAGAAGGAATCCGGGTCGGCAATGGAGCGTTGATACATCTGCTGGTACTGGGCGTTATTGATATGTGCCGCCGCGGCAACAGATTCTGGTACGGGATAGCGCGTTGATGCGGGCATGTGTATCACCTCTCGGCCTGGCTTTTTATATGTAAATCAGGTCGCCATTATGCCATAAAGCGTTGCCCCGAATAATCTCATTTCGGCTTGTCAGGGGCGGGGGCTTTAATGCGATCATGTCAGCTACTCATCCAGTGGAGGCTGACAAACAGTGTATAACAGATGAGATGCCCGCAAAGGCATTCGAAGAGAAAGGGGATAATGGCTACGATTAGATCAATCGCCTTCCCCATCCGGCCACAGCGCACTCAGTGGGAAACTGATCGCATCAAACGGGGGAACAGAGACGGCGGCATCACCGGCTAAGGAGGCGATTAGCGACCATAGGCCACTGTTGAGTTGAAACGCCTCCAGTGTACGCACGTCCGGGTCGACAAACCACAGGTAAGCAACCTCTTCACGGGCATAGATGTCGCGTTTGTCGGTCAAGTCCAACTGGCGGGTCGAGGGCGATAACACCTCACAGACCCAGTCCGGGGCAAGCTCAAAGAAGGCCGCATTGGGAAGACTGGGCAAGGTTTCACGCCGCCAACCGGCGAGATCGGGGACGAGAATATCCTCACCGAAGTGTAACTCCGGCTCATCAATAATCCACCAGCCACCGGGGCCGCCGCGACCACGACCAAAAGGGTTGCCAACTTCCATCCCCAATGTCGAACTTGCCCAAGCATGAGGTATAGCCGGTCGTGGTTGCATTCGCAGCACGCCATAGATGACTTCTGCCACCTTGTGCGGCGGTGCATCCAGCACATCCTGATAGGTCGCACTGGGGTGAGTTTTACGGGCGGGGATGGACATGGCTCTAGCGGGTAAGCATAATCGCCCGGTTGCAGGTAGTCAATTCACGCCCGTCTGATCGGATCACCGCACTTGCAATCCATCACCTTGCCAACAAGGCAGATTACATACGGCATGGCGAGCGGCCTTGCCTCATTCCTAACTGATACCGGCGTAATTGCGCTACTCAACTTCGGTCATCCCTGCCTACCCCGGCGCCCCCCAAGATTATCTCTGATTATCACTAATTATCGCCAATTATCTCTGACTCACTCCCACTTAACCCCGGCATCATCCCCAGCCATCTTTCGCTAGTCTCCTGGCTTGATACCATCAGTGCCGAGCATTGCCTAAATCCCCCATCCCTGACCGCTATCCCCGCCCATCTGCCTTTACCCTGGCTTGCCGGTCAGTCTTTTGCTATCCATACGACCTTGATCGGCATGCACAAGGCAGAGATCATTCGAACGGGAAGCCGCCTTGGTATGGATTATGATCTCACTATTTCCTGCTATCAGGCAGACCAGGCAGACCAGGCAGGCCAGGCCTGTGGCTATTGTGATGCCTGTCGGTTTCGGCGTCAGGGCTTCACAGCGGCCAGCATCACCGACCCGACTGTCTACGCCAACGACTGACCGGGCAGGCGCCATCTTTGCTATCAACCGACAAGCATCACGTATCCCACCATCCCTGGCCTATTTTCGAGCGACCGTAAGGCTCTATTGCAGTAGCACATAGATTCTTCGCTCGAAAACCTGTTCCCGACGTTTTCTACCTCGATAATGTGTTCCTGACATTCTCTACCTCCTACATCCCTGTAGTCGTTCGCTCAGAATGACGTGCTGCTTGTCACATCCTGAGCAGTTGCCCTCCCTCTCGTCATCCTGAGGAACAAAGTGACGAAGGATCTATCACACAGAACCATAGATTCTTCGCTACGCTCAGAATGACGGGTTACTGCCATCCTGAGCAGTCGCCCCTGCGTCATCCCACCCCACCTAATAGGCATACTCCAACCTGACAATCCCACTCAAGGCCCGCTCACTCACCTCCCCCACATCATGGTTGTATTCCACATCGACCAGCAGCTTGAGATTATCACGGAGCTCGTGCCGACCATCCACACCGACATACAGGCTGTGTACGCTCTTATCCGCATCGCTGGCATAGCTGAAGCTCGCCCCACTCAAAGTCCCTTCAAAGTCACTGCTGTCGGTGAAGCGGCTCTGTAATCCTAAGCGCAGCCCCAGCCCGCTGTTACTCTTCGGCAGCGCCCAGTCGCCACCCAGTTGCAGCCGGGTGGTCAGGTTATGGGCCGTGCGGCTATCAACGCTAAGATTAAACCCCGCTGCCCCCCGCTCGGTGTAGTCCCCATAGAAGGCGGCGGTGTAGCTCATGCTCAGGGAGGGAGTGAGACGAAAGGTTGCCCGGCCGGACAGGGCCTCTACCCTATAGCTCTGGCTGACTGTCAGGGACGGGTTGATAAAGAAGCTGTGGGTGCTGGTTTCGGCAGTTTGTCTTTGCTGGGGGATAAAGCGCTGATTGTCATGCTCTTCATAGCCTAAGTTCAGCCCCACATCCACCGCCAGTCCAGCCAGGTCAAGACGGCCATACACTCCCCCGAAGAGGCTGCCGGTCTCGACATTCAGCGCCGTGATGTGGGTGCTGACATCGGCATCGGCATAGCCCAGCATCAACCCCAGCACGGCCTCCTGCCCATAACGCTGCTCGGCCCCGAACAACACGCCCCGGTACTCATGGGAGTAGGACAGGGTGCGGCCATCCCGTCCCCGTTGCCGGTCAGAAGCAAACAATTCTCCCCAGATGAGCGGGTCTTCTCCCCTGGCCAGCATCCCCGGCAGCAGGGCGGTGGCGGCCACCTGCACCGGTGGGCGGGCAGCACGGCGATAAGCGGACAGCCGTTGACTGATGAGGGTGTTGATGGTGGTGGTCAGAGCGCCCACGGCAGAGGCTTGTACGGACGGGCCGGTGGGGTCAACATAGACATAGCTCTCGACCTGGCTCTGGAAGCGGTCACGGGCGGCTGCCCTGGCAGGCTCATCGGGCAGGGTGGTCGGGTCAGGGAGTGCTGGCGGGGTCGGTGTGACGGTGGCCGGTCGGGTGGCGGTGGCGGGCTGACAGGCTGTCCCCGTGGCCTCACAATAGGCCGCCGCCAACACCGCAAAGTCGGTCGGGGATGGGGGTGGGGGTGTGGCTGTGCCGCCTGTGGGCGGTGGTGTTGTGCCTGTCCCCGTGCCTGTGCCTTGGGGTGCGGGTGGTGGCGGTGGGGGTTGACCATCGGTATAAGAGATGATGGTGCCTGCCGCATCCATCGTCTCCTGACGTGCCACTACCGGCAGGTTGGTCAGCAGTTCTGTCTCACCATTGACGGTCTCAAAGTTGCGGAAGCGGAAGATGGTGGTGGCACTGGCCTCGGTGAACAGTTGCAGGCCATTCAGGGTGTCCATGCCGGGGCCACCATCGGCCAGACCAAAGAAGCGCACATCGGCACTGGCAAAGGTCAGGGTATCATCGCCTGTCCCCAGGGTAATATCACCGACCAGCCGGGCATCCCCGTCCATGGTGACGGTATCATTGTCATCGCCGCCAGTGAGGTTGCCTGTGAGGGTACCGGCGCTCAGGGTGAAGCTGTCATCGCCCGCCCCACCATCAAGGTTGCCGGTGTGGTCGGTGCTGATGGTGAAGGTATCCATCATCGCCCCGCCGGTCAGATTGCCCGTGATTAGCCCGCTCAGGTTGAAGCGGTCATCGCCTGCCCCGCCATTGATGTCGATATCGTCGTTGAAGCCCACATTGAAGGTATCGTTGCCCGTGCCACCGGTGAATTGTTCAAAATGGAATAATCCCAGGCTGCGGGTGGTTGTGCCTTCGGTCACGGCATACCGTATGCCCTGGCTATCCGACGTCCAGGTGGCGTTCCGGTTCAGGCCGATCAGGTTGTGGACTGCGCCGCCGGTTGGGGGGTCGTTGGCAGCAAGTGAATTTACGCCCCGGAACCCGCCCGTAATCGCCGAGTGGGTGCCGGAAAAGCCGGTGGCATCGCTGCCGGTGAGGGTGAAGTCGCCCGAGCCCAGGTTGTTAAATTGCAGAAAATCCCCGCCGCCTGCCCCCAGATTAACGACACCGGTGAGGGTGACAGAGCCATAAAGGGCGACGATGTCATCGCCCGCGCTGCTGTTGATATTGCCGCGGTGGTTGGTGCGGATCTCAAAGGTGTCCGCCATCGCGCCGCCGGTGAGGTTTTCAAAGCCGGAGAAGGTGAGGCTGCGCGCATTTTGCCCCGTGCCAGTGCCGTAGGTGTTGCCCGCTGTGGCGACTGTCCAGGTGGCGGCCACGTTATAGCCGGTGAGGGCATCGTCCATCGCACTACCAGCGGTCAGGGTATTCACACCAGTGAAGCCGCCGGTGTCGGTGGCACTGCCCGCAAAACCATCGGCATCGCTGCCGGTCAGGGTGACGGCCACTATGGTGCTGCGGTTGCCGTAAGAGAAGCTGTCGCTGCCTGCACCGAGGGCCACGGTGCCAGTGAGGCTGCCGCCGGTGTTGATGGTAAAGGCATCATCGCCATCCCCGCCGTTAAGGTTGCCGGTGTGGTTCACACTCACGTTAAAGGTGTCGACCATTGCGCTGCCGATCAGATTTTCAAAAGCGGAGAAGCTGAGCGTCTGCCCGCCCGCCTGATAGCTGTTGCCGTCCGAGGCCAGTATCCAGGTGGCGGTGGTGGTATAGCCGGTGAGGGTATCAACGTCACTGCCGCCGTCCAGCGTGGAGCCGGTGGCCAGATTTACGCCCGCACCCAGGGTGAGCTCATCAGCACCATCCCCCAGGGTAAGGCTGTTGATGTAGCTGGCGGCACTGCTGTTAAAGATGACACGGTCATTGCCCGTGCCCATCCAGATATCCCCGCGGCTGCTGGCGCTGTCGGTGACCCTAAGGGTGTCAGAACCCGTATGGCCGATGATTCGGCCCTGGAGGCGGGCGCTGCCGCTGAGGGTGAAGACATCATCCTCCTCACGCCCGTTAAGGTCGCCCGTGTGGCTCGTAGTCACTTCAAAGGTATCCATCATCGCCCCGCCGGTGAGGTTTTCAAAACCGGTGAAGGTGAGGCGGTGGCTGGCATCGGCATAGCTGTTGCCGGTTCTGCCCAGCGTCCAGGTGGCGGTGGTGTTATAGCCGGTCAGGGCATCGGTGGTGGCGGTGGCACTGCCAGCGGTCAAGGCATTGACGCCGGAGAAGCCTCCGGTGGCCGTGGCGGCACCAGCAAAGCCGGTGGCATCGCGGCTGGTGAGGGTGACGGCCACTGTGGTGCTGCGGTTGCCGTAGGAGAGGGTGTCCATATCATCACCGAGGGCCACGGTGCCAGTGAGGCTGCCGCCGGTGTTAAGGATCAGGGTATCATCGCCCGCCCCGCCGTTAAGGTTGCCGGTGTGGGCGGCGGTGAGGGTGAATCTGTCATCGCCCGCCCCGCCATCCAAGTTGCCCGCATGGGCGGCGGTGAGGGTGAAGGCATCATTCATTGACCCGCCGGTGAGGTTCTGGAATTCAGCAAAGGTCTGCGAGCGGGCGCTGGTTCCCGTGCCGGTGGCGTAGGTGTTTGCGCCACTGTTGGCGGTTCTGGCCAGCGTCCAGGTGGCATCGGCCGCATAGCCGATTAAGGTGTCCGTGCCTGCCCCGCCGGTCAGGCTGCCGCTGATGTCGATATTCGCACTCAAGGTGAGCGTGTCATTGTCCGCACCGAGGTCGATGTCGGTGAGGTAGCTGGTGGCGGTGCTGTTAAAGGTGATCTCATCATCGCCATCGCCCATGTTGATGCTCTGGCGGGTGATGGTCGACGAGACGTTGCTGCCGATGGCGGCGGTGGTGCCGGTGAGGGTGAGCGTATCCTCGTTATCGCCGCCCTCGATATTGCCCATCAGCACACCGCCGGTGAGGTTGAAGACGTCCGCCCCGCCTCTGCCGCTCAAGTTGCCCGTGTGGCTGACGCTGATGTTAAAGGTGTCTCTCATGTTCCCGCCGTAGAGTCCCTCAAAACCGGCGAAGGGCAGCGCCGCCGTCTGGCCGTCTGCCTGATAGCGGTTGCTCGTGGTGTCAAGCGTCCAGGTGGCGTTGGTGGTATAGCCCTGCAGGGTGTCGGTTCCGGCCCCGCCCATCAGGCTGCCACTGATGGTAAGGTTCGCGTTTAAGGCAAGCGTGTCATTGCCGTCACCGAGGTCGATGTCGGTCAGATAGCTCATGGCGCTGCTGCGGAAGCTGACGAGATCATTATCATCGCCCATGCGGATATTCCTGCGGGCGCTGGCCGTGCCGATGGCGGTGCTGCCGGTGACATCCAGCTCATCATCGCCCGCCCCCAGGGCCACATCACCCCTGATCATGGCACCATCGAGCAGCAGGCGGATGCCGGTGCCGCTACTATCGCGTATCGCGGCGCCGTCCATACCCGTGGCGCTGATCTGGCCAGTAATGCGGATCTCCCTACCGTTGCCCGTATTGCCATCGACATTGGCCAGCACGAGGTTGGTATCGGACAGTTGCAGCCCCACGGCATTGGCACCCGTCACTTCGATATGCCCGCCCAAGTCCAGCCTCACCGCGGCGGTATTTTCAACGGCGGTGGTTGTCGAATCACCGGGGGTATCACCAATCACGATGCCGTGGGCACCGGCACCCATGGTGCGAATCAGGCTGTCGGCATAAGTGGTGATGCGGCCGATGTTGCTCATCGCCGCCCCGGTAGCGGCGAGGACGATGCCGTGGGAAGTAGCGCCCAGGGTGATGATGCGGGCGTTTCTGGCTTCGTTCATCCCATCAAAGCTGACCGTGGTGCCCATCATCGGTTCCGTGCCCAGGGTGATGGTGGCGTTTTCCCCTGAAATGTTTATACCGTGGCCGTTGGAGGGGTTGGGGTTGGCATTGGCGGGGCAGGTGCTGGCACCGTTCATGCCGTCCGTCAGACAGGCGGTGGTCTCCAGCAGGCCGCCAGCCATGATGTTGATGTTGGCGTTGTCGGCATCCCTGATAATAATAGCTTCGCCGAATATGGCTCCGGATGATCCGCTGGCTGTGGGTGCCCCGCGGCCCTCGGTGGTGATGGTGCCGGCCACGTTGATGGTGGTGTTGTCACCATAGGAGAACACGGCATTGTTATGGGTGCTGAGGATGCGCCCGCCCGCATGCACATCCAGCCTGTTGTAATTGCCGGCTATACGCACAGGTATGGCGAATCTGCCGGAGCTTCGTGACTCCACGAGGCCGCCGCTGCGAATGGTGATGGTGTTCGGATTGTCTTGCGCACCATCGGCTCGAGCATTGATCGCACTACCAAAGTCGCTGCCAGTCAGCCGCAGGGTGCCGCTGATATCAAGGCGAAGGCCATTGCCAAAACGAAGAGACACTAAGTTACGGACAAAAAATTTATTTTCCAGGATTTGCCCCTCGGGTACGTTGCCCATCTGGCCGGTCCCATCCAGGGAGTAGAGGTAGGGTAAGGAGGGGAAAAAATTCGGGGGCGTCATGCCTACGGTAAAGGAGGCGGCCAGGGCAGTGTTGGCACCCAGGAGCCAGGCGGTGAGAAACCAGGCCAGAGGGGTGGCCATCGGCGTGATTCGGGCCAGGGGGCGGGGGCGGCCCTGGGCCGAGGAGAATAAGCGCTGTTCCGGCTGGTGATGCGGCGGCGCGGGCTGTTCCGTGACTGGTGGCTGCCCAGGGCGGCGCCCCGGTTGGTTGGCAACGGTGCTGGCGCGCCGTGTTGTTAGGCGGCGGTTCGTTAGCAGGCTGGTGCGGATGCGGATGGCCGAGGTACGCCGGACGCGCAGAGGGGCGATAAGGCGAGTTATCAGGCCAGCACTGATGCCGACCACTATACCAGCCCGCCGGTGATAAGGCATTGCGGCGGGGGAGTAAGACGGCGGGGATGTATGTTTAGGTAAGACTTGTTTATGTAAAAATAAGTGTTTGTTTTTATTTTATTTTTCTTGGGGGGGGGGTAGATAACAGCGTCTGACAAGCAGGCGCAGAGTTTGGCAGGCAACTGCACAGGCCGTCAACGGGCTGCGGACGGTGTTCCGGGTTGTATGGCATGTGGTCTGTCGCATGGTGGTTTTCTCTTCGGTGATGTGGCTTTGCGTAGGGTTCATCCGTATTGCTTTGATGCTGTTTTCGAAAGTGCCGGTCAACCTGCCGGGATGAACAGCTTCCAGAGTATACCCGTTGTCATAATGAGGTTAAAGCCGAGCATCCATTTCAGTAAACGCTGCTCTGCCCGTAATTCGTCCTGCCCCCGCTCAAGGCGGTGAATGTCGGTTTTCAGCTCCGTTCTTAACTCATGGATATCCTCTTTGGTTGCCACCTGCGTATTCAGCGCCTCACTAAAGGCGCCTTGAATGGCGATGGCTTCGGCTTTGGCGTGCTGCTCGGAGACACCGGCTTGTTTCAGGGTCTCGGTAAACTTCAGGGTGCCAAAGGCGACCTGGCTCATAGTGGGGGCTCATGGGGTTATCATCTCATTGTTGCAGTGGTGTTGGTGCTGAGGTTTTTATCATGGCTGCGTTGCTGGTTGGGTTGGGGTTGTGTTGCTTGTTTCGCTTGTGTGGTTGTCTGCACGGTTTTTAAGGTATTGAATTGTAGCATAAAGACGAAACCGAGCATCCACCTCTGCGATTTAAGCGAATGCTGTGACAGCATCTAATGGCCTGAAGGCTTGGCGAGATGCTTCATGCGTCGGTAGATGGTGCTGCGATTGATCCCTAAGACTCTGGCCGCCATGCTGACATTCCCGCGGTTTCTCTCCAGTGCCTGCTGGATCACATCATCTTTGATAGATTGCAGATTATCCTGTGCGGCACACAGCGGCGTGATGGGTGATGGGCTTGTGTGCCTGACCTCGGACTGGCTGATGGGGGAGCGTGTGACGATAACAAGCGCTGCGCTACAGGCAGCATCACACTGCACTGGTAACAGCGTACATTTATCCAGGTAAGGATAGTGATGGGTTGCAATCTCGGCATCACAGCCATGCCCGGCTTCCATCACAGTCTGCATGATGCGCCACAATGCAGGGAAGGGCTGTTTGAATTGTCTGCGTGCAGATGAGATGCGCTCTGAGCCCAGCAGATCGGGCATATCACTGGTATGTTCCAGTAATTGCCCGCATGAATCCACCAACATCACGCTGTCGTTGGGATGCTGCTGATGAAAATGATAAAAATACTGCCGCAGTTTTTCTCTTTGCTGCATGTGCAGTAGGGCCAATTCCGCTTCAATGGTCTGGGCGATGGAGACGACCAGCGCCATGCCCTGGGACTGAAATTCATGCACCGGCCCGGTAATATCAATACAGCCTAACAGCGAATGATCGGCGGGGTGATGCACGGGCGATCCATAACAGTTCCAGGGCTTCCAGCCAGCGCAGTAGTGCTCGCTGCCGTTTATATTTTCCGGTTGCGCCAGCGCCAGGGGCGTGCCGATACCATTCGGCCCGACGACAGACTGACACCAGTCACCGCCGGGGCGGAAATTAATTTTTTCCAACTCGCCCTGTATTTTCTTATGCCCGACTGAATAGACGATCCTGCCTTTATCATCAGCCAGCACCATCACATGCCCTGTCCCCTCCACCACGGCCGACATCTTCTCCAGCACCTTGCGGCCAACAATACCCAGATTTTCCGTGTGCAGTAACTGCTCAATCTGCTGCTCATCATAGACAGTGGGCGCGCGCATCCGGGCGGGATCGATACCGCACTCACGAGCACACTGCCAGGCATGTAAAATGTGCTCCCGGGGAAGGGTTTTACAACGACCATCAACAACAAACTCATGCCAGGCCTGCTGTATGGCTTTTTGACTGCTTGACAATCGCCGCAATGTATTCATCAGTTCTGACCAGCCCCCCCCTTATTGTCAGCCAGTTGTCAGCCAGGCTTGCACAGTGCAGGCAACAGGTGCTCTTTAATCATCCGCCTCTTGGCAAGGATAAGCAAGCAGCAACCGCCAGGCAGCCCCCCAATGGTTACATTTTGGTTACACTTTGGTCACGTTCTGATCACACTTCGGCCACGTAGCCATCGCCAGCATAAAACGGCAAGTCGCCGTGGCAGACCGCCCGTCAGGCAAAGCGTTGTTCGATATACGCATCAACGATAGCACGAAAATCCTCAGCGATCGTCGCCCCTTTCAGTGTGGTGACTTTCCTGCCATCGACAAATACCGGGGCAGATGGCGATTCGCCCGTGCCTGGCAGGCTGATCCCGATGTCGGCATGTTTGCTCTCCCCCGGGCCGTTGACCACACAGCCCATCACCGCCAGATTGAGCGTTTCAACACCGGGGTATTTTTCCCGCCAGGCCGGCATTTGCGTCCGAATATAGCCCTGGATGTTGGCCGCCAATTCCTGAAACACCGTGCTGGTCGTGCGGCCACAGCCCGGACAGGCGGTGACCAGCGGGGTAAATGAGCGCAGGCCCAGGGTTTGCAGAATCTGCTGGCCGACAAGGACTTCATTGGCACGATCGCCGCCCGGCTCAGGCGTTAAGGAAATGCGGATGGTATCGCCGATCCCCTCCTGCAACAGGACGGCCAGGGCCGCCGTGGAGGCCACGATCCCCTTGGAGCCCATCCCCGCCTCGGTCAGGCCAAGGTGCAAGGCATACTCACAGCGCACCGCCAGCGTCCGGTAGACTGCGATCAATTTCTGCACACCGCTGACCTTGCATGAGAGGATGATGCGATCCCTGGACAGGCCAATCTGTTCAGCCCTCTCTGCGCTGCTGATGGCCGAGACGATGAGCGCCTCCTGCATGACGGCAGCAGCATCGAGCGGCACTGCCAGCTTTGCATTGTCATCCATCATGCGGGTGGCCAGCTGCTGATCCAGGCTGCCCCAGTTCACCCCGATTCGGATCGGCTTATCATACCGAATCGCCGTTTCAATCATGCTGGCAAACTGGCTGTCTTTTTTTCTGCCAAACCCGACATTGCCGGGGTTGATGCGGTATTTGGCCAGCGCCTCGGCACACGCCGGGTATTTGCCGAGCAACTGATGGCCGTTATAGTGAAAATCACCGATCAGCGGAACAGCACAGCCCAGTGCATCCAGCTTGTCGCGAATCGGCGCCACCTGGCTGGCCGCCTGTTCATTATTGACCGTCAGCCGGACCAGCTCAGAACCAGCGGCGGCTAACTGCTGTATCTGTTTCACTGTCGCATCCACATCTGCCGTGTCCGTATTGGTCATGGATTGCACCACGATCGGCGCCGCCCCGCCAACAGTGACAGCACCGATATTGACAGCCATGCTTTTGCGCCTGACAATGGGCCGCATAGTCTCCGACATATAAGTTACCTGGTGATTTGGCTGCCATTAAGTCTAGCGCCAGTCAGATAGCTGTCAAGGACAGCGATTCGGCCTGCGCCGGGGCTTGCCCGTATTTCGGGTCTTACCGGTATTTCATGCTGAAAACCCATCCCGTTGATTACCATCTGCAACGATTTTCAGCCGGCCCGGCTTATCATCCCATCACCGTCTGCGGTCGGCCACAGGATGATGCCAGGAAAAATACGTAACGACATGAGATACTGATCCCATGCAGCATGAGAGAAGAAACAGTTACACCAAAGACGATTTGCTGGCTTGCGGACGCGGCCAGTTATTTGGCGAGGGCAACGCGCAGCTGCCCCTGCCGGATATGCTGATGATCGATCGCATCACTGATATTAACGATCACGGCGGCCGGGCGGGCAAGGGGCAAATCATCGCCGAATTGGATATCCGTGCCGATCTGTGGTTCTTTGACTGCCATTTTGCAGGTGATCCGGTCATGCCTGGCTGCCTGGGGCTGGATGCCATGTGGCAGTTAGTCGGGTTTTATCTTGGCTGGACTGGCGCCGCCGGCAAGGGCCGGGCGCTTGGTGCTGGCAGTATTAAATTTAACGGACAGGTGACACCGGATGTTAAAGTCGTCAGCTACGTGATCGACATCAAGCGAGTGATAACACGCAAACTGATCATGGGGGTTGCCGATGGTATCCTGCAGGCCGATGGGAAGGCCATCTATATGGCCGGCAATCTGCGGGTCGGGCTGTTTAAGGAGGCCGATGGGTTTTAGAGATCATCCGACCCTGCCTGTGACGGCAAGATTATAGGGGCAGACAGCCAGGGCGCCGGCGGGCGCATCAGACGCACCGGGGGCGTATTGGCGATGCGGTGCCTGGCGTGTGGGCGAACACCGCCGCAGAGACGGGTTAAGACAGCGCGCAATCCTGATACATCAAAGCACAAGTGAAAACAACATGACATTAAAACGAGTGGTCGTTACCGGCCTGGGGATTAAATCCAGCATAGGCACCAGCCTTGAGCAGGTGAGCCGGTCCCTGCGGCAGGCCAAATCAGGCGTTATCTACGCACCCGAGTATGCCGAGCTGGGCTTTCGCTCCCACCTGCATGCGCCGATTCAGCTCGACCTGGATACGCTGATCGACAGAAAAATAAGGCGATTCATGGGCGATGCGGCTGCTTATCCTTATCTTGCCATGCAGGATGCCATCGCTGATGCCGGGCTGGATGCGGCGGCTATCTCCGCTCCCGACATCGGCCTTATCGTCGGCTCCGGCGGCACCTCCACGGCGAATATGCTGCTGGCGACCGATACGCTGCGGCAGAGGGGCGCACGTAAACTCGGCCCGACCATGGTGCCACGAATTATGGCCAGCACCGCCAGCGCCTGTCTTGCGGTTGCCTTTAAGATTCAGGGCGTGAATTACTCCATCAGCTCGGCCTGTGCCACCAGCGCGCACTGCATCGGTAATGCCTGTGAGATCATCCAGAGCGGGAAGCAGAAGATCATCTTCGCTGGCGGCGGCGATGAGGTGCACTGGACGGATACCCTGCTGTTTGATGCGATGGGTGCCTTATCGTCCGGGCATAACGAGACACCGACCACCGCCTCGAGGCCGTTTGATGCCAGCCGTGATGGCTTCGTGATCTCAGGCGGCGGCGGCATCATCGTGCTGGAGGAATACGCACATGCCAGGGCACGGGGGGCGCGCATCTATGCCGAGGTGGCCGGCTATGGTGCAAGTTCAGACGGGTTTGATATGGTCAAGCCCTCCGGCGAGGGCGCCAGCCGGTGTATGCAGCAGGCATTGGCAACGGTCAAGCACCGGGTAGATTATATCAACGCCCACGCCACCAGCACGCCAGCCGGGGATATCGGGGAATTGCAGGCGATCCGGCAGGTATTCGGCGAGCAATCGCCGCCCATCAGCTCCACCAAGGCCCTGTCCGGTCATGCCCTGGGGGCGGCCGGGGTCAATGAAAGTATCTTCAGCCTGCTGATGCTGCAACAGGATTTTATCTGCAAATCGGCGCATATTGAACAGCTCGACCCCGAGGCAGCCAACATGCCCATCGTCAGAGCGCGCATTGATACGGCCGGGCTGCACACGGTGATGTCGAACAGCTTCGGTTTTGGCGGTACTAACGCCTGCCTGGTATTCAGCCGGCTGGACTGACGCCCGTCAGATCATGCAGGCAGAGGTGTTATTCTCGCTGGCCGCCATCGGTGTGGCCGGTATCCTGTGCCAGTGGCTGGCCTGGGTGGTGCGCCTGCCGGCCATCCTGTTTCTGCTGCTTGCCGGCATCATCGCCGGCCCGGTGTCAGGCTGGCTGAAGCCGGATGTATTATTTGCCGAGTTACTCTTTCCGGTCGTCTCTCTCTCAGTCGCCATCATCCTGTTTGAAGGCAGCCTGACCTTGAAGCTGGATGAGATCAGGGGGCTGGGCCGGGTGGTGCGTAACCTTCTCACCCTGGGGGCGCTGATTACCTGGTCAGTAACCGCTGCTGGCACGCACTATCTGCTGGGGTTTGATTTTAAGCTGGCCTTGCTGTTTGGTGCCGTCATCGTGGTTACCGGGCCAACAGTCATCATGCCCATGTTGCGTACGGTGAGGCCGAATGCCAACATCGCCAGCATCCTGCGCTGGGAGGGCATTGTGATTGATCCCCTGGGCGCCTTATTAGCCGTGCTGGTGTTTGACTTTATCGTGGCAACCCAAGGTGCGCCGGTCTTCACGAATGCTCTCATCATCTTCGCCAGGATACTGGCCGTTGGCTTAGCGACAGGGGCGATCAGCGCCCTGGCCCTGGGCTATGTCCTGCGCCATCGCCTCATCCCTGAATACTTGCGTAATGTCTTCAGCTTAACTCTGGTGGCCGCCGTATTTGTATGCGCCGATTTGCTTGCCCATGAATCCGGGCTGCTGGCTGTTACCATCATGGGCATGGTGCTGGCAAACATGAAAGATACCGACATCAGCGATACTCTTGATTTCAAAGAGAGCTTGAGCCTGTTACTCATCTCCGGCCTGTTCATCATTCTCGCCGCACGCATTGAAATTGACCAGCTTGTCCTGTTGGGCTGGCCAGCACTGTTTGTCTTGCTGCTGGTGATGTTCATCGCCCGGCCGTTAGCGGTGTTTCTCTCGGCAATCGGCTCGGATTTGAGCTTTAAGGAAAAATGCCTGCTCTCCTGGATCAGCCCCCGTGGCATAGTCGCTGCGGCGGTTGCCGCCATCTTTGCCTTCAGGCTGGAACAAGCCGGACAGCAAGAGGCCGCCCTGCTGGTGCCGCTGACGTTTATGATCATCATCGGCACCGTGGTGTTTCAGAGCGCAACGGCAAAAGTGGTGGCCGGCTGGCTGGATGTCAGAGAGCCTGCCCCTACCGGTTTTCTGATTATCGGTGCTGGCCATGTTGCCCGTGCCATAGCCCGTGCACTGCAAGAGAATCATTTCAAGGTTATCCTGACCGACAGTCACTGGGAGAATACCCGCCAAGCGCGCATGGATGGGCTGGACTGCTATTACGGCAACCCGATATCCGAACATGCCGATGTGCATCTTGATTTAAGTGGCATTGGCAACATGCTGGCGCTCTCCGGCCGCACTCACTTTGATGCCCTGGCATGTATCCGGTTTGCAACGGAATTCGGGGTGAGTAATATTTATAAACTGACCGCCAGCAGTGAAAATCATATCGCTGACAAACACCGTATTTCAGACCGCCATTCCGGGCAAGCCTTATTCGGAACAACAGCGACTTATGGCCGACTGGCCGACTGGCTGCGCCATGGGGCAGAAATCAAATCCACACAGCTAAGCGACGCATTCAGCTTCAATGATTATTTGTATAACTACCGGGAGCGCTGCACCCCCCTTTTCGGCCTCGATTCCAAACACCGCCTGCACATATTCACAGACACCGGCAACATAGAGCCGGAACCCGGCTGGGTTATCCTCGGCCTCATCTGTCCAGAGGACATGCCTGGGGACTGGCGCGGATTATCCAGCTTGCCGCCGGCATGACGATGTCCTGGCCTTGCTGATAGCCTTGCAACAGCTGACCAAGTGCAACACGGGCTTTGTCGATACGTGCCGGGCTGGCATCACGTAGCTGTGATGCTGCCGGGCCGATGTCAAGTAAAAACTGCACCGCTGATTCCAGACGCCCCAGCGTGATGCGGGTGTGTAGATCATCCAGCGCTACCTTTGAGAAACCGGCAGCGCTGAATACGGCCCTGATAAAATCGGGATCAGCCAGGGCAAACGGGCCGGGGGCATACTCTTCGGCTTGCTGGCCGGATTCCTGCTTGCCATCCTCATCTGGCAGCAAGGCGGCAACGGTTTTGGCTGCCTCTGACAGCCACGGATTCTCCTCCAGCCCCTGCCAGACCATCGCAACAAGACGTCCGCTCTTTTTCATGGCCTTGCGGATGTTGGTCAAAGCAGCCACCGGTTCATCAAAAAACATCAGGCCAAAACGCGAGACCAGGAGATCATATTTTTCCCTGCCAAGATCGGCAGTGGCGGCATCGCCCAGGGTAAAATTGACCGGCAGCCGGTCAGCATGGCGTCGCTTCGCCACAGCGAGGATCCGGGGCGATACATCCACGCCGGTCACATGCCCGTCAGCACCGACACGCTGCGCTATGGCAAAACTGGTTAACCCCCCACCACAGCCGATATCCAGGACGGATTCACCGGCTTTGGGCGCCGCCGCATCCACCAACACCTCATTTAACCCCTGCATCACGGCTTCGATTCGGTCGACATGCTCGGCCCACTGCCCACCCCCCTCCTGTTGCCAGTAGGCCTTGCTGAAGCCCAAATCCTCATCCGGGTTCTCAGTCTGTTTAGCTGCCATAGCTGCCGCCGCCATTTTTTTGCCAGCATAGCAACCGGTTATTCGCTGGCATGGCTTTATCAAAATGCAGGGTCAGGCCGGCCTGTTTGATCATGTCATCAACGGCTTCAAAATCCCGAAGCCCGCTATCGGGGTTTTGCTGTTGCAACCAGTGATCAAACCGCGCATTACTCTCGCTGGTATAGTGATTGCCGTAATTGAACGGCCCGTAAATGACCAGATAGCCCGCCTCATTAGTCACCTGGTGAATGCGGCCCAGCATCAACTGCACCGACTCCCATGCCATGATATGCAGGCTGTTGGCCGTGAACACCGCATCGTACTGTTGTGCTGGCCAGACCCTGGAACGCACATCAAATGCCAACGGTGCGCCCACGTTAGCAAGAGCGGACTCATCCAGCCATAACTTAATCCCCGCATGGTTTTCAGGCAGATCGCTGGTCTGCCAGTGCAGGGTGGGCATGGCTTCGGCAAAGTAAACGGCATGCTGGCCGCTGCCACTGCCTATCTCCAGGACGGTTTTAAGGTGGGCAAAGAGGGGCTGCAACACTGTGAGGATGGGCAATTTATTATTCTCACACGCCTGTGAGAACGGCTTGTTGGCAGACATCAACAGGCATTAACGGGGGTTGAAGGGGATTGCATCCGGGGGAAGTCGGCTGATCGCCTCCTCGGCCCGGTGCAGACGATAATCAACACGATAATTAAGGAAGATCGGGGCAGGCGGTTGGTCTGATAAAATGTGATAAGGCGTTGTGATTAACATGCTGCGCCGTTGAATGGTGTTCCACGGTCGCTGGCGGGTGATCAAAAAATCCAACAATACCTGTGCGGGATACCCATGTAAAAATGCCAGTAGAGATGTCGTCCCGGTGGCGGATTTACGGCTTTTTTAATGTGGCCAAGGCACGCTGGGCAACAATGCCCTTATCTGCTGTGATGGCTGATTCGGAATTATCGGCAAAGATGGTGGCATCATCATCATCACGGTACTTATGCCCTTCCTCCCAGCTTTTTTTGTCAGCATAGAACTCCAGTGCCGCAATCATCATCTTGTTATGCTCTATCAGCTTGGTATTCTGCCCTTTCAACTGCGAGAGTTGCTGCTTCAGGGCGCCAACATCTACAGCAGGAGCTGCATCCTGCTTACCGAATAACTTGCCGAATATCATTTATACAGTCCCCGTAATTTTCAGCAAATACTAGCAGTATTGAGATGATTTTCAATACTTTATTGAAGGCAGAGGGGGTTAAATGCCGGAAAATCAGAAATGTAACCGCCCTGGTGCCGTTGTCTGCTTAAATACAAAGCGTAATTTCACATCTGAGGTGGCCACGGCTTCACTCTTGACATAACGGGGGCGGTAACGCAGGGCGGCAATGGCCTGCCTGGCACGTGCGTGTAACAGATCATCGCTGTCCGAGCCGTTGGTGGCTGGGCCTGGCTGCACGATTCGTATATTGGTCGGCCAGCCGCTGACCGGCACATCAAGCAAGGCATCCACATAAGTCGCTGTCCTGGCCGGCTGCTGCCGGGCCTCGCCCGGCAGCAGCGGGGGGTCAATCGGCACGGGCTTGCCGAAGATCTGCCGGATGGCCTCATCCCCGGCCTGATTCTCCAGCAGCACAGCATAGGCTTGTCGGTAATACTTATCGGCATTCCAGGTGCGCCTCAACAGATGATGCCCGTCCGCCAGAAACACCAGCGCCTCGGCATAGGCCACTGCACTGTCCGGCAATCTGCGCTCATAGAGTGCAATAATCTGCTCAATCGCCCGCCGGGCTTTGAAAAAACTCTGATCGAAAAAATACTGCCTGACCGCAATCTCATGCACATAGGGCGAGCTGCGTTTATGTGCCAGCATGGCGGCACGAATTTCACGATGGGAGAATGTATGATCCATCACGGCCTCGGCCAGACGGTAATTGACCAGCGCCCGGCGGTACAGCAGCATGACCCTGTCATCCAGCCCCGCCTCTGTGAACGCCAAGGCCTCATCGTACAAGCTGTCCGCCGCCACCAACGGCTCCAGGTCGCTGCCGGGCGGGCTGAAATCGTACAGTTCATAATACCACTGCCCTACTCTTTTGATGATGGGCAGCACGCTGGCGTTATCATCAGCATAATGGCGTTTGTAGACCCATAGCAGATAGGCGTAATAGCGCCTGAGTGCCTGCTCATCGTTCAGCACATGCAGACTGTCAAGCAGCCGCTCCACCACCGGTAATTGCTGGCGGGCATACAGGCCGTTGTTGACCTTGATGATTTGTATCGCCTGCGAGAACGCCGTGATGGCATCGGGGTGTTGGCCCAGTGACTGCTGTAGCTGACCGATGCGGATGAGCAGCTCCAGATTCGCCACATCATAGACCCCATGTACTGCGGCCGTCTGCACCTGCAATTTCTGGTAGCGAGACAAGGTCTGCCGGGCGGTGGCATCCGCCTCATGCGGTGTTGTATCGGCGTGAATTTGCCCGGCAAAAAGCAGCAGGAAAAACCCCGGCAGGCATCGTCTCAGTCTCATGGCAGGATTCATACTACTCGTTCCCGCCCTGCCCGCACAAGCGAAAGCCAGCTAATGCTCAGCCAGCGTATCCAGCAGCTCGACAATGGCCTGGCTTACCGCCTCGGGTTGTTCCATGTGAATATTATGGCCGGCATCTGGCACCACTCTCTGCCGGCTCAGCGGATGCTGACTGACAAGCTGGCGCTGCATCAAGCGCCACTCTTGCTCCATAGAGCGGCCATCGGCCAGTTCAGGTAGCTGCGCTATCCCCCGGGTCAAGACGATGACGGGCATGCCGGTCACCGGCCCGGCTTGGCTCACCTCCGCTGCACTCCTGGCGAAATGCCGCAGCTCATCCATCTGCGCGACAATGGCCTTGCGCCGGGTGTTCAAGATGTTCCACTGGCGCTGCCGGGGCGTCAGGCTGGCTGATAAATCCGGATCATGGCCGGTGATGATGACCCGTTCATCATCCGGCAGGCTGTCCAGCGCCGCCAGCCGTTCAACCTGTTCAGGATGTGATGAGTCAACCAACACCAGGGCGACTGTCTGCTCTGGATATCGCCTGGCAAATAACTGTGCTGTGAAGCCGCCGAAGGACTGCCCGACCAGCACATAGGGCGGCTTAAGTCCGGCGATTGCCAGCAACCGGTGTAATTCGCTGACTATTATCTCGGTGCTGCGTGGCCCGGGCCCGGCATCGCTCATCCCGTAGCCCGCCCGGTCGTACACGCACACCCGGGTATGGCGGGCAACCGCCTGCTGGATGCCAAGCCAGTTGGCCGAGGAATCACCGATGCCGCCATCGATCAGGACAGTGGGCCTGCCCTCCCCCCGGCAGTCGTAATACAGCCTGTGGGTATCGAACAAGACAAACAGGCCGGACGGGGTTTGCAGGTAATCTACCGGTTCAGCCTTGACAGAATCTATACAAAAACAGACAATCAAACTCGCCATAAAGGCATGAAACCGTACTTTGTTCATGGCTGTACCGGCTTGTTTTGATTTATTTCGTGGACATTGCCAGCGAATAGACACACACTATTACCTTCGTTTATGTTTTGTTGTAGACAAACAGTATTCGTTCAGCTATAAATAAGCCAGGCTACAACAGATGCTTGGCCATAAAAAAATATATTTTTATTAGTTATTAACCAGTTAAGTGTGTTTAGCCAGAGATATAAAGCAGATTTTTATCCGTTAAACTGTCCATGTTAAGTCTATATTAAGGAGGAAAACATGTCAAAACCAGCCGCACATTGCACAGAGCAGATGTACCGCATCGGTGCCGTCTCACGCCTGACCGGGATTTCGGTGGATACCTTGCGAATTTGGGAGCGACGTTACAGCGTTGTCACGCCAGCAAGAGAGCAAGGCAGCCATCGCCTGTATAACAGCGCGCAGATCAACCGCCTTTCCATTCTCAAGACCCTGGTTGACCGGGGGGATGCCATCGGCCGGATCGCCCGTCTCAGCCTGGAAGAGTTATCCCAGCGCCTGTATTTGATGCGGCAATTCAAGACCTCGGCCTATCATACCGAGCAGAATACCAACACCGTCAAGGTCGCTGTTTATGGGCAATTTCTGCCGCTGCAATTACCGGATGAGGATGAGTCGCCTGACTATGAGTTCATCATCGCCAGCCGCTCCCTGGCAGAGTTCAAGGCGGCCATCGGCAAAGAAACAGCAGACATTATTGTGCTGGAATATCCCAGCATCCAGGCCACCACCCTGGATGAGATCGGGCACCTGCAACGATTAAATGAGCGCGCCAAATTCATTGTGATCTACGGTTTCACCAAGGAGAGACTGCTACAGCAACTGATGCAACAAGTGACCATCTGCAAGCAGGCGCCCGTTTCTGTGGACAGCCTGTTTGAGTTGATAGACAGCCTGCGGGATGCCCATCAGCGGCGAAATCACCGGACGGTGGCGACCGGGTCGGCCAGCCAGGCAAGGCTTTATACCAATGAGCAACTCACCCAGCTCACCGACAAGGCCAATATCGTCGGCTGTGAATGCCCGCTGCATCTGGTTGGCATCATCAAAAAGCTGGTCGAGTTTGAAATCTACAGCGGCGAGTGCGAGAGCCTGGATGACCGGGACAAGCAGTTGCACAGCTATCTGGGCAACATCACCGGCCAGGCACGTTTTCTTATGGAACAGGCGCTGGCGCATGTGGTAGAACACGATTCGCTGGAGATGCACTAGCACGGGCGAGGGGCATCTGCCTTCGGTTTGATCTGGATTAACCGGGCGCTGGTTCCACCCCTCAGCCGGTGAACTGCCAGCACCGCCAGCCCTTTAGCAGGGGAAAATACAGGCCAAGCCGGGTTGGCCGTTGTTCCAGACCGGCCATGATGCGGGCGTAAAGCGCCATCTTGTGCCGGTATCTGTCCAGTTCATGATCAAGAAAACTCTCCCGATCATCGCCTTCGTGTCGGCTGATCTTGTAATCAATAATCCAGCGACAGCCCGCCTTGTCGATAAAGGTTCTATCCATCACAACATGCATGACCTGGCCGGCGACCATGCCGCTCAAAGCATATTCATTGCTGGCCTGTGTGTGTGTTCGACAAAACAGCCAGCGGCCTCGCTCGTCGGTTTGTATGTTATGCAGCGCCGTCAGCACTAACTCACCTGCCCGGCTGACTTCGCTCGCCTTGACACCGGCTTGCAGCAGGCCGTGACGGATCGAGGCGGCAAGCGCCGGACTGCCGCCAAGGCGTGGCTCTGGCACGTCCGATATCTGTGCCAGATAACGGTGCGCCACGGTACCGACATGCTTGATCGTCTCCCCCGCCCAATCAAAGTGTATCACCAGCTCAGGATAATCCAGCGGATGATCATGCCGCCGCTGGCGGGGCGTGATCGGTATGTCGATAGCCGGTAGTTGCCAGTTGGCAGGCAGCCGTGTCAGACAGTGCGGGGCGGCAGGCGGCGAGGCGGCGGGCGGGCGCTGATCCCCCTCCCCGGCAACATGAGCAAATTGATCGGCCACCGCTGGCCACAGATGTGCCAGCAAGGAGCCGGACGGGGGGTTATACGCCTGCTCTGCCTCGCTGGTCGTTACCGATTTGGCCTGCCCCAGCAGATGCAGCGAGCACCTGGCCCGGGTGGCGGCCACATACAGCAGACGGGCGGCCTCATGCTCGGCCTTGCGTTTTTTGATCATCGCCAGATAACGATACAACCGGCCCGGCCCCTGGTCGTTCCGCCCGATTGGTGCGATCGGGGATAACAGCAGGTGAGCATGGCCTGAGTGATCGGGGTGCAGCATCCACAGCAACAGGGCGCTCTGGCGTGCCTTGGGCTTACGGCCTAGTTGCGGCAACACCACATGATCAAATTCCAGTCCTTTGGACTTGTGCATGGTCATCACCTGCACCGGGTTTTGTTCGCCATGACTGTCCGGCAAGGCGTACAGGGCGGCTGTTTTTCGCTCCAGCAGGCCTATGTCATCAATACGGCCGGCCTTATCCAGGCTGGCAATCAGCCGGAAGAAGGCTTCGACATTGTCGAGCTGGGCGGCGTGGGTCAAGGTGGCCGGGCCACCCAGGCGACACCAGATGGACTCAACGCTGTGCCTTACGCTGTGTCTTTGCCGATTGGACAGCACGGGGGCAAAGGCAGCCACCAGGGCGGCCAGCCGCTGCCGGGCGCTGCCCTCAAGCACCTCATCATCGAGCACCTGCTGGCAACAGTGCCACAGGGATCGGCCCGTTGATTGACTGTTAGCGGCATGGACGATGGTAAACAGATCATCCAGCGGCAAGCCGCACCAGGGCGCCCTTAAAACGGATAACCAGGCCAGGCGATCAGCCGGGTATAAATAGGCCCGGGTCAAGGCGAATACATCCTGTATGTACGGCTGCTCGCCCAGGGCATCAATATCAATCGCCTGATAGGTCACCCCCGCATCTCGTAACAGCGGCAGGATATCGCCAAGATGACGGCGGCTCCTGACCAGCAGGGCAATGCTGTCGGCTGGATGTTCGGCCCGGATGGTCTGGATAATATCGGCGGTCTGTTGTGCTTCTGCGGCGTGTTGGCCGGACTGATACGGATACACCTTAACCATCCCGGCTGGCGCCTCCTCCAGCATCGTTGAGGGACTGAACTTAACCGCCCCGACCGCCACATCATCGTATGCCGGGAATACGCTAGTAAAACTGTGATTAATCCAGTCGATGATCCGGGGTTGGGAGCGAAAATTACAGCTTAACCGCAATGCGGTCAGGGCAACATCGCCCAGGCGGCGGCGGTGAAACGTTGAGATAAACTGCCCGACCTCGGCCTCTCTGAAGCCATAAATAGACTGCATGGGATCGCCGACAAGAAATAATGTCCGGCCATCATCGGCCTGCCAGCCGGCCACCAGCGCCTCCACCAGCCGGAACTGATTGACTGAAATATCCTGAAACTCATCCACCAGAATATGCTTCACCTGATAATCCAGATACAAGGCCAGATCGGTGGGTTCATCCGGCGTACCCAGCGCATTCATGGCGGCCTCGGCGATGCCGATGAAATCCGACTCACCGCTAGTGGAGAAGAGCACTTTTAGCTCGGCACTGGCTATTTTCAGCAACTCGCACAGGCCATCAACCGCCCGCCATTCTGCATCGCTGTACTCAGGGGCAGGCAGTAATCGGACATCACCCAACAGGGCAGCAAGTTCAGACTTCTCATGCAAGGCCAGCAGCAGTGCCTTCATGGCGGCCTTCTTTTCTTTTCGCAGCACCGCCTCCGCCTGGTTCTCCGCCGGAGATGGGAAGCCCTGACGCTTGTCCACTTGCACCCGCCAGCCACCTTTCCGGGTCAGTAGAAAATCGGCAATACCCTGCCATGCCGCCAGATCACCGATCTCGCTGCCGGGCAATGCCGCCAGGCCCTGGCAGGGCACTAGCGTATCATCGCCCTGGCTGGCTAACTTCCCGGCGGCATAATCCAGCAGGGCCAGCAAGTCGGCCACACAATCCTGCGGAAATAAAGCAGCCACCTGTCGCAACCTCTCCTCCACCAGCACCCCGATGGCGTGTTGCAACTCCTGGCGGTTGCCAGCAGCAGAGAGATAACGTGACCACTGATCGCGCTGGCCGAGCATGTCCTGTAACAGGGATGCCAATCTGGGCAGATCATTATCCAGATGTAACAGCAGGTGCTGAAACGTATCGGAATAAAAATCAGCCGATAAAATGGTACTGAGCGTGTTGATCGCCGCCTCTTCATACAGCGCCCCCGTATCTTCCACGGTCTTTACCCGGCCGCCGTGTTGCGAGAGAACAGGCATCTGCCTCGTCAGATAGGCACATAAAGAATCGATGGTTTGTATCCTCAGCCGCCCCGGATTATCAATAATGTGCCAGTCGCCCTGCCGGCTTTTTTCCATGACCGCAAGGGCGAGCGTGTACGTTCGGTGTGCATGTGCTGTCGTTGGCGCCTGTGCCGACACCGCCGCGGTGAGTGCCGCCAGTATGCGCTGTTGCATCTCGGTGGCCGCCTTGCGCGTGAAGGTCACGGCGATGACCTCCTCGGGATGATCAACCGTGGCGAGCAAGGCGAGATAGCGCTGGATCAGCAACTCGGTCTTGCCAGAGCCGGCCGGTGCCTGGACGATAAAAGAGCGTCCGGGCCGGATCGCTGATGAGCGCGCCTCGTTATCGGTGGGCAGGGCGGCAGGCGGCAGCGTCATTCTTCTGCCATTACCTCACGGATGCGGCACAGGGTCGGCAGGTCGCAATAACGGCAGACCTCGGAATGTAACGGCTTAACCTCGGCCACGCCCTGCTGAAACTCATGCGCCAGTTGGTGGATGATCTCCCGCCAGTGATCCAACTGCCCCGGCCAGGATGGTCGCTCGCCGTTGGCCGCCGTGTCAGATGCGGTCAGGGCATCGACACCCGGCAGCAGGTGTGCTGATCGGCTGACACCGCTGAACCGGCATTCGCCCTGCCTGACATGGGCATAGGCCACGGCGGCCAGCGGCTCGCCATGACTGACAGCATAGACAGGCAGTTGCGGGTCGGCGGGCCGCTCATCAAACCAGTTTGCCTTATTGACCTGGCCGGTTTTGTAATCGAGGATGATCTCGCTTCCATCGGCCAACGCATCGATCCGATCCAGGCGCATCTTGCAGCGGATATTCCCTATCTGCGCCGTCTGTCGGCTTTCGGTGGCCTTGACGATGAACGGGGTGCGGGTTTTTTCATACTCCAGCCACTCGTTCAGCAGGGCGGCCAGGCGCTGGCCTTCAACCTGCATGAAGTTCGCATTGACGATGGCCGGCTGCCTGTCCAGCGTCTGTTCAATGGCCTGATCAACACAGCGCTGCACGTACATCTGCTGCTCTGCCGGGGTCAGTTGCTGTAAATTCTGCTGTGATTCTATCTCGCCCCAGAACAATTCCATGGCCAGGTGCACCAGCGAGCCTCTCTGCATACGATCAAGTCCAACAGTCAATTCAGGCAGGCTGTCTGCATGAAGGCGATGTTTGGCAAATGCGCGAAATGGACACTTGGCCTGATCGGTGAAGATACCCGCCCCGCCGCTGATCTCTGTCGATGGCAGCACATGACAGGCCATATCCTCTATCTGCTCCAACTCCGCTGCCCGGCGGATTGACTGCCGCACATCCTCGGCCAGCACCAGACAATCCTGATCACGCCGGGCATGGTCTTTCAGCAGCGGGCTGGGGCTTCGTACACTGTCTTTTTCCCGGTGTGCAAAACTCAACACAACATGCCGGGCGGAGCTGACCAGCGACTTTAACAGTGCTTTGGTATAATCATAATGCCGGGCTGTATCGGCAAAAGGCATGGCTGATTCGGCGCGCAGTCTGGCCGGGATAAACGGGTAATTTCCCATCACAGGCGGCCAGGCGGCATCATGCAGGCCGGTTATCCAGAGATGATCAAACTGCATGGCGGCGGCCGAGGTGATGTTCAACACCTGGATGCCCGACTCGGCTGTCTCCGGCTGAAACCGGGTGGCATTGATGATGCGAGTTAGCTGCAAGATGGCCTGTGCATAATCGATTTCACCCAGCAGGTGATCCAGGCTGGTCAACGTTGCCACCCGCTCATGCCAGGCATTGACCAGCTGGTACTCCTCGCTGCTTAACTCCCGCTCACCCGGCCAGCCGGCACTATCCAGCAGGCGCGAAAACAACCCGACCCAATCTGCAAGACGATGCCTGCCCGAACAGGCCAGCATGGCGGACTCCATGGCGCTTAATCTCTGGATAAAATCCGGCGCATGATTTTCCTTGCCAGCCGCCTGTCCCAGCCTGTGCAGCAGCGTATCCTTATACCATACCCGCTCGCCATGACGGCGTAATTCATACTCCAGCCCGGCGCGTGCTACCGCTTCTTTTTCTGCACCAGCGATGTAGGGCGAATGCAGCAATCGGCTGACATCAGAAAAATACACCTGCCGCCGGGCCAGTGCCAGCACGGTCAATGCGGCTTGCACCAGCGCATAGTCTTGCAGCGGCTTGCCGAGTGAGATAGTAAACACAGCACTGTCATCGCCGTGATCTGTCAGCAGGCTGGCAGGCTGCAACACGCGCTGGAAAATACGGATAATCGCTTCCCGATCCTCGGCCAGATTCGGTACGATGATCCCTATCCTCTGCCCTTGCCCGGCGGCAGCAACCTGCCGTGCATAACTGGCCGCCGCCGTCATTTCCGTATCGGTGTCAGGAAAATCCATGTACCCGGCACTCTGGTTGATTGCGGGCGGGGTATCGATAAGCACCGTCAGCCCCAGAGTGTGCAGCGCCTGTATGATTGCCTGCTGCTGGGCGGTGATAAAATCAAAACCGGAGAAAACGGTGTTATTGCCATGCTGCCTGCTCATGCCGTGTTCGAGCAAAAAATCCGGCAGCGTTTCCACGTCAAGCCAGCGTTTGTGCTGTAGCTTTTGTGCATACGATGCCAGCCAGGTCTTAAAGGCATGGGCATCATCATTCAAATAGTAACCGCTCGGAAACACCGGAATATGCCATGCCTTGCACAGGGCATAACTGGCCATTGCCTCGCTCACCAGGGCATCGACATGCAGGATGTTGCGGCTGTATGCCGAGGCTTGAATGACAGCTTGCCAGATCAGTTTCTGCTGGTATGGATTGAGCAGCAAAAACGCCTGCCCGTGATGCAGATTGTGCTGCTCCCACAGGCGCTGCAACCAGGCGCTCCACGGCAAAACATCGGCAGACTCCCAACTCTGCCTGCCCTTCTCGGCCTGTCTTTCAGCATAACGATGGCGAAAGTATCTGGCCAGCCGGTTGGTTGCGGTAACCACCGTGTAACGCTTATCAAGATACTGATCGATGCTCTGGGTAGTCATTGCGCTCTCCTGACATGAACCGGCATGGCGGCATGCGTGAACCCGGCTTTTGCCGGTGTTGGCTGGTTGCAAACAGCCAGCGCTAAATGGTAGTGTGTCGCCGTCAGGAAATAAACATTAATCATAATGCAATTTTACGCAGATGCGCTTCAGCCTGCCGATTCGGCGGGCGTGTTTCACGTTAAACCATCCAGAGAACTACCGGGCCTGCTTGAAGATGCCCGCAGCGGCCTGTTGACCGCACCAAGAGCGCTGCCGCCGAAATATTTTTATGATGATACCGGTGCCAAATTGTTTCAGGAGATCTGTCAGACCACAGAATACTACCCGACCCGCACGGAAGACAATCTGCTGCTTGAACACAGCCCGGCGATCATCTCCCGGGCACGACCGGATAAAATTATCGAGTTCGGCAGCGGCAGTTCGGCCAAGACCAAGCACTTGTTTGATGCCTGTGAAGAGCAGACCCATGCCTGTGATTATGCGCCGTTTGATGTCTGTGAGCCGGCCCTGCATGAAGCGGCGCACACGCTGAAAACCCACTATGACTGGCTGAGGATTACGCCCATGCTCGGCGATTATCATGCCGGCCTTGATAACCTGCCTGACTTTTACGGTTCACGCCTGTATCTGTTTCTCGGCGGCACGATTGGCAACTTTGCCCGCACCGAGGCGAGGCGTTTTCTTAATGAAGTCTACCACTGCATGAATACCGATGATCACTTTCTGTTAGGGGCTGATCGCATCAAGGATACCAACACCCTGCACTGTGCCTATAATGATGCCCGGGGCGTGACTGCCAGATTCAACCTGAACCTGTTATGCGTGTTGAACCGGGAATTGGGCGCCGATTTTGCCGTGGACAATTTCTCCCATAAGGCCCTGTATAACACCGAGCTGAACCGCATTGAGATGTATCTTGTCTCGCTGATCACCCAAACCATCACCCTGCAAGCGCTGGATGAGACCATTGAGTTGCAGGCAGGCGAGCAAATACTCACGGAGTTGAGCCACAAGTTTGCCTATCACGAATTGGAGCAGATGCTGACGGCGGCGGGCTTCACCCGGATAGCACACTTTCAACCCGGCAACGAATATTATTCATTACTGCTGGTGCGTAAATAATACCCAACCCGCATGGTGCGCTGTTTGTTATTTGAGCCTCTTCTTGCCGCACCCTCTTCACGCAAGCGCTGCTTGGGCGATGAGCATCGCCCAGTGAGAGCCGCCCGGTGAGGATTGCCCAGTGAGAGTCGCCCAGTGAGGATTGCATGGCCACTTTAAATCCAGGCCGCACCGCCGCCCTGTAAACCCGGTGAACAGAGCGCACCACTTGCGATACCCGCCGGTCATCAGCAGGGCAGCCAGCCTGTTATGCGTATTTGTTTTATCGGCCTGCGCTGACAAACGCACACACCTTGAGGCGATACAGGAGGCCGGCGTGATCCGGGTGATCACCCGTCTTGCCCCCAGCACATACTACATCGACAAAGACGGCGAGACTGGCCTGGAGTATGAATTGTTGAGCAGATTCGCCCGGGAGCTTGGCGTTGATTATGAACTTGTCATCGTCAATAACACAGCCGATATAGCGCAGCTTATCAGCACAAACCAGGCCGATCTGGCCGCCGTTGGCATGATTCACCCGACAGACAATGATCAACGACTGGTGTTTGGTCCCGGTTATCAATGGGTCACAAAGCAGGTGGTGTATCGCAACGGCCAGAGCAAACCGCACAACCTGGGGGAGATGTATCCGCATATACTGCACCTGTCCGAAGGGATGCTGCAAAGCGCCGTCCTTGAGCAATACCGCCGGCGATATCCCACTCTGGCCTGGGAGATACATCCTGACAAGAGTACCTACGAATTATTGCAGATGGTGGAGAGAGGCGAGATCCGCTACACCGTTGCCTATTCCAATGAACTTGCCCATGCCAGGCTGCTGAACCCGGAGATCCGAACCGCATTTGATATCTCTTCACAACAACCCTTAAGCTGGCTGTTGAAGCTGGAAGACCACGATGACTCCCTGCTGCAATCGGTACAGCAGTTCTATCAAAAAATAACGGCTGACGGCAGGCTGGCCGAGTTGATACAGCAATTCTACGGCCCTGTTGAATTTTTCGATTATGTGGACTCGCGCAAATTTATCGATCGCTACCACCGGCGGTTGCGTGAGCTTAAACCTTTGTTCCAGGCGGCGGCGGCGGAGTTTGCCTTCGACTGGCGCCTGCTCGCTGCCCTGAGTTATCAGGAGTCACACTGGGATCCGATGGCGCGCTCGGCCACCGGGGTCAGAGGGATCATGATGCTCACCCGGGCCACAGCCCGACACGTCGGCGTGACAGACCGACTGGATGCACAACAAAGCATCCAGGGCGGTGCAAACTACCTGCGGCAGTTGGCAGAGAAAATCCCCGCCCGCATCGGCGAGCCGGATCGGACGTGGTTCATGTTAGCGGCCTATAATGTCGGCTTTGGCCATCTGGAGGATGCGCGGGTGCTGACGCAAAAACAGGGCGCTGATCCGGATTCATGGGATGCGGTGAAAACGCACCTGCCCTTGCTGAGCAAAAAGTCATGGTATGCACAAACCCGATACGGCTATGCCCGGGGACATGAACCGGTGCAGTTCGTGAAAAACATACGCAAATACTATAACGTCCTGGTGCAATTAACCCAGGAGCAAGCCAAGCCGGGCGATCAGCTGGTCGAATACCAGATCATTGATTCGCCCGTGTTATAACACCCGGAGGTCCCCGCCATCATGCCCGCACCGGTAAGAAGCCCGCCAGAAACATCGCCCTTGGATGATCAGCCTGTCGCCTTGCCTTATCTTCCTGGCGAGCAGGTTCTAATGAGCAAACCGGCCAACAACACCGCAGGATGTCAGTGACAATGCTGATCCTCGCCCTATAATGACCGCTACACCAGAGGCAGCGTGATGAGCAGAGAAAAGACCGAACAACACTGGCGTGAACACCTCACCCCGGAGCAATATGCCGTCTGCCGCAACAAGGGCACCGAGCGCCCTTTCAGCGGTGAATATCATGACTGCAAAGCCGCTGGCATGTACCACTGCATCTGCTGCGGCCAGGCATTATTCAACTCGACCAGCAAATTTGATTCCGGCAGCGGCTGGCCCAGTTTTTATCAGCCCGCTGCGGATAAGGCCATCAAAACGGCCACCGATAACAGCCACGGCATGGTACGCACCGAGGTGATATGCCATGGCTGTGATGCCCATCTCGGCCATGTCTTTCCCGATGGCCCTGATCCCACCGGCCTGCGCTACTGCATCAACTCGGTGGCCTTGACATTGAAACAGCAACCCGACTGATGCAGACAACCATCCATGCCGTGCTTACCGGCCGGGTTCAGCCATTCGGGCCGAAGGGCGAGCCCAGCGCGTTTCGTAAACAACCGGTTGATGCGGCTATCGCCCTCACTAAAACAGGATTACAGGGCGATGAGCAGGCCGACCCCCGCTATCATGGCGGCCCAGACAAGGCGCTGCTGCATTACAGCTATGACCACTACCCGGCCTGGCAACAGGAGCGGCCGGAACTGGCCGAACACTTCGCCGCCCCCGGCGCCTTTGGTGAGAATATCTCCAGCCATGATCTGACCGAAGCGACAGTCTGCATAGGCGATCAATTCCGCCTGGGCACGGCCACAGTCGAGATCAGCCAGGGGCGACAGCCCTGCTGGAAGCTAGGCCACCGGTTCGGCGCAGCGGACATGGTACGCCAGGTCATCGACAGTCGCCGCAGCGGCTGGTATTACCGCATCATCAACACGGGCGAAGTGCGGGCGGGCGATAGCATCGCCTTGCTGGCACGCCCGTATCCTGAATGGCCGGTGGCCCGGGTGTTGGGTTTGCTGGTTGGCAATGACCGAGACAGGACAGCGATCACCGCCTTGAAAGCGCTGGCAGTCTTGTCAACGAGCTGGCGGGAACGCGCCCGGCGGCTTGAGGGAAATCTCAACAGGCGTACTTAGTTAAGAGCCGTCAAAATTACCAGGGCAAGATGAGGTGAAGGCATCGCCCTCCCGCCGCAAAGCAATTTTTTACGCTGCCAACTCATCTGCAATCATCTCGGCCTGTTTCAGTACGGTTTCAGTGGCGAGCTTTTGCATATCCGGCGGATAGCCATATTGGCGCAGGGTTCTTTTGATAATCACCTTCAGTTTTGCTTTGGCACTGTCTTTAATCGCCCAGTCTATCGAGGCATTTTGTTTTACTTTTTCGGTGAGAATGGCAGCAAGCTCGCGCAGTTTGTCTTTTGCCATCAGCTCCCTGGCGCTGTCATTGTCGGCCACGGCGGTGTAGAAAGCGTACTCGAAATCTGACAGGCCAAGTTGCCGGGCTTCACTGTCCATATTGACAATGTCTTTGCTCAGTTTGATGAGTTCGTCTATGACCTCTGCGGCGGTGAGAATGTTGTTTTGATATTTTTTGATCGAGTTCTCAAGCATCTCCAACAATGATTTGCTCTTGACCAGATTCTTTTTGGCGCGACTTTTTATCTCGTCATTGAGCAGCTTTTTCAGCACCTCCAGCGCCACATTCTTGTGTTCCATGCCTTTCAATTCCATTAAGAAATCCTCTGAAAGAATAGAGATGTCGGGCTTTTTGATCCCTGCGGCATCGAATACATCCACCACTTTTTCGGAGACCAGGGCGTTGTCCACCACCTGACGGATAGTCGTCTCTATGGCCTTATCCGTTCTGCCTAAGCCGGTTGCTGGTTCGCTCGAATCAAACTTGGCCAGTCTGGCTTTTACCGCTTGAAAGAAGCCAACCTCCTCTTTCACCTGCATGGCCTGCTCGTGCGGGATAGCGATGGCAAAGGCTTTTGACAAGGCAGTCACCTGGTTGATGTACCTTTTCTTCCCGTCTTCCAGCCCTAAAATATGTTCTGCTGCTGCCAGGATGATGGATAGCTTTTCTGAGGTGTTTGCATCAAAGTAATTTTGGTAAGCGAAACCACCCCGTCTTTCATCTGCGATGAAATCCACCCCTCCAGAGGAGGGGAATTTACCGCCCCGTCCTTCGGGTACTCCTGCACGGGAGGGGCATTCATTGTACATCTGAGATACGACTTCTAGTTTTTCCAGCATCAAGGACAGGGCCTGTTCCTGTGCTATGGCCGGGTCGCCTTTGCCGCCGGCATCGGCATAGAAGGACAGCGCTTGCTTTAAGTCCGAGGCAATGCCGAGATAATCCACGACCAAGCCACCGGGCTTGTCTTGATAGACCCGGTTCACCCGCGCTATAGCCTGCATCAGGTTGTGGCCTTGCATGGGTTTATCGATGTAGAGCGTGTGCATCATGGGCACATCAAAACCGGTCAGCCACATGTCCCGAACAATAACCAGCTTCAGTGCATTGTCCGGGTCTTTCATGCGCTCTGCCAGAGTCCTGCGTTGCTGCTTGGTGGAATGGTGTTTTGCCATCTTGGGGCCATCGGATGATGAGGAAGTCATCACCACTTTAATCGCACCCTTGTCGAGATCATCTGAATGCCATTCGGGTTTGAGCTGGATGATTTCTGCATAGAGGTCTGCGGCGATGCGTCTGGACATGGTCACAATCATGCCCTTGCCGGTAAAGACTTCCTGTCGCTGCTCAAAATGCTGAACCATGTCTTTTGCTACCGTGGCAAGGCGATTTTCACTGCCTATAAGCGCTTCTAATTGCGTCCACTTGGCTTTGACCTTTTGGGTTTCGGTTAGCTCTTCCTGTTCCAGTTCCTCTTCAAGCTCTGCCACCAACTGTTTGCCCTCATCACTGAGATTGACCTTGGCCAGGCGGCTTTCATAATAGATGGGAACGGTAGCGCCATCTTCCACGGCCTGGGCTACGTCATAGACATCAATATAATTTCCGAAAACGGCCGGCGTGTTGACATCGGCATTTTCAATCGGTGTGCCGGTAAAGCCAAGATAAGTGGCATGGGGCAAGGCATCACGCATGTACTTGGCAAAACCATAGCGGGTTTTCGTCCCCATGACATGGCCGCTTGCGTCCCTGGCATCGACATGTTTTGCCTTGAAGCCGTATTGGGTGCGGTGGGCTTCATCGGCGATGACCACAATGTTGTCTCGCGCTGAAAGCGTCTCGTAACTATGGCCTTCTTCTGGTTGGAATTTCTGAATGGTGGTGAAAACAATACCCCCTGAAGCGACTTTCAGTTTTGCCTTGAGATCATTGCGGTCGGCGGCCTGTTTGGGTTCCTGCCTGAGTAATTGCGCGGAGGCGGCAAAGGTATCGAACAGCTGATCGTCCAGGTCGTTTCTGTCTGTAATCATGACGACTGTGGGGTTATGGAGGGCCTGCACGATTTTGCCTGCATAAAAGACCATGGAAAGCGACTTTCCACTTCCCTGCGTATGCCAGACGACTCCGCCTTTTCTATCGCCCGATGGCTGTGACTTTACCCCCGGCACACCGTAACTCTCCGGTGATTCCTGTACGCTGCTTACAGGTGTCTTTCTTTCTAACCTGTACCCTGTCGCTCGCAGGGTTGAGTCAATGGCGCGATTCACGGCGTAGTATTGATGATAGGCGGCCAGTTTTTTTATGCTGTTGATGGTGATCTGCCCCGATTCAGCGTCCTCCTTTCTGGACTTCTCAAAGACAATGAAATGCCTGATCACATCAATCAGGGTTTCCTTGTTCAACATGCCGTGGATCAAGGTCTCCAGCTGACTGACCCGATGAGAGGCTTCTTTTTTGCCGTCCACAGATTTCCATGCCATGAAGCGACTGATTTCAGAAGATACGGTTCCGGCTTTGGCTTCCAGACCATCGGAAATGATGGAAAACGCATTGTAAGTAAACAGGCTTGGAATGGTGGCTTTGTAGGTTTCTATTTGGTCGAATGCTGACTCTACAGTTGCAGTTTCATCGGCGGCGTTTTTAAGCTCGACAACCACCAACGGGATACCGTTGATGAACAATATTATGTCGGGGCGTTTGTTGTTGCCATCTTCTATGATGGTGTATTGATTGGTGACGACAAAATCATTGTTGCCTGGGTTTTCAAAATCAATCAGCCAGACCAAATCGCCCCTTTGCTGACCGTCTTTTTGATACGTCACCTGAATGCTTTCGGTAAGCAGACGATGAAAAGCCTCATTGTTGGTCAATAATGCCGGGGAATGCAGGCGCTGAATTTCCTTGATGGCCTCCTGCCGGGTGTCATGGGCAATGCCGGGGTTGATTCTGGCAATGGCCTCTCGCAGGCGATTGAGGAGCAGGACTTGGCTGTAGCTTTCGCGAGTGTCTGCACCACCTCGTCTTCCATCTTCGATGAAATCCACCCCTCCAGAGGAGGGGAATGGGGCAATGTCCGGGCCGTAGAGGTACTGGTAGCCCAAGTGTTCAAACAGTTCAATGGCGAAATTTTCGATGGCGGATTCAGTTAAGCGGGTCATGGGGCATAGAATTCATCTTCTGTCCATTTCGGGGGATTATTCACAATGTATTCTGAAATATGATAATAGGATTTTTCATTTCGGATGATATGGTCATGGTATCGGGGTTGCCAGGCAAATTCCGGGGCAATGCGTCTGGCATTTTTGGTGATCCCTGTTTTGAACCCGCGGATGATGGATGCCAGGTTTTTGGATTGCGGGCCAAATTGGTTTTTAGGTTTGTTGGTTTCTGATGGTTTGGACGGTAGAGACGCAACATCCTGTAGAGACGCAAGATTTTGCGTCTCTACGTTGTGTAAATCATGGTTTTCACCGAATCCATCATCCGGTTTATCAATGATCACAATGCCGTGTACATGATTGGGCATGATAATGTGATTTCCCAATTTCACAAACGGAAAATGTTGTGGTATTTCCAACCAGCATTGGTGGGCGATTTCACCCATTTCTGATAATTTCATTTGTGGTTCATGTGGTAGAGGTGCAATACCCTGTGGAGACGCAACATTTTGTAGAGACGCAAGATCCTGTAGAGACGCAAAATCTTGCGTCTCTACGATTTGCCCAAACCAACATACCCGGTCTTTGGTACAGATCGTCACAAAATACGCAGCGTTCCATCCATAATTCCAAGCCGGGTGGCGGGCAGAGGCGATGCGGTATTTGTTTTTGTAAAGGCCGGTCATTATTTTGTTTTTTTGGGTTTCTGGTGCAATGTATTATGAATATCCGATACCCCCGTAGAGACGAAATATCCTGTAGAGATGCAAAATTTTGCGTCTCTACCACATCACCCCAACCGCTCATCAGCCCAACCTTTCATATCCCCTTAACCTCGGTTTCGGGGATTTTTAATTTCTGTGTGACCAATTCCTCAATTTCGTTTTTGGTTAAGCAAGTCATAGGGTATTATCAGCATCTTGGTTTTCATCTACATTTTCAATTCCAACACCATCTTTAGCCAGACTGTCATAATATAGCCTTGTCAGTTCTGAAGTAAGGAGGTCATCATTCAGTATTTTGATAAATAAGTCTTTAGAAACACGTGTATCCAAATTAAATTGACTTTCATCTTCATTATATCTCATCTTATTTCTTGTAATGGGATACCTTTTTGAAAAGGCGATAATATCTGTATTTGGTATGTTATTCTGAATGACAGGTGAATTTTTCGCCACTCTTGTTAACTTTCTTGCAAAACTGACATCCGTAACCAGTTCTTCTAAACTCTCAATATTACTTACAATTTCCATTTGTCTAATAACATCAAGGCTTGCACTAGCCTCCCTAGTGATTACATCATGGAACCCAAGGCTTTTCTCTATTGTATTTAAATCAATAATGACTACCTCATTATTTACTCGAATTACTTGAAATCGAGGAGTAATTCGCAATAGCTGTTCATCAAATCGCTCAAATCTCTCATTTGATTTCCATAACATATATCCACCTCTGCCTACTACTTCTACCGGTGTTAATTTTTTGAATAAAGAAATTTCAAAATCATTATCAGCGAGGATTACAATAAGTGCATCAATTTCAGATAACTGATCATCTTGAAAGTTAAAGTTGTCTAAATCATCATTGCCAATAACACTTTCTAAATATGTCAGTTCATCTGGCAATTCAAGGTCATAGGTATAAAAACAGTTCACTCTTTCATCGGCTGTAGAAAGTGGCAGGACAACATGATCATCTTTTTCCACAACATAAGACTTTATGCCCTGAATAAATATTTCACGGATTTGTGGAAGATCATCTACTCGTATATCTATTTTCTTTATATCTCCTCCATTCTTAAATAATGTATATAAGATTATCTGTAATTCACCTTGTGGGTTATTGATAAACTGAAGTGCCTGGTTAAGTTCTTCTTTAGTCATTTTTCTTTACTCTAAATGCATAATATATTCGGTCATCAAGTTTCAAGTACTTGACATTATCTTCTTTACTTAGTTTTTCTTTGGAAATTAATATTCTAGCTTCACGTGTTTCATTATTTCTAAATTCTCCATCCACTTTGTAGATTCGAAATTGAAGCATTGCCAGTATTGGATTTGCATAAAAGAGGTCAGTTCTGACATAAATTATTCCAATCACCACAATTATCAAAAAAAACACTATCTGGTATCTAAGTGATTCAAATTTGAAGCATACCAATGGTATTATATATGTCGTAAGAAAGATCAAATGTTCATAATCAATCTTTTCAATTTTAGTTATCTTAAAAGATAACTCGGGCGATCCCTTCATCTGATAAATGAAATCAAAATAAGCAACAGCCCCAATAATTAATGAGATTATGCATAACAGAGAGATGATATTATTCAAAATGAGATATTCGAATCCAACAAACCCACAAACTTCTGAAAAGCAAAAAGGAATTTTTGCCGTAATGATGATAATCAATACAAACAATAACCAAAGTGATAAAAAGAAAAGTTCTATTTTCCTAATCATTTAATTTTCCATTTCCACCCGCACTTCGCCGCTCATGAGTTTGGGCAACAGGGTGTCTCTTAGGTTGGTTATGGTTTTTATCTGAGTTTTATTTTGATTTATCTTGCCAAATATCGGCTCAGTTTCAACATTCCAATTTTCTACTAAGTCTCCTGGAAACTTTGGAAAATCGATGGACTTAAGATTGGACTGGTTTATTTTGGGTTGGACTGCCCCAGTGATATATTTTTCAATATTTTTTTTAACCAAATAACACCAAATGAAGAAGTTGGAATAAGGCTTTTTGGCTCTCAAAATATGGGTATGATTGTTGACCCAAAATTGACCTGTTGCATATTGAAGAACAGGATAACCTTCATCAGTTTTTACAGTTCCGTCTTCAGCAAATAGTATGTATTCACCATCAAAAATGAAATCATTCACATAATCCATTATTTTGGCTGCTCCATAATAGGGATACATCTTTCCAATCTTCATTTCGAGCCTTTGCATTTTTGAAAGAGGTATTCTTTTACTATCAAATATTTCAATAACATCTCCTAAACAACCTTCCCCCCATCCCTCATCCGCTTCTTCCACAAACCACTGTCGGAAGAGGGTTTCTGCCAGTTGTTCGAGGGTTTGGTTTTGGCGGTGGAGCAGGTCGATTTTGTCATCCAGGCTGGAAAGGACAGAGGCGATGGCTTTTTGTTCGGGCAGGGGTGGGAGTAGGATTTCTAAAGTTTCAATATCCCTTGGCTTTAAAGAAGGATATGCTGAGGTTGAGGCTTCCGCTATTGAATGTAAATATTCAGTAGAATTTTCAGATGCGAGAAAATAGTATAAGTATTTTGGTTCAAGAAATTCTTTATCACAAGAAATAACAACGAAGCCTGTAGAGACTACCAGATTATCTTTTGGGTTTTTAATGAAACCATAATGAAGCTGATTAGGTCTTACCGACGAATAGATAATATCCTCCTCTTCAACTATTCTTTTTGCTCGACTGGGCGCATTCGTTAATGAAAATTCTTGTAATTTATCAATTTTGTTTTTCGTTATTGAACCTGTATCCAGATATAATATTTCTTGATACGGAAAATCCATACCAATACTTTTTTTATTGGTTTTGATATACCTTTCTAATCGTATTTCCCGCCATTCTTTCATGCTTTTCCGATACATCACTTTGCCTTTGGTGCGGATATGTTTTTTCAGTTCCTCATTGCTAATGCTTTGATAGGAAATAACATCAAAGAAAAAGGGCAGGTAGGTTTCTTCTTCGAGGTGGTCTTTTATGCTTAGGGCAAGCCCAAAGTCGGCCTTTTCGCCCTTGATGGCAATATCAACATCGGAGGCTTCTTTGTAGGTGTCTATGGCCCGTGAGCCAAACAGCACGGCGGTTTCTACTTCCTCATACGCGGCGAGAATGCCGGTGATTTCCTGTAGTTGCTGAGCGGACAGACCGTATTTCATAGCCTGGCTTTTAATTGATCATACAGGTCGCGCACAATGGGATAAAAATCTTCAGCAATGTAATGTACGGTTTCATGTAATATTTTCTCATTGTACGTGTGGCTGGTGCGGTGGCGGTTTTCTATGCTTTTTATCCAGGCTTCGGGATGGGCAACAAGTTCATTTTGAAAAGCGTTTCTAATAGTGTCTTTGGGATTGGGTTTTACCGGCACCCCTTCATTTTCCAGATAGTCTTTTAAGGTTTTCCAACTGAGTTCCTGTAGTATTTCAAACCCCTGGATCAGTGCCATTTGGTAGGCTTCTGAATTGGGGTCTGTTTGATATTCTTCTACCCTTCGCAGCAATACCCGGTAAGATTTTTCAAAGTTTTGAAAGCGTTGCTTCCATCGGTTGTCGTTGTTCATAATTTATAAGGTTCTTTATGTTACATGGCTTTGGTGATGGCCGTCTCGCTACGCAACACGGCTGAAAGCATGGCTATGCCCTGCTCGGTGAAGGCATAGGGAAGATATCGTCTTCCCCCGCGCCCTTTTGAGGTGACAGATTGTGACCTCAAAGAATCGAACCGGTCGCAATTTGTGACCATTGTAGAGACGCAAAATGTTGCGTCTCTACCTGATACAATTTTTTGCACCTCTCCGCTCATACACTGTGCTTTTCCGGCAGGGAAGAAAAAAATACCTGGTAATGGTTCAGGATGTTTTGCCGAAAAGAGTCGGGCAGCTCTGCCCAGTCGAATACCTGCACAATAAACGGGATGTTGGATTCTTGCAGCAACTCTGTAAACGTCAGCAACTGCCCCCTATCCACCGGCCTCAGGCTTTCGGTGCGGATGACCAGATCCAAATCGCTGCATGGGTGCGCCCGGTGTGTGACCCGGCTGCCATAGGCCCATATTTCCAATGGTGCGGTGAATACCTCGCCCGCGATGCGCTGTATGCGTTGCCGGTCTTTTGCTCTAATGATCATGGTTGGCTTGCAGTATGCTGACCAGTTTTTTGGCATCGGTGATAAATTGCGGCATCAGCGGCAGGGTTTGTTGCGCCAGCGCCGCGCCATAATCATGGGCGGTGGCGTTTCGGTTGTCGCGGTATGCCAGCCAGCGTTCCACCTCGTCTATGTCCAGCAGCCCGTGTTGCCCGGCCTGACGGAAGATGTCTTTGAAGTGAAGCCTGTCCGCCGCTTTGTGGGTGTGAAAAAAGGGTTGCAGGCGTTTTTTTAACAGCTTGCCACTTTGTTCCAGCGCAATCTCAAACTCTTTGACAATGGCCGCCCGGTAGATGTCGTATTCAATGTCGGCTTCGGTAAACTGTGGTAGCTGCTGCATGGCTTTTTCCAATGCGGCAAGGCAACGGGCGAGAAATTGTGTGTCTATGTTCATGGTTTCATTTTATCCAGGTTGGCAACAATAATCTCATTGAGCCTGCTTTCTTCTTTTAATTGTGTTGCAAACTCGGCTTTGAGTTGGGCGAATCGTTCGGCAAAATCAAAGTCATCGTCTTCCCCGGCCAGCCCCACATAGCGCCCCGGCGTGAGGACGTAATCGAGCGCTTTGACTCGCTCAATGGAAGCGGAATTGCAAAAGCCGGGGATGTCTTCGTAGTTGCCCTCATGAACCGCCCCGTCAGCCGTCTCTGACGGCTGCCACCCCTCCGAGGGAGGGGAATGGCGCCAGTTGTGGTAGGTGTCGGCAATCGTTTGAATGTCTGCTTTTGAAAATTCCCTGGTGCGTCTGTTGATGAGGTGGCCGAGGTTTCTGGCATCAATAAAAAGAATCTCCTTGCTTCGATTCCCCTCCGGTGGCGGGGTGCCTGAAAGGCGGGGTGGTACATTCCCCTCCATTGGCGGGGTGCCTGAAAGGCGAGGCGGTACATTCCCCTCCGATGGAGGGGTGCCCTTTAGGGCGGGGTGGTTTCTATTCCTTCGCATAAACCAAAGGCAGGCGGGGATCTGCGTATTGAGGAACAGTTTGGCGGGCAGGTTGACGATGCAGTCGATCAGGTCGGCTTCAATCAGGTTTTTGCGTATCTCCCACTCCCCGGAGGATTTGGAGGTCAAGGCCCCTTTTGCCAGCACAAAACCCGCTTGTCCGCCGGGGGCGAGGTGGTACAGGAAGTGCTGAATCCAGGCATAGTTGGCGTTGCCTTGTGGCGGTACACCGAACTGCCAGCGCCCGTCTTTACGCAATACATCACCGCTCCAGTCGCTGTCGTTAAACGGCGGATTGGCGATGATGGTATCGACTTTGACGTCTTTGTGGGCATCGTTGAGAAATGAGCCCTCATTGTTCCATTTTACCTGTGAGCTGTCGATGCCGCGTATGGCGAGGTTCATTTTCGCCAGCCGCCAGGTGGTCTGGTTGCTTTCCTGTCCGTAGATGGAAATGTCATTGATTCTTCCCTGATGCTCCAGGACGAACTTTTCCGACTGCACAAACATACCGCCCGAACCACAGCAGGGATCAAACACGCGGCCCTGATAGGGTTCCAGCATTGCCACCAATAAGCCTACGACACTTGCTGGCGTGTAGAATTGCCCGCCTTTCTTGCCTTCTGCCAGGGCAAATTCGCCGAGGAAATACTCAAACACATGGCCGAGCACATCGGCGCTTTGCTGTTTGGTATCGCCCAAGGCGATATTGGCGATCAGGTCGAGCAATTCGCCAAGACTGACCGGATCCAGGTTTTGGCGGGCATAGACTTTCGGCAGCACCCCTTTCAACAAGGCAGGGTTTTCCTTTTCGATGGCATCCATGGCCTCATCAATGCGCTTGCCAATGGTGGGTTTCTTCGCTTCGTTGAGCAGGTGACGCCAGCGCGATTCCTTTGGCACAAAAAAGACATTTTCCGCCTTGTATTCGTCTTTGTCTTCCGGGTCGGCGCCGGCATATTCGCCTTCGCCTGCTTTGAGCTGTTGATAGAGCGCTTCAAAGGCATCGGAGATATAACGCAGGAACATTAACCCCAGAACAACGTGCTTGTACTCTGCGGCATCGATGTTCTTTCTGAGCTTATCTGCCGCCCTCCAAAGCTGTTTTGCGAGCGGCTCTTTCCCTCGCAAGTCCGATTTCTGTTGTTTGTTAGCCATAGGTATTTTCTTTATCTTAATTGGTGCGATGACCTTATCTGCCAAAGGCGCATTTTCGATTATATCTGCTATTCTACTCGCCAGCCAAAAGACAACCCACTGCCCCGAATGGAACACATAGAACGCCATGGGCAACCCATGAATAACGGAAGGAGGAAGATAAAACCGCTTGACCAACAAAAAGCAAAGCCATCACCTTCCGATGCAAAATATTTTCAGGCAAAAATACGAAAAATTTCTGTTATCTCTTCAGAACCATGTCTTTGCTTTAGGCGACTCAAAGGGTGGAGCGCACTTTTTCAGCCTCTTTGAACAAGACGTCCCGCATGGCATGGGTCGCTTTTTCATGGAAAGGCAGCACTTGAGGATCATAGTCCTGGGTGGGGCGGGGAGTTATTTCAAAATGCCCAAAGCGGTCTTCCCCGCGCACCAGGGCGGCGCTGTCCCAGGCGCCGATGATTTGCCTGGTGCAGGTCGGCATATAATGGAAGGAAAGACCAAGGCGGCGGTCTTGCGTTTGGTTAGGGGCAGAGGTGTGGGCTAACCGGACAAGGTCATCGTCATCGTCATCGTCAGGCATGGCGGATGAGACCAACCTGCCAGCAGGCCGATTTTTTGGGCGGCTATCGCTTGCCCTCGGCATACCATGCCAGTCTTTCATGCAGCTTCACCACCTCGCCGATGATGATCATGGCGGGCGCCTTGATGTCGTTGTGCATGACAATATCCGGCAACGTACTCACGGTGCCTATGTAGATTTTTTGCTGTGGTGTTGTCCCCTGCTGAACGATGGCGGCGGGCAATGCGGCGGCCATGCCGTGGCGCAACAGCTCCCTTGTCAATACCTCAATGCCGCTGACGCCCATATAGATCGCCAGCGTCTGCTGCGGCTGTATCAGCGCCGGCCAGTTCATATCCAGGGCGCCGTCCTTGAGGTGAGCGGTGATAAACAAACAGGCTTGTGCATGATCACGATGCGTTAAGGGGATCCCCGCATAAGCGGCACAACCAGCCGCCGCCGTGATACCGGGGACGATTTGAAACGGTATGCCGGCGGCAGCCAGCTCGGCGATCTCCTCCCCGCCTCGGCCAAAGATGAACGGGTCGCCGCCCTTTAAGCGACATACCCGCTTGCCCTGTTTTGCCAGCGTGATCAGCCGTTCATTGATCTCCGTCTGTGGCACCGCATGACGGTCCTGTTTTTTCCCGACATAGATTCGCTCCGCATCGCGCCTGACCAGTTCCAGGATGGCCGGGGCCAGCAGACGATCGTACAACACCACATCGGCCTGTTGCATCAGCCGCAGGGCGCGAAAGGTGAGCAGGTCAGGATCGCCCGGCCCGCCGCCGATCAGATACACCTCACCGGTCTGCTCAACGCGTGCATTCTGATCTGTCAGTTGCCGGCGTAAAGCCGCCAGGGCGGCCTTGTCCTGGCCGGCAAACATCATCTCGGCGATGGGGCCCTGTATTGTTCTCTCCCAAAAGCGCCGCCGCTGATCGGTATTTGGAAAACGCTGTTTCACCTGATCGCGAAACTCCCCCATCAAGCTGACGAGCCTGCCGAACCCGGACGGGATGAGGGTCTCCAGGCGTGAGCGCAGCAGGCGCGCCAGCACCGGCGAAGTACCACCGGTAGAGATGGCTATCTGCACCGGGGCGCGATCCACGGTGGACGGCACGATGAAGCTGCACAGCGCCAGGTTATCAACCGTGTTGACCGGCAGATTGCTTTGCATCGCCTGCTGGTATACCGCCTTGTTGACGGCCTCATCATCGGTGGCGGCGATCACCACGGCGCACCCGTCCATATCCGGCCTGGCAAATGCCCGCTCGTGCAATTCATGCGGCGCGGTGGCCAGCAGGCGGCTTATCGCCGGGGAGATGTCCGGCGCCACCACCCGCAGTTGCGCCCCGGCCCTGTGCAGTGGCTGAATCTTGCGTAAGGCAACATCCCCGCCGCCCACCACCAGGCAGGTGCGATCTTGCAGATTCAAAAATGCCGGAAAGAAATACATGCGTTATTGTAGGCGGGATTGCAGCCAAGTCGACAGGCGATGATGCCCCCTGCTGGCAGAGGCGAAGCAGAGGGCGGGCAAAGCGGCGTCCAGGACAGCCGCAGGTTTTTCGTCACAGTCTTCCGGGGGCGTGCTGCCGGGCCGAAATTCACAGCATGGGCAGATAACGATCCGGGGATCTCCGAACTAGGCCCTTGGCAGGGTAACGCCCCGCTGGCCCTGGTACTTGCCGCCTTTGTCTTTATAGGACACCTCGCAAGGCTCATCGGATTGCAGAAAAATGACCTGGGCAACGCCCTCGTTGGCATAGACCCTGGCCGGCAGCGGCGTGGTGTTGGAGAACTCCAGCGTGACATGCCCTTCCCACTCCGGCTCCAGCGGCGTGACGTTGACGATGATGCCGCAACGGGCATAGGTCGATTTGCCCAGACAAATCGTCAGCACGTTGCGCGGGATATGAAAATATTCGACTGTCTTTGCCAGGGCAAAAGAATTCGGCGGGATGATGCAGACCTCGCCGGTAAAATCAACAAAACTGCTCTCGTCAAAATTCTTCGGATCAACAATGGCGGAATTGATATTGGTGAAAATCTTAAACTCATCGGAACAACGCACATCATAACCGTAGCTGGAGGTGCCGTAGGAAATCAGGCGGGTGCTGCCGCTTTGCCTGACCTGTGCCGGCTCAAACGGGGCAATCAACTGCTGCTCAGCGGCCATGCGTCTGATCCAGCGATCGCTTTTTACCGGCATCAGGCCGTCTCCACGACAATCTTCGGAAACCTGCCGCTGTAATCTTTTGCGCGCCGGGACAGCCGGGCGGCGGCATTGCGGGCGATGGTGCGGTAGGTGGCGGCAATGGCGGAGTCGGCATCCATCGCCACGGTCGGCCGGCCATTATCTGCACCTTCACGGATAGCCCGGTCCAGCGGCAAGGTGCCAAGCAGATCAACCCCATGTTGCTGTGCCATCTGCTGGCCGCCACCGTGACCGAAGATAGGCTCTTCATGGCCACAGTTGCGACAGATATGCGTGCTCATGTTCTCCACGATCCCCAGCACCGGCACCGCCACTTTCTCAAACATGCCCAGGCCCTTGCGCGCATCCAGCAGGGCAATGTCCTGCGGGGTGGTGACGATGATGGCCCCGGAGACCGGTATCTTCTGGCACAGGGTAAGCTGAATATCGCCCGTGCCGGGCGGCAGATCGATCACCAGATAATCCAGCCCGGACCAATTCGTATCCCCCAGCAACTGCTCCAAGGCGGAGGTCACCATCGGCCCCCGCCAGATCATGGGCGTCTCTTCATTGACCAGATACCCGATGGACATGGATTGCAACTGGTAGCTGATGTTCGGCTCAATGCGCTTGCCATCCGGGCTGTCGGGCTTGGCCTGGCAACCCAGCATACGTGGCTGGCTGGGGCCGTAGATGTCGGCATCGAGAATACCCACACTGGCACCTTCACCCTGCAAGGCCAGCGCCAGATTAACGGCGGTGGTGGACTTGCCCACGCCGCCCTTGCCGGAGGCGACAACCAGGGTATTCTTGACATTATCCAGCGGCTTGACGCCTTTTTGCACCGCATGGGATACGATGTTGGTGCTGAACCGGCACTGCACGGAGCTGATGTTCGTGTTGTTTTGCAGGCATTGTTCAATCTGCTGCTGCAAGCTGGCATGGTAGCTGGCCGCCGGATAGGCAAGCTCTAAGTGTATGCTCACCTGGTCGGCATCGGTGACGATTTCCCTGACCATGCCGGCGGTGATAATATCCTGTTGCAGGTGGACATCGATCACATTTGTCAGTGCATCTTCGATCTTCTCATTACTGATTGGCATCGTGCGGCAACCTGTCTGTCTGTTCAAACACGCTAGGCATTCTACACGATTTTACCATCTCTTATCATGGCTTTGCTTCACCCGGCATGGGAATGATGATAAGTTAGGTCGCTGATTGACAAGTGCTTATAACCCGTTGATCGGGTAACGTAATTGATGATGAGAAAAATACTGATCACCAGCGCCCTGCCCTATGCCAACGGGCCGATCCATATCGGTCATCTGCTGGAGTATATTCAGACCGACATCTGGGTACGTTTCCAGCGGCTGTGCGGCCATGACTGTGTTTATGTCTGCGCCGATGATGCCCATGGAACACCCATCATGCTCAAAGCCGAACAGGAGGGGGTGACGCCCGAGGCATTGATCGAGCGCACGGCAAACGAACACAAGCGTGACTTTGCTGCCTTTCATATCGGCTTTGATAACTATCATTCCACCCATTCAGAAGAGAACCGCTATTTTGCCCACCTCATCTACCGCCGCCTGCAAGCCGCCGGGCATATCACGCGCCGCCGCATCACGCAGTTATACGATGCGGAAAAATCGCTGTTCCTGCCGGATCGCTTTATCCGCGGCGAGTGTCCGTTTTGCCATGCAGCAGATCAATATGGCGATAGTTGTGAGCAGTGTAACCGCACCTATGCCCCGGCAGATTTGATCAATCCGGTATCGGCTATCTCGGGCACTACCCCGCTGGTCAAAGAATCCGAGCATTATTTTTTTGATCTGCCGGCCTTTGCCGACATGCTGCAAGACTGGACGGCCAGCGGGCATTTGCAGGATGAGATCAGCAATAAACTCAAGGAATGGTTTGCCGCCGGGTTACAGGCGTGGGATATCTCCCGGGATGCACCCTATTTCGGTTTTGAAATCCCGGATGCGCCGGGCAAATATTTTTATGTCTGGGTAGATGCACCGATCGGTTATTTCGCCTCCTTGAAAAACTGGTGTGATCGCCAGGCGGTGAATATTGACGACTACCTTCAGCCCGACAGCGAGGTTGAGTTGTACCACTTCATCGGCAAAGACATCATGTATTTCCATGCCCTGTTCTGGCCGGCCATGCTGCAAGCCAGCGGTTTCCGCAAACCCAACGGCATTTTTGTGCATGGCTTTCTGACGGTTGATGGGCAGAAAATGTCAAAGTCACGCGGCACATACATCACCGCCGAGACCTATAGCCAGCACTTAAATCCTGAATATCTTCGCTATTACTTCGCTGCCAGGCTGGGGGCCGGGGTGGAGGATATCGATCTCAATCTGGAGGATTTTATCCTCAGAGTGAACTCCGACCTGGTGGGCAAGGTGATCAATATCGCCAGCCGCTGTGCCGGTTTTATTCACAAGCGTTTTCAAAACCAACTCGGTGGCAGGCTGCATGACAGCGCGCTGTTTGCCGCCTTTAGTACAGCAGCCGGGGAGATCGCCAGTGCGTATGAGCAGCGTGAATATGCCCGTGCCATGCGCCGGATCATGGCACTGGCCGATGAGGCCAATCAATACATTGATGCACACAAGCCCTGGGTCATCGCCCGCCAGGCAGATGATGAGGCCCGATTGCAGGCGATATGCACACAGGGGATCAACCTGTTCCGGCAGCTCATGATCTACCTAAAGCCCGTCCTGCCGGCAACAGCAGCCGCTGCCGAAGCCTTTCTTAACAGCGCACCGCTGGCCTGGGATGATCTGGACCAGCCACTGCTAAACCATACCATCAACAGATTCAAACCCCTTATGATTCGCATGACCCAGGACAACATAGATGCCATGATTAAAGCCAGCAAAGCCAACCTGAATACCGGTACCACGCCGAACCCACAGCGTCAGGATCAACCCGCTGCCGAACTGATCAGCATAGAGGACTTCATGAAGCTGGACTTGCGGATTGCCAGGATCATCAAGGCGGAACCGGTGGCCGGGGCCGACAGGCTGCTGCAACTCACGCTCGATACCGGCGGGCAGACACGCCGGGTCTTCGCTGGCATCAAATCGGCCTATGACCCGGCCACTCTGGAAGGACGCCTGACGGTCATGGTCGCCAACCTGGCGCCCCGCAAGATGCGCTTTGGAATCTCCGAGGGCATGGTGCTGGCGGCCAGCGATGGCAGCAGCGATATGTATCTGCTGCAACCCGATAGCGGAGCAGCACCGGGTATGCGCGTACAATAGCCACGGCATCACCTGAAAATCATGCTCACCCTGCTCTCCATCGTCATCGCCACGGCCCTGGTAAACAACATCGTTGTACACCACCTGTTCGGCATCAGCCCGCTGCTGGCAGCATCAAGGCGGCTGCGGCTGGCAGGCGAATTATCTCTGGTCATGATCTATCTGCTGACCCTGACCAGCGTGGTGATCTACCTTATTAATATCACCCTCTTCAGCCTGGCCGGGATGCACAGCTTTCGTTATCTGCTACTGGTGTTATGTATCTTTGCCATCATCCAGCTCTCCGATAAACCGATACAGCGGCTGGCCGCCAATCTGGCCGAGCTCAGCCACCGTTTCAAGGCCCTGCTGACCATGAACAGCCTGCTGCTGGCCGGCGGCCTGCTGACGCTTGAGCGCAATCCTGGCCTCCCGGCTGCGATCGCCTTTGGTCTTGGCACGGGCGTGGGGTTTGCGCTGGTGTTGCTGATGTTCACGGCCATTGATGCCCGCCTGCAAGTGGCCGATCTGCCGGCACCGGTCAAGGGCCTGTCCATACAGCTGATTACCCTGGGGCTGATCGCCATGGCCTTTCTCGGCTTTACCGGGCTGGCGGCATCCTAGATGTTGGCGCTGCTCTCGGCCCTGGCTGTTGCCAGCATCATCAGTGTCGTGTTGTCTCTGCTGTTGCTGCGGTTTGATGATTGCCAGACAGGCGAGGGGCAGGAAGACAAGGCGAGCGCCCGGTCTGAATTGCTGCAACAGGTGAACCGGCTGCTGCCCCAGACCCAGTGTGGCAAATGCGGCTATGCGGGCTGTGCGCCTTATGCCGCTGCCCTGATCCATGCCAATGAATCCCTCTCCCTGTGCCCGCCCGGTGGCAACCGCACACAAAACAAACTGGCCCGGTTACTTGGCCGTTCGGAGAACGCTGGCGACAACGGGCGACCGGCGGCACGCATTGCCCATATCGATCCGGACCGGTGCATCGGCTGTGTCAAATGCCTCCATGTCTGCCCGGTGGATGCGATCATCGGGGCGGCCAGACAGCTACACGTCATCATTCCCGCCCACTGCACCGGCTGTGAACTGTGTCTGCCGCCCTGCCCGGTGGATTGCATCCGTATTATCCCGGCACCGCCGCCGCACTGGCAATGGCAAAACCCGGCCCCCCGATACGGGCAAGCCTCATGAGCCGGGCATTGCACCGCTTTCCCGGGGGGCTGTCACTGACACCGCACAAGGAGATCACCAACCAGAAGCCATCCATCCTGCACCCCTTGCCGGAGCGGATGTTTCTGCCCTTGCAGCAGCATATCGGCATCGCCGCTGTGCCTATCGTCAAGCCGGGCGATAAGGTACGCAAGGGCCAGCCGATCGCCCGCGCCAGTGGCTATGTGAGTGTGCCGGTACATGCCAGCACCTCCGGTGCGATCACCGACATCGGCGACTACCCCGTGCCGCATCCGTCCGGCCTCGATGCACCGTGCATCGTGCTGGAACCGGATGGCGAGGATACGCTGTTTGATATCGAGCCGGTGAATGAATACGCCTCGGTTGACCCTAAGCTGTTACAGGAGGTCATTCGTGAGTGCGGGATCGCTGGCCTGGGGGGTGCGGGGTTTCCGGCGCATGTGAAAATCTGCGAGGGGGTGGACAATGCGGTGGAGACACTCATTATTAATGGCGTGGAGTGCGAGCCACATATCAGCTGCGATGATCGCCTGATCCAGGAAAAAGCCAGTTATATCGTTGCCGGTGCGAAGATGATCCGCCATGCCGTGCAGGCAAAACACTGTGTCATTGCGGTTGAAGATGACATGCAGGCCGCCTATGACTGTCTGGCAAAATTGATCGATGATGATCTGGAGTTGGTCAGTGTGCCGACACGTTATCCGGCCGGCGGTGAGAAGCAACTCATCAAGGTGTTGACCAATAAAGCCGTGCCGAGTGGCGGCCTGCCCATTCACGTTGGCATCGTGATTCATAATGTCGCGACCGCCGCCGCCGTCTATCGTGCGGTTACCCGTGGTGAGCCGATCATCTCCCGTTATGTGACGGTCACCGGGCAGGTGGATGCCCCGGGTAACCTGCAAGTTTTGCTGGGTACGCCAGTGAAAGATTGCCTTCAGACCTGCGGCTATGAGCATACTGATAAGCATCGCGTGATCCTGGGCGGCCCCATGATGGGGATCCAGGTCACCCAGCCGAACATCCCGGTGATTAAGACCACGAACTGCATTCTGGTGGAAAACAAACCCCCACCGCAGGCAGAGTTACCCTGTATTCGCTGCGGTGCCTGCATGCCGGTGTGTCCGGCCAATCTACTGCCGCAACAACTCTACTGGTATGCCCGAAGCGAGCAGTTCAAGCCGATGCAGACGCATCATTTGTTTGACTGTATCGAGTGCGGCTGCTGCGCTTATGTCTGTCCCAGCCATATTCCTCTGGTGCAATACTACCGCTTTGCCAAGGCCGAGATCGCTGCTGAGGAGAGGCGGCTTTATGATAATGCGGCGAATTTGCAACGCGTTGAGAGCCGCAACGAACGTCTGTCCGGGCAGAGGGCCGCAAAACAGAATCCCTGCGATGCAGCAGAGGACACAGCAGAGAACAGGGCCGCCTATGTTAAGGCCGCAGTCGCCCGGGGCAAGGCAAGGCGCAAGGCGAGAGAAACCGCCGCCGAATCTGCCCGCAACGATTCAACGAGTGCCGGGGATGCGTGAGTCGCCGATCAGCTCACCACACTGGCATAACCGTACTTCGGTCAGCGCCATGATGCGGGAAGTGATACTGGCGCTGGTGCCGGCCATCCTGTGCTCGGCCTGGTTGTTTGGCTGGGGCATCATCATCCATTGCCTGCTGGCGATCGTGTTTGCCCTCAGCCTGGAATTTATCGTGCTGAAAATACGGCAACGCGATCCGCAGCCGTTCCTCAAAGATGGCAGTGTGATCGTTACCGCGGTGATCTTCGCGCTCACGATCACGCCGTTGACCAGCTGGTGGGTCAGCCTTCTGGGTATTGCCTTTGCGGTGATTGTGGTCAAACATCTGTTTGGCGGCATTGGTTATAATATTTTTAATCCGGCGATGGCAGCTTATGTGTTTGTCCTGCTGTCCTTCCCGGTGGAGATGAATGCCTGGCCGCTGCCGGCCAGCTTATCGGCACATACACTCACAGAGGCGGTTGAGATCATCTTTGCGGGTGATGCCCGGTTGATCGACAGCTATTCGGGGGCGACTGCCTTGAGCGAATTAAAGACCGGGCTGATCAGCATGAGCATGGTCTCGGAGATAGTCAGCAGTACAGCCTTTGGTCAGTTTGCCGGCCGCGGGACGGAGTGGGTCAGTCTGTGTTATCTGGCGGGCGGTCTTTATCTGTTACTTCGGGGCGTTATTACCTGGCATATCCCGGTGGCGGTGCTGAGTGGCGTGTTTATCAGCAGCAGCCTGGGCGCTGTTTATGATTCGGATATGTATGCCTCGCCAGTGTTTCATCTGTTCGGTGGTGCCACCATGCTCTGTGCGTTTTTTGTTGCCACTGATCCGGTATCTGCTTCCACCACTGCCCGCGGGCGGCTTGTCTACGGCGCCCTGATCGGCGTCCTGTTATACATCATCCGCGTATGGGGCGGCTACCCGGATGGGGCGGCCTTTGCCGTGTTGCTCGCCAATGCCTTCGTGCCGCTGATTGATATGAAGACGCGCCCGCGGGTATTCGGCGAGCGGGCCTGAATAGAACATCATGAGAAGAGAATCCGCTATTCGCCTGGTCAGTCTCTGTCTTGTCTGTTGTGTGTTGATCTATGCCACCGCCGTACTCACGCAGGACAGGATACGGCAAAATCAGGAACAACAGGAACTTGCCGTACTCAACGCGGTGATTACGCAGGACTATGACAACAATCCGCTGCATGATTATGTTGACCTTGATACCACCACGCACACCGGTGCCCGCACCACGCTGCGTATCCATCGGCTGAACAGGGCCGGGGTAACGTATGGCATGGTGATTAAGCCAGTAACAGCACGCGGCTATAACGGGGCGATTGAACTCATCGTCGGTCTTGAGATCGATGGCAGCATCATGGGCGTGAACGTATTGCACCATAACGAAACGGAAAATATCGGCGATCAGATAGACCAGAGCAACACTGACTGGCTGCATGTTTTTACCGGCATGTCTGTACAGAACACGCCAGCCGAAGACTGGCGCATCCGCCCCGAAGGCGGCCGGATCGATCACCTCAGCGGTGCCACGGTAAGCTCACGGGCGATCGTCAATGCGCTCAGACACCTCACCCAATATTATCACTACAACCGGCAGGAATTTCTCGCACAGTCCATGCCCGATGCACCCCGGGCTATATCTCGTTGATGAGTCGGGCAAGTTTGATTTTACTGCGATGGCGAAGCCATTGCCCCAGCGATTGTTTGACATCATCGGCCAGCAGATAAAGACACGGCAGCGTCAGCAAGATGACCGCCGTGGCAAATACCAGGCCGAAGCCTAAGCTGATAGCCATAGGTGCAAGGAATTTTGTCTGTCCGGAAGAGAAAAAGATCAGCGGTGAGACGCCCAGAAAAGTCGTCACTGTGGTCAGCAGGATCGGCCTTGCCCTGACCACCCCGGCATCAATCACGGCGCTGATCCGATCGCGGCCTCTCATTCGTGATTGTTTGACAAAATCAATCAGGATCAGGGAATCATTGACGATAATGCCCGATAAGGCCAACATGCCAATAAAGGAGAGAAACTGAATATTGTAATCAAACAAGGCATGTCCGGCGACCACGCCGATAAAACCAAACGGGATCGTCAACATAATCACAAAGGGATCCAGCAGCGACTTGAACAAGGCCGTCAGCAGAAAAAATATCAGGATCAGCGAAATGGTCAGCGCCTCATACATGCCGGCAAATGAATCTTCCATGTCTTTTTTCTGCCCCATAAAGCGCAGGCTGTAACCGGCATCGTCTTGTTTGGGCGAGAACTTCTCCTCAATCAGCCGGGTGACGGCCAGGGGCGTGATCACGGCGGTATCCACCTCGGCATTAATACGCACCATACGTTGATTATCGCGCCTTCGGATCTGGTTCAGGCCACGCGAGATGCTGATGTCAGCCACATCGGCAAGATACACCATGCGGCCATCCGCCAGAACGATCGGCAGTTGGTGCAGGCTGGATGATTGCTGGCGAATGTAGTCAGGATAGATCACCCGCACCGGCAGGCGTTTCTCTTTCCAGGTCACATGCACTACCTCGCTGCCCAAAAAACCGGTACGCACAGCACTGGCCAGTTGCGATTGTGATATGCCCAACTGCCGGCCCCGATCATTTAATTCATATTTATACTCAACCTTGCCCGGCTCCTGATCATGTTGCACATCCTGTACGCCATCGACTGCCGCCAGATAGGTGCTGATCTCATCCACCCTGGCGGCCAGTAAGGCAGCATCATCGCTGGCGAGACCAACCGAGATATCCGGGCCGGCCGGGCCGGCTTGCAGCTTGAGAATGCTGAACCGTTCAATGCCGCTGATATGGGCGAATCGTCCCCTGATCGCATCGATGATCTCATCGGTGGAACGCAGGCGGGTACCGTGCGCTGAAAAATCAAGGCTCACCAGCGGCGAGACCCATTTTTCGATAACGCCCTGGGGGGCAGGTTCTTCCAGATCAACGACCAGTTGGATCAGGTTAGAACCGGCCTTAAAACGATTAAAATCAATAAAAGACAGGCCGACATTGACAATCAGAGACTTCAATTCTTCCGGCGTGATGACGGCTTGTGTGATCTCTTCCAGTTGGCCGGTAAGCGCCAGGCTGTCTTCCAGACGATAGGTGTTGGGGGTCTCAATGTTGATAAAAAACTGGCCGGTCTCCACATCACCAAATTGTTCGTAAGGCAAACGGGTCAGCGCATAGCTCACAGTGATGATCAAAAGCGCGAGGCTAAGTGCCGCCACGGTCAAACGATTCTGCACCGACCAGCGCAATACCCCCTGGTAATGTGACAACACCGCCGGCCAGTGGATGAGTCGCCGTTGTTTGCCCGGCTGCAGGCGCAGACAATGGGCTGCATGGCTGGGCAGGACGGCAAACGCCTCAATCAGCGAGCCCAGCAGGGCCGCACACACCACAAACGGGATCACCTCCATGAACTCACCCCAGATCCCCTCAATGGAGAGCATGGGCATGAAGGCCGCAATCGTTGTCAATGTCGACACCACGACCGGCCAGAAGACCTCTTTTGCGCCCAACTCCGCCGCACGGGCAAAGCCCTGCCCGGCTTCTATATGCCGGTAGATGTTTTCCGTCACGATGATGGCATCATCAACAATCATGCCCAGCACAATCAAAAAAGCAAACAGCGAGACCATGTTGATGGAATAGGAAAAACCATACATAAGCACAACGGCGATTAAAAATGAAACCGGAATCCCCAGCGCCGTCACCAGGGCAACGCGAAAATTCAGCAACACATACAAAGCGGCCAGTACCAGTATCAAGCCGACCAGACCGGAGGACTTGACCACATTCAGGCGCGTCTTCAAATACACCGAGGTATCTGTATGCATGGCAATCCTGATGGTCGGCGGCAGGTGCTTCTCTATCTGCTGTGCCAGGCGCCAGCTTTGCTCGGCCACCGCAATCGTTGAGGCATCGGCCGTCTTGGTGATGGTCAAATTGATCGATGGCTGGCCGGAGAATCTGGCATGGGTCTTTTCCTCTTCGAACTGGCGCATGATGCTGGCAATATCGCCCAGGCGCAGTTGCCCGCCATTAGCATTGCTCAACAGGACAATCGCCTCGATCTGCTCCGGATCAGGCGCCACCCCTTTGCCGCGCAGACGAATATCCCCCTCCGCCGAGGTGATCTTGCCGCCCGGTTGATCGCGTAAATTATCACGCAGGGCGAGCATCACCTGCTGCAATGAGATCTTCATGGCCGCCAACTCATGAGGGTCAACCACCACCCGCAACTCCCAGTCACGCTCGCCGGCAACTCCCACGCTGGCCACGCCCGGGATCTGCATGATCTGCTCACGCAGATGTTCAGCCTGTTCAGACAAGTCGGCTTGCGGCGCTTCGCCGTAGAGTGTCAGCGTTGCCACCGGGAAACGGGCACGGATCCGGTTCAATTCCGGCGGTTCGGCAATTTCAGGCAGGGTATCAATGCGGTCAAGCAACGTGCGGGCATCGGCCATAAAATCATCCACATTCGAACCGGCCTTGAGTTGTATGAAGATGCTGGAATAGCCTTCGCCGCTAATCGAAGAGATGAAGTCAATATCCTGGGCATCGGCAAATTCCTCCTCCAGCACAACGGTGATCTGTTGTTCCACTTCAGCCGGTGATGCGCCTTCAAACTCCGTGGCGATACGCACCATGTCCAACTGCACGACCGGAAAGACCTCCTGCGGCATGGCATACCAGGCCAACACCCCCAGCAACATGACCAGCACCAGCCCCAGGTTCACCAGCAGGGGATTGCGGATAGAAAAACCGATGATATTCATCAACTGTCAAGGGGCAGATACGCTGATCTGCTGCCCGTCCTGGAAGGCGGCAACATCGCGCTCGGCGATGATGGCGCCAGCGCTGATACCCTCGATCACATACTGCCCGGGCAGGCTGGCACGCAACGATACAGGCACACGTTTAAGGCGGCCGGCATTGACCTCAAAGACATAATCCTGGCTGGCGGTACGCAGTAAGGCCGAGGCCGGAATGACCTTCGCCGCCGCAAAGAACTGGCCGGGTAATTCCACGCGCACGATGGCGCCCGGGTGCAGGCCATCCGCAGGCAGCCGAACCCGCACGGCATGGGTATTGGTGGCGGCATCCGGGGCACGGCTGACAGCAACGATCAGGCCGGTGATCGCCTGCTGTTCGTGCCTTACCACCACCGACTGTGGCGGCGAGAGCAGGCGGGCAAGCTGGCCGTTCACCTCCAGATAGACATCCAGCTCCTCTATCTGAATCAACTCCAGCACCTGTTGCCCCCGGCTGACATAATCAACCACCTCCACCGCAACATGGTTCACCACGCCGGAGAACGGCGCCAGCAGACGCGTGCGGTGCAGATTCCTGCTGGCCCTGTCCAGGCTGGCCTGCAAACGGGCACGGCGTACAGGGGCGGTATCGACACTGTGCTGGAGGGCGGCCTCCTGTTCCTGCTGGCTGAGTAAGGCACGTTGTGCCTGTTCAAACCGCGACTTTGAGGCCAGTGATTGCTGCTCCAGCAAGCCTAGGCGCTTTAACTCCCGCTGCATGATCTTGCGCTCTTTCTGCGCCAGCAGCAGCAGCCTGTTATCCCGCTGAATAGCGCGGCTCTCCTGCGCCAGCATCGCCCTGGCCTCGGCAACGGTATCGGTATAATCGCCGCTGTCAATCAGCAGCAGGACATCGCCCCGGGCAACGGCTTGGCCGGGCTCTGCCCGCCGCTCAATCACCTGCCCGGCCACCTCAAACGGCAGGCTGGCCCGGCGGGCCGGTTGCAGGCGTCCGGCCAGCGTGACCGTGGTTTGAACAGCTGTTTGCAGCACCGTGACCGTGTCGATACGTGGTAAGGGCGGCGGCCTTAAACCGGCATGGGATTGAGGGCGGGTGACAAACAAGACAACCGCCGTCACGACAGCACCTGCCAGGATGACCAGGATACGCATCACGACTGTCTCATAGCGTTGATATAGTTAAGGCATGGATAAGGTGTCAGTTATGTTACAGTATAAGTGGCATCCCGTTGCATTGACCAGTTGCATTGAACCGAACCGGTATGAGGAAAAATTTGAATCTGTTGTCAGGCTGTGCCATTTTATCGTCCCATGCCAGTAAACATGCCAGTCACAACCCACAGTAACATGGCGCCATGAAAAACCCGCGATTGCCGCTGCAAGCGCTTGTCTTTCCCGGCCTGCTGCTTATCAGCACGGCTGCCCAGCCACAGACCTCCGCCCTGTGTCCCCGTGCGCTTGATATCCCGGCCCGCCCGTTGATTGATGTTGAACTGGACGCTGGCGACACCTATGCACATGCTGACCAGGCCGATTTGATCGAAGCGGGGCTCTCACACCTGCAAGGGAATGTGGAGATGCGCCGGGATGAGCAACACATGCGTGCCGATGAGGTGTTCTATAACCGCACAAAGAATAACGCCAGGCTCATGGGGGATGTGAACTTGTGGGATGAATCCCTCTACCTGCACAGCGACACCGCTGATATTGAACTGGAAAACAGCACGGGGGTATTTGCCAACGCCGACTACTATCTGCTGGAGAACCGGGGCCGTGGTCATGCCGAGGAGTTATTCATTGATGTCGATGAGATCACCCGAGGCAAGGTGGCGGACTTCACCACCTGCGACCCGGCGACCGAGCGATGGCGCCTGGATGACAATGTCTGGAAGATCAGCGCAAGAGAGCTGGTGCTTAACCATGAGACAGACCGTGGCACGGCCAGGCATGTGATGCTGAAGATCAAAGACGTGCCGGTTTTTTACTCGCCTTATCTGACCTTCCCGTTGAGCCAGAAGAGAAAGACCGGCTTTCTGGTGCCGACTTATGGCACCTCCAGCAATGGCGGGCTGGAATTGCAAACGCCGCTGTACCTGAACATCGCACCGAACATGGATGCCACCCTCACCCCAAGGCTGATCACTGACCGGGGGCTGATGGGCATGGGCGAGTTTCGCTACCTGACCCGGCGAATGCGGGGGTTTGTCAATCTTGACTATTTGCCCGGCGATAATCTGTTCCAGGGCCGGGATCGCAGCCTGTTACGGCTTGCACATGATCAGTCTGTGCTTGGCCGGGGCAAACTGCAGCTGCGCTATAATCGGGCCTCTGATCGGCGCTATTTTCAGGACCTCGGCGCACAACAGACAGTCACCAGCCAGCGCTACCTGCCACAGTTGGCAGCATTTAGCTACGGTGCGGCCAGGTGGCAACTCCATGCACGCCTTCAGGGGTATCAGAGCGTGGATGAGACGATCAGCGTCACCTCCAAACCCTATCAACGGCTGCCACAGGTGCAGTTCAATTACCAGCCACTGACAGGGGCTAACCGCCTCAATCTCACCCTCCGCTCAGAGCTGGTGCATTTTGACAGAACCGATGAGACCGGACTGGCAAATGATGTCAACGGCTTGCGTATGGATGTCTTCCCCATGTTGAGTTATCGCCACCAGCACCAGGCAGGGCACTTCACGCCCACGGTTGGGCTTCGCTACACCCGGTATGAGTTAAGCGACAGCGGGCCGTTTGCTTCCAGCCCCAGCCGTCTCTTGCCGATGGTCAGCCTGGATACCGGGCTCATCTTTGATCGTTACACAGACTTGTCTGATGCAAAGTATCTGCAAACCCTGGAACCCCGTCTGTATTACCTGTACGTGCCTGATCACGACCAATCCGATCTGCCGGTGTTCGATACCGGGATCTACAACACCAGCTATGATTCCCTGTTCCGGGCGGATCGATTCTCAAGCGCCGATCGCATGGGCGATGCCAACCAGATCACGGCGGCGATTACCAGCCGCCTGATCAACCGTAATACCGGCAGTGAAACCGCCTATGTCCGCCTCGCCCAGACCTACCGGTTCGCAGCGCAGGATGTGATCACACAACGCATCGCAGGTAACGGTAGGCTAGTCAATACCGGTGTTCGCAACGATACTATCTATTCACCGCTGGTGGCCGAGTTGGGCACAACCTTGATCAAGCACTGGACGATGACAGCCGAGCTGCACTGGCAGCCGGAGGGCAAGGTGACAGAGAAACTCGCCATCAAGGCACAATACCGCCCCGCCGATGACAAGGTGCTGAACCTGGGGTATCGTGTCCGCCGGGCTGCCTCGGGCGTTATCCGCCGTAACCCCACGGACATTGATCAAACCGATATCTCGCTGGCCTGGCCAGTTGGCCGGCAGTGGCATGTGGTTGGACGCTGGAATTATGCCGTCTCGGAAAACCGTTCACTGGACATGTTCGCTGGTGTACAGTACGACAGTTGTTGCTTTGCTGTGCGGGCAATCGGCAGACGTTTTTTAACCAGTCTGGATGGCGATTTTACCCGTGGCTTTTTTCTGCAATTTGAACTTAAAGGGCTGGCCGGTCTGGGGCAGGCAGCCACACATTTTATCAGCCAGTCCATTCCGGGCTATAACGATGGTTTTTAACGCTTATGCTATATGACAACACATGGATACACAGAGTTTTGCTGGTTTTTTCTCTGGTGCATCCCGCCCTTGCTGGTGTGGAACTCGACAAGATAGTCGCCATTGTCAACGATGATGTGATCATGCACAGCGAGTTGGCGAATAAAGTGCGCGGGGTAAAAAATCAACTCAGCGAGCAGGCAACCCAGCTTCCCCCCGCCAGGCTGCTGGAGAAGCAGGTGCTGGATCAACTCATCCTGACCAAGCTGCAAATGCAGATGGCACAGCAGACCGGGATTCGGGTTGATGATGAGACGCTGAACAGAACCTTGAGCAATATTGCGGCGGAGAATGCCATGAGCCTGAATGAATTTCGGCAGATCCTTGAGAATGAAGGTTATGGTTATGAGAGTTTTCGCGAAGATATCAAAAACGAGATCATGATCAGCCGCCTGCAACAGCGCCAGGTGGATAATCGCATTACCGTCAGTGAGCGGGAAATTGAAAACTACCTTGCCAACATGGCGCATCAAGGCGATACAGAAATCGAATATCGCCTTGCCCATATCCTGATAGCCATCCCGGAAAATGCCGCATCCGATACCGTTGCCAAGACCAGGGACAGGGCTGAAAAATTACTGGCTGATTTAAGAAATGGCGGCAGTTTTTCTGATTTGGCCGTCAGCTATTCCGATGGTCAGCAGGCATTGAATGGCGGCGATCTGGGCTGGCGAGAATCTGGCCAGCTACCCACCCTGTTTGCCAGCTTCGTGGCCGACATGAACAAAGGCGACACCAGCGAATTGATCAAAAGCCCCAGCGGGTATCACATCATTCGATTGGTGGATGTACGCCGCACTGACAAAGTCGTTGTCACGCAAACCCGCGCCCGGCATATCCTGATCCGTCCTGATGAGCTTACGAGTGAGGCGGATGCAAGGCAACGTCTGCAACAGCTAAAACTCCGCATTGAAGGCGGTGATAATTTTGCAGAGCTGGCGCAGGGTCACTCCAATGATACGGTAAGCGCAGCGGCGGGCGGTGATCTGGGCTGGACTAACCCCGGCGATCTGGTGCCAGAGTTTGAACAGGTGATGAATGGCTTGCAGCCGAATGAGATAAGCCATCCATTCAGGACGCCGTTCGGTTTTCATATTGTGCAGGTGCTGGAGCGCAGAGAGCATGACAGCACGGAAGATATCAAACGCGCACGTGCACGCGAGGCCATCAGGCGCAGAAAACTGGATGAGGCACGGGGCAACTGGTTGCGTGAGATGCGCGATGATGCCTATGTTGAGTATCGTATTGAGCTCTGATCGGTGACCTTGACTTAACACAGGCGGCGTGGCTGTTTTAGATGTCACGGCATACCACCGATCAGCGGGGCTAAGTGGCCGGCATAGCGAGCACGAGCAGGTACGCTTCAGGTGTTCGTGGAAAATAACGCATCATGACAGCAGGCACACCCATCCCAAAGATCATGCTCACCGCGGGCGAGCCGGCCGGTATTGGCCCGGAGTTGGTCTTGCTGTTGGCACAACACACCTTCCCGGCCCAGTTGATCGTCAGCGCCAGCAAGACCTTGCTACAGCAACGCGCAGACGATCTTAACCTGACAGTGTCCCTGCGAGAGTATGATCCCCACGCGCCCAGCGCCCGACACACCCCCGGTGAGCTATGGCTTGTTGATGAGCAGCTGGCCGCTGACGTCACTGCTGGTCGGGCGAGTCGGGCAAACGCCAGCTACGTACTCAAGACCATCAAGACCGCCGTCACCGCCTGTCTTGATGGCGAGTGTGCTGCCATGGTCACCGGGCCGGTGAGCAAATCGGTGATCGCCGAGGCCGGTTTTGCGTTCTCCGGGCATACAGAGTATATCGCCGGACTGTGCGGCGACTATCTGCCGGTGATGTTGCTGGTCAATGATTTCTGCCGGGTGGCACTGGTCACCACCCACCTGCCACTGCATCAGGTGGCCGCGGCGATTACCACCGAGCGATTGCAACAGACGATTACGATCGTTGCGAAAGATTTACGGCAGAGGTTTGGGCTTGCCCGGCCACGGATAGTGATCTGCGGGCTGAACCCACATGCTGGCGAGCAAGGTTATCTGGGCGATGAGGAGATTCGGATCATTGCACCGGTGGTGAAAAATTTACAGACCCAGAATTTACAGACCAAGGGCTATGCACTTCACGGGCCGGTGCCAGCCGATACCGCGTTCACAAGCGCTGTGCTGAAACAGGCCGATGTGGTGCTGACCATGTATCACGATCAGGGCCTGCCGGTTATCAAATCGCACGGCTTTGGCGAGACCGTCAACGTCACGCTTGGCTTACCGGTCATCAGAACCTCGGTCGATCACGGCACGGCGTTTGAACTGGCTGGCACCGGGCAGGCTGATCCGCAAAGCCTCATCGCCGCGGTCAACATGGCCATTACACTGGTCAATCACCACAAGCCGGGGCCAGCATGAGATCAGAATACGCACCGGGGGAACGGCCAAACAAACGACTTGGGCAACACTTTCTGCACGATGCGTATATCATCGACAAAATCATGCACTGCCTGCCGGCAGGCACCGAACAGCGCATCATTGAAATCGGCCCGGGGCGGGGCGCATTAACAACACACCTGGCAGAGAAATACCCCCGCCTTGAACTCATTGAACTTGACCGTGATCTGGTGGAATGTCTGCACCAAAAACTGGCGGGTTACAGCGTACAGATACATGCCTGTGATGTGTTGCAGTTTGATTTTTCCTGTTATGCGGCGGATAAAATTTTTATCGTTGGTAATCTGCCTTATAATATCTCCACCGCCGTGATATTTCATCTGCTCAATGCCACCCGGCATATTGCTGACATGCTGTTTATGCTGCAAAAAGAAGTGGTGGAGCGGATCTGTGCCGACTGTGGCGGGAAGAGTTATGGCAGATTAAGTGTGATGTTGCAGGCACAGTGTCGGGTGAGCAAACAATTCGATGTGATGCCCGGTGCATTCTCACCACCACCCAAGGTGGACTCCAGCCTGGTCAGGATCACCCCCGATGCGGATCGCAAACAGCGCATCTTAAATCAGGACAGGTTTGCCGCCATCGTACGCGCTGCATTCAGCCAGCGACGGAAAAAAATCAGTAACTCGCTCAAGCAGCATATCAGCAAGACAGACCTGGTCCGGTTGACTATCCCAACAGCGCACCGGGCCGAGCAATTAAGCATCAGCGACTATATCAGGATCGCCAATTACATGGCACAGCCTTGAATCTGCACGGCACACAAACACGCAAGACAAACAAGCATAAAATTTAAGATCAAAACACCCTGTGATCCCCGATGATCCTCTTTGGGTGCTGCATGGTTTTTATTGAAAGAATGAATTAAGCTACCTTGGCTTAAAGGAATAACACTGCACACCATGCTATCCATACTGCGACATATTCAACAGGCACTTGACAGGTTCACGGAATTCAGCGGCAGGCTTGTCTCCTGGCTGGTGTTAGTGCTGGTTCTCCTGGTCAGTTACGATGTGACCATGCGGTATCTGTTTCAAAGCGGCTCTATCGCGTTACAGGAATGGAATGGCACCTGTTCTCCATGATTTTTTTACTCAGCGCGGCCTATACCTTAAAGCATGATGATCATGTGCGCCTGGACTTGTTTTATAAAAGCCGCTTTATGAATCCTCGCAAGCGTGCCTGGGTCAATCTGCTTGGCGCCCTGTTCATGCTCATGCCTTTTGCGCTGCTGATCATCATCAGCACCTGGCCATTTATAGAACAAGCCTATATGCACCGGGAAAGCTCGCCTGATCCGGGCGGCCTGCCGCATCGCTGGCTGATAAAAGCGGTCATTCCTGCTGCTTTTCTGTTGCTCATGATTCAGGGGGTAAGCCAGGCGCTGCAAAATCTCATCTACCTGTTGACCGGGGAAGAGCGATGAGCCTTTGGATCATCCTGATGTTTGTCTGTCTCATGTGCATGCTCATGCTGGGCTATCCGGTCGCCTTCACGCTGGGCGCTGTCGCCATGGTGTTCGGCACGGCTTTTCTTGGGCTGGATTTTTTGAAGCTGCTGCCGCTGCGAATCTGGGGAATTATGACCAACTTTACCCTGCTTGCCGTGCCGTTGTTTATTTTTATGGGTATCGTGCTGGATAAATCCGGCATTGCCGAACAACTGTTGGAGACCATGGGACGTTTGTTCGGAAAATTACGCGGTGGGCTGGCCATCTCGGTGGTGATTGTCGGGGCCATGCTGGCCGCCACGACCGGGGTTGTCGGGGCGACCGTGGTGACAATGGGAATCATCGCCCTGCCCACCATGCTCAAACGGGGTTATGCGGTTGAACTCGCCTCTGGAACGATTGCCGCTGCTGGTACCCTGGGGCAGATCATCCCGCCGAGTATCATCTTGATCCTGTTGGGCGATGTGATGGGCGTGCCGGTCGGCCGTTTGTTTATCGGTGCTGTTGTCCCCGGCCTGTTGCTGGTCTTGCTGTTCCTGCTGTATATCAGTTTCACCGCCTGGCGCAAACCGGAGACCGCCCCGGCCATCGCCGCCGCCCCGGACACTGAGTCTCTCTTCTTTGCGATCGTTGTCACGCTGCTGCCCCCGTTATTACTCGTGATCGGCGTGCTGGGTTCGATATTTTTTGGCATCGCCTCACCGACCGAGTCCGCCGCTGTGGGCGCTCTGGGCGCCCTGACTCTGGCCGCCCTGCACCGGCGGCTGACCCGTGAGAACCTGAAAGCGGCCATGCAATTAACCGCCCGCCTGACCAGCATGGTGTTTCTTATCCTGATCGGGGCAACGGCTTTTGGGCTGGTGTTCAGAGGCTTAGGAGGGGATATGCTGGTCTTTGATGTGATGACCCGTCTGCCCGGCGGGGCCTGGGGTTTTATTTTAGTCAGCATGTTGTTGATTTTTATCCTCGGTTTTTTTCTCGATTTTTTGCAGATCTGCTTTATCGTTATTCCGATCCTCGCCCCCATTGCCCAGTCCCTGCAGATCGATCTGCTGTGGTTGTCGGTGTTGATCGCTATCAATTTGCAGACCTCTTTCCTCACCCCGCCGTTTGGTTTTTCCCTGTTTTATCTCAAAGCCGTCGTCCCTCATACGGTACGTATCCAGCACATCTATCGTGGCATTATCCCGTTTGTGTTGATACAGGTGGCGGCGATCATTTTGCTGGCCTGTTTTCCTGCTCTCATCACCTGGCTGCCGGATGTCATGGATAAATTGCAGGGCTTATAAGCGGTTAAGGGGCTTATCCGCCCCCGGGCAACACGGGTCACGATCAGCTAATCACATCTGTGCCTGCAAGCCAGCCAGGACACCGGCTGTCTCTGGCCTCACCCCACGCCAGAGATAAAACGATTCGGCGGCTTGTTCTACCAGCATACCCAAGCCGTCCGTACGCAATGCTGCCCCGTTATGCTCTGCCCAGTCAAGAAAGGGCCGGGCCGCCTTGCCGTAGGCCAAATCGTAACACACGGCACGGCTCGCCAGAATGCCATCGGGCAGCGGCACCTCGCCTGTCAGCAGGCCGGCTGACGTGGCATTGAATACCACCTCAAAACGCCTCCCCCGCAACGCCTGATAAGCACAGCAGGAGACCGCCGCCTCACTGCCGCCAAACAGCGCCACGATGGCCTCGGCATGGGCAAGCGTCCGGTTGGCGATGGTTATCCTCTCCGGCCCGGCGTGCAGCAACGGCGCCATCACACTGTGAACCACGCCACCTGCCCCGGCAATCAGCACCGTCTTGCCCGCCAGGTGGATATGTTTATGCGCCAGATCACGCATCAGGCCGATGCCGTCAGTCGAATCGCCCCGGATAAGGCCGGCCGGATCACGGGCAAGCGTGTTCACCGCCCCGGCCTGCCGGGCGCGCTGGCTGATCCTGTCGGCCAGCCCCAGCGCCTGCTGCTTGAACGGCAGTGTGATGTTGCAGCCCTTGCCGCCGGCTTCAAAAAACCGCATCAGGGTGGCGGCGAAATCATCCCTGGGAGCGAGCAATGCCTGATAATGCACGGGCTGCTGTAGTTCGGCGGCAAAGCGAGCATGGATAGCCGGCGATACGCTGTGGGCAACGGGGTTGCCCATGACACAATAATTATCTTTATCAGCGGGCAGTACCAGGTCCACAGGCAGGCTCCATGGGCAGGCTTAAAGCCCTGCTCTAAGCAGCACCTGTGCTAAAACCATCTGTCAAGCAATAGGCTCTTAGTCCCCTCTCGCTTAATAAAAATGCACCAGCGGAGCTGCGTCTGCCGGTATCGCAATACACAACATAATTTGTCTTCGGATCGAGTTTCTCCGCTTTCATACGCAACATAAACAAAGGAATGTTGGCGCTGCCTTTGATCGCATTATTCTTGTGTTCACTGCTCAATCTGACATCCAGCCATACACCGCCAGCCGCCACCAGCTTTTTTGCCTCAGCACGGCTCACCCAGCTCAGCATGGGTTCTTTCAGCAGCTCGTTAAAGTCCTGTTTGGACAAGCGCATCAGCCGGCCATTGGAAGTCATGATGACATTGGCATTGCGTTTCTCCTCAGATAACAGGGCTTCTTCACCAAAGGCATCGCCATCGTTGAGCTCGGCCAGCACCAGTTCGCTGCCGGTCTTGGAGGTGCGTGTCACTTTGCAGTTGCCGAGCTTGATCATGTAATAATAATCGCCCGTGTCGCCCTGCCTGATAATCGTATCGCCCTGACTGGCCGGGATCTCCTCAATACGCATGAACATGGCCTGGATATTGGCAGGCGGCACCTTGAAAAATGCCTTCGATTGCAAAATACGAGTCATCCAGTCGCTGGTTACATCCTCATCATCATCGTCATCCTCAGTGGCAATTTCGCCCACCTCAATGCCAGATAACTGATCCCAGGTGATTAATACATCCAGCAAATCACTGTCAATGCGGATAATTTTTGATGGCACCTTGGCGATGACGGTGTGTTTTCTCGGCTGATTATTGGCAATGGCATGGCGGGCGGCCTCCGTGCCCGCTCTCACCAGGCTGGTTTTGCCACTGTTATTTCGCACTACCAGCTCGCCTTCCACTAAAAACACCGTCTTGCGATCTGTCTGACCGATGCTGAAAACCGCCTTGCCGGCGGCGATACTCTCCAGCGTTGTCTTGCCGGAAAGCTCCCGGTAATTGTCCGCATTCAAGGCATTTGCAGGCACGAATTTTTTTAATAAATTTTTATCAACCAACTCGACCATGCTCTTCCCCGGGGCGACTGTCTTGTGTGTAGGGCCAAGCGTATCATTTTAAGGGCTGTGCCATACGATTGGAATAGCAGGTTTTGTCAGGCAGGCAGGTACTTTTCCTGCCGGAGAAAATAAAAACGGCCACCAAAAGCAGCCGTTTTTTTGCCAGGGTGGTTGCTTGATCTTACAAATTATATCCCCGCTCGTTATGGGAGATGATGTCCAGGCCTTCGGTCTCATCTTCTGCACTGACGCGCAAGCCAATCACCGCATCAAGCAGCTTCAGCAGCACAAAGCTGACGATGGCACACCAGAGTATGGTTGCCAGCACCCCGGTGGCCTGGATCAACAACTGCGAGGCGATGGAGTAATCGGCCGCTGCCAGCCCGCCCATATTGGAGGCGTAGAATACCGCCGTCAGCAAGGTGCCTAAAGCACCGCCCACGCCGTGTACCGGAAAGACATCCAGGGAGTCATCAATGCGTAGCGAGCGCTTGATGTACTGGGTGGCAAAATAGCAGATCACGCCCGCCAGCAGGCCGATGATAAGCCCGCCCACCGGGCCGACAAAACCCGATGCCGGCGTGATCGTACCCAAGCCTGCCACCATGCCGGTGACGATGCCCAACACGCTGGGCTTGCCGTGTTTGATCCATTCACAGGCAATCCAGGCCAGCGAACCGGATGCGGCGGCGATGTGCGTGACCAGCATGGCCATGCCCGCACTGGCATCCGCCGCCAGCGCACTGCCGGCATTAAAACCAAACCAGCCGACCCACAGCATGGAAGCCCCCGCCACTGTGATCGTCATATTGTGCGGTAACATCATCGTCTGCGGGAAGCCATGGCGATTACCCAGAACGAGCGCCGCCACAATCGCCGCCACGCCGGCATTGATATGCACCACCGTACCGCCGGCAAAATCCAGAAACCCCCGGTCGGCCAGCCAGCCGCCGCCCCAGACCCAATGGCACACCGGGGCATATACCAGGATCAACCAGAGGCCGGAAAACCAAACCACGGCAGAGAAACGCATGCGCTCGGCAAATCCGCCCACGATCAGCGCCGGGGTGATGATGGCAAAGGTCAGTTGGAACATGAAGAAGACACTCTCGGGCAGATCACCGCTGAGGCTGTCTATCGTCAGGCCGGAGGCGAAGAAATTCCCCAGGCCGATAAACCAGTTCATGCGGCCACCATCGCCGAAGGCCAAGCCATAGACCAAAATTAACCACAGCAATGAACTGACGCAGGCAATGGTGAAACACTGCATCAGCACCGAGAGCGCGTTCTTACTCCTGACCAGGCCAGCGTAGAACAGCGCCAGACCCGGCAAGGTCATGAACAACACCAGTGCGGTTGAGGTGAGCAACCAGGCGGTATTCGCCGAATTGACACCGGCCTCCTCGGCATGGCCTGTGATGGGGGTTAAGACGGCAAGCAGCACCAGCAGCCGGGTTGCAGAAAATAGCGTTGATAACTTCATGGTAGTGTCCTCATTACAGTGCATCATGACCGGTCTCACCGGTACGGATACGCACAAGCTGTTGCAGATCAGAGATGAAGATTTTGCCATCGCCGATCTTGCCTGTGTTGGCCGCCTTGCTGATGACTTCAATGGCTTGTTCAACCTGGCTGTCATCCAGCGCGATCTCCAGTTTGATTTTGGGTAGAAAATCGACAATGTACTCAGCACCACGATACAACTCGGTGTGGCCCTTCTGCCGACCAAACCCCTTCACCTCGGTCATGGTCAGACCGTTGATGCCTATCTCAGACAGGGCATCGCGCACATCATCAAGTTTGAATGGTTTAATAACTGCACTGATTAATTTCAACGTCTTGCCCCTTATTAAGGTGTGTATTCTCAGGTATGTGCATCGCCCGGGACATGATGTACCGCCAGAGCCGCTCGGGCTGCCAGCAAGACTATGCAGGGACTATGCCAATAAATATAAACCAAATAAAAACAATGAATTAGCTCAGATTGACGGGGGACAGCCAGTACATTCTAAGGATCAGCCGCACCAAACTGGTGCAGCCTGTACCCGACCGGGAAGCGAGGGGGGATTAGGCGATCAGCTAAGGGTTGGGGGCTACAGGGCATCGGCACCGGTTTCACCCGTTCTTATCCGCACCACCTGATCCAGGCCATAGACGAAGATCTTCCCATCGCCGATCTTGCCCGTGCTGGCGGCCTTTGTGATCGCCTCAATCGCCGCCTCCACCTGGCTATCTTCCAGGGCGATTTCTATTTTGATTTTGGGCAGGAAATCAACAATATACTCCGCCCCTCGGTATAACTCGGTATGGCCCTTCTGCCGACCATAGCCCTTGACCTCGGTCAGGGTCAGCCCCTGTATGCCGGCCTGTGACAGGGCCTCTCTGACATCATCCAGCTTGAAAGGTTTGATGACGGCGGCCAGTAGCTTCATTGTCTTTGATCCTCTTGGCTGTTAGGTAAGGGCTGATTGCCATGCTGTATCATACCAAGCCATCGACAGAATTGCAGGTGGCTTGAGATGAGGAGAGATTTAAAAGCCCGCCCCAAGCTGAGGCCAAGGGCGTGAAGAGGGCCGCAGCACCTGAAAGCCAGCCCGGCAGCGTCCACACACCATCAGCAAAACAGCGCAGGTCAAGGGGGGCTGGCTACATGGTGTCAGTGACTGATGATGCCGATTAGAAACCCACGGAGATACTGGCAACCACCGCCTGGCAGATCCCCCCGCCGCCGCAATCATCCTCGGCATCATTCCAGGAAGCCGACACCTCCCACTGGCCAAACTGCCGGCCAAGCCCGATGCTGTAATGGCTGTAATTAAAACCGGCTGGCCCGGTCGTCTGATCGCCGGCCACATCCTGATAGCCGACATGAAATGACAGCCCAAAGTCATGCGGCAGGCTGAAGTCAACACTGCCATAGACATAAACGGCCGCCCCATCTTCCCCGAAGAAGTCCGGCGAATACGCCAGGCCCGCCGCCAGTGTGGGCTGGTAAGGATACGCAAACGTGTAACCGGTATTGAAATACACCTCAACGAAATTCTCCTCTGGCTGTGCACTCGAACCGGGGTAAATATAATACACCCCGCCCACATCCCAGCGCATGCCGTTAGCCAGCTCCCCGGCGATACCCCCGTAGATATCAAACTCTGAACTGGCAGCAAAATCGACATTGGATCCCCAGCCGCCAAGGTACAGACCGGAGGGTTCATGGCTGTAATCAACACTGCCTTGTATGGCCGGCTGCTCACTGGTCTGCGATATGCCCCGGTATAGATAATCGGTGGTAAACGTCATGGTCGCACTGACGCTGTGTGGTGATGGTTCAGCCACAAGCACGGCTGAACTCATACAACCGGTTAAAATACATAACCCCAAAACGGGCTTTCTGCATTGGCTATCTCCTTATTATCGATAGTAGTCAAGAGGCTGGAGAGCCCTCATCAAAATGCTTTACATACACAAACTGTGCCAGTAACCAATTTTCTTTATTTTACAATGGATTAAAAATTTATTGCCCCTGCCCTGCTGCCCCGGCAAACCGCCGCTGCACTGGTTTTGTGCAAAGCAGCAAACGCCACTCCTGACAGTGTGCCTGGCAGGGCCTGATAAAAACCGCTCGCCTCGCTATGATGCGGCTTGGAAGATGGAATTCTGGCTTGCATAAGGTAGACTGCCCATCGGAACGGCAACGGATCACAGAACAATCGATCATCCAGGCATGAGAAATAAACAACAGATAGAGGAGCTGGTTCAGCAGGTGTTCCGGCTGCTGCCGGAGAACATCGAACGCTCAAAACAGGACATCGAGAAAAATATACGGGCGGCGTTGTCTGCCTCCATTGCGCGGATGAATCTGGTCACTCGGGAGGAGTTCGATATACAGTCAGCCCTGTTAGCCAGAACACGCATCGCCCTGGATGAGTTGGAAAGCAAAATTACCGATCTGGAACAGCAGCACAACAAGGATTAACCCCCGGCCTTAACCGACCCAACCTGACTCCACGAAGGGCGATAAATGGATATTGCTATCATTCATTCCCGTGCATTGATGGGGATACATGCCCCGGCAGTGACCGTTGAAGTGCACCTCTCTCGTGGCCTGCCCGCCCTGTCTATCGTCGGCCTGCCGGAAGCCGCGGTGAAAGAGAGCAAAGAGCGGGTACGCAGTGCCATCCTGCATAACCGCTTTGAGTTCCCGTTGAAACGCATCACGATCAACCTGGCCCCGGCCGATCTGCCCAAGGAAAGCGGACGTTACGATCTGGCCATCGCTATCGGCATTCTGGCGGCATCAAAACAGCTTCCTGCCACCGCATTGGCCGGATTATGAATTCATTGGCGAGCTGGCACTGACCGGCAGCCTGCGCTCTGTCAGCGGCGTCTTACCGATTGCCACCGCCGTCCACAAGGCGGGAAAAAAACTGATCCTGCCAGAGACAAACGCCGCCGAAGCCGCCATGGTGCAGGACTTGTCCGTCCTGCCGGCAACCCACCTGCTGGAGATATGTCATGAACTCACCCAGCCCGGCCAGCTACAGGCGATGCCGCCGCCGCCCCGGCCCATGCCGGCCACCTGCGGTCATGATCTGGCCGATGTGCATGGTCAGGTCAATGCCAAGCGCGCCCTGGAGATCTGCGCCAGCGGTGGGCATAACCTGCTGATGGTCGGCCCGCCGGGCAGCGGCAAGACCATGCTGGCCGAGCGCCTGCCGGGGATTCTGCCGGCTTTGAGCGAGGCAGAGGCGCTGGAGAGCGCCGCCATCCAGTCCATCAGTCGCGGCGGCTTTCAGCCGGAAAACTGGAAGATCCGGCCCATGCGTATGCCACACCACACCGCATCGGCCGTTGCCATCACAGGCGGCGGCAGCCGCCCCCGGCCAGGCGAGGTCTCACTGGCGCACCACGGCGTGTTGTTTTTAGATGAGCTGCCGGAGTTTAAACGGCATGTGCTGGAAGTGCTCAGAGAGCCGCTGGAATCACGCCAGATCAGTATCTCCCGGGCCGCCGCACAGGTCAGCTTTCCGGCGGCCTTCCAGCTCATTGCCGCGATGAATCCGTGCCCCTGTGGCTACCTGGGCGATCAATCTGACCGCTGTAGCTGCAATGCCGAGCAGATCCGGCGGTACTGGGCGCGGATCTCCGGGCCCCTGTTAGACCGCATTGATCTGCATATTGAAGTGACCAACATCACCACCGAGCTGATGCAGAAGTTCGGCAAAAAAAACAGTGAAAAAAGCGCCGCGGTCAGGGAGCGGGTGAGCCGTGCCCGGGCCTGGCAGGAGCAGCGGCAAGAGGTTGTGAATGCCAAGCTCACCAACGCCACCCTTGAATCCCTGTGCCGGCTTGGGAAGGCCCAGCAGCAACTCCTCAGCCAGGCAACTGAACACCTGCGGCTATCGGCCCGAGGAGTCTACAGGATATTAAAAGTCGCCCGCACGATCGCCGACATGGAGCAATCGGCACAGATCGAAGCTAACCATTTGGCAGAAGCGATCTCTTACCGCTATCTGGACAGGCAACGGCTGGGAATGCCTTGAGTGAGCCGGGGGTCAGGTTCAAAAAGCGATTTTTTCAACCGGCTGACTTCAGGTAGAATGCCGCCCATGAAAGGAAAACAACGCTACCGCTTTGTCGTTGAGGTTGAAACTGCTTTTATAGCAGAGCAATCGATCCCTGAGGATAAACGTTTCGTGTTTGCCTATACTGTTTCAATCACCAACAGCGGCTCCATCTCAGGCACGCTGATGCGGCGGCACTGGATCATCACCGATGCCAACAATAACAAGCAGGAGGTGCATGGTGATGGCGTGATTGGTGAACAACCCTGCATCAATCCGGGACAAACCTATCAATACACCAGCGGGGCGGTGCTGGAGACCCCCGTGGGCTGTATGCAGGGCCACTATGATATTATTGCTGACGATGGTGTCGAGTTCGACTCACCCATCGCCCCTTTCAGTCTGGCCATACCCAATACCCTGCATTAAATGGCGACTTATGCCATCGGCGATCTGCAAGGCTGTTATGCCGAGTTGCAGGCGCTGCTTGCGCTGATCAATTTCGATGCGGCAAAAGACCGGCTCTGGTTTGCCGGTGATCTGGTCAACCGGGGGCCGGACTCGCTGGCCTGTCTGCGGTTTGTCCATGCCCTGGGAGAGCGGGCGGAAGTGGTTCTGGGCAATCATGATCTGCACCTGTTGGCCATTGCCAGTGGGCAGGGTCGGCGGCAGGCCAAAGACACCCTGGATGAGATACTGGCGGCAACGGACAAAAACACCTTGCTTGACTGGCTGGGCCGACGGCCATTGCTGCTGCATGATGAGGCAACCGGGTTTACCATGACCCATGCCGGGCTGCATCCGCATTGGGATAGGGCAATCGCAACGACCGCGGCCAGGGAGTTGGAGGCGGTCTTGCGTGGCGATGAACGGGCGCTGTTCTTTGCGGCCATGTATGGCGAGCAAACGGCGAACTGGTCTGCCGATCTTACCGGCTGGAGGCGAATCCGTGTCATCACAGACTGCCTGACACGCCTGCGTTACTGCCATGCCGATGGCCGTATTGATCTTAAAGAGAAAAACAGCCCGGCAAAAGCACGCAAGGGCTTGATCCCCTGGTTCGCTCACCCAGACAGAAAAACCCGGCAGGAAAAAATTATCTTCGGCCACTGGTCTACCGTGCGGCTGACGGCAGGACAGGACTTCGCCCGATTCAATGTGTATCCGATTGATGGCGGCTGCCTGTGGGGCGGCGAGCTGATGGCCTTGCGGCTGGAAGATGGGCGTTACTTCAGCGTGCCATCACAACAGACAACCGTCCCTTAAGATCAGACCAGGCGACTGGCCGACCTGTCATTTTCGTTCCAGAATCTGGTAGCTGAAGGCATGGTCATTCTGCTCATCCCGGCAAAATTCCTGGCGGTAGACCGGCTGCCATTCGTGCAGGGGAAACGCCGGAAACCAGGCATCGCCAGCAACGCTTGCATGAACCCGTGTCAGGTAGATACGTTGGGCGCGCCCGATGGTCTGGGCATATAATTCGGCACCACCGATGACCATCAGCTCTACCGTGTCTGCATAGGCGCTCACTGCCTGCTCTATCGTATGATAGACAGTGATCGCCGGGCGGGTGTAGTCCGTCTGCCGGGTGATGATGATATTCTCCCGGCCCGGCAGCACACGACCAATGGCCTCATGCGTCTTTCGCCCCATGATGATGGGCTTGCCCAGGGTGATCTTTTTAAAGTTCTGCAAATCAGCCGACAGATGCCAGGGCAAGCCACCGCCCTGCCCAATCACATTCTGCTCATCCATAGCAACAACGATGGAGACACTCATGGTATGTTCTCTTTATACAGGCTGGCTGTGATGCGGCTGATTGAGATAGACGACAGGGCCTATCTTAACACCTGACACTGTGATTAAGAATACAGACCTCCCGGCCCAGCTTGCCCCAGGCGGATAATCATCAGATACTAAGCGCCCGCTTGACTGAATCGCCCTGGTAGCTCAGTTGGATAGAGCGACCGCCTCCTAAGCGGTAGGTCAGAGGTTCGAATCCTCTTCAGGGCACCAGTTCAGCTAGATATGGACATAGCCTTTATGCTGGATGTATTCCATGATCTTTAGCGCTGCTTCCTCGGCGGTGCATGCTTCGGTGTTAATGGTTATTGCCGGGTTTTGGGGTACTTCATAACGTGAGTCGATGCCGGTGAAATTTTTAATCTCGCCAAGGCGTGCCTTTTTGTATAACCCCTTCGGGTCTCGGCTCTCACACACGGCCAGCGATGTGTTGAGATAGATTTCTATGAACTCATCTTCTGCCAGCAGATGACGCACCGCCCGTCGCTCGCTGGTAAACGGCGAGATAAAAGCGGCAATCACAATGAGCCCGGCATCGACCATCAGCCTGGCGATCTCACCAGTGCGGCGAATATTCTCCACCCGATCGACATCGGTAAACCCCAGATCCTTGCAGATGCCATGGCGGATATTATCCCCGTCCAGCAGATACGTATGCCGACCAAGATCGATCAAACATTTCTCCACCAGATTGGCGATGGTCGACTTGCCGGAACCGGGCAAACCGGTAAACCACAGCAGATGAGGGCGCTGATGTTTGAGCCGGGCGCGCCGCGTTTTATCAACCGTCAGTTCCTGCCAGATAATATTCTTCGAACGGCGCAATGAGAAAGCCAACATGCCGGCGCCCACCGTGTTGTTACTCAAACGATCGATGAGAATGAAGCTGCCGGTGGTGCGATTGTCCTGATACGGATCAAAGGCAATCGGCTGGCTGAGGTTGAGATTGCCGTAGCCAACCTCATTCAGCGCCAGCGACTTGCCCGGCTCATGCTTGAAATTGTTCACATTCACTTTGTATTTGATCTCGGTGACTGTCGCCGGGATCAGCTTGTTGGTGGTCTTGAGCAGGTATTCACGCCCCGGCAGCAAGGTGCGTTCGGACAGCCATAACAGGTGGGCGGCAAATTGACTGGACTGATCGGCCACGGCATCGGCCTTGCAAATCACATCGCCACGGGAGATATCTATCTCATCCTCAAGCGTTAAGGTCACCGCCTGATCGGCAGATGCACTGCCCACCTCGCCCGCCTGGGTGAGAATGCTTTTGATGCGGCTCTGCCTGCCAGAGGGCAGCACGGTAATCGCATCGCCGGTGTGAATGTCGGTCCCGCTAACGGTGCCGGCAAAACCGCGAAAATTCAGATCCGGCCGGTTGACCCATTGCACCGGAAAACGAAACGGCATGCCGCTGTTCTCTCGTGTCACATCCACAGCTTCGAGCAACGGCAACAGCGCCGCCCCCTGATACCAGTCCATCTGCCGGCTGGCCTTCGTGACATTATCGCCATGCAGCGCAGACAGGGGTATGCAGGTGACATCAGAGAGGTTTGCCTGTCTGGCAACGAGGCGATAATCCTGTGCTATCTGTTCAAACACCGTGCGTGAATAGCCAACCAAATCCATTTTATTTACCGCCACCACGATATGCTTGACGCCCAGCAGGGCGGCGATATAGCTGTGCCGACGGGTCTGCGTCAACACCCCTTTGCGCGCATCCACCAAGATGATGGCCAGATCCGCCGTCGATGCGGCCGTGGCCATGTTGCGTGTGTACTGCTCATGCCCCGGGCTGTCGGCGACGATAAACTTGCGCTTGTCGGTGGAGAAAAAGCGGTAGGCGACATCGATGGTGATCCCCTGTTCACGTTCAGCAGCCAGGCCATCGACCAGCAAGGCAAGGTCTATCTCCTCGCCCTGGGTACCCATCTTTTTGCTGTCACTTGCCAGTGCTTGTAACTGATCCTCATAGATCAATTTCGAGTCATAGAGCAAGCGGCCAATCAGCGTACTCTTGCCATCATCCACACTGCCACAGGTGATAAAACGCAGAAAACTTTTCTGCTCCTGTGCCTTGAGATACGCAGCGATATCGGTTTCGATCAAGGCCGACTGATGCACCATCTAAAAATACCCCTCCTGTTTTTTCTTCTCCATGGAGGCGGCGGTATCATGATCGATCACCCGCCCCTGTCTTTCTGATGAGTTGGTCAGCAACATCTCCTGAATGATGTCGGTCAGGCTGGATGCTGTGGATTCGACCGCCGCGGTGAGCGGGTAACAGCCCAGGGTGCGAAAGCGCACTTCTCGCCTTGCGGGCTGCTCACCTTCATGCAGCGGCATACGCGCATCATCGACCATGATCAACATGCCATCACGCTCAACCACCGGTCGCGGCCGGGCATAATACAGCGGCACGATAGGAATGTGCTCATGGTGAATATATTGCCAGATGTCCAGCTCGGTCCAGTTCGATAACGGAAACACGCGCATACTCTCGCCCTTGTGAATGCGGGTATTGTAGACAGCCCATAATTCCGGCCGCTGGTTTTTCGGATCCCAGCGATGTTCTTTGGTACGAAAAGAGAAGATGCGCTCCTTCGCCCGCGACATCTCCTCATCACGCCTCGCCCCGCCAAAGGCGGCAGTAAATCGATATTTATCCAGTGCCTGTTTAAGCGCCTGCGTCTTCATGATATCGGTATGGACTTGCGAGCCATGCGTGAACGGCCCGATACCCTGCCGCACCCCCTCTTCATTAATATGCACGATCAGCTCCAGCCCCAGCTCGCTGGCCACCTTGTCGCGAAAGGCGATCATCTCCTTAAACTTCCACGTGGTATCGATGTGCAGCAAGGGGAACGGCGGCCTGGCCGGGTGAAATGCCTTCAGCGCCAGATGCAGCATCACCGAAGAATCCTTGCCGATGGAATACAGCATCACCGGGCGTTCACACTCGGCGATAACCTCGCGCATAATGAAGATGCTCTCCGCTTCGAGGCGTTGCAGATGGGTCAATGTGCTCATAACAGGCTGTCTCTTAATCGGTCACGCAGTGGCTTATGAGTTAGCTTGCAGATAAAAAGCCGCAAGTTTACCTGAAATTTGCGGGCAGTCGACAAGCGACTGCACCGGCAGGCAATGATGGCCGGTGCTGGGTTTGCATAGTGAAATAATGGCACTGTCTCTTAACGGGCTATATTATAATCCGGCGGCTATGGGCGAGTATGAAAATGTTGCCTGCATGCGATAGTGCCTTGCTGAAGCCGGACATACCATGATGCCGTATTACCGAAGATCATGATGCAAACTGCCTCATCACAGAAGAAACCCTTGTATTTACGAATCCCGGAGCTAACGCTGCTGGTCTTGCTGTTACTGCTCTCCTATATCCTCATCGCCCTGTTTGCCGACAGTGCCGCCGGCGGCCATCAGCCGGTGCACTTCATCGTGGGGGTCATGCTGATCTCCTTCCTGTTCAGCCTGCTGATCGCCATCATCGCTGTCATCGGCGGTATCGGCGGCGGCGTTATGTTTACCCCTATCCTGCTGGGCTTTACTTCGATGGATACCTTAATCGTGCGGGCGAGTGGCCTGGTGGTGGCCATGTTCAGCGGCCTGATCGCCTCCGGCCCCCTGATGCGTAGCGGGCTGGCCGATATCAAGCTGGTATTCTTTGGCTCGGTGCCGATCATCGGCGGCTCTATTGCAGGCGCCTACGCCGCCATCTATTTTGCCCATCATGCCGGGGCGGGGAGCGATGCTGTTGTGCGCCTGCTGCTGGGGTTATTGATCGCCGGTATTGCCGGTTTATTCATCCTGGGTGGCAGCCGCTCCGAGACCCCGGAGAATGACCGGCTGGGTGTGCTGGCCCGACATATCGGCTTGTTCGGTTCGTTTTGGGATAAACACCTGAACGATGAGGTCGCCTATAAAGTCAGGCGGGGCAGATACGGCCTGCTGTTGCTGGTGGGCTTTATCGGCGGCTTCTTTGGCCTTGGCGGCGGCTGGGCGGTGGTGCCGGTGTTTAACATGTTGATGTATGTGCCGCTGAAGCTGGCGGCGGGCAGCAGCGGGGTGTTGCTGGCGCTGGGGAATGCGGCGGCGATCTGGCCTTATATCGGCATCGGCGCCGTCTTGCCTCTGTTTGTGGCGCCCTGGATGCTGGGGCAGGTGGTCGGCGGCATCATTGGCGCCCATGTGCTGGCGAATATCAATGCTGGCTTTATCAGAAAACTGCTGATTATCCTGCTGCTCGCCACCAGCGTTAAATTGATCGCCCGTGGTATTGAGGGCATGACAGCGGTTGACATACCTTTGCTGTGATGAGGCGGCGGGATGCAAACACCACATATTCCTGACACGGCAGAGCGCATCGGCAGGGTATACGGTGGTATTATCTACTGGAGCACGATTATCGCTGCGCTGCTGGTTATCATCGGCACGACCTTGTCCCTGCTGGTGATGGATGATGTGTTAGCACCTGCTTATGTCTTTGAGGCGGTGCTGGCGGGCGGCTCGCCTGCTGACATCTGGTCTCATTCCGTGGCCGACATGCCCGATCATTACTGGTACCTGAAAAAGCCCTGGCACGGTGATGCGCTGGTGATGCTGGGGATCGTGACTGGCGTCTTCTCGGTAATCCCGGCCTGTTTCATGGCCGCCGTGCTGTTTTTCTGCAAAGGCCAGAAATACTTCGGCATCATGGGGCTGTTGACTGGCGGCTTGATCCTGCTGCCCTGCCTGGACCTGCTTTAGCCGGACGATGATGTCATGGGCCGGGGGACTGGAAAGATTAGGTGTTTTCTTTCTCTATCAGTTGGTTAAGGGCAATCAAAACCTGTTCATATTCCTGCTGTATGGACTGACACAGCCGGGCGACTGTCTCGGCATCGTCTGCCTTGCAGGCGGCCGTGATCTGTTTGCAGGCGGCCACCATGTTAAAAGCGCCCAGATAACCGCTGCTCGATTGCAGGCTGTGTGCCGCCTCGGCCACGGCTTTGAGATTGTGATCACTCTGAAAATCCTTAACGGACTGCATCAGGTGCTGGCTGGACTTAAAATACGATGTGATCATGTCAACCACCACATTGTCATTATCATCAGGCTCTACCAGATCACGCAATAACTCAATGGCGTTCAAATCGATATGTGAGGAGACGGCCGCGGTCTGCTTATCCTGCTTGCCATCATTCGCCGGATTATCGGTCTGGTTATCGGCGACCTGATAGCGCAGATGCGGGATATGCCTGGCGAACATCGTGGTCAGCATAAGCTGTGTGAATGGCTTGGTCAGATAATCATTGATACCTGCGGTCAGCGCCTTGCTTTTCACTTCTTTCACCACATCGGCGGTCAAGGCAATGATCGGTACCGGCTTTTTGCTGTTTTGCTCTCTTTCTTTCTCCCGTATCGCGGTTGCGGCTGTGAACCCGTCCATGACTGGCATCCTGAGATCCATCAATATGATATCAATCTCGTTATGCAGCCAGAAATGGATGGCCTCTTGCCCGTCGTTGGCGATCACCACGCTGCAACCACACTTCTCCAGCACGGTGGAGACCACCAGTTGGTTCATCGCATTATCCTCTACCACCAATACGCGTGCATTGAATTTGACCGCTTGATTACTGGGGGCAAGATGATCAACTTTTTTCCGGTACTCAGACGGCACCTTGCCCAGGACTTCCGATAAACTTTTATACAAATCCGCCTGGCGCACCGGTTTCTGCAACACATGCGTGATATTTAACTGCTGTAGCTGTTCAGGCCGGGTGGGCGCCAGAGAAGAGCTGAGCATAATGACAGGGGTTGCATGCAAAAGATGGAACTTGCGTATCTCCTGCACCAGTTCCATGCCATCCTTATCGTTCAGCTTCCTGTCCAGCAGCAACACATCGCAGTGGCCTGGCTTATCGTCCCGTAACGAGGCCAGCATCACGGCGACATCAGTATACGATGCGGTATTTAAGCCCCAGTTTTTAAGCTGTAACTCCAGTATCTCCAGATTAGTCTGGTTATCATCGACGATGACTGCATGTTTATCTCTCAAGTACGCCGTGGGGATGCGGGTCTTGCTCTCGGCATCCAGCAGGGTTTCAAATCTTGCGGTAAACCAGAACAGCGAGCCCTCCCCGGGCTTGCTTTCTACAAAGATGTTACTGCCCATTTTCCTGACCAGTTGCTGTGAAATCGTCAGGCCCAGGCCACTGCCGCCGAACTTCCTGGCGGTTGAACCATCTTCCTGGGTGAATGCCTTGAAGATATTTTGTTTTTGCTTCTCCATGATGCCGATGCCGGTATCTTCCACTTCAAACCGCACATCAAGTTCATTCTCATTGTCCGTCTTGTCAGTAGAGACCCGGATCACCACCTGACCGTGTTCAGTAAATTTAATCGAATTACCCAGCAGGTTGATCAGCACCTGACGCAGGCGAGTGGGATCGCCCTTGAGCTGTTCACGCAAATTCGGCGGAATCACCTGCACCAGATCAATCCCCTTGTCATGGGCACGCACCGCCAGCACTTCGCTGACCTCCTCAACCAGATTCCGCAGATCAAACTCCACCATCTCCAGCTCTATTTTGTCTGCTTCTATTTTTGAGAAATCCAGTACATTACTGATAATACCCAGCAGGTTTTCACCCGAACTGCATATCAATTCAGCATAACGCTTTTGTTCCGGCGTTAAATCCGAATCCTGCAATAATTCAGCAAACGCCAACATGCCATTTAACGGCGTTCTGATCTCATGGCTCATGGTGGCCAGAAACTCACTCTTCACGTTCGACAACTCAAGGGCTTTATCGCGAGAATCTGCCAGCTCATGACTGGTTTTCTGTAGCTGCTCAATCAGCTGGTCAAGTTTTCGGGCCAGGGTGCCTATCTCATCCGGCGTGGTCAGATTAAGGCGTTTGGTTAAATCCCCCTCATGCTCAATCATGGTGACATGGCGGGTCAGTTGCCTGATCCGGCCGATCACGAAAAACAGCAGAAAAAACCAGATCCCCAGCACTAACATGATGCCGCCGATGAGTTCAATAAAAAATGCCATCCCGGCCGCTTCTTTGCCCGTCAGGGAAATCCCCAAAGGCGGCACGGTCTTGATCCAGGCCACCGGGGCGCCATAGATGTCTTTCAATTCAGCATAAGCATGCTGCACATCAGCCTTTGCATGGCTTGCCGGATCAGCGGCCTTATCTGCCATCATCGCCGCCAACTCAGGGGCCTCTGCATCGTTAAAGACCGTAAAATCCACACCGATCTGCCGGGAGATAGCCAGCACCTCGGGTTGATTCAATAACCTGCCCTGGATGAACGTGCCGATGGTGCCGCCGTGCGGCAGGTTTGACAGCACCGGCAGGGAGGCGATTAACATCGGCCCTAAGCGGGTGTTGATGATGCCGGTGACAAAGCTATCGGCAGTGGCATGGTATATCAGCCGATCATCCGGGAGCGGCGGTTGAATAAACAAAGTGTTGATGTCTGTGATCGTTTGACCATCGCTATCGATGATACTATGGGCGATCAGCCGGCCTTCATTGCTGTAGAGCAAACGCATGGCAAGCTCGATCTGTTGCAGATGCGCTGCTGAATTGTGATTATCACCCTCGGCATGACCGCTGCCAGCACGTATTCGCTCAGCGAGTGCATGACGATGCACATAATCAATGGCATTGTGCTTGATCGCTTCCAGTCGTTGTGCAATCGCATTGACGATTCGCCGGGTATCAGCAACGGCGGCCTGCTGCTCAACTTCCTTAAATGAGTCCACCACCACCACGTTGATTATCAGGTAATTCAGCGCGATGTAGATGGCCAGCACGAGCAACAAAAACAGAATGATTTTTCTATTCAGTAGCAAAACGTAAACTCTGTGGTTAGGTGTCCGGCCGCAACTACGGCCCTCAGGATGACTGTCACCAGCATGGCTTTATCCAGCCTGGCTGCCCCGGCGTCACTTTAAGGCATCGCTCGGCCGGGGAACTTGCCATATCCAGCATTGATGACAGGTACTATGGAAACAGCGTCATTTTACCGGCACATGCCCGGGGGTAAACAATTAATTCCATTTTCTCATGTGCCGGGGCCCGATGTGCTGATAAAAGCCGGCCTGCCTCGCCTGCCCCGGCATCATGGTTTCTGCAAATTGCCTCAAAGGCAACGGCTAACCAGCGACGATGATGGGCTGGCATGTCACGCCACGGATGAGGATCACGGCTTGGCTTTACGCCGGCGATGCTGATGGGAGCGGCTGTGAGTGGGCACCGGGGCCATGCCCAAGGCCATGCTTAGGGGCCATGTTCAGGACCCGGCGGCTGCAATCAGCCGGGGGGCGGCATTCCCCTTCAAGGCTTCACGTTTTGATGCTCGCCAGGGCGGCCAGTGCCGCCTGCCGGGCATGTGCATGATCGACCAGCGGCGGCGGGTAATCCTCGCCCAGTGTAATGCCCGCCCGTGCCAGGGTAGAGGAATCGGCCTGCCAGGGCGCATGGATATGGCGGGCATCCAGATGCGCCAGCTCTGGCAGCCAGGTTCTGATGTAAGTGCCATCGGCGTCAAATTTTTGCGACTGCAGGACGGGGTTGAATATGCGAAAGTACGGCGCTGCATCGGCACCACAGCCAGCCACCCATTGCCAGCCCAGCGTGTTATTGGCCAGATCCGCATCGACCAGCGTATCCCAGAACCAGGCCGCCCCCACCTGCCAGGGCAGCAGCAGGTCTTTCACCAGAAACGAGCCGACCACCATACGCACCCGGTTGTGCATCCAGCCGCTGTGCCACAACTGGCGCATACCGGCATCGACCAGCGGGTAGCCGGTACGGCCCTGTTGCCAGGCGCGCAACTGGCATGGATCATCACGCCACGGGAAGCGGCGATACTGCACATTCAAGGGGTGGGCGGGCGTATCGGGGAAGTGATAGAGCAGATGGTGGGCAAACTCACGCCAGTATAGCTGGCGAATATAGCCTGCGGCCTGTTTCGATGGTGAGAGTTGCCCGGTTGCCCGTGCCTGCTGGTGAACACCGTGCCAGACCTGCCTTGAGCTGATCTCACCGAAGTGCAGATAAGGGGATAGCTTCGATACACCCGCCAGGCCCGGGAAGTCCCGATTGTCAAGATAAGCCGCCAGGGCGTCGCTGCCCAAAAACCGCTGCAACTGCCTCTCTGCCTGCTCACATCCGGGCTGCCAGTGGGTCATGATGCTGCCGTGCCAGCCGCTGACAGGCAGCAGCTTGAGTTCGGTTAATGTCAAGGTGTTGATGGGTATTGCCGGCGGTCGAATCTGCTTCACTCTCGGCAGAGGTGCCGCTACCGGTTCCAACCTCTGGCAATGCCGCCAGAACGGCGTGAACACCTTAAACGGCTGCCCCTGTTTGTTATGAATAGCAAATGGCTCACACAACACGCTGGCATTGAAGGTCTTGACGGTTAGCCCCTGCTGCTCCAGCCGGGCCTTGATGGCCGTATCACGCTGGATGATGGCCGGCTCATACAGCCGGTTCCAGGCGATTTGGGTAGCCCCTGTCTCATCCACAAGCTGCTGCAATACCTTGCCCGGCTCGCCTTCCCGAATGATCAGGCGGGCGCCGGCCTGCATGAGCGCCTCGGCCAATGCCGCCAGGGAATGATGCAGCCACACCCGGCCAGCACCGCCCACAGGCCAGGCGGGGTCCGCCCCCCGACACAATACGTACACCGGCAGGACAGACCGCCCGCCAGCACAGGCAAACTGCAAGGCGGGATTGTCCGCCAGGCGTAAATCATGTCTAAACCAGACGATGGTTATCCCGTCCATCGCCGTTATATGCCAGGGCCGTGTCGTGTTTGTCTTATCGTGATCATGATGATTTCATTGGCGATTATTTCATTGGATAAGGCGTGATATTTCGCTAAACTGTGTACCATAGTCAACACTCGAACAAAAGTGTTGTAAATTAACACCAAAAGACACGCCGTATGGAGAAATTCCGATGCAACAGACCACTTATCACCTCAACAAACACCTGACCGGCCTGTGCGCCCTCCTGACATTTTTATCGTGTGCAACGGTACAGGCACAGATCGAAGAGATCATCGTCACGGCGCAAAAAAGGGCGCAAAATGCACAAGATGTGCCTATCTCCATCTCCACCTTCTCCGGCGATTTTCTGGAGTCCTCCGGTGCTGATGATTTGCAAAGCCTCGGCTACTACACGCCTAACCTGACTTTAAGCAAATCCAGCCAACTGGCGAACAACCGCATCATCCTGCGCGGCGTTGGCTCGGTGGGCAACAGCGCAATCGAGCCTTCGGTGGCGGTGTTTATCGATGGCGTATACTACCCGCGGCCCTCCTCGGTGATCGGCAACCTGACCGATATCGCCCAGGTTGAGGTCCTGCGCGGCCCGCAGGGCACCTTGTTTGGCCGTAATGCTTCCACCGGCGCCCTGAACATTCGAACGAAGCAACCCGCTGATGACTTCGAAGGCAGCATAAAAGCCAGATACGGCAATTTCGACAGCCGCTCGGTGGCCGGTTCGGTGAGTGGTGCTTTCTCCGCCGCCGCGGCCGGGCGTCTGGCCTTTCAATATGCCGGGCGGGATGGCTATGCCGATAATACCTTCACCAGCAACGACAGCCGCCGCGAGGTGGGCGATTATGAGGATGTGAGCGTGCGCGGCAAGTTGTATTTTACCCCGACCAGCAACCTGGAAATCAACCTGGCCGTCGATTATGCAGAGATTAACAACGAGGGCGGCCCGATCTCAGTCATCGCCGATACCATCGCCGCCAGCTACCCGGGCATCCTGCAACGGGCGCTGGATCCGAATGCCGTGCCGGGCATGAGCCCGCCCGGCCCTAACGGGCCGCTGCCGGTGACCGATAATACCTTCAGCTATGACTTAAATCAGGATCACCGTGATGATGCCACCGACCAGCAGGCGGGCCTGGCGCTGGACTGGACCTGGACTGTGGCCGGGCATGACATCCGCTCCATCACCAGCCTGCGCCGCTGGAAGAACGCCACCTTCGAATCTGCCCTGCGTCTGCCGGCCGATCTGCTCAATCGGGTAACCGATTACAGGGTGGATACCTTCTCGCAGGAACTCCAGTTGATCTCCCCGGCGGGCGGGCGGCTGGAATACGTGGCCGGGCTGTATTACTACCAGGAAGACTACGACATTGATCAACGCTTTGATTTGGGCGTGGATTTCTGTCAGGCGGCCAGCAACGCGGCCTTTCTGCGCGCATTTACCCTGTTGCAAAGAGCGGGCAGGTCAGCGAGAGAAGCGGCAGCCACGGGTCTGGGAGCGGCCGGCGGGCTGGCCGGGGTCTGTAACCGTGCACCGCTCACTGGCGGCGTGGTCTCTGACTTTGAACAGGCTGTCACCAGCTATGCCGCCTTCGGCCAGGCCACCTTCAAGCTGAACGAGCAGCTGCGCCTCACTGGCGGCCTGCGCTTAACGCGTGATGAGAAGTCGGGCAGCTTCGCCCAAACCGTGAATAATCCCTCGCTGGCACCGTTTGCCATACCGCCCGGCGTGCTGCCGACAGTGCCTGGCGGGCTGCCGGGGCTGGACTTTCGCATCAACGATCCGCTGGAGCCGCTGGCCTTTAACGATACCGAGCTGACCTGGCTGGCGAATATAAGCTACTACCCGACCGCTGATGTGATGCTGTTCGCCACGGCCTCCACCGGCTTCAAATCGGGCGGCTTTAATGCCGATGGGTTTAACTCGGCTGGCGATGCACGTAATGTCTCGCGGGTGTTCAATTCCGAGACGGTGTATAACTACGAAATCGGCGTTAAAAGCGGCTGGCTGGATAATCGCCTGATCGCCAATGTGACCTTGTTCCGCACCGAAATAGCGGACTTTCAAGACCGCCAGTTCGATGGTATCAATTTCTTTGTGCAAAACGCCGGCAAGCTGATCCAGCAGGGCGTGGAGCTGGACCTCATCGCCAACCCCATCGAGCCGCTGTATGTGATGCTGGGCGCCAGCTATCTGGATTCGGAATTTGATTCGTTTGCCAATGCAACCGCCCTGCCAGCGCAGATCGCCGCCGATAACACGGCCACGCTGAACCTCGCTGGCGAGCGCAATCATTTCTCGCCCAAGTGGCAGCTATCGCTGGTCGCCGATTATGCTGCCGCCCTGCCCAATACCCGACTGGGCTGGTTTATGCGCGGTGAATTCCAGCATGTGGGCGAGCAGAATGTGGGCGCCGAAACTAATCAAAACCCGCAATCCCGGCAAGGCGCTTATTCACTGATGAACGCCAAACTCGGCTTGCGCGGGGTGGGACGCCAGCAGTGGGAGCTGGCCTTTTTCATCAAAAATGCGTTTGACAAAGGCTATTGCCAGACCATCTTTAACCAGCCGATCGGCATCACCCTGGGGCTGATCGACCCGGCAACGGGGGGTGGGCTGCAACGTTGTGTTCTGGGTGCCCCGCAAACCTTCGGTGTGGAAGCGGGTTACAGCTTCTAGCCATCACATAACGCAGGCTATATGGAAGCCGCTTGTACATCGGGTGCAGGTGGCTTTTTTATTCACTCTTCAGCAATCACAGCGCACCCCTTACAACACAGGTAACTGACACAACAGGCCCGGCATGAACAGGAGTGCGTCAATCTGGCAGGCCCTGACAGAGCAGGCAGAGATCATAGCAAAACAGCCTTTGCGGGAGCTGTTTGAGCAGCAGGCCGGGCGTGCCGATACGTTTTCCTTGCAGCTTGGGGGCCTGTATGTTGATTACTCTCGCAACAAGATAACCGCCGATGCCATGCGGCTGTTATTCGAACTGGCGGCGGGCAGGCATCTGCAAGGCAGGATCGCCGATCTGTTTGGGGGGGCGATCGTCAATCACAGCGAGGGCCGGGCGGCCCTGCATACCTTGTTACGGGCGCCCGCCGATAAGGATGTCGAGATAGACGGACAATCCGGCTGGCGGCAGGTGGATAAAGAGCGAGAGAAGATGTACCGGCTGTGCCAGGGCTTGCAGGCCGGTGTGCTGGTTGGCGCCAGCGGCAAGCCCATCACCCGGCTGGTCAATATCGGTATCGGAGGCTCTGATCTCGGCCCCCGGCTGGTGCTGGAGGCCATGTCACACCTGCCGACCACCGGGTTGGGCCATGACTTTATCGCCAGCCTCGATCCGGCGGAGATGCAGGCGGTGCTGCGTAATTCCGATCCAGAGACGACGTTGTTCGTCATCGTCTCAAAATCCTTTACCACGCTGGAGAGCTTAACGAATGCCAGGGCCGCAAAAGCCTGGTTACAGCAAAACGGCTGTGCTGATATCAGCAAGCATTTTATCGGCGTATCGGAGAATGCCAGGGCGGTCAGCCAGTTCGGGATCAGCAGCGATTATTATCTGCGGCTGTGGCCCTGGGTGGGCGGGCGTTATTCTGTCTGGTCGTGTGCGGGTTTTATCATCTGTGCGGTGCTTGGGGAGGATCGCTTCAAGCGCTTCCTGGCTGGTGCACATTGTATGGATCAGCATTTCAGCGATAGCGAGTTAGAAAAAAACCTGCCGGTTGTGCTGGGTCTGCTGGGGGTGTGGTACAGCAGTCTGCTGCAATATCCCTGCCATGCGGTTGTCCCTTATGCCCATAATCTGCGGCGGCTGCCGGACTACCTCAGCCAACTGGTGATGGAGAGCAACGGCAAATCGATCACCCATAGCGGGCAGCCGTGCGAATACCCTACAGCACCGACACTGTGGGGCGGCGTTGGCAGTAACGCCCAACATGCTTTTTTTCAATTATTGCATCAGGGGACAATCAAAACCAGCCTGGATCTGATCGCTGTGGTCAACTCACCTCACGGAGACGGGGCGCATGAGCTGTTGTTTGCCAACTGCATTGCCCAGGGGGAAGCGCTCATGCAGGGCAAGCCAAATCACGATCAGCCCTGCCGCCATTTCCCCGGTGACAGACCCAGCACCACCGTGCTGCTGACCGAGCTCTCGCCGTATACCCTGGGCGCATTGCTCGCCCTGTATGAACACAAGACCTTTGTTGAGGCGGTCTTGTGGGACATTAACCCGTTTGACCAATGGGGCGTGGAGTTGGGCAAGCAGATGGCAAAGCGTATCGGGGCGGCGATGGCACAGCAGGGCGATGATACGGCGATGGATGCGACCAACAAGGCATTGCTGGCTTTTTATCGGGCTGAGAAATGCTAGGCGCCTTACCTGTCACTGTTGGCATACAGGGATGTCGTCATGGACAAACGCTGCACCAGCGTCTTGAGAAATGCCTTGCTGAAACGCAACTGGCATTCCAGTGACGCCTGCTCAATGAGGAGCGCATTCAGTTTTAACAACTGCACAGCAGAGGCCGCTGCAATGGTTGCCGTCCTCTTGGTCTTGGAGAGATACCCCATTTCACCAAAGCAATCACCGGCCTGCAACTGTCTGATCACCCGCTCGCCTTTCAACACGCTGACACCACCGGAGACAATAATATAAAAGGAATCCTCCAGTTCCCCTTCGGTGATGATCTGACTGCCCTCGGTAAACGTCTGCCACATGCCCGCATTGATTATCTCCACGATCTCAGCGGTAGAAAACCCCTTGAAAAACTGCAATTTCTCCACGGCGTTTAATTTCTCCTCCTGCTCGATATCCTCTTGTGGCTTTTCCAGATAATCAAAGGTCAGGCTGAGATCGGCGGCGATATTCAGTCCCATCTTGTAGCGCTTCTCCGGGCTTTTCTGCAAGGCATGATGGACGATCTTCTCCAGAATATCGGGAATATCTTTACGATAGGATCGCAGCGGCGGCTGTTGCTCATTGATGATCTTGTGTATCAGTCGGGAGAAACTGTTAGCGATGAATGGATGCCTGCCGGTCAGCAACTCATACATCACGATTCCTAAGGAGAACAGATCCGTCTGGTTGGTGATCGAGTCCTCCTGCACCTGTTCAGGCGACATATAGCGGGGCGAGCCAACAAACCCCAGGGGCATGGTGTTACTCATGTCGGTTGTCATCAGATGGGCGATACTGAAATCGCCAATCCTCACGTCTTTCTCCCGGGTAATTAGCAGATTGGTCGGCTTGATATCCCGATGCACCACGCCTTGCCGGTGTGCATAGTCCAGCGCCTTGGCACACTTGAAGATGATCTCAACGACCTGTGCTATCGGCAGCAGATTATCCGCCCGACAATAACTCTTCAGCGTATCGGCACCCGCTACCAGTTCCATGACGATATAGCAATCATCCTCATCCACCCCGGCATCAAGAATTTTCATGATATTGGGATGATGCAACATCCCGGCGGTATGCGCTTCGTTGAAAAACATCTTGCGGTAACGCGCCCCCGATTCGCTTTTCTTCAGCGATTCGGCCAGCGCCACTTTAACGGCAACCAGCTGATCAGTAAAAGGATCATAGGCTTGATACACAACACCCATGCTGCCCTTGCCTATCTGCTTCTGAATCTCAAACTTACCGATTTTTTTCGGTATAGCTGCACACATATCTGATCTTTATATCTTTAAATATCCGGTTATAATCAAGCAAACAGGATGCCTGTTTTTAAGTTCACATCCTCTTGAAAACAGCTTCTGGTAAGGATGCGTTCAGAGCATGATTTAAGCGGTCATGTTACTGCAATGACACCCTGCAATACAGGACTAATCAGCAACAAACATATAATAATAGGCGGGCGGCTCAGCGGTTTGCAAGCCGATCACAATTTTAACATGGACATGCCCCGGTACATGCCCTGGTACATGCCATGTATTTGCCCCTGGAATCTAACGCTTGGAATCTGACAATAACACATCACAGATGAAAGCCGTCATACTCGCTGCCGGTCGTGGCGAGCGCCTGGGTCAGGCAGGCCGGGATCAGCCAAAGGCATTACTGGCCTTCGATGGTGTGACGCTGCTTGAACGGCATATCCAGAACCTGGCGCACGGCGGGATCAGGCAGGTTTATCTCATCACCGGTTATCAGCAGCAGGCGATCGAGCAGGCGATCGCCGGGCTTACTATCGATATAACAATCCAGACGATTTATAACGCCAACTACACGCAAGGCAGCATGGTCAGCCTGTACTGTGCCAGAGATATACTGGCAGCGGCAACCGACCTTATCCTCATGGATGCCGATGTCCTGTATCATACAGAAATTTTGCAGCGTCTGATTCATAGCCAGCACCGTAACTGTCTGCTGCTGGATGAGCATTTCGCCGCCGGTGATGAGCCGGTAAAAATCTGTATACACGCTGATCGCATCGTGGAATTGCGAAAGCAAATAGACGGCCATCTGCGCTGGGATATACAAGGCGAGTCCGTCGGTTTTTTCCGCTTTGACGGCAGGCTCGCCGCACAGTTATTACAACAGGTGCAACGCCGTATCGATGAGGGGCATGTCAATGAACCGCATGAGGAGGCGATTCGCGCCCTTGTGCTTGGCCAGCCTGAACAGTTTCACTATGAGAACATTACCGGCCTGCCGTGGATTGAAATCGACTTCCCGGAAGATGTACAGAGAGCACAGACAGAGGTGCTGGAGAGATTCCATGCCTGATCCTGTCTCTAATCATATACCCGACAAGACCAGGAAAACCCGGCCGCCCGAATTATCGAGATCAGCCCGGTTACATGCCTTGCTCGCCTCACAGGAGTTGGAATTTATCCTGGAAGCACACAATGGCATATCGGCAAAAATTGTAGAGCGCACCGGCTTTAAGGGGATCTGGGCCAGCGGCCTGGCGCTGTCGGCCCAGTTCGGTGTGCGTGACAGCAACGAGGCCAGCTGGACACAGATCATCGACATGCTGGAGTTCATGTCCGATGCCACCAGCATCCCGATCCTGCTGGATGGCGATACCGGTTATGGCAATTTCAATAACATGCGGCGGCTAGTGTGCAAGCTGGAACAGCGCCATATTGCCGGGGTGTGCATAGAGGACAAACTGTTTCCCAAGACCAACAGCTTCATCGATGGCAAGCGACAACCATTGGCCGACATCGATGAGTTTTGCGGCAAGATCAAGGCTGGCAAAGACAGCCAGCGTGATGATGATTTTTGCATCGTGGCGCGTATCGAAGCGTTGATCGCCGGCTGGGGCCTGGCCGAGGCACTGCGCCGGGCCGAGGCGTATCATCAGGCCGGTGCCGATGCGATCCTGATCCACAGCAAGCGCTCGCGCCCGGATGAGATCATCGCCTTCGCCAACGCCTGGGATAATCGCTGCCCTGTTGTCATCGTGCCGACCAAGTACTACAGCACCCCAACCGCGGTCTTTCGCAAGGCGGGGATCAGCCTGGTGATCTGGGCCAATCACATGATCCGCAGTTCGATTGAAAGCATGGAGAGCATCAGCCAGCAGATCATGGCCGAGCAATCATTAACCGGTATTGAAGATCAGATCGCCAGCGTTGATCACATCTTTGCACTACAGGGGGCAGATGAGTTACGCCGCGCCCAGGAGCGCTATCTCAACCCGGCCACCGAAACACAGGCACTGGTGCTTGCCGCCAGCCGCGGTCATTCTCTTTATGAGCTGACCGAAGATCGCCCCAAGGCCATGCTGACCATCGGCGGCGTGCCGTTGATCAGGCGGCTGGTTGATGAGTTCAGAGAACAATCTGTCACGGCGGTTACCGTGATAGCCGGCTATAAGGCAGAAAAGCTGGCCGCGGCGGGGTTTGATCTGTGCATTAATGAAGATTATCAGGACACGGGCGAATTGGTGAGCCTGGCCTCGGCGCTGGACAAATTCACCGATGATATGATCATCACCTATGGCGATCTGTTATTTCGTGGTTATATCCTGCGCGACCTGCTGGAAAGTACGGGCGATATCGTCATCGTGGTTGATTCCGCCCGGCATGTCCCCGTCAGCGACCCGCCGGATTATGCCTATTGCAGCCAGGAAGATGACCGCGCATTATTCATGGCCGAGGTGACACTCAAACACATTGCCGAGAGGAAAAAACTGGACAGCGGCGAGCCTTCAGGCCGCTGGATAGGCATGCTCAAGGTCAACGCCACTGGCAGAGCGCAGATCGAAGCCGCGATAGCCGAGCTGCAACAACAGCCGGATTATCGGCAACTCAGCCTGCCTGATCTCATCAACCACCTGCTGGCTGGCGGCAAGACGGTCAATGTGCATTACATCAACGGTCACTGGCTGGATGTGAACACGCTCGATGATCTTGACAAGGCAGCCGACTTTACCCACGGCCAGTCCTGATCACGATCTGCCGCATGATTGAGGCCGCTACCTTCATCAAGCAGGCACAGGCTGCCGGGTTGATCCATTATTGCGGCGTACCCTGCTCGCACCTCACCCCGTTCATCAATTATGTGATCTCGGCCGATGATCTAAACTACATCTCGGCCGTCAATGAGGGCGATGCGATCGCCACTGCCGCCGGTTTTGCCATTGCCGGCCAGGGCGCCGTAGCGCTGATGCAAAACTCAGGTTTGGGTAATGCGGTGAATCCGCTGACCTCGCTGACGCATATTTTCAAGCTGCCCTTGCTCATCATCACCACGCACCGGGGAGCGCCGGGGATAACAGACGAACCCCAACATGCCCTGATGGGTGCAATGACCACGGCGCTGTTTGATCTGATGCAGATCCGATGGGAAGGCTTCCCGACCGAGACTGATGCCATCGCCCCGGCGCTGGCACGTGCGCTGACGTCCATGCAGACCGACTCCCGCCCCTATGCCTTTATCATGCAAAAAAACACGGCGGCGGCCTGTGAACTGACGCAACAGACCATCCCTGATCGCCACCAGACAGACCGCCTGCTGCGCCATGTTGATGCCGGCAATCCGCAATTAACGCGGCACCAGGTGCTTGAGCAACTGTTGCACCATACCCCGGAGAATCAATCCATCCTCATCGCCACCACCGGCTACACCAGCCGGGAGTTATTCGCACTGGCAGACCGGGCAAACCATATCTACATGGTCGGCTCGATGGGGTGTGCCTCCGCCCTGGGTCTGGGGCTTGCCAGGGCACGACCGGATATCCGCATTGTCGTCATTGATGGTGACGGGGCGGCGTTGATGCGTATGGGTAATCTGGCAACGGTAGGCAGCTATGGCCCGGACAACCTGATCCACCTGCTGCTGGATAACGGGGTGCATGACTCCACCGGCGCCCAGGCCACCGTATCGGCCAACGTGCGCTTTGCCGACATTGCCCATGCCTGTGGGTATGGCATGGCGATCAGCGGCAGCCGCCTTGATGTGCTGGGGCAGGTATTTGAGCCGACTGGTGTCAAGGGGGCGCGCTTTGCACATATAAGAACCTTAGCTGGCACCGTCGATCCGCTGCCAAGACCGGCGGTATCGCCAGCGGCGGTGTTAGACAGGTTGAGGCAACAATTTGCTTTTGGCCGATTGACCTGACAAGACAGCGCCAGCTTAATTCAAGGCCCTCACAGCCGCCCGGCCTGTACGCCGGTCGGGATAGTCTTGTTTGCCACGGGCGGTGGTGATGCGTGCAGCAGAGAGATGATCCTGGATAAACGCCAGCAGGCCAGCGGCGGTCAAGCCGGCATCTGCCAGCATGTCCTGCTGTGAGCCATGCTGAATCTGTCGATCAGGCAGGCCGTAGTGGATAATCCGCGGCGTGATCCCCAGCTCGGATAACAACTCATTCACGGCACTGCCAGCACCGCCCTGCACCATGTTCTCTTCAATGGTCACCAGCAATTCATGCTGCTGTGCCACCTGTGCAATCATGCCCCGATCCAGTGGCTTGACAAACCGCATGTTGACCACCGTGGCATCCAGCTTCTCCGCCGCCGACAGCGCCGGTAACAACATGGCGCCGAAGGAGAGTATGGCAACGCCCCGGCCCTGACGCCTTAGCTCGGCCCTGCCGACCGGGATCGGTGTCATCTCTTGTTGCACTTGCACACCCGGGCCGACCCCGCGCGGATAGCGCACGGCCGCCGGTTGATCCAGGGTAAAGCCGGTATAGAGCATCTGCCGGCATTCGTTCTCATCGGCCGGGGCCATGATGACGATATCGGGCAGACAGCGCAGGAAACTCAAGTCATAAGCGCCGTTATGTGTTGGCCCGTCCGCCCCCACCAGGCCGGCCCGATCGATAGCGAACAACACCGGCAGCTTCTGTGCGATCACATCATGGATCACCTGATCATAGGCCCGTTGCAGAAAAGTGGAATAGATCGCCACCACTGGCTTCAGCCCATCACATGCCATGCCCGCTGCGACCGCAACGCTGTGTTGCTCGGCGATCGCCACATCGAAATACCGGTCGGGGAATTTTTGTGCAAACCCGACCAGGCCGGAGCCTTCACGCATGGCCGGGGTGATAGCCACCAGCCGAGGATCACGCTCGGCCATATCACACACCCAGTCGCCGAAAATCTCGCTGTACGTTACGCCGGATGGCTTGCTTTTGGTGCCTGTCACCATGCCGGTCTCAAGATCAAACGGCCTGCTGACCGCATGATACTTCACCGGATCATCCTCCGCCGGGCCATAGCCCTTGCCCTTGCGGGTGATAACGTGCAGAAACTGCGGCCCGTCAAGCTGCTTGACGTTACGGATGGTCTCCAGCAGGGTAGGCAGGTGATGGCCGTCTATTGGCCCGATATAGTTAAAGCCAAACTCCTCAAACAAGACGCCGGGGACGATCAGGCCCTTGATATGCTCTTCAGCCCGTTTTGCCACTTCCCAGACCGAGGGCATGTTAGCCAGGACTTTTCTGCCTCTCTCCCGCACACTGGTATAGAGCCTGCCCGACAGTATCCTGGCGAAACGGTTTGATAAGGCACCGACATTCGGTGAAATTGACATGTTGTTATCGTTCAGGATAACCAGCAGATTACTGCCCGTATCCCCAGCATGGTTAAGCGCCTCAAAGGCCATGCCCGCGGTCATGCCGCCATCGCCTATGATAGCAACAGCCTTACGCTGGCTGCCCAGACGCTGGGCGGCTATCGCCATGCCCAGGGCGGCGGCGATTGACGTGCTGGAGTGTCCCACACCAAACGCATCGTAGTCGCTCTCCTCACGCCTGGGGAAAGGTGCCAGCCCGCCTTGCTTGCGAATGCTGTGCAGGCGGCCACGTCTGCCGGTAAGGATCTTGTGGCCGTAGGCTTGGTGGCCCACATCCCATACCAGACGATCCTCCGGCGTATTGAAGATGTAATGCAGGGCGATGGTCAACTCGACCGCACCCAGGCTGGCGGCGAAATGACCGCTGTTATTACTGGCCCAGTGCAGCAGGCAGGCACGTATTTCACCGGCAAGGGACACAAGTTTCGATTCCGGCAATTCTCTGAGATCAGCAGGAGAATCAATCGTATCCAGCAGCGGTGTTATCATCGTATCGGACATGTTGTTATTTGGCTGTTGTTATTGCCTTGAACTTAAACTCCGCCATTGCAAAAGATCAGCACTGGCTGGCCTGCCTTGAGGTATAGCGGCCGTGTTGATGGGGCCATGCCAGTCACTGCCTGCTGTGCAAAAATTACGCTATTATGAATAGCCCGGGCGATGCTTGCAAGATGAGAAGCCCGTGTTTTTTGCAATAAAACAACATCGTAGACTTTTAAAACTGATAGCCATACATGTCAGGTTTGTATTATCATGGCTATGCTGTTAATTTATCACTGATTTATCATTAATCCATCGTTAATAACCGGAATTTTTCAAGGCCGCTGTTAAGTGCCTTGAAATCGCCTGCATTCCAAGCTGACATTGGAGTAACCCAGATGGCTGTACCATTAATCCAACAGTTTAAGATCGCCACCTACCTCATCGGCAAGAAATTGAAAAGGGAGAGCAAATACCCGCTCGTGCTCATGCTGGAGCCGCTGTTCCGCTGCAATCTGGCCTGTGCAGGTTGTGGCAAGATAGACTACCCGGAGGAGATCCTCAACAAACGCCTTGATTATGATGACTGTATGCAGGCGATTGATGAATGTGGGGCGCCGGTTGTGTCCATTGCCGGCGGTGAGCCGCTGATCCACAAGCAAATGCCAAAGATTGTCAGCGGCTTCATTGCCAGGAAAAAATTCGTCTATTTATGCACCAACGCCTTGCTGCTTGAGCGCCATCTTGATGACTACCAGCCGTCAAGTTACCTCACCTTCTCTATCCATCTGGACGGCAACCGTGAGCGCCATGATGCCTCGGTCTGTCGGGAAGGTGTGTTCGATAAATGCGTTGCCGTCATCAAACGTGCCCGCCAGAGGGGCTTTCGTGTGACCATCAACTGCACCCTATTTCAGGGGGAGTCGGCTGAGGAGATTGCTGATTTTATGGACATGGCGAGCGGACTGGGGATTGAAGGCGTGACCATCTCGCCCGGCTACAGTTATGAGCGGGCGCCCCGTCAGGATGTGTTCTTAAAGCGCAAGGAGAGTAAGCAGCTGTTCCGTGATCTGTTCAAGCTGGGCGCCAAAAAGCGCTGGGTGCTGGGCGCCAAAAAGCGCTGGGTATTTAATCAGTCTTCGCTGTATCTGGACTTTCTGGCCGGCAACCAGAGTTACCAGTGTACGCCCTGGGGCAACCCCACGCGCAATGTGTTCGGCTGGCAGAAACCCTGTTATTTACTGGTCGGCGAGGGCTATGCACCAAGCTATAAAAGCCTGATTGAAGAGACAGACTGGGATAATTACGGCAGCGGGCGCAATCCCAAATGTGCTAACTGCATGGTACACAGCGGCTATGAGGCCAGTGCGGTCAATGACACTTTAAGGCATCCACTCAAGGCGTTAAAAGTGGCTGTCTTTGGCCCGAAAACAGACGGCCCGATGGCACCTGAATTGCCCGTCATGTATGCGGATGCGCCCCCCGGAACGCCCACCCGGCCCGGCCCTGTCGCCAGGACCAGGCCAGCCACAGGCTGTAGCCGCACCAGGGATACCGATAACAAACACGCCGCCTGATGGATACAGGCTGGCTGGCCTTGCCAGGGGCGATGCTATGGTCTGTCATCATCGCTCTGCCGTGGCAGCCCTGGCGCATTGGCGAGACGCTCAAGGCGATGGCAGGGAGCATGCCCGATCTGTCTGACATCACCGCCCTCATACCGGCACGCAATGAGGCTGACTGTATCGCCACCACCTTGACCGCCCTGTCACAACAAGGCCACGGCCTTAACATGGTTCTGATTAACGATGAGTCCACCGACACCACAGTCGCCACCGCCGAAGCACTGCACCTTGAAAACCTGACCATCATCAACAGCCCGAAGCTGCCCCGGGGGTGGACTGGAAAATTATGGGCCTTGCAGCATGGCCTTAACCTTGCAGAAACAGACAAGCTGTTGTTACTTGATGCGGATATTGAACTGCTGCCCGGGACAATCGCCGCCTTAAAGCGGAAAATGCAGATTGAAGAACGTCAACTTATCTCTCTGATGGCCGTTTTGCCCATGCGCTCTGGCTGGGAGCGGCTGTTGCTGCCCGCATTTATCTATTTTTTCAAGCTGCTGTATCCGTTTCAGTTGGCCAATTCACGCCATCCGCTGATTGCCGCCGCGGCCGGCGGCTGCATTTTGCTTGACAGAAAAGTGCTGATAGAAATCGGTGGGTTTGCCGCCATCAAGGATGCCATCATCGATGACTGCCGCCTGGCGCGAAAAATCAAGGCGGCCGGCTACCGCACCTGGACAGGTCTCACCCAGGCCGCCATCAGCCGGCGCCCTTACGAGCGGCTGACCGCCATCTGGTCTATGGTGACACGCACGGCCTTCACCCAGCTGCGCTGCTCTGTCGGTCTGTTAGTGCTTTGTACGCTGCTCATGATCAGCACATTTGTCCTGCCGGTGCTATCGCTGGCCTTGTTTGCACCCGGCCCTGGCAATCTTGCCCTGGGCAATCTCACCCTGGGCAGCCTCACATTGCTCCCCCTGCTCATCATGGTGTTAAGCTACCTGCCGACTGTCTGTTACTACCAGTTGCACCCTGTCTGGGCGCTTGCTCTGCCGTTATCTGCTTGCCTGTATCTGCTCATGACCTGGCATTCAGCCTGGCGCTATTGGTGCGGGGCGGGCCCAAGTTGGAAAGACCGCCACTATTGACCGGCATAATTTTTGAACAAGCCGGGTCAGAACTTGTCAGCACATACAAAACAACGCGTGATTTTTGCCCATGATTTTTTTTACTTCGCCCCTTAAACAGCACCTGCCCGGCCAGCCAATCTCAATGCTGCCATCATTACCCCTGCTGCTTGTTTTGCTTTGCCTGTCCGGTCAGGTGCAGTCCCTGCCAGATAGCGAGGCAGATAATGAGGCGGCTAACCTGACAGTCACCACGCTGCACAATGCCCTGCTGGAAATCATGCAGCAGGCGGATGTTCTGGGTTATGATGGCAGGGTTAAGATCATGCAGCCTGTGATCGCCACGCATTTTAATTCCAGACGCATAGCAGAGGTTGTCCTGGGCCGTCACTGGGCTGGGCTGGATGAGGCCCAGCAGGAAGGGTTTGTCCGCTTGTTTCAGCAGTTAAGCACCGCCACCTATGCCTCTCGTTTCGCCGGCTATGATGGGGAGTCATTTCACATCAATACCACGGAGAGGGCAAAACGCGGTCGCTTGCGGGTTAAGACGGAGTTACGGCGGCCCGGCAAGCCATCTGTGACACTGGATTATCTGTTGCAGCCGACCCATGGGCAATGGCAGATTATTAATGTCACCGCAAACGGAGTCAGTGATCTGTCGCTGAAAAGAGCCGAATACACTTCCGTTCTAAAAGAAAACGGTTACAATGTGTTGCGTGATAAACTTGCAGCAAAGGTTCATGCCCTGGAGGAAAACGCCAGGACGATGACCAAGCCTGTAGAGTAATGCGCCTGTGGCCCGGCGCATAACTTCAGTGCATAACATGAACAGCCTGCAAAATAACGATGAGGGACAGAGAATGAAAACAACCCTGGCCGGCGCCCGGGCCGGATGGTTAAGGTGTATGCCAGCGATGCTGATTGCAACGGTATTACTGTCAGGTTGTGCGACGACCAAAAGCCCGGACGGAACAGTCAATAACGACCCTTATGAGAAGACAAACCGCCAGGTGTACAATTTTAATGACTCCCTGGATCGCAATTTCATGCGGCCGGTTGCCAGGGGCTATCGCCACATCACCCCGGAACCGGTGCGTGATGTTATCACCAATTTCTTTGACAACCTAAGATACTTAAATGTCGTGTTGAACAGTTTTCTGCAGGGCAAGCTGAATATCGGTTTCTCTGATCTGTTGCGTTTTATTATCAATACCACTGTCGGCATTGGAGGGTTATTTGATGTCGCCACCCCCATGGGTCTGCCTGTGCATGAGGAAGATTTTGGTCAAACCCTGGCCGTTTGGGGTGTTGACCAAGGGGCTTATTTGAATATACCGCTTATGGGGTTGAACACCGCCCGCAACGTGCCAAACTATGGCAGCAGTTATGTAACCAATCCGATCACATACATTGGTGGCCTGAGCTTCCTGCCACTGACCGTATTAAGCCTGATCAACAGCCGTGCCAACCTGCTGGATGAGTCTGAGTTTGTCGATGAGGCGTCTATTGATCCGTATACGTTTACCCGTGAGGCCTTCTTGCAGCGACGCAAATTCCTTGTGCATGACGGCAACCCCCCAAGTGAGGACTACGATGAGTTGTTTGATGTTGAGGCGGGTGATGAGTCCGTGTTGATCATTGAATAGCCACAGGCCGTTGCCCTAAAAATAAATCATCGTTATTTGTCAGGCTGCTTATCCGGTTGCAGATATGGTGTTAAGGTTAAGCATCAGATCTGTGCATCATGATATAGTTCTCTGCTGATGAGCGAGGAGATCCTAATCAACGTCACCCCCCATGAGACGCGCATTGCCGTGGTTGAAAACGGGATGCTGCAAGATATCTACATTGAGCGGACGCAGAAAAGGGGCTTGGTCGGTAACATCTACAAAGGCAAGGTATCGCGGGTGCTGCCGGGGATGCAGGCGGCTTTTATCGATATCGGTCTGCAACGTGCCGGCTTTCTGCATATCGCCGATATCGGGCAGACTGTAGAAGATCTGGAGATCGTCCAGGAGGTGAGCCAGCATAACAATATTGATGCGCTGCTGCATGAAGGTCAGGAAACCCTGGTGCAAGTCATGAAGGACCCGCTGGGCAGCAAAGGTGCCCGGCTCACGACCCGCATCTCTATCCCCTCACGCTATCTGGTGTATATCCCGGATGACAGCATCATCGGGATCTCCCAGCGCATTGAAGCAGAGGCAGAGCGCGAACGGCTACGAGAAGCGGTGGCAGATTACCAGCCCACCATACAACACTTAGCCGCCGTTGATGGTATCAAAGTCGTGATGCACGGCAGCCTGCGCGATGTTGAGAGCATGGGCAAAGGCGGGTTTATCGTCCGCACAGCCGCCGAGGGCATAGCCGCCAGGGAAATACAGAAAGACATGAACTTTCTGCACAAACTCTGGCAATCCACCTTTGTCAGGGCGAAAAATACCATCGCCCCCGCCCTGGTGTTTGAGGATTTGCCCCTGCTCATGCGTACCATGCGCGATCTGGTTCATGATGAGATAGAAAAAGTCAGGATCGACTCCAGGGAAAGCCATCAACGTCTGAGGGAGTTCAGCAAACAATTTAACCCGGAGTTTCTCTCCCGCATCGAATATTACCCTGGCGAGCGCCCGATACTGGATATCTACTCGGTCGAAGATGAGTTACAAAAATCCCTGAGCCGAAAAGTGCAACTGAAATCCGGCGGTCATCTGATGATCGATCAAACCGAAGCCATGACCACGATCGATGTCAATACGGGCAAGTTTGTCGGCCATCGCAACCTGGAAGAGACCATTTACAAAACCAACCTGGAAGCCACCCAGACTATCGCCAGACAGTTACGACTACGCAACCTTGGCGGCATCATCATCATTGACTTCATCGACATGCAGGAGCCGGAACATAAACGCCAGGTTCTGCGGGCTATGGAAAAATATATCGAGAAGGATAATTCCCAGGTGAGCATAAGCGAGCTGACGTCACTTGGGCTGGTACAGCTGACCCGAAAACGAACCCGTGAAAGCCTGGAACATATTCTTTGCGAGCCTTGCCCGGCCTGCGATGGGCGCGGCAGCATCAAGACCGCCGAGACCGTCTGCTACGAGATTTTTCGTGAGATATTGCGCGAGGTGAGGCAATTTGATGCCCGGAAACTGCTGGTGGTGGCACCACAAAAAATCGTTGATATGCTGATGGATGAGGAATCCAGCAGCGTGGCAGAGCTTGAGGAATTTATTGGCAGACCGATCACGTTTCAGGTTGAGCCGATATACTCCCAGGAACAATATGATATCGTGTTGCTGTAATCATGTCGTATAAAAAGGTATTAACCGGGCTTTACCATACGGCTGCCTACTGTGTTGGCGCCATCGTGCTGCTGGTCGCCATCAGCGTAACCTTAATCCGGCTGGCGCTGCCGGCTATCGGCGAATATCGTCATGAGATACAGGCATGGGTAAGCGATTATATGGGCTATCCGGTGGTGATTCGCACCATGCAGGCCGACTGGAAAGGCTGGACACCGCAGCTTTCCCTGACTGACATCGATCTGCTGGATAAGACGACAAACCGCCGAATCACCGGTTTTGCCATGGCCCGGATTGAGATCGATCCGCTGCCAACGCTGCTGCAACGGCAATTCATACCAAGGCGGCTGATTATCTCCGGGATGCAGCTTGCAATAACACGTCTGGCAAGCGGTGCGATCCTCATTGAAGGGGTCAACATCGATGCCGGGGCCAGCCACACTGACCACAGTGAACTGGCCGACTGGTTGTTCAAGCAGCACAGGATTGTCATTCAAAATGCCGACATTGTATGGACCGATACCAAACATCAGCAGCCGCCGATACAACTGTCTCACGTCAGCCTGACTCTACAAACCGATAATGGGCGCATACAAATCGATGGCGACTGTGAACTACCCGCAGAATACGGCAGATCCATGACGTTTGCCTTTGATGCCGTGGGTGATCTGCCATCATCTGACTGGTCAGGCGATATGTATCTGGAAGCACATGAGATCAGCCTGGATGACTGGCCGGATCACTGGCCTGGACACTACCGGCTGGCCGATGTAACGATCGCTGGTGGCCAGGCTGACATGAAGCTGTGGGGCAACTGGCAGGAGGGACACATCAGCAACATACAGGGAGAACTGCGACACACCGGCCTGGTTGTTCGGGCAGGCACGGAGTCACTGCCGATTGACGCCTTGTCATATCGCTTTTACGGCCAGCGTAACCAACACAAAGACTGGCATCTCCGGGTGATGCTGGATGATCTGCTCACCGAAAACGGCCACTGGCCGCCATCTCATATTGAAATGGCCATGGTGGCCTCGCCGGGGAATGACAATGACTACCGCCTGACAGTCGGCTTTGATTACCTGAAGCTGGACGACCTGCTGCCCTTACTCAGCCAGTGGACAGACCTGCCTGCCATGGCAAAAGACCTCTTGTTGGCCGGTGATATCAGTGGCGAGTTAGGCCACGGGTCTGTGGTGTATGAGCGCAAAGCACAGGCAGAAGATGTGTTTTTCTATGATCTGGCATTTACTCGCTTGCAGACAGATTTTCCTGCCGCCCTGGCGAACATCAGCGGCTTGACCGGTCGCCTGAAGGGATCAAACAACACGGTGCGGGTAGATTTGGAAGACGATAACCTGCGCTTTATGTTTGCCGATAAGGTGCAGCCGGATATTGTCTTGACCCGACTCGATGGGCGTATCCAGGCAGTACATGCAGGGGGTAAGTGGCGGGTGGAGACAGACGACCTTGCCCTGGGTAATCCAGATCATGCCGTTAAGTTGCAGGCCAATATCCATAACCATACCCATGACAACACACCTGAGCTGAACCTGTTTGCCAGCCTGCATACCCGCAAGATTGACAAGCTGCATGAACTGATACCCGCCAGCAGCAAATTCAAACTGAAACACTGGCTGGAGAGAGCCGTCCAGGGCGGTAATCTGGACTCCGCCCAGATCGTGTTCCGAGGTAACCCGGCCCTGTTCCCATTCAGGCACAGGGAAGGACAGTTGCAGGGGATTATCAACATCTCTGATGTGATACTGGCATACTCTCCGCACTGGCCTGAAATCAATGAACTGACCGCCGAGGTATTGATCGATAATCAACGGGTAACCACCACCGCCGTGAGCGGGAAATTACTGGATGCAGATATCTTGAGCGGCGGCGTTGTGCATATTCAGGATATCAGCCAGAAACCCAAAAGGGTTGCGTTAAGCGGCAGGCTTGCAGGCACGGTCGCCGATTTAAACGGCTTTATCAACACCAGCCCGTTGCAGCATCATAAACTGCTGGCACCAACAATAAATAACCTGACAGCCGGCCAGATAGCCCTTGATATTAATACCCTGATGGCGGTCAAGTCGAAAAAGATCAAGCCGCAGATAGATGGGACTGTCCATTTTACAGATGCTGCCCTCCTCAGCCAGAATAAAAAAATCCGCATTGATCAGATCAACGGCCCGGTGACCTTCACACGCACCTCGGTACGATCGAACAAGCTGACTGCCATGTTTGATGGGCAGCCAGTTTCACTTCGTATTGAGGGGCCTGAAGCTGCACCGGGACAACTGGGTTCAATCACCTTGTCAGGAAGATCTGATCAGGATTTTATCACTGAACAATTACAAAGCCGGGCGCCGCCGCTGGCACACCTCGCGCAAACATTAAACCAACACCTGCAAGGCGAACTCAGCTGGCAGGCCACCCTCAGTTATAGCAAAGATAAAAATAACATAGCACAGCACCTGCGCTTATCCTCAGACCTTGACGGCATGGCAATCAGCCTGCCCTATCCCCTGGGGAAGTCTGCCGGGGAGAGAAAACCCTTATCGATCAACCGGCCATTGTCTGCTGCAAGGACTGTCACCATCGACTACAACGACAAAATACAGGCCACGTTCACGCCGCCCACTCTCGCCGGCAAAACCCCGCCATCGCCAGCCCGTGTTGACCAGCAGCCACGGCAACCAGCGAACGATAAAACCGGGCTGCTAATCCGTGGTGCAACCGACAAGCTGAACTTTCAAGACTGGTTCGATACCATCAGAGAGTTTTCACACAACACAGGTAAACAGACAGGCGTCCTTACCCACCACAAGACAGCCATTGATCTGGACATTGATGCGCTTGATTTTTATGGGCAACATATTGAACACATACACATCGCCGCCGAGCGCAGGCAGGGCGACTGGCAAATCCAACCCACGGCATTTGATGTCAGCGGCACTGTGCATATTCCGGCGCAATCAAGCGGCGATCATAAAATCAGCGCCAGGCTCGACAAACTGGCAGTGAAGAAAAAAAATGGTAACGGCGGGTCTGGCCAGACGATGATCGCAGACCCGCTCACCTTCCCGGCGTTGGACATCCAGGTGGATGATTTCGTTTTTCACGGCATGCCGCTCGGCAAATTGCACCTGCTCGCCTTGCGCGATGATGACGGCATACAGATTGAAAAGATCACGCTCGCCAAACCCGGGTTGACGATCTCGGCCAGGGGCAACTGGCAGGGTGCGGGCAATCGGGACAACTCCCGTTTTACCGCCACGCTACATGCTGATGAGATAGCCGCCATGCTGGAGACCTTCAACTATGACGGCTCGCCGATGAGAAGGGGGGAAACGGATATACAACTTAAAGCCGAATGGGCCGGCTCACCGATGGACTTTGCCCTGGAGAAGATGAACGGCAAACTCATCATTGAGGTGAGCAAAGGGCAGATACTGGCAGTCGAACCCTCCGCCGGACGCTTGTTTGGCCTGCTCAGTTTGCAAACCCTGCCAAGACGATTGTCGCTGGACTTCAGCGATCTGCTGGGCAAGGGCCTGGCGTTTGACAGGATCGAAGGGAACTTCACCATCAGCCGGGGCAATGCCTACACCAATGATCTACGCCTGATTGGGCCGGCGGCCAATCTTGCCATCAGCGGGCGGGCGGGGCTCGCACAACAAGACTATGATCAGCTGCTCACCATCACACCGCAAATCGCCGACACCTTACCAGTGGCCAGCGCCTTACTCGGCCCGCTCGGCATGGGCGTGGGGGCCGTGCTGTATCTGGCGGGCAATATGTTTGAGTCCATCAATAACAGCATAGACAAGATGTTAAGCTATCAATACAGTATTATCGGCCCGTGGCAAAACCCCACCATTGAGCGGCTCACCTTACGCAATACAGAGCGGCAAAACCAACTCAGCCAGTTGCCCGGCAAGTTACCTGATGCGGCGGCTTCACCCAATTAAATACAGATCTTGTCAGCCTCATCCCACCATGCAGTGGACTCCCCATATCACTGTCGCTGCCATCATTGAGGAAGCGGGGCGGTTTTTAATGGTCGAGGAGGAGATAAACGGCCAGCCTGTCTATAACCAGCCCGCCGGCCATCTGGAAAAAGATGAAACCCTGCTCGATGCCGTCAAGCGTGAAGTACAGGAAGAGACCGCACGGCAATTCACACCCGAATACCTCATCGGCATTTACCTGTTTAGCCCACCCAATGCTGATGCCAGCTATCTTCGGGTATGTTTTGCCGGCCAATGCAATGCACCTGACCCCCATGCCTCACTGGATACCAGCATCATCCAGGCCCTCTGGTTGAGCAGGGCCGAGCTGCTGGCTGCCCCGGACAAGCTGCGTACCGAACTGGTGCTTCGGTGTATTGACGACTATCTCCAGGCCCGCCGTTACCCGCTGGAATTACTGCAACACCTCTAGGCCCGCATGACCTCACATGTTATCGTTGGCCTGTCAGGCGGCGTCGATTCCTCGGTGGCGGCGCTGATATTGCTAGAACAAGGGCATGAGGTGGCCGCCTGGTTCATGAAAAACTGGCATGGTCAGGATGAGGCCGGTGGCTGTGCCTGGGAGGAAGATGTCGAAGATGCCCTGCATGTGTGCGAGCAACTCGGCATCCCGCTGAACACGGTCGATCTGTCAGCGCATTACCGGGATACGGTCTTCGCCGATTTTTTGCGAGCCTACCAGGCCGGGCTGACGCCTAACCCGGACATCGTATGCAATCAGGAAGTGAAGTTTCGCGCCTTCCTGCAACACGCTCTTGATCTCGGCGTCAGCCAAATCGCCACCGGTCATTATGCCCGTATCCGCCAGGATGAGGCGGGGCTGCATCTGTTAAAAAGCCATGATCCGGCCAAGGATCAGAGCTACTTCCTGTGCCGCTTAACCCAACAGCAACTACAGCACAGCCTGTTCCCCATCGGCCCGATGAGAAAAGCCGAAGTGCGTGCACGGGCGAGAGCGGCCGGGCTGATAACCCACAATAAAAAAGACAGCACCGGGATCTGTTTTATTGGCGAGCGCCCATTCCGGGCATTTCTCGGCCAGTACCTGCCCGTCAACAAGGGGCCGATCGTCAGCCTGGACGGCGTGACCATGGGCGAACACGATGGTGTGCATTTCTATACCCTGGGGCAACGACATGGCTTGGGTATCGGTGGCGTTGCCGGCCATGGGCAAGCCCCTTGGTATGTGGTCGAGAAAGCGGTTGACGACAACCGGCTAATTATCGCCCAGGGCCATGATCACCCCGCCCTGTTCAGCCAGCATCTCTGCGCTGAGAACATGCACTGGATCGGCGGGCCGCCCGAACAGGAGACCTTCACCTGCACCGCCAGGACACGCTACAGACAAACCGAGCAGCCCTGCACTGTCACCCTGTGTGCCGAGAAGCAGATACAGGTACACTTTAACCAGCCACAACGTGCCATCACCCTCGGCCAATACGTGGTGTTGTATCAAGCCGAAGAGTGCTTAGGGGGAGGGGTGATCAGCACCACCTCATGAGGCCAGTCGGCAGCGGGATGTTGATGGCGGTCATCTGTCTCTGCCAGCCCGGTAACAGCCTGCGCTGCTTTATGACACGCCGGTCAGCGGCAGACAAAGCGCCGTCATTTGCTCTCTGCCCCCTGTCACATCTGCGATAAATAGCGGATAATCGCCGCCAGATCATACAAACCAACCTGGAGTCTGCAATGGCTGATTTAAGCACAGAAACATCTCTTAACATCAACGGTAAATCCTATCGGATATATGCGCTCAAGGCGCTGGCGCCGCACCACGACATAAGCCGGCTGCCTTACTCATTAAAAATTCTGCTGGAGAACCTGCTGCGCCATCAAGACGGCATCAACATCACAGCCGAGGACATTCACGCCCTGGCGAGTTGGGATGCCAGGACCGAGCCTTGCCGGGAGATCGCCTTCACCCCGGCACGGGTGTTGATGCAGGATTTTACCGGTGTGCCGGCCATTGTCGACCTGGCGGCCATGCGTGATGCGATGCAGAAGCTGGGCGGTGATCCCGACAGGATCAACCCGCTCTCGCCCGCTGAGTTGGTGATTGATCACTCCGTCATGGTGGATGTGTTCGGCAGCGCCGATGCAGCTGATCAGAACGCCGCCATCGAGTTTCAGCGCAATGTCGAGCGCTATGGCTTTCTGCGCTGGGGGCAGCAGGCATTTGCCAATTTCAAGGTGGTGCCGCCCGATACCGGCATCGTGCATCAGGTCAATCTTGAGTATCTCGCCAGGGGCGTCTTCACCCGCCAAGTGGACGACATCACCGACGCCTATCCTGACACCGTGGTCGGCACCGACTCACACACCACCATGATCAATGGCCTCGGCGTATTGGGCTGGGGGGTGGGCGGCATTGAGGCCGAGGCCGCCATGCTGGGGCAGCCGATTACCATGTTGATCCCCCAGGTGATCGGTTTTAAGCTCACGGGCGCATTGCCGGAGGGCGCAACGGCCACCGATCTCGTCCTGACTGTGGTGGAGATGCTGCGCCAGAAGGGCGTGGTCGGGAAGTTTGTCGAGTTCTACGGCGATGGCCTGGACAGCCTGCCACTGGCCGACCGGGCGACCATCGCCAACATGGGGCCGGAGTACGGCGCCACCTGCGGCATCTTCCCGATCGATCGGGAGACCATCAATTACCTTCGCCTGTCCGGTCGTGATGAGTCGCACATCGCCCTGGTTGAAGCCTATGCAAAAGCCCAGGGGCTATGGCGGGAGGCCGGTGCCGCCGAAGCCGTGTATACCGATACGCTGACGCTGGACATCAGCACGGTCGTGCCCAGCCTGGCCGGGCCGAGACGGCCACAGGATAGAATCCCCTTAACCGACTCACAATCGGCCTGCCGCCAGCACCTGGCGGATATGACCGCAAACCGCACTGGCGGCGGCAGCATCACGATCACAGCCACCGATGGGCAGACGGATGCACAGCCCTATGAGCTGAAGGACGGTGCGGTTGTGATTGCCGCCATCACCTCCTGCACCAATACCTCCAACCCGTCCGTGATGGTCGCCGCCGGCCTGGTGGCGAGAAAGGCATTGGCCAGGGGGCTGACTGTCAAGCCCTGGGTGAAGACCAGCCTTGCGCCCGGCTCGCTGGTGGTGCGTGATTACCTGGACAAGGCCGGTTTAAGCGCCAGCCTGGATGCGCTCGGCTTTCATATTGTCGGCTATGGCTGCACCACCTGTATCGGCAATTCCGGCCCGCTGCCCGCCGCCATCAGCCAGGCGATCAAAGACGGCGAGTTGGTGGTGAGCGCCGTCTTGTCCGGCAACCGCAATTTTGAAGGCCGCGTCCATGCCGAGGTCAAGATGAATTTTCTGGCATCGCCGCCGCTGGTCGTGGCCTATGCCATCACCGGTACGATGGACATCGATCTGCAACACGAAGCACTCGGTACCGACAGCAACGGCAACGCCGTCTATTTGCGCGATATCTGGCCTGACCAGCAGGAAATTGCCGAGACCATCGCCAGCACCATCGATTCAGCGATGTTTCGTCACTCCTATGAGCATGTCTTCACTGGGGATGCACGCTGGGCTGGCATCGAAGTGAAGGCAGGCACGCTGTATGACTGGGACAGCGCGTCAACGTATGTCCAGAACCCGCCCTATTTCGAACACATAACCGCCGAGGCACCGGGTTTTGCCCCAATCACGGGCGCCCGCCTGCTGGCGAAGCTGGGCGATAGTATCACCACCGATCATATCTCCCCGGCCGGGGCCATCACCGCCGACAGCCCGGCGGGCCGGTATTTGATCGATAAAGGCATTCCGCCGGCGGATTTTAATTCCTATGGCTCTCGCCGTGGCAACCATGACGTGATGATGCGCGGCACCTTCGCCAACATCCGCCTGCGTAACCAACTGGCACCGGGCACGGAAGGCGGCTGGACGAGGCACTACCCCAGCGGTGAGCAGTTGACCATCTACGATGCGGCCATGCGCTATCGGCAGCAGCACGTGCCGTTGATTATCCTGGCCGGCGAGGAATATGGCACCGGTTCCTCCAGAGACTGGGCGGCCAAAGGCACCAAGCTGCTTGGCGTGGTGGCCGTGATTGCCGTCAGCTTTGAGCGCATACACCGCTCCAATCTGGTGGGCATGGGCGTGCTGCCGCTGACATTCAAGCCCGGCGAGGATGCGGACAGTCTCGATCTTGCAGGGGATGAGATCATCGATATTCACGGCCTTGAGACCGGCGCGAGCGAAGTCAGCATCGTTGCCCGTAAGGGCGATGGCCAGGAGATAACATTCGATGCCCGGGTGCGGGTGGATACGCCCAAGGAATGGGACTACTTCAATAACGGCGGGATCCTGCATTATGTCTTGAGACAACTCGCCGCCGATGGGCAGACGGCATGTTATAAACGGCAGCCAACGAGGTCTTAGTTAATATCATGGGCAGCATCATGGATGATGCACGAGCGCACCCGGGTCTGTTTTCAATTCGATTATTGACCGGCTCTGCGTTTATAATGGCCTTAAAGATACGCATGACCTCTGGGGTTTAACCAGCAACAGAATTCTGATCGCATGACGATAATTAAGCAGCAAGACATGATTGAGAGCATTGCCGATGCCCTGCAATTTATCTCTTACTATCACCCCCTGGATTTTATCGAGGCCGTCAACCAGGCTTACGAGAGAGAGGAATCTCTCCCCGCCAAAGATGCGCTGGCACAAATTCTGGTGAACTCCCGGATGTGTGCAATGGGTAGGCGTCCGATGTGTCAGGATACTGGCATCGTGACCGTGTTTCTCAAAGTCGGCATGCAGGTGCAGTGGGAGGCCGATAGGAGTGTGGCGGCGATGGTCAATGCTGGCGTGCGGCAGGCATATACCCACCCGGACAATGTGCTGCGCCCATCCATCCTGAGCGACCCGGCGGGCAGCCGAAAGAATACCGGCGATAATACCCCGGCGGTGATTCATACCGAGCTCGTCCCCGGAGATAAGGTTGAAGTACATGTGGCGGCCAAAGGTGGCGGTTCGGAGAACAAGGCCAGGCTGGTGATGCTGAACCCCAGCGATGACATCGTTGACTGGGTGGTGCGGACAGTCCCGACCCTGGGCGCTGGCTGGTGTCCGCCGGGGATCCTGGGGATTGGCATCGGCGGCACGGCCGAGAAGGCCGCCGTGTTGGCCAAGGAGTCCTTGCTGGCCGCTATTGATATCCAGCAACTGCAACAGCGCGGCCCCCAAAATCGCATTGAAGAGTTGCGGCTGGACATCTACCATGCGGTCAATGATCTGGGTATTGGCGCCCAGGGGCTGGGCGGCCTGACCACTGTGCTGGATGTCAAGATCCTGGACTGCCCGACCCATGCCGCTTCGCTGCCGGTTGGCCTCATCCCGAACTGTGCGGCCACCCGCCATGCCCACTTCACCCTGGATGGCACCGGCCCGGCCCGGCAAAGCCCGCCGGATGTGGATGACTGGCCGCAGATCAGTTGGGATGCCGGTGCGGGTTCCCGCCGAGTCAACTTAGATGAACTCAACAAGGCCAGCATCGCGGACTGGCAGAGCGGTGAGACCCTGCTGCTGTCCGGAAAATTACTCACCGGGCGGGATGCGGCGCACAAGCGCATCAAAGACCTGCTGGATAACGGCGAGCCGCTGCCGGAGGGGGTTGATCTACGCAACAGATTCATCTATTACGTTGGCCCGGTGGATGCCGTCCGGGAAGAAGTCGTTGGCCCGGCCGGCCCAACAACGGCAACGCGCATGGACAAGTTCACCGAATTCATGCTGGAGAGCACTGGCTTGATCGGCATGATCGGCAAGGCCGAGCGCGGCCCGGTCGCCATAGAGGCCATCAAAAAACACGGGGCGGTGTATTTAATGGCGGTGGGGGGCGCCGCTTACCTGGTCTCCAAGGCCATCACCGCCGCCAGAGTGGTCGCTTTTCCAGAATTGGGCATGGAGGCCATACATGAATTTGAGGTCAAGGACATGCCGGTGACCGTGGCTGTTGATGCTACTGGCAATTCAGTGCATCAGAGCGGCCCGGCAAAGTGGCAGGAGATCATCATAAAAAAACGTACCGCCGCCTCGACCACATAGCCGTTGTACTGCCCAGGGATAATATTTTCAACATGCCATTTAACGCCGTTGAGAAGGACGAAAGTTCCAGCATGGCAAAGGATGGTACTTTTTTTAGAGAAATAACAGCGCTGGATAAATCGTCAACAGAATATTTTTCCAGTGCCTTAGTCACGGATAGTGCCTTAACCAGAAAGCTGGTCAGTTTCCAGGCGAATAAGGGGCGTGCCTACTACAGATGGTATAAACACAAGGAAGCCTTTTCTGCCGAGTTAGTTGAGTACCTTCTGCATAACTATCGTGTGAACCAAGGCAGGGTGCTTGATCCGTTCGCTGGAACGGGTACGTCTTTATTTGTGTCTTCTTCTTTGGGTTATGATGCAGATGGCATTGAGGTTTTGCCCGTGGGCCAGAGAATCATCAATGCGAATATTCTGGCAAGGGGGGCGACTAAACAAAATATTATTGCTGGCTTAGACAACTGGTTGCTTGAAAAACCCTGGAATACCCAAGGTCCAATGAAAGATTTTGCCGTGCTTCGCATCACGAAGGGCGCCTATTCGTCAGAGACGCAGGGCAAAATAGGAAGATACCTGCATGAGCTGGAACATGAATCCATAGACACAAAAGAGCTATTATTATTTGCGCTGTTATGTATCCTGGAGTCAATCAGCTATACGAGGAAGGATGGACAATACCTGCGTTGGGATTACCGGTCTGGACGAAGGAATGGCAAAACCCCTTTTGACAAAGGTGCCATTTTGCCGTTTGATGAGGCGATTATAGAAAAGCTCCATGAAATCAAGCAGGACATCAATCGTTGTGACGATAAAAATGATCTGTTTACTTTTTTACACAGGGAGGTGCGCGCGGGCGATATTCGTTTATTCAAAGGCTCATGCCTGGATATTCTTCCTCAATTAGAACGTGATGCTTACTCTGGGATAATCACCTCCCCGCCTTACTGCAACCGCTATGACTATACGCGCACTTATGCGTTAGAACACGCCATACTTGGAATCAATGAAGCCGAGTTGATGGGATTAAGGCAAGCTCTGCTAAGTTGTACCGTAGAAAATAGAGCAAAAAAACTGACCGATTTTAACAACGAGTGGAAAAAAGCCATTGATATTTGCGATGGTTTACCGCTCTTGCAGAAAATATTGAATTACCTGGATTATAAGAAGGAGCAAAAAGAATTGAATAATAGCGGTATAGCCCGCATGGTGAGAGGTTATTTCTATGAAATGAGTTGTGTCATCCAGGAATGCTATCGGGTTTTGGATAAAGGTGGCTTGATGTTTATGGTCAATGACAATGTCCGATATGCCGGTGCAGCGATATCCGTAGATACCCTACTGTCAAAAATCGCTGAAACCACAGGGTTTCGAGTAGAAAATATTCTTGTCCTGCCTCAGGGTAAAGGCAATAGCTCTCAACAAATGGGTAAACATGGACGAACCGCACTAAGAAAATGTGTCTGTGTCTGGAAAAAAAGAGCCTAAATGCCATTCAATGACCATCTGAAATCTTATAAAAACCTGATCACCCCTTATGGAGAAATACGGGTAGGCTTCATTGCTTTAGCATTAGAAAAAAATAGAAAAGCAACCCCTTTTGTTGAGGAGGCTAACGCACTCAGGGTATTTGCGTTAAAGGCAAAAACACCAAAGGATTTACTGCAAATAAGTGAAATCAGAAATTCTTTACTGACTGCATCAGGAATTTCTGACAAAGCTAAGAATCACCTGCGAGAAGCAGATAAACAAGCGGCCATACAAAGCCTAATCAAAAATTTCCTGAAACCTTCCGGCAAATTTTTTATAGATGAACTGGTTTATCGTTTCTTACTTACCAGGGGTGATTCACTTGGAGGCAGTATGAGAAATTTGGCCGGTGCTTTGGGAGAATGGAAATTTTCAAGGATGCTTATATCTACTTGCGCCATAAGTGGGATAGATTTTGAGTATTATGACTCAAAGGCAAAAAAATGGTTTAGCCCCAAGCCTGAACCAGATATAGAGAAGCGAATTAGAGGTTTACATTGGCTGTCTAATAGCAATGCAAGAACCTTGATTTACAACTTAACGGTACCAACAGTAAAAAAGAATGTTGATCTGTGTCTATTTGCCTGCTCACCCAATGAGATAATTTTTGGAAAAAATAAGAATTCAGCGCATCATAAACCAGAAAAATATCTTGCTTTGGGAGAACTAAAAGGCGGTATTGATCCAGCAGGAGCCGATGAGCACTGGAAAACGGCAAACTCGGCATTTTCTGCAAAAGGTCTCCAGCCTAAAACATTTTTTATTGGCGCTGCGATTGAAAAGGCCATGGCAAAAGAGATATACCAGCAACTCCATGAGGGTACGCTTTCAAATGGAGCCAACTTAACCAATGAGGAACAGATGGTTTCGCTGTGTGACTGGCTCATCAAACTATAGGGCAAGTATTAGCGTCATCTGTATGCTAGAATGTCCGCATGGCATGGGAGATTCGATATTTAAGCAGCGGCCTGCGGGCAGGTCTTGCCATCGCCCTGCTGATCTGCCTGTCGCTGTTTGCGTATGACAAAGGACTCCCTTATCTCATGGATACGGACAATGCGCCTGCTGTTATCAGTACGCAAGAGGAACTACCGCCCGCCGAAGGGTTGCCCGCATTAACTGGAGCGGCGGCCTATACAGCGCCGATGCAAAGCGAGCCAAACTCGATCAGGCTGGATAACCGGCAATACCTGTATGTTGTGGATGAGCATTCAGTCGCTGAGTTGGAAGACCTGCTGCAACGGGCTGACGAAATTGCACGCCACAGACTGGATGACTTTGCTGATCTGGCGGTCACTATGGTCATACACGGGCCGAGCATCAAGCTATTTAAACAAAGTCAGTACCCGGCTAACAAAAAACTGATTGATCTGGCCGCCAGGCTGGATGCGATCAACGTGATTGATCTTAAGATCTGCCAGGCATCGCTGAATCAATTCCAGATCAGCCGACAGGAAGTGCCTGCTTTTATTGAGTCCGTTCCCTTTGCGCCGGATGAGATCCAACGCCTGAATCAGGCTGGTTACATCAATCTGTAACGCCCGCCCTGAGAACGCTGTGCCATCATCCCCAACCCCGGTGGCCACCATTACCGCACATGATAGCGCCCGCCCACTGCCGGGTTCAGAAATGCTGAAAACCCGCCACCTCCGCCTGCATGTCAGTGCCATCTTGCTGGATAAGCCGAACCTCATCGCCCGGCACCACCCAGCCAATGTCAAACACCGGGGCATCCAGCCTGGCTGATAACATTGATGCTGATAGAGCAGAAGTGAAACAAAGTTGATAATCATCACCGCCATTTAGGACATGCTGCCACAATTCCTGTGCAGGCATGGCCTGTTTCAGGGCAGGATGGAGAGGAATATCAGCCAACTGAATGACGGCGCCCACCTCGCTGGCCTTGAGGATATGCTGCACATCCGCCAGCAGGCCATCAGAGATGTCGATCATGGCCGTGGCCTTATGACGCAGACTCAAGCCCAGCGCAACCTGCGGCTCAGGCTGGTATAAACTATCCCGAAGGGCGGTGTCGATTTCCCTGCCCGCCTGTAATTGGCTTAACGCATAGGCCGCCGTACCCAGCTCACCCGTGACATACAGCGTATCACCCGCCCTGGCGCCAGCACGATAGATGATCTGCTCAGGCGGTGCCGTGCCGAGTATCTGCACGGTAACCGCCAGCCCGGCGCCAGCACAGGTATCACCGCCGATCAGCGATACGCCATGCTGGCTGGCCAGGGCATGAAACCCGCGGCGAAAATCCCGCAGCCAGGCATCGCACCGACAGGTCTCTGGTAATGTGATCGCCAGCGTACACCAGCGTGGCTCGGCCGCCATCGCCGCCATATCACTTAAATTAACCGCCAGCGATTTATAACCCACGGCAAACGCTGGCGTGTCTTCGGGAAAATGCACACCCTGGATAAACGTGTCGGTGGCCACAAGCAGGGCATGTTCATCATCAATCGCAATAACCGCCGCATCATCGCCCGGACCGCACAGCACGGCATCATCCTGCGGGTTCATGATCCCGCTGAAATACTGTGCTATGACGTCGAACTCATGCAAGGCCGCACCCCGCCTCAGCGAACAACATTCGCCAGCTTATCCAACACACCATTGACATATTTATACGACTCCGCCGCCCCAAACAGCTTCGCCAACTCAACGGATTCATTGATGATGACAGGGATGGATAAATCCGTTTGATAGGTGAGTTCATACGCCCCCAGGGTCAATATCGCCCGTTCAACCGGATCAAGCTGGTTGATCTCTCGATCCAAATGGGAGCGTAATGCCTGCTCAAGCTCGGCTGCATGGTTTACACTGCCCAGCACAAGCACCTTGAAATAGGCTTTGTCCGCTCTTTGCAATTCTGTTCTATCGGTTTCGAATTCCGCCATGATGGTTTCAATCGCTGCCCGGTTAAGCTGCCACTGGTACAATGCCTGTACCGCATTCCGCCTTGCCCTTGAACGTGCATGTGCTGTTTTTTTTCTCATCGTCACGATGGCACCGGTCTGATCTTCTTGTGTAGCCTGAAAACCAGCTTTCTATCTTCTGCAAACATTGCCTCATGTATTAATTCCAGGCGTAGACGCTCCTGCATGTCTGTCAGCGGTTCAAGGTTTATCATATCAAGCGCATCAGGCCCCAGCAGGCAAGGGCTTTGGTAGACATGCAACTCATCAACCAGGTCGGCTTGCAGCAGGGCGCCGGAGAGAGTCGGCCCGGCTTCCACCAATAAGTCATTGACCTGATATTTCTCTGCCAATAACGCCAGGCAGCGAGGCATAAACCCGGCCCGCCCGGCATCAATACACTCGATGATCGCACCCGCCTCTTCCAGCACCCGCCTGGCGCTGGCCTTATGCGCCTGCCCCATGACAATGCTCTGCCCCGGCAGGGACAACAGGCGGGCGGCGGGCGGCAACCTGAATCCTCTATCCAGCACCACCCGCAACGGCTGACGGCCGGCGGTATCGACTTGCCTGACGTTCAACTTCGGATCATCGGCCAAGACCGTGTTGATCCCCGTCATCACCGCCGAGCTGGAGGCCCGCAGGCGCTGCACATCCAGCCTCGCCGCCTCGCCGGTAATCCATTGGCTTGCGCCGCTGGCCAGCGCGACCTTACCATCCAGGCTGATCGCCAGCTTGCAGGTGATGAACGGACGCTGGTGCTGCATCCTGCTGATAAAGCCGCGGTTAAGCTGGGCGGCCTCACCAGCCAGCAGACCGACATCCACCTGAATACCGGCCCGGCGCAACGTATCTATGCCTCTGCCGGCGACCAGCGGGTTCGGGTCCGGCATCGGCACCACCACCCTGGACACACCAGCCGCCATTAACGATTCGGTGCAGGCGGGTGTCCTGCCGGTATGATTGCAGGGCTCCAGCGTGACATAACAACAACTGCCCGCCAGAGAGGACGTGGCCGAGCGGATCGCCTCAATTTCAGCGTGCGGCCCGCCCGTCTTCCGGTGCCAGCCTTCGGCCAGGCTGGCATCATGCCGGGCAAACACACAGCCAACACGGGGATTAGGCTGGCAGGTGTAGCGCCCGAGTTCAGCCAGTTCGACGGCACGGGACATGAACCTGACATCCAGCTCCGTCCAGTTCAACTGTCACCATGCTCATCAATCGGCAAATCAAGCTGGTTTTCCTTTAACTCCGGCGGCAACTCATTCTCCAGCCGTTCAATCTCCTCCAGAAACGCCTTGACATCTTCAAAGCTGCGGTAGACTGAAACAAAACGGACATAGGCGACCTGATCAATGTTACGCAAATCGTGGATAACCCAGTCACCTATCGTGCCCGAAGCGACCTCCCGCTCACCCAGCGCACGCAATTTATGTTTGATATGCGAGACCGCTGTTTCCACCTTCTCCATCTCGACCGGCCGTTTCTCCAGTGCATGCAGGATGCCGGCACGCAGCTTCTCTTCCATGAACTGCTCACGCCGACCGTCTGCTTTTATGATCCGGGGGAAGTTCAACTCGGCCGATTCATAGCTGGTGAATCTTTCCTTGCATTCAAGACACGCCCGGCGGCGGCGAATCTGCTCGCCTTCACCGGCCAGCCGTGAGTCAACCACCTTGGTCTCCATGCAGGAGCAAAAAGGACAGCGCATAATTAATGCACCCCTCCACGCTATCAGTGTTTATTCAGTTATCGCCTTGCCTGCAATCTGTCTTGACAAAGCACCGCGCTATAGCCGCCTGCTGTCATCGCCGGTTTTTACTCATACATAGGGTACTGCTCGCACAGCGCCTTGACCTTGGCACAGACCTGATCATGCACAGCCGCATCGTCCATGTTCTCGATGATATCGGTTATCCAGCCCGCCACCTCGCCCGCCTGCTGCTCGGTGAATCCTCGAGTCGTAATTGACGGGGTGCCGATACGAATACCGCTGGTCACGAAAGGTGACTGAGGATCGCCGGGCACGGCATTCTTGTTGACCGTGATATGCGCTTTATCCAGTGCAGCATCCAGTGCTTTACCGGTGATGCCCTTGCTGATCAAATCGACCAGGAACAGGTGGTTGTCCGTGCCGCCAGAGACAATGTCAATCCCTCGGGCGATAAACACCTCGGCCATTTTGCGTGCATTTTTTACCACCTGCTGCTGATAGGTCTTGAACTCAGGCTGCATGGCTTCCTTAAATGCCACCGCCTTGGCCGCAATGATGTGCATTAACGGGCCGCCCTGGTAGGCCGGGAAGACAAGAAAATTGATCTTCTTCTCAAGCTCCTCATTGGCCTTGGCCAGGATAAGACCAGAGCGCGGGCCGCGTAGTGTTTTGTGGGTGGTGGTGGTGGTGACATCGGCAATCTGCACCGGGCTGGGATAGTCACCGCTGGCCACCAGGCCAGCCACATGGGCAATATCAGAAACCATGTAAGCACCCACATGATCGGCGATGTCCCGGAAACGCTGCCAGTCGACTTTTCTTGAATAAGCGGAGAAACCGGTCATGATCAATTTCGGTTTGTGTTCCAGCGCCAGCCGTTCCACCTGCTCATAATCAATCTCGCCGGTCTGCTCATCCAGGCCATATTGAATGGCATTATAGATACGGCCAGACACATTGACCGCCGCCCCGTGCGTTAAGTGGCCGCCGTGCGCCAGGCTCATGCCCATGATGGTATCGCCCGGCTCACACAAGGCATGGTAGACAGCCCCATTCGCCTGAGAGCCGGAATGCGGCTGCACATTCGCATAATCAGCCGCAAAAAGCTGCTTCGCCCGGTCAATCGCCAGTTGTTCAACCACATCAACATACTCACAGCCGCCGTAATACCGCTTGCCCGGATACCCCTCGGCATACTTGTTGGTCAACACCGATCCCTGGGCCTGCAACACCCGGGGGCTGGCATTGTTTTCAGAGGCGATGAGTTCGATATGTTCTTCCTGCCGACGGCGCTCACCTTCCATGGCCGACCATAAGTCGGGATCAAACTCTGCGATTGACATCGTTTTAGTAAACATAACTCTTAATCTCCCCGGATGTTAGAAGTGCAGGATGGCGACCCCCTCTTGCGTCATCTCCTGGCCGGGGGCTAAACGCCGATTGATTACCAACGGATTGAAATCACGGGTAAATATATACCGACTATGGCATGAGCAGAATTTTACACAAGCCGCCACACCGCCACAACCTGTACTCGCTGCTGCCGATAGTCTTACGCATCATGCAGCAGATAAGCAGATGCCAAAATACGAATCGAGGGTACACCTTCTCGCCATAAATAAAAACCGGCATCTGCCAGGGCGGCCGGTCGTCGGCTTGTTAAACACGGCCTGCATCGTATAATGCCACCATGTTTGACTGGCCTTATACATGACATGGCTGACACGGACAACCTGCTTGCCCGTCTTGAGAAGCTGCTTGATCGAATTGAGTTGTTAATCCCATCCCCGGCGATTGCATTGCCTCAGCCTGTGCCACCGGCCATGCGCTGGCAGCACACGGGCTGGTGCCAGTATTTCGAAACCGTGACGCCGGATAACCGCCTGCAACCAGCGGATCTATTATGTATTGATAGACAGAAGCAGACCCTGCTCAATAACACCCGGCAGTTTCTGCATGGCCTGCCCGCCAATCACGTGCTGCTGTGCGGGCCGAGAGGCACCGGCAAGTCCTCGCTGGTGAAGTCGCTGGTGATGCAATACGGCGATTCTGATCTGGTGTTGATAGAAGTTGGACGGGATGATGTGCAGGATTTGCCCACGCTGTGCCGGTCAATTAGCGGTGCGAACCAACGTTTTATCCTGTTCTGTGATGATTTGTCTTTTGCACCGAATGAGATTGGCTACAAATCATTAAAGGTGTTACTGGATGGCAGCATCAGCCAGCTGCCGGAAAACATGCTCATTTACGCCACCTCCAATCGGCGGCACCTGCTCCCGGAATACATGGCGGAAAATACGCATTCAGAGATGCTGGATGGTGAGATTCATTTGCATGAGTCGCTGGAAGAGAAGCTGTCCCTGTCTGAGCGATTCGGGCTCTGGCTGTCATTTGAGCCGTTTAATCAACAACAATTTCTGACCATCTGCCAGCACTGGTTAAAAAAACTCGGGGCAGAAGATGGGGATAACGCGCAAACCCGACAGGCCGCATTACAATGGGCGCTGGAGAGGGGCTCCCGAAGTGGCAGAAGTGCCTGGCAGTTTGCCAGCGACTGGACTGGCCGACAGAGGCTGAAAAACCGCTGAACCATCTCCATCGGCACAGGCAGCGCCCGGCCTCATGCTGCCTGGGCGGCGATTCCCTCACGGGTTTTTTTTAAACCGGCTCACTTGCAGGATGATCCCGAACAGGGGGTGATCAAAATAATGTATCTCATTCAGCTTCACTCTTCGGGTCTCGGTCAACCTGGCATAATCGGCATATTGCTGGTTGAACAATGACGGGCCTTGTGACTGGCCCGGCGCCTGGCCTGGCAGTCGTTGTTCATCAGCAAAGTGGGAGATGGCAAAACTGAAATCCACCTCAACATGGAGTAAATTTGAACTCCGCAACCGTATGATACCCTCATAAACCATCCCGGCATCGCGCCGCTCAGAATTATCAAATGCCGCCACCCCCTCCTGCCTGGCGGCGGTGGCTGTCCTCTCTTCAAACGGCGTATTGGCAAGATACACGGCGCGGGCAGCACGGGCACGCAGCACGGGTTGTTGCCAGGCAATGTGCAGCAAGGGACGATAATCACGTGAGAGCTTCAGCACCCGCTCTACACCTGCAAGCCGATAATGCCCTCTGGCAAGCACCTGATACGGGATGAGCGCTCCCGTCTCTGCCTCAGTCGTTGCCTGCGGACTCTTGCCACTGAACTCATGGACAAGCGGTATGGCACCAGACCGATCAGGCAGGCCCGGATTGTCATACCAAAGCTCGCCGTCATGATCAGCATGCAGATGCTCAAAGACGATCACCTCAAGCTGATACCAGGAAGCGGCATGCAGGCGGCCACAACACAGCAGCAGGCACACCAGGACGAGGGGGATGAGGCGGCCTGATCTCATGCGGCATTCTTCATGTGAAGCGCATGGATAAATTCACCGATGCTGTCAATGCGTTGCTGCACATTCTCTGTTTGCTTTAATATCCTGAGCTTGTCAGCACCATCCAGCCGGTATTTGTCGGCACCGGCCGAGATGAGTTCAACAATGGCCGCTGGTGCAACAGGCGTATGTGCATGAAACCAGATACGTCCACCATTCTCTCCCATATCAATCTTCCTGATCCCCAGGGGGCGAGCCTGTAATTTTAAGGCAGTCGCCTGCAAGAGATTCTTGAAGGCATCGGGCAGGATACCAAATCTGTCGATGAACTCCTCTTTTAATTCGGTCAACTCCTGCTCGCTGTCGGCGCTGGCGATACGCTTGTACATCATCAGGCGGGTATGAATATCGGCAATATAATCTGCCGGGATCAGCGCCGGGACGTGCAAATCGACTTCAACTCCATCATCCAGGGGCCGGTCAAGCTCCGGCTGCTGCCCGGCCCGTAATGAGTTCACCGCACGGGTGAGCAAATCCATGTACATGCCAAAACCGACCTCCTGAATCTGGCCGCTTTGCTCTTCACCCAGCAGCTCACCAGCACCTCGTATTTCCAGATCGTGCGTTGCCAGGGTGAAACCCACCCCCAGTTCCTCCAGCGACTCAATCGCCTGTAGTCGTTTTGCCGCATCCTGACTGAGCGCCCTTTTATCCGGCACGATCAAATACGCATAAGCCCGGTGATGCGAGCGCCCGACCCGCCCCCTGAGTTGATATAATTGCGCCAGCCCGAATTTATCCGCCCGGTTGATAATCATCGTATTTGCATTCGGCACGTCAATGCCGGTCTCAATGATAGTGGTGCAAACCAGCACATTAAAACGCCGATGATAGAAATCCTGCATCACCTGCTCCAGGTCCCGCTCTGGCATTTGCCCGTGGGCGGTACGCACCCTGGCCTCAGGAATCAAGCGGGCGACCTGCTCTGCCGTGGCATCAATGGACTCCACGTTGTTGTGTAGAAAATAGACCTGCCCGCCCCGTTTTATTTCACGCAACAGCGCCTCTTTTAACAGCGCAACTGTCCATTGACTGACGAATGTCTTGACCGCCAGGCGGCGCGATGGTGGCGTAGCGATAATGGACAGCGAGCGTAATTCGGATAAGGCCATATTGAGCGTGCGCGGAATGGGCGTAGCGGTCAATGTCAGCACATCAACCTCGGCGCGCAGGGCCTTGAATTTTTCTTTTTGCCTGACGCCAAAACGATGCTCCTCATCGATGATAAGCAAACCCAGATGCTTAAAAGACACGGCATCTTGCAGTAATTTATGTGTGCCAATAATAATATCCACCCGCCCCTGTCCCAGCGCCGCCAACACGTCATGCTGTTGTTTGCGACTGACAAAACGTGATAACACCTCAATCCGCACCGGCCAGTCAGCAAATCGATCAGAGAAATTCTGATGGTGTTGCTGTGCCAGCAGCGTGGTGGGCACCAGCAAGGCCACCTGTTTATTATTTTGCACGGCGATAAAGGCCGCCCGCATGGCGACTTCGGTCTTGCCAAAACCGGCATCGCCACATATCAATCGATCCATAGGTGTGCTGCTCTGCATATCATCCAACACGCTGCTGATTGCCTCCACTTGCCCGGGCGTCTCTTCAAACGGGAAACCCTGGGCAAAGCCCTGATACAAATCGTTGTTAATCTCAAAAGCATACCCTTGACGTGCGGCTCTTCGGGCATGCATTGCCAGTAACTCCGCGGCCACATCGTAGGCTTTTTGTGCGGCTTTTTTGCGTACTTTCTGCCATCGCCCGCTGCCTAACCGGTGTAATGGTGCATGCTCCGGTGCTGTGCCGGTAAAACGGCTGATCAAATCCAGCGCAGATACCGGGACATACAGCTTATCTCCCTGATCATATTCAAGCTGGATAAACTCGCCCATGACACCGTTTATCTCCAATGTCTTCAAGCCAAGATAACGCCCTACCCCGTGTTCACTATGCACAACTGGCGAGCCGATGGAGATCTCGGTCAGATTTTTAACGATGGCCTCTGTCTGCTGCTGGTTACGCTTACGCAGGCGCCGCTGGCTGACACGTTCTCCAAACAACTGCGATTCCGTGATGATTGCGATAGCAGGTGCATCCAGTTGTACGCCCAACTCCAACGGTGCAACGGTCAGCGCAAAGCGGCAATCAGTGCTGAGAAAACTCTGCCAGTCATCCACCACATCGGCTCGCCAGCCCTGTCTTGCCAGCAACTCCAGCAGCGTCTCCCGACGACCGGCGGTCTCGGCTATCAACAAAATCCGGCCGGCAAAATCTGCCATGAACTGATTAAACAGAGCAAACGGCGCACTCGCCCTGGCATCCACCGGCAGCTTGACCGGCAGCCGGCTGGCATAGTTGACACCGGCAGCGGCCTCGGCACAGTGTGATGCCCTCATCTGCACCACCGCAAAGTCGTTAATACCGGAAAACAGGGTATCCGGCCGGATAAACATCGCCTCCGGTGTAAGGATTGGCCGGGCGGGATTATCTTTCGCCTGGGCATAACGCATCTCCACCACCTCCCAGAAATCCTCTGCCGCCTCATCAACTCCCTCATCCAGAACCAGCAGTGCATCCTCGGCAATATAATCAAAAAACAGACTGGTCTGGTCATAAAAAAACGGCAGGTAATACTCAATGCCCGCCGGGGCGATGGCCTGGCTGACATCGGCATACATCTCACAATCATTCGGATTGCCGGAAAAACAAGTGCGCCAGCTTTGTCTGAATGTTTCAATATGCGCCGGGGTCAGCGGCGTCTCCCTTGCCGGCAGTATGTTGATGCCATCGACCATCTCCAGCGAGCGCTGGGTCTCGACATCAAACAGCCGGATACTGTCAATTTCCGTGTCAAAAAGATCTATCCTGAAGGGATGGGTTGAACCCATGGGAAACAGATCCATGATCGAACCGCGCACGGCCATATCACCGTGCTCCATCACCTGCTCAACGTGGCGGTAGCCGTAACGGCCAAGCCTCGCCCGGAAATCTGCCGGCACAAGCCGCTCGCCCACGGCAAGCTGCATACTGTTGGCCTTGAGATAATCGACCGGCAGCAATCTGTGCATCAGCGTTGAGACAGGCACGATCAAGATTGCACAGGCCACAGTTGGCAGGGCGGTCAAGGTTGCCAGCCGCTCAGAAATAATATCCTGATGGGGCGAGAAATTATCATAGGGCAGGGTTTCCCAATCAGGAAATGACAGCACCGGAATATCCGGCTCACCTTTAAGGAAAAAACCGAGCTCCTCAGTAAATTTGATCGCATCACCCGGATTGCAGGTCAGCAACACGAGCAAGGTGTCCGCCTGCCTGGCCGCCGATGATACGGCCAGCGCCTTGCTGCATCCCTGCAAACGTCCCCAGTTGCCTCTCCGGCCAGGCCGTTCCGGCAAGACTGGCTGTAACGGGCTTTGATAGTTCCTCACGGTGAGAACAACACGGCGGCCTTAAGGATGATAAACGCAGGTTTCAAGTGGATGCCGGGTTAATGGTTTGGGCTAATGGCCTGATGCAGCGCCTGATTTATCTCATCAAGCACCGCTACCGGGTCGGCGGCCCGGGTGATCGGCCTGCCCATCACAAGATAATCACTGCCCGCACGAATGGCCTCGGTGGGCGTCATGGTCCGGGCCTGATCATCCGCCCCGCTGCCCGCCGGCCGGATCCCCGGCGTCACCAGCATAAAATCCCGCGGGAAATGCTGCCTTAGCCTGGCGCTCTCCTGAGCAGATGCCACCACACCCTGCAAGCCTGCTTCGGCACACAACCCCGCCAGCCTGACGACCTGCTCGGCACTGTCCCCGGCAAACCCGATCGCTTGCAGATCATCATCATGCAGGCTGGTCAAGACAGTCACCCCGATCAGTAGCGGTGTTTGATCGCCCACGGCCTCATGTGCAGCGAGCAGCATGTCCCTACCCCCGGCGGCATGGACGTTCAGCATCCACACACCCAAATCAGCCGCCGCCCGGCAAGCCGCCGCCACCGTGTTCGGAATATCGTGGTATTTCAGATCCAGAAAGACATCAAACCCCTTATCCACCAGGCACTTAACGATATCCGGGCCAGCCTGAGTAAACAGGGCCTTACCAACTTTAAGCCGGCATTTTTCCGGCGCCAGCCGGTCGGCAAACTGCAATGCCGTAGCCGCATCAGGAAGATCCAGGGCCACGATGACTCTGGCATCAGCCACAGGCCATCTCCGGTATCGGCTTTATCGTATTCCAGTGCTTGCAGCCGGGGCAGTGCCAATGCAACACCTTCATATCAAAGCCACAACGGCTGCACTGGTATAAGGGGCGGTGACTGAGCAGGTGGCCGGTGAGTTTTTTTATCGTCTCCAGATTGCGCCGGCCGACCCCCTCCGATGCCTTGATGATATACCCCAGCAGCCGGTCGACACCAGCGACAGTCGGACGTGTCGCCAACTCAGCTGAGATAAATTCCAGCGCCGGCTGCTCGCCATCAAGCTCATCATATAACTGCGTTAATGCCAGCAACAGAGGGTCTGCACCATGGCGGCGATACAAGCCCTCTACATAGCCTTTGAACTCGGCCGGCTTACCCAGTTGCTGATAACAGCGATACAATGGTTCAATGATTTCGCCCAGATAATCCGGTGCCTGTTTTTCCACCCGCCGGTAAGCCTTGATCGCCTGGCTGATGTTGCCTTTCTGCTCGGCGGCGTACCCTTCCATCAGGCTTGCCCTCACACAACCGGGGTCGGTATTCAAGGCATGTTTCAGCATGTCTTTTGCCTCCCTCATCTGCCCTGCCGTGGTCAACTGCTCTGCCTGTTCACAGTAGAACTGGGCAATGATGGCATTGTATGAGCCGACCGTGCCGGATTGCAGGCGTCTGGCAACGAGGATGGCTTTCTGCCACTCCTGCTCCTGTTGATAGATCGCTAACAAGCCTTCCAGTGCCCGGTCGGTATAGCCCCAGTCGGTATAGCCATTGAACTCCAACAGCTCATTAAACAAGCCCTCAGCCCGATCCAGCAAACCGGAGCGCATGTAGTCCATGGCCAGTTCCAACACGGCCAACTGCCGTTGCGTGCCCGTTAATGTCGGCCGGGCGATGAGATTCTGGTGGATACGTATGGCCCGGTCTACCTCACCCCGACGGCGGAACAAATTACCCAGGGCCAGGTGCGTCTCTATCGTTTGTGCATCAATCTCAACCATCTTGATAAAGACTTCTATGGCCTTGTCCGGCTGCTCATTCAGCACATAATTCAAGCCTTTAAGGTAATCCGGGTGAATGGCGTTTTCATGCTCAAAGCGATGTGTGTTGTTACGTGCAGCAAGCCAGCCTGACCAGGCGGCAACCGGCATTAATGCCAGCAGGGCATAACACCAGTAGACATCCATTAACCTGTGTTCCTGGCCGGTCTGTCGCTGATGGGCAAGGCCCTGAGGTTGTTCAATTCTTCCCCCGTGAGTCTGGCTTGTCTACCCAGGCGGATATTGGCGTGCTTTAATTTGATGATGATCGGCAGGCTAGCCAGTATGCCAAGCAGCGCACCGAAAAACACGGCGCCGACGATGACCAATGACAAAGACAACTCCTGTGTATTCAGGTAATAATCCAGGACGACTGGCTGATTATTTCGCAAGTGTAAGGCCAAACCCGCAATGATGACGATGATTAATGTAAGGATGGTGATGATCCTGGACATCTGCCCTCTCCAGTGGAATGAGTGAATGAGTCTGCACGATAAGTCATATTACCGCTAACCTCGGTGTGATGCACCCGCTGGCCTTGCGAACGCCATTGGCCACAGCAATGCAAGCGGCCTGCCTGCCCGCCTTAAAATCCGCACATTGCCAGGAGTAATCGCAGGGGCGAATGGAGCGACTAATTTTTATTCTGGGGGTTATTCCGGGGATGATTCCGGTAAGCGGTGTTCTGGTGGGGATCATCCTGATGGGGGATGATAGGTGAGTTGAGCTTGGATTGATCGACTCGTTCACGCATGTGCTTGCCCGGTTTGAAATGCGGCACATACTTGGCAGGCAACGAGACAGGCGTGCCGGATTTCGGGTTACGGCCTACCCGTGGCGGGCGGTAATGCAGGGAGAAACTGCCGAATCCCCTGATTTCGATCCGCTCGCCATTGGACAGGGTCTGCGCCATGTGTTCGAGAATCGTCTTGACCGCCAGTTCAACATCTTTTGAAGCCAGCTGTGACTGCCGTCTTGATAGCGATTCTATTAACTCAGATTTCGTCATGGCTGTTACCCTGCATCTCATAATCGCTGTAAAATCAATTATATATCAATAACTGACCGGATCGCCCACAATCGCTACACTGTCAACTGTTATCAAGTTGTTCTTTTAGCAAATCACCCAATTTTGCCCCGCCTGACACCTCCGGTGAGTATTCTTTCACGGCAGCGGATTCCTCATCCGACTGCTTTGCCCGCACCGACACCGAAATGAGGCGTTTTTTTCTGTCTACCATCATGATCTTCACATCCAGCTCCTGCCCCTGCTTGACAACCATTCTGGCATCGTTGATTTTCTCATCATTGGACAACTCGGCGGCCTTCAGGCTTGCCTCAACATCCTCGGCAAGTTGCACCCGTGCCGTGCGCTGTTCAACCTCCAGCACCACCGCCTTGACGATGGAGCCCTTGGGATGTTCAGCGACATAGCTGGAGAATGGATCCTTGCCCAGTTGTTTTATCCCTAATGAGATGCGCTCCCGCTCAGCATCAACCGCCAGCACCATGGTCTCTATCTGATCTCCCTTCTTGAAGTTACGCCGCACTGTCTCGCTATCGTCCGTCCAGGACACATCAGACAGATGCACCAGGCCGTCTATGCCCCCCTGCAAGCCGATAAAAATACCGAAATCCGTGATGGACTTAATCTGGCCTGAGACCCGATCGTTCTTGTTGTGAACCGCCGCAAACTCCTCCCAGGGATTCGGTTGGCACTGCTTCATGCCCAGCGAGATACGGCGGCGTTCCTGATCGATGTCGAGAATAACCACCTCGACCTCATCGCCGATGTGCATCAGCTTGGATGGATGCACGTTTTTATTCGTCCAGTCCATCTCCGAGACATGCACCAGCCCTTCAACCCCCTCTTCCAGCTCAACAAAACAGCCATAATCCGCCAGGTTGGTCACCCGGCCGTGCAGCCTGGTGCCTTCCGGGAAACGCCGGGTCAGATCATTCCAGGGATCATCGCCGGTCTGTTTCAGCCCCAGTGAAACCCGGTTGCGCTCCCGATCAAACTTCAACACCTTGACCTCTATCTCATCGCCGATGCTGACGATCTCCGCCGGGTCCTTCACCCGCTTCCAGGCCATATCGGTGATATGCAGCAGGCCATCAATACCGCCCAGATCAAGAAAGGCGCCGTACTCCGTCAGATTTTTTACCACGCCCGTGACATTGACTCCCTCGGTCAGTTTATCCAGCAGGGCCTGGCGCTCTGCCGTGTTCTCTTTTTCCACCACCGCCCGCCGGGAAACCACCACATTGCTGCGTTTCCTGTCAATTTTAATGACCTTAAATTCAAGCGGCTTGCCCTCCAAGTACGCCGTATCCTTCACCGGGCGGACATCAACCAGCGAGCCGGGCAGAAAAGCACGGACGTTTTCAACATCCACCGTAAAACCGCCCTTCACCCGTTCGGTAATGACGCCCGTCACTGTCTCATTGGCCTCATTGGCCTTCTCCAGCTTATCCCAGGCGATTAAGCGTTTGGCTTTCTCTCGTGACAGACGGGTTTCCCCGTAACCATCTTCCACGGTATCCAGCGCCACATCCACCTCATCACCGATGCTGACCTCAAGCTCGCCCTTCTCATCATAGAACTGGCTTGCCGGGATCCAAGCCTCCGATTTCAAGCCCGCATTGACGATGACCGTGTCCTGACGGACCTCCACCACCGTGCCCGTGACTATCGATCCGGGCTGCATCTTGGCCTCAATCTGGCTTTGTTCAAACAACTCCGCAAAACTCTCAGTTACCAAACTCCACTACCTCAAAAGTAAAATGAAAAAATCTGTCATTTCAACGCATCACGGCAAACAGGGGCTTATCCTGTCAGCCGGTTTTTTGCTGATATAATTCCCAGGCCCGCTGAAATACTGCCTCCCGACTGCAAGCCGTGGTGTCAATGACAATCGCATCCTCTGCACGCATTAAGGGTGAAGCCGTGCGCTGCCTGTCTCTGTCATCCCGTTCGCTCAAGCCCGCCGAAAGGCGTGGGAGAGTAACACCAATTCCTTTAGCATTCAACTGTTTATGCCGCCTTTTCACACGCTCATCCGGGCTGGCCGTCAAATAAATTTTCAGCACCGCATCGGGAAATACCACGCTGCCCATATCCCGACCATCGGCCACCAGACCGGGCGGCTGGCGAAAATCCCGCTGCCACTGCAAGATGGCCGTACGCACCACGGCGGAAGCGGCGATCACGGATGCTGCATTGCCGCACTCCTCGCTGCGGATGGCATCGCTGATGTCCACATCGGCCAGCCAGACCGCAACCTGCTCTTGTTCGGTACTGATCTGAAAGCTGACATCCAACCCGGCCGACAGCACAGCTATCTTGCGGCTCTCGGTCAGGGCCAGGTGCCGGGTACTGGCGACATGGGCAAGAATGCGGTATAAGGCGCCGCTATCCAGCAAATGCCAGCCCAGGCGATGCGCCAGGGCCAGCGCCAGGGTGCCCTTGCCCGTCCCGCCCGGCCCGTCTATGCAGATAACATGCGCCTTAGCCATGTTGCATAACCGATATATCAGCACCTAACTGCCCCAGACAGTCGGTAAAACCGGGGAAGGATGTTGCGACATTGGCACAGTCCTGCACCACCACCGGGCCGGCGGCCACCAGACCGGCGATGCTAAATGCCATGGCGATGCGGTGATCAGCACCACTGTCCACCTCACCGCCAGTAAAGGCCGCACCGGCTACCTGCATCCCATCAGCGAACTCCTCCACCGCTATGCCCAGCTGCCGTAGCCCGGCCACCATGACAGCGATACGATCGCTCTCTTTCACCCGCAATTCCCCAGCACCGCGCAGGCATGTCTCGCCCTCAGCCACCGCGGCGGCAATCATCAGCACGGGCAACTCATCAATCGCAACCGGCACGGCTGCCGGGGGAATGGTAATCCCGGTTAAGCGACTGTGGCGCACCCGTAAATCAGCGATGGGCTCAGCACCCGCCGGGCTATCTCGCCGCTTGATCGTTATGTCCGCGCCCATCGCCTGTAACAGGCCAACGATGGCATGGCGGGTGGGGTTCATGCCGACATTGTTAAGCGTGATATCCGCCCCCGGCGTGATACTGGCCGCCACCAGAAAAAACGCCGCCGATGAGATATCCGCCGGCACCTTAACCGGGCTTGCCTGCAAGTCTGAAGCCGACACGGTAATACGCTCTCCATCACAGCGCAGATCGGCACCGAAAGCGATCAACATGCGCTCCGTATGATCACGGGTGATAAGCGGCTGGTGCACCGTGGTCTCGCCACGGGCATACAGGCCGGCCAGCAGGATGGCCGATTTAAGCTGGGCGCTGGCCACCGGCAATTCATAGGTTATGCCATGCAGGGGCCGGCCGCCCCGGATGTGCATGGGCAGGGTGCCGGCCTCGGTCGTGGTAATGACCGCCCCCATGCGCTCAAGCGGCTCGGTGATCCGGCGCATGGGCCGCTGCATCAGTGAAGCATCGCCGATCAGCGCAGTATCAAACGTCTGTGCCGCCAGGATGCCCGACAGCAGCCGTACCAGGGTGCCGGAATTGCCACAATCCAAAGGCTGACCCGGCGACTGCAAGCCGGCCTTCCCCACCCCCGCCATGCAAATACCGGCATCCGTTTGTGTTATCGCAACGCCCATTTGCTCAAGCGCCTGCATGGTGGCACGGGTATCGGCACTGTCAAGGCAGCCGTGTATCTCACTCGTACCCACTGCCAGTGCCGCCAGCAGAAGGGCACGATGGCTGATGGACTTATCGCCCGGCACGGTCAGCTCGCCGGACAGGCCGGTATGATTCGGCCGGATGCAATAATCTATTCGGTGTGGATCATCCGCCGGGTTATCTGCCTGGCTGTCGGTCTGGTCATCCATTTGGCCGGCCCGCTATGCTGCACCTGACAGATCACCGGTAGCGGCATAGTGATCGCGGGTCTGCTTGGCACATGTGAACAGCCTCAGCAGGGCCTGGCTGTCGTTATTTTCGATGGCGACTTTGATATGGGCAAGGTGCCGTTCAAAGGCGGTCAGGGCGGCCAGCAGGGGCCTGCGATTGGCCAAGCAGACATCATGCCACATCTGGGGATCACTGGAGGCGATGCGGCTGAAATCGGCAAAACCACCGGCCGCATAGGCAAAGACCTCGCGCTCATCCTGCATACTGGACAGACAATCCACCAGCGCATAGGCGAGCATGTGTGGCAGATGGCTGGTGGCGGCAAGCACTTCATCATGATGCTCGACGGTCAATTCCAGCACGCTGGCCCCGGCCTGCCGCCAGAGGGCGGCGATGCAGGTCTTTGCCTTCTGTGAGGTTTCAGCGATCGGGGTGATAATCACCTTGTGTTCAAAAAACAAACGGGCATCGCTTGCCTGCACCCCGCTTGTCTCACGTCCTGCAATCGGATGCCCTGGGACAAAATGGCTGATCTGTTTGCCTAACGCGGCCTTTGCTGCGGCAATGACGCTGGCCTTGGCGCTGCCCACATCGGTAATGATGGTCTGCTCGTTTATCACCCCTGACAGGGCATGTAACGCCTGGCGGTAACCGGCCAGTGGTATCGCCAGCACGATGACATCGGCCCCGGCGGCGGCGGCTGGCAGATCCGTATGGGCCTCATCAATGACGCCAAGCTGCATGGCTTTATCCAGGCTGGCCGGATTGATATCGTAGCCACAGACCCTGGCACAGGCGGCGGCTCGCTTTAAGGCACGCGCCAGTGAGCCGCCAATCAGCCCGACACCGATAATCGTCAGCTTGTCTATCTGCATGCCCATCTACCCTGCACCGCATGGCAAAGCCCGGCAGGGTACAGGCCGTGTTGAGAAAAGTGAAATCTCATCCACAGCGGCGGCGAGACGGACACCTGTCAACTCGCCACCGGATAAGAGCCGAGTATTTTTACCATCGAGGCGTTGGCCTTGAGTTGCTCCAGAGAGGTGCTGACATTGGCATCGTCCCGGTGTCCTTCCAGATCAACAAAAAATACATATTCCCACATCACCTGGCGAGAGGGCCGGGATTCAATCCGGTTCATATTGACCTTGTTATCAGAGAAACAGTGTAATACGTTGACCAATGCCCCGGGCTCGCTTGGTGTGGCGAACAGGACTGATGTCTTGTCATCACCGCTTGCCGGCACCGCCTGATTGCCTATCACTAAAAAACGCGTGGTGTTGTCCGGTTCATCGGCAATATTATCGGCCAGGGTGTGTAGCTGATAGGTGTCAGCCGCCACGTGACCGGCGATGGCCGCGGCGGTGCGATCTGCCTGTGCCAACTTTGCGGCCTCGGCATTACTGTAGACGTTCACACACGAGACGCCGGGCAAATGGGTATCCAGCCAGTGCCGACACTGGGCGAACGACAGGGCATGGGAGTAGACCGTCTTGATATGCTTCACATCGTCTGCACTGGAGAGCAGGCTCTGGTGAATACGCAAATGCACCTCACCACAGATGATCGCTGCTGAGTTGATGAACATGTCCAGGGTATGATTGACCACGCCTTCAATTGAGTTTTCTATCGGCACCACGCCATACTCACAACTGCCAGTAGCCACCTCACGAAACACCAGATCGATACCGGGCAAGGCGCAGGCCGTGACCGAGCCACCAAAATGCTTGCCGACCGCCGCCTGGGTAAACGTGCCCTCAGGCCCCAGATAGGCGACCTGCAAGCGCTTCTCCATCGCCAGGCAGGCCGACATAAGCTCACGAAATATCCGCACCAGCCCCTGCTGATCTATGGGGCCGGGGTTATGCTGCACCACCTCTCGCAGGATTGCGGCCTCACGTTCAGGGCGGTAGAAGTGATTTTCCTGCCCGGCCTGTTGCTTGAGCCTGCCGACAGTCTGTGCCAGCCGGGCGCGCTGGTTGATCAATGCAATCAACTGCTGATCGATCAAATCAATGTCGGCGCGGACCTCGGCCAGCCTGTCCTTATCTGTCATGGCAAAAAATTATTAAGGCGGTTCAGCGCATTGTACAGCAAAGCCAGTTAGCCGGGCGGAGAGTTAAGCTGATGTCACTCATCCCTTGCGGCGGCTGAAATCGCGCATAAACTCAACCAGTGTGGCAACGCCCTCAAGCGGCATACCGTTGTAGAGACTGGCGCGCATCCCGCCCACGCTGCGATGGCCTTTCAATGCCAGCAGGCCGGCCTCAGCCGCTTGCTGTAAAAATACCTTATCCAGTGAATCATCGGCCAGCACAAACGGGATGTTCATGCGTGAACGATAGGCCCTGTCTACCGGGCTGCTGTAAAAATCATCGCTATCAATACAGTCGTATAATAGCGCTGAACGTGCCAGGGCATTGCTGTGCATCGCCGCCAGGCCGCCTTGCTGCAAAATCCAGCGAAAGGTCAGCCCGGCCATGTACCAGCTGAAGGTTGCCGGGGTGTTGGATAAAGAGCGGGTATCGGCGTGGGTCTTGAAATCATACAGCAGGGGCAGGGTACGATCGCTGCTGCCGATACAGTCCTTGCGTATGATGGCAACAGTTAAGCCGGCAGGGCCGATATTTTTTTGCGCCCCGGCAAACACACAGGCAAATCGTGTGATGTCGAATTCCCTGGACAGAAAATTGGACGTCATGTCCGAGACCAGCGGGGCGGTGGCCGCATCCGGCACGTCCTGAAACTCCACGCCGCTGATGGTCTCATTATCGCAATAATAAAAATAACCGGCGCCAGGGTCAAGCTGCCACTGTGATGGCGGGGGAATACGCATAAACTCATCGGCCTTTGAACTGGCGACCACATTCACCGCCGCCAGCCGGCGGCCCTCGTTAATGGCCTTGCCTGACCAGTTGCCCGTGTGCAGATAATCCGCACTCTGCCCACGGGATAAAAAATTCAGCGGCACCATGCTCATCATGTGCGTGGCCCCGCCCTGCAGAAACAGTATTTGATAGTGTTCGGGGAGGGACAGGAGTTCGCTGAGATCATGCTCACTCTGATCAATGATATCCGCAAATGACGGGCTGCGATGGCTCATTTCAATCACCGAGATGCCGGTGCCGTGCCAGTCAAGAAATTCCGCCTGTGCCTGCTGCATCACGGGCGGCGGCAGCTGCGCCGGGCCGGCGCCAAAATTAAACACCTTCATTGTGGACACGAGATAACCCCACGGTTGACCCTGGACGGGATAAATACCGGCTTGAGTTTACGCCTCATGCTGGCCCTGGTGCGGGGGTGTATCCTCATCAGCCGTGGTGCTGTCATTGGCATCGGCCTTCATCTCAACGATGCGTTCAAGGCTGGCAAGATGCTCCTTTCCATGCAGGCTGACCAACCGCACGCCCTTGGTGTTGCGGCCAACCACGGAAATCTCACGCACCGGGCTGCGGATTAATGTCCCCTGATCGGAGATCAACATGATCTCATCCTCATCACTGACCATCAGCGCCCCCACGGCCTTGCCGTTACGGGCATCGGTCTGAATACAGATCACGCCCTGACCACCGCGCGCCTGGGCGCGAAAATCCGCTATCGGTGTGCGCTTGCCATAGCCGTTCTCGGTGGCTGTCAGCACAGTCTTGCCCGGCTCGACAATGATCAGCGAGATGATCTTCTCATCACCGCCCAGCCGCATCCCGCGTACGCCCCTTGCGGTGCGGCCAACCGCCCGAATCCCCGACTCATGAAAGCGTATCGCCTTGCCAGCATTGCTGAATAACATGACATCCTTCTCGCCATCGGTCAGCTCGACCCCGACCAGTTGATTACCCGCCGCCAGCTCAATGGCAATGATGCCGCTGGGGCGCGGGCGGGAGAAATTCTTCAGTGCTGTCTTTTTGATGGTGCCATCTTCAGTCGCCATGAACACAAACGCCTCATCGGTAAACTCACGAATGGGCAAAATGGCGCTGATGCGCTCGCCCTCGCGCAAGGGCAGCAGATTAACGACAGGTTTGCCCCGTGCTGTCCGGCTCGCCTGCGGCAGGTCATAGACCTTCAGCCAGTACAACCTGCCTTCACTCGAAAAACATAACATCGTATCGTGCGTGCTGGCGATGAACAGCTTGTCAATGAAGTCCGCCTCTTTGACATTGGTCGCCGACTTGCCCTTGCCGCCGCGCCGCTGCGAACGGTAGGTGTCTATGGTCTGAGTCTTGGCATAACCGGTGTATGACAGGGTGACCACGACATCCTGCTCGGTGATCAGATCCTCCATGCTGAGGTTTTGGCGATCGTCGATGATTTGCGTGCGCCGATCATCGCCGTAGCGCTCACGCATCTCTTCCAGTTCAGTCTGGATGACCTGCATCAGGCGTTCAGGCCGACCGACGATGTCCAGCAGATCGATGATCGTATCCAGCAGCCCCTCATATTCCGTGATGATCTTGTCCTGCTCCAGACCGGTCAGCTTTTGCAGGCGCAACTCCAGGATGGATTGTGCCTGGGCATCGGACAGCCGATAGCCGGCCGCCTGCAAGCCGTATTCATCCGGCAACGAATCTGGCCTTGAGATGGCCGCATCCGTGCGTTGCAGCATGGCGAGCACGGTGTCTGACTGCCAGAGACGCAACAGCATGGCGGCCTTTGCCTCAGCCGGCGTTGCCGAGCCTTTGATCAGGGCGATCATGGGATCGATATTGGCGAGCGCAATCGCCTGCCCCTCCAGAATATGCGCTCGGTTGCGCGCCTTTTGCAAGTCAAACAATGTGCGGCGGGTCACCACCTCGCGCCGGTGCCGGATAAAGGCGGCCAGCATGTCTTTCAGGTTCATCAGCCGTGGCTGCCCCCCATCAAGGGCCACCAGATTAATGCCAAACACAGACTGCATGGCGGTGAACTGATACAGATTATTGAGGATCACCTCCGGCACCTCGCCGCGCTTTAGCTCGATCACCATACGCATGCCATCTTTATCGGACTCATCACGCAATTCACGGATGCCGGTCAGCTTCTTGTCCTTGACCAGCTCGGCAATCCTCTCCAGCAGCCGGGCCTTGTTGACCTGATAAGGCAGCTCGGTGGCGATGATTGTCTGCTGGCCGGTCTTCTCATCCGTCTCGATGTGGGTGCGGGCGCGCAGATAAATCCGGCCCCGGCCAGTGCGGTAGGCCTCATGAATCCCCTGCGAGCCATTGATGATGCCAGCGGTGGGAAAATCCGGGCCGGGGATATGGGTCAGCAACTGATCGAGGGTGGCTGCCGGTTCAGCAATCAACACCACACAGGCGTTGATCACCTCATGCAGATTGTGTGGCGGGATATTGGTTGCCATCCCGACAGCAATCCCGCTGGAGCCATTGACCAGCAGATTGGGCAGGCGGGTGGGCAAGACCGCCGGTTCGTGCTCGGCCCCATCATAGTTCGCCACAAAATCGACTGTCTGTTTGTCGATGTCCTCCAGCAATTCCTGGGCGATGCGCGCCATGCGTACTTCGGTATAACGCATGGCAGCCGGGGCATCCCCATCAACCGAGCCAAAATTGCCCTGCCCGTCAACCAGCACATAACGCAAAGAGAAATCCTGCGCCATACGCACAATCGTATCGTAGACGGCGGTATCGCCATGCGGATGATATTTACCGATGACATCGCCCACCACGCGCGCCGATTTTTTATACAGCTTGTTGTGCACATTGCTCATCTCATTCATGGCATAGAGCACCCGCCGGTGTACCGGCTTTAAGCCATCACGCACATCCGGCAGGGCACGGCCAACAATGACGCTCATGGCATAGTCCATATAGGACTGCCGCATCTCATCTTCTATATTGACCGGGGAGAGCGAACGGGCTATTTGATCAGACATATATCACATTGAAAATCAGGCAGGTGCCTTCAGGTTGTTGATCTTTGTGTCGGTGCATACAAGGCTTGGAGCAGCATTCGCAACTATACCATAATTGCTGCCAGAGAGTATTTTTTGCTGCGAGAAAAAAACGAAAAAAAGCGCTTGAAAAATAATAAAAATCAGGTTTTTTCAGGCAGGCAACGCTGAAGTTCACCACCGTATTTTATCGTGCTGAACCACCGCCCGGTGCCGTCAGGCCGGATGGCAATTCAGCCAGTCACGCCTTGCCTGTACCGGTCATATTCAGACCATCCTCAACGCCATCTTCCATGCCTGTTAAGGCGCCGTGTACGCAAGATCGCTGATGATGTTTGCCTGTTGATCATACACCCTCTCATAAAAACAACAATGACGGGGTAATCAGGATGCTGTTTAAGGGCAAGGATAAGCAGACACATCGTGCAGCCGCTAGGTTGAAAGCTAATCCATCACCCATCGGTTGACCACATGGCAGAACAGCTCGGCGGTTTTCTCAGCATCGTAGCGCGCCGAATGTGCAGCAGCATCATCCCATTGCAGGCCCGCCGCTTTAACGGCCCTGGATAATACGGTTTGTCCATAGGCCAGGCCGCCTAGGGTAGCGGTATCAAACGTGCTGAAGGGATGAAACGGATTGCGTTTAAGCGCACACCTGTCCACGGCAGCCTGGATAAATCTCAAATCAAAGCTGGGATTATGTCCGACCAGGATGGCCCGGTGGCAGTCATGCTGTTTTATCGCCCGCCGGACTGTCTGGAAGGTGTCATGCAGGGCTTGTTTTTCCGGGACGGCGATCTGCTTGCGAAACGGATGTTCTGGATCAATCCCGGTGAACTCCAGCGCCGCTTTATCCAGATTGGCGCCGGGGAAAGGCTGTATGTGTTTGGCAATCGTCTCGGTCATGCACCACCTGCCCTCCTCGTTCAAGCTCAGCAATACCGTGGCAAATTCCAGCAGGGCATCTGTGCCGGGATCGAAGCCGCCGGTCTCAACATCGACCACCACCGGCAGGTAACTGCGAAAACGCCGGGAGGCAGGATGCCTGGCAGCACTCATTGATCCAGCAATCTCCAGTGGCACTCCTCGCCGGCCAACAGCGGCACAATCCGATCATCGCCGTAAGGCAGGGAAGCAGGCACAGTCCAGGCATCTCGCCGCAGGGTGATGCGTGATGAGTTAGGCGGCAGGCCATAAAAATCGGCCCCATGCTCGCTGGCAAAACCCTCAAGGCGCTCAACACATCCGGCCTGATAAAACACCTCGGCATAGATCTCCAGGGCGCACAGGGCGGAGTAAATACCGGCACAGCCACAGTCCGTCAGCTTGGCAGAGGCGGCGTGTGGTGCGCTGTCGGTGCCCAGAAAAAACCGGCGGTCGCCACTGACGGCTGCCGCCAGTAATGCCTGTCTGTGCCGTTCCGCCTTCAGCACGGGCAGGCAGTAATGGTGTGGTCTGAGACCACCGGCAAACAGCGCATTGCGATTTAATAATAAATGATGGGCGGTGATCGTGGCGGCGATGGGTGCGGTGCTCTCTTGTACAAAGGCGACGGCCTCGGCCGTGGTAATATGCTCAAAGACGATACGCAGTGCGGGCAACTCTCGTGTCAGCGTGATGAGTACCTGGTCAATGAAGGCGGCTTCCCGGTCGAATATGTCGGTCTCTCTGATCGTCACCTCGCCATGCACCAGCAGGGGGACGGCGTGTTCCTGCATTCTCTCCAGCAGCGGATAGACCTTCTCCAGCGCCGTCACACCACTCGCAGAATTTGTCGTTGCCCCGGCGGGATAGTATTTGAAACCGAGGACCTCCGCAGTTTCGGCCACTTTAAGCACCTCATCGGTGCAGGTCAGATCGGTAAGGTAGAGCGTCATCAGGGGATGAAGACCGGCATCGCCTGTCATACTCCTGGACAGGGCGGTGAGAATCCGCTGCCGGTACTTAACGGCCTCGGCGACTGTCACCACCGGCGGCGTGAGGTTCGGCATGATGATCGCACGGGCAAACTGCCGGGCCGAATGCGGCAATACACAAGCCATCTGGGCGCCGTCTCGAAGATGCAGGTGGCAATCATCAGGGGCCCTTAAACTGATCTCCTCGTCCATCGCATCATCTTAATCGCATCCTGGGAATTTAGCCACAGCCTGACCGGCAAGGCATGTTGGTACTTGTCGGCAGCATTGCTAGAATGCCCCCTTGGAAAATCCTGTCGTAATTTATCTGGAGATAAGTATGCAATACCGCAAGCTGGGTCAGACTGATATCGAAGTCAGCCTGCTCTGTCTGGGATCGATGACCTGGGGCGAGCAAAACACCGAGGCAGAGGCACACGCACAGTTGGATCATGCGATCGCTGCCGGGATCAATTTTATTGACACGGCAGAGATGTACCCGGTGCCGGCAAAGGCCAAGACTCAAGGCCGAACGGAGATGTACATCGGCAGCTGGTTGGGCAAGCACAAACAACGTGACCGCCTGATCATCGCCACCAAGATCGTCCCGGCAGCCGCCTGGAGCAAGTATATACGCGGCCCTAAGACCTGCCTTGATAAAGCCAATATTGCACAGGCCATCGATGCCAGCCTGCAACGTCTGCAAACCGATTATATCGATCTTTATCAAGTGCATTGGCCGGAGCGTGATGCCAATTATTTTGGCCGACTGGATTACCACCATGCACCGGCCAAAGATGGCACGCCCATCATGGAGACCTTGCAGGCGCTGGCCGACATGGTAGAGCAGGGCAAGATACGGCATGTCGGTGTCTCGAACGAGACGCCCTGGGGAGTGGCCGAATACCTGCACCTGTCATGCCAGCATGATCTGCCCCGGATTGTCTCTATCCAGAATCCGTACAATCTCTTAAACCGCAGTTATGAGATTGGCCTGGCCGAATTCGCCCACCGGGAGCAGGTCGGGTTGCTGGCCTACTCCCCGCTGGCCTTTGGCACATTGACCGGCAAATACCTGAACGGCAAGCGGCCGGCGGGGGCCCGGCTGACCCGGTTTGGTGATCACTATACCCGCTATACCCAGCAGCCGGGGCGGACAATGACCGCCAGCTATGTCCACCTGGCAGAGCAGTTCGGTCTCTCGGCCACACAAATGGCGCTGGCGTTTATCAACCAGCAGCCTTTCCTAACCAGCACCATCATTGGCGCAACCACGCTGCAACAGCTCCAGCACAACATCGACAGTGTTGCCATTGAATTGCCCAGGGCGCTGCTCAACGAGATAGCCTCGCTGCACAAATCACAGCCCAATCCCTGTCCTTAAAAATGGAACTGACCCAACTCACCGCCATCTCGCCGGTTGATGGCCGTTACCGGGAAAAAACCGGCCAGCTCAGTCCGCTATTCAGCGAGTATGCCCTGATACGTTTTCGCATTCGGGTGGAGGTTCGCTGGCTGCTGGCGCTCAGTCAATGTCCATCGATCCCCCAAATCGCCCCCTTGAGCGCGGCCTCCGTGGCGGTGCTGAACCGCATCGCAGATGACTTCAGCACAGACGATGCGGCCGAGGTGAAACAGATTGAGCAAACGACCAACCACGATGTCAAGGCGGTTGAGTATTTCCTTAAAAGCAAGACCGCCGGTCATGCCGAGCTTGAAGCCGTGGCCGAGTTTTTTCATTTTGCCTCTACCTCCGAGGACATCAATAACCTGGCCCATGGGCTGATGCTGCATGAGTTACGTGATGCGTTCATCATCCCGCAGCTGACACAACTCATCCAGGCACTGGCCGGGCTGGCGGAGCGCCACATCGATCAACCCATGCTGTCACGCACCCATGGCCAGGCGGCCTCGCCCACCTCGCTTGGCCGGGAGATCGCGATCTTTATCTATCGCCTGCAACGGCAATCACAGCAGCTTGGCCAGGTGGCGGTGATGGGAAAAATGAACGGGGCCGTGGGTAATTACAATGCCCACCTGGCGGCCTGCCCGACAGTCGACTGGCCGGCATTCAGCCGTGCCTTTGTAGAATCCCTGGGGTTGACATGGAATCCGCACACCACCCAGATCGAATCACACGATTACATGGCCGAGTATTTCCATACGATCATCCGAATAAACACCATCCTGCTGGATTTTTGCCGCGATATCTGGGGCTATATCGCGCTGGCCTACTTCAAGCAGAAGGCCATCGCCGGCGAGGTCGGCTCTTCCACCATGCCACACAAGGTCAACCCGATAGACTTTGAAAACGCTGAGGGCAATCTGGGAGTTGCCAACAGCCTGCTGGGGTATCTGGCCGGCACATTACCTATCTCCAGGTGGCAGCGTGATCTCAGCGATTCCACCCGCCTGCGTAATATGGGCACAGCCTTCAGCCATTGTCTGATTGCCTGGCAGTCATGTGCCCAGGGCATCAGCAAGCTGGAGGCCGACACCAACACCATTAATCGGGATCTGTATAACAACTGGCAAGTCCTGGCAGAGCCAGTGCAGACCGTGCTGCGACTCTACGGGGTGGCAGCGCCCTACGAAAAACTGAAAGCACTGACCCTGAAAGCACGTACCCAGGGCCGGCCAGTGGATGCGGCCATGCTGCATGATTTTATCGCCACCCTGGCCCTTCCTGAGGCGGCAAAAACTGCCCTGGCTGATCTCACCCCTGCCGGTTATATTGGCAATGCCGTGGCACAGGCGCGCACCATCCTTGACAGCATCAAACAACCCTGACCCAGAACTCTGACCAATAGCAAACCATGATCGCGCAAGGAGCGTTACGTGCAACCCGTCTTTGATCACTGTATCCTCGGTGAGACCGATGAGGTGATGATGGTTGAAACCCGCAAGGAAAACAGCCAGGCCACCCTCAGCATGACACAACAAAGCCGGTACCATATCGACATCTTGAGCCGAGACCTTGATCCGCACATCTACAACACCACAGAATTTCTCCAGGCCATACGCGGTTTTGTCCTGCAACACCGGCGCACCCGTCTACGGATATTGCTCTATGATCTTAAAGAAATCGTCAGAAAGGGCCATAGACTCATTGATATGGCGGGCAATTTGAGCAGCTTTATCCAGTTACGCACACCAAAAGCCGAGGCCAGCCATTGCAATGAATCCCTGTTTATCGCCGATGGCACAGGCTATATTCACACGTTACACGCACACCGGTATGACGCTACGATAAACTTTGCTGATAAAAGCATCGCCAAATACCTGCTGCGCCAGTTTAATGCGTTATGGGAGACAGCCACCCCTGACAGCAACACGAGGAAATTTCACCTGTGAACCGATTTCGCCTACGCACGCTTGCCCTCGCCCTGCCGGGATTGTTCTGCATCGCCACAGTCCTGGCCGAGTCACTGCACCTTCACAGCCTGCAACTGCAACACCGAACAGCCGCCGAGATCATCCCGATCATCAAGCCTCTGCTCGTTCGGGGCGGTTCGGTGACCGGGTTAAATGATCAGCTGATCGTAAAAACCACCGCCGCCAATTTAAGCGAGATAAACCACCTGCTGCAAACGATTGACAAAGCCGCCCGCCGGTTAATTATTTATGTAAGACAGGACACAGACAGGCAGCAACACGACAAAGCAAGCGCACTTTCAGGGCGCTATGCCACAGGCAAGGTGACACTCTCCGGCGGCGGTGCACCAGCAGCGGCGCGAGGACAGGCTGCCGGCACCCGCCTTCGGGCAACAGACACCGATGGCAACACCATCGCCTATCGCGATCAGCACACCCGCCTGGCTGACAGCGATGAGAATCTGTTTCATGTGCAAACTGTGGAGGGCAGGGCGGCCTTCATCCAGACCGGGCAGTCGGTGCCGTTTGCCGCACCACAAACCATCATCACCCCGGCAGGCATCATCGCCACAGACAGTGTGCAATACCGTGACATCACGTCCGGGTTTTATGTGCTGCCACGGCTGGCCGGCGAGCAGGTCACCTTATCGATAGCACCGCAACTCGCCAGCCTGGATGAACGCACCCCCGGCATCATCAACACGCAAAATCTGGCGACCACCATCACCGGCCGCCTGGGCGAATGGCTCGACATAGGCGGTGTTGATCACAGCAGCCAGCGCCACGAGCGCCGCCATCTGACAAGCAGCAACAACAGCCGCCGGGAAAACCGCCGCATCCAGCTCAAGGTGGTTGAATTGCCCTGATTCGCTGCCGGTCAACAAAGACGCTGTGCAAGGCCCAGGCTGGCCGCCATATTTCGACCGCCAGCCGTATCACGTATACTTAACGGGTTTTAAGCAAAACCTGCCAGTTATCTAAAACAGAACACATTAACAATAACCTGCATGCAGATCATCACTGGCGGTGCGGCACTCTCCCGCTTTCATACCAGTAAAATACTGGCCACATTACGACAATGCTGCCCGGACATCAGCCACGCCCAAGCCGAGCACCTGCACTTTCTGGACAGCAAGGCCGAGCTGAATGCGGCGGAATGGGAGACAACCCGCCACCTGCTGGATTACGGCCACCGGCCAGAACACGGCAGTGCGCCGGCGAGGGGACAGGGGTTGCAATTCATCATCGTGCCTCGCCCGGGCACGATCTCGCCCTGGTCAAGCAAGGCCACGGACATCTTTCATCGCTGCGGTCTGCACAAGGTGAAACGCATCGAGCGCGGCATATGCTGGTATCTGCACAGCACAACATCAGCCATAGACACGCCATCGCAACAGGCACTGGCCGCCCTGCTGCACGATCGCATGACCGAGATCGTGCTGACAGACAAGATGGCAGCAACCTGCCTGTTTACCCACAGCAAGGTACGGCAACGGCGCATGATCGATCTCACCCGCCAGGGCCTGGCCGCACTGGAACAGGCGAACAGCGCCATGGGGCTGGCACTGTCGGCTGACGAGATGGCCTATTTACGCCTCGCCTTCAAGGCGCTCGGCAGAGACCCGACCGATGCCGAGCTGATGATGTTTGCCCAGGCCAACTCCGAACATTGCCGGCATAAAATTTTTAATGCGGCATGGACTGTCGATGGCAAAACCCAGGATGACAGCTTGTTTGATCTCATCAAGCGAACGCACAAGGCAAGCCCCGGCAATATCTTGTCGGCCTATACCGACAATGCCGCCGTGATCACCGGGTATCCTGCGGTACGCTTCTCCGCCGACCCGATACAGCACCACTACGGTTACACCCGGGAAGCAGCCGGCATCGCCCTGAAGGTGGAGACCCATAACCACCCCACCGCCATCTCCCCCCATGCCGGTGCTGCCACGGGTGCCGGTGGTGAAATTCGTGATGCCGCCGCCACTGGCACTGGCGGGAAGCCCAAGGCCGGCTTATGCGGTTTTGCGGTGTCGAATCTGCATTTGCCCGGGCTGCCGCAACCCTGGGAGGGCGCCATGCGAAGGCCGGCACACATCGCCTCGGCGCTGGAGATCATGCTGGCCGGTCCGCTGGGGGCAGCAGCGTACAACAATGAATTTGGCCGCCCGTTATTGACCGGCTACTTCCGCAGCTATGAGCAAACCCTGGCTGGCAAACACTACGGCTACCACAAGCCCGTCATGCTCGCCGGCGGTTATGGACGCATCCTCAAGCCGCATGTCGATAAAAAAAATATTCCCGCCGGCAGCTATCTGATCGTATTAGGCGGGCCGGCCATGTTGATTGGTCTGGGCGGCGGGGCCGCCTCCTCCATGGCCTCTGGTGAGGGCGATCAGACCCTGGATTTCGCCTCGGTGCAACGCGCCAATGCAGAGATGCAGCGGCGTTGTCAGGAAGTGATCGATCACTGCTGCGCCCTGGCGGAGGCTAACCCCGTGCTGGCCATCCATGATGTGGGGGCGGGCGGGCTGGCCAACGCCCTGCCGGAGCTGGTACATGGCAGTGGCCGTGGTGGCCGGTTTGAACTGGACAGGATTCCCCGCGCTGATCCGGCCCTATCGCCCATGGAGTTGTGGTGCAACGAATCACAGGAGCGCTACGTGCTGGCAATCGCCGCCGCTGATCTGCCCCGCTTCAGGGCGATATGCCAGCGAGAGCGCGCGCCCTTTGCCATCCTCGGCAAGGCCACCGTTGAACACCAACTGCAATTAGTCGATACCACCGGATGCCATGCCGTTGACATGCCCTTGTCTGTGTTGTTCGGCAAGCCGCCGGGCTTGACAAAAACCGCCAGCCGCCAGCCGCCGCAAAGCCGCGCCCTGATCGGGGATGGCCTGGCGCTGGCCGAGACGATCAAACGCCTGTTGCAGCTACCGACCATCGCCGATAAACGCTTTTTAATCACCATCGCTGATCGCAGCGTCTCCGGGCTGGTCTGCCGCGATCAAATGGTCGGCCCCTGGCAGAGCCCGGTGGCAGATTGTGCGGTGACGGCGGCGGGGTTTCATGCCGCCTGTGGCGAGGCGATGGCGCTGGGCGAGCGCAGCCCGCTTGCCGTTACCAACCCGGCCGCCTCTGGCCGCATGGCCCTCGCCGAGGCCATTACCAATATCTCTGCCAGCCGGATACTGCGTCTCGGCGATATCGCCTGCTCGGCCAACTGGATGGCTGCCTGTGGCGAGCCGGATGAGGATGCCGCCTTGTTCACGGCGGTGCAGGCAGTCTCGACTCTGGCCTGCGAGCTGGGGATCCCCATCCCCGTGGGCAAGGATTCGCTGTCCATGCACACCCGCTGGCAGCAACAGGGCGAGACCTGCCAGGTGATCTCCCCGCTGACCGTCGTCATCACGGCCTTCGCACCGGTTGCCGATACGCATAAAAGCCTGACACCGCAACTGCAAGCCGAGCCGGAGACTGTGCTGCTACTGATTGATCTGGGCGGCGGCCAGAACCGGCTGGGGGAATCGGCGCTGGCGCAGGTGTATAACCGGCATGGGTATACCCCCCCGGACATTGACGACAGCCACTTATTAATTGCCTTCTTCAATGCCGTGCAGTTGCTGAACGAGGCCGCTTATATCCTGGCCTATCATGATCGCTCGGATGGCGGCCTGTTTGTCTGCCTTACCGAGATGGCCTTTGCTGGCCGGCTGGGGCTGGATATCGAGCTGCATGAGGAGGCCGATCCGATCGCCTTGCTGTTCAATGAGGAAGCCGGCGCTGTGTTGCAGATCAGGCAGGCCGATATGCAAACCGTGCATAGGGCCTTCATCGAGGCCGGTCTGCCGGCTGACTGCATCCGAATCATCGCCACACCCAACCGGGCGAAATCCATCCGCATCCACCATCAGCAGGCGGTGCTGTATGAGGCGGGGCTGGCAGCGCTGCACGGACTCTGGTCAAGCACAACCTGTCAGATACAGGCGCTGCGCGACAATCCTGCCTGCGCCCGTGAAGAGTACCTGGCCCTGCAGGATATGGATGATCCGGGGCTGTTTTTCTCGGTGCCGTTTACTGTGACTGCCGCACCGGCGCTTACCGGCCAGGCACGGCCAACGATAGGCATCCTCAGAGAGCAGGGCGTCAACGGGCAAGTCGAGATGGCCGCCGCCTTTGAGCGGGCAGGGTTTGACTGCCTTGATCTGCATATCAGTGATCTTAACAGCGGCGAGCAAGGCCTGACGGGGTTACAGGGGCTGGTGGCCTGTGGTGGATTTTCCTACGGCGATGTGCTGGGTGCTGGCGGCGGCTGGGCGAAATCGATTTTATTCAATCTGCGCTCGCGGGAGCAATTCCAGCAGTTCTTTGAACGCACCGACAGCTTTGCCCTGGGGGTATGCAACGGCTGCCAGATGCTCTCGCAACTGCGGGAGTTACTGCCCGGGGCCGCCCACTGGCCACAGTTTGCCGCCAATCGCTCCGGGCGGTTCGAATCCCGCCTGGTAATGGTCGAGATCCTGGCATCGCCATCGTTGTTTTTTGCCGGGATGCAGGGCGCAAAACTCCCGGTGGTGGTGGCCCATGCCGAGGGGCAGACGCATTTCATTGCACCGGGACAACAGTCACTGCCGGTCGTGCGCTATGTTGACAATACCGGCCAGCCAACGATAGCGTATCCGGCCAACCCCAACGGCTCGGCGGGCGGGGTGAACGGGTTTACCAGCGATGATGGCCGCTTCACGATCATGATGCCGCACCCGGAGCGGGTATTTTTGTGCCGGCAGCTCTCCTGGCATGATCCAAACTGGCGGCAGGAGGAGAGCCCCTGGATGCAGATGTTCCATAATGCCCGTCGCTGGCTGGCATGAATGAACAAAACCTGTCAAGCTGTATTCTGATGTAAACACCAACACGACAAGCAGGCCCATAACATGCTGATTAAACCTACCGCCGATATCGCCCCTTCCGAAATCACGCCACAGGCTGCCTGGCTTAATCGCCGCCGGTTTGTGCAGCAGGCCATGACCACCGCCGCGGCGCTGGGTACGGGTGCGCTGGTGCCCCAATCCGGCCAAGCACAGACAAAAAACAAGCTGACCTCGGTTAAAAACAATCGATACTCCACCACCGAGGAGCTGACCCCCTGGGATGCCGTCACCTCATACAATAATTTCTACGAGTTCGGCACCGATAAATCCGACCCGGCCAAAAACTCCGGCAAGTTCAAACCCAGGCCCTGGTCAATCACCGTGACCGGCGAATGTGAACGACCGGGCACGTATGATCTGGAGGATATTATCCGGCCACATACGCTGGAGGAGCGCATCTGCCGGCTGCGTTGCGTGGAGGCGTGGTCTATGGTCATCCCCTGGGTGGGCATACCGCTGGCTGATGTGCTGAAACGCTTCAAGCCGCTCAATAATGCCAGGTATGTGGAGTTCATCACCGTCATGCGACCAAAGGAGATGCCCGGCCTGCGGCGGCGGGTGCTGAACTGGCCCTATCGGGAGGGGCTGCGTATGGATGAGGCCATGCACCCCCTCACCCTGCTGGTGATCGGCCTGTACGGCGAGGAGTTGCCGAACCAGAACGGCGCCCCGGTGCGCCTGATCGTGCCGTGGAAATATGGCTTTAAGAGCGTGAAATCGATCGCCAGCCTGCGTTTTACCGAAAAACAACCCCTGACAAGCTGGCATGAGTCCGCACCGCACGAGTATGGTTTTTATGCCAATGTCAATCCGGCGGTTGATCACCCGCGCTGGAGCCAGGCCAGAGAGCGGCGCATAGGCGATTTGTTCAAGCGCAAGACCCTGCCGTTCAATGGCTATGCCGAGCAAGTCGCCTCGCTGTATCACGGCATGGATTTACAAAGCTATTTTTAATCACGGCACAACCCGGTGAGCACAGAGCAGGATAAGGACTTCGGGCGCATGGTCGGCCCGGTCATTAGAATCAAACCGCCGGATACGGTCATTTTACGCCCCTCCAGACCTGCCGCCCGGCCAGTAGTGCATCAGGGCGATGATACGGATCAGCGCACCAGCGCCAGCCCGGCGCCCGATGTCATCAATGAGAAACAGCACGACAAACCCATGCACTATAGAAAAGACGGCGTACAAAAGCGGGTGTTAGATAAATTGCGGCGCGGGAAGATTCCGGTTGAGGGTGAGCTCAACCTGCATGGCTTCACTGCCAGGGAAGCGGAATCGACGGTGACGGCGTTTATCATGCACTGCCAAGCCAGCGACACGCGTTGCGTGCTGATTATTCCCGGCAAGGGAACACACTCATCTGAAGGCCAACCGGTACTGAAAAGCAAGCTGCCAGCCTGGCTGCAACGTTGTCCAGAGGTGCTTGCTTATTGCGAAGCCAGGCGGGAGGATGGCGGCAGCGGGGCGGTGTACGTGTTGTTGAAGCGCAGATAGCCCTTTGACAAGGGCGCAATCATGTCTGATCAATAAAACGGACAAGTTCACGCCTCAGCACTTTATTCATCGCATTTCGGGGCAGGCTCTCCAGCAGCACCAGCCTCTCCGGCAGCTTGAATACGGCGATCTGTTTTGCCTTCAGATAGCTGACAATGTCCTCCAAAGTCGGCGCTTCTGCTGATCTTGCCACCGCAAACACGGCCACCCGCTCGCCCAGATCAGCATCCGGGTAAGCGGCCACGGCAGCTTCTGTCAGCAGCGGATGACCGGCCAGCAAGGCATCGAGTTCACTGGGAGAGATATTCATGCCGCCCCGGATAATAATGTCCTTGCAGCGATCGATGAATCGATAAAACCGACTCAGCTCGCCCTCACCAGCGATCATAAAGACATCACCGGTGCGATGAAAACCCGCCGCATCAAAGGCTGCCCGGGTCAACGCCGGTCGGTTCAGGTAGGCGGGGAAGACCCCCGGCCCCCGGATCATCAACTCGCCCGGCTGCCCGGCTTCGGTGATTATCTCCCCTGTTGCCATATCAACCAGTTTGGTCGCATTCATCCGGGAGAGACTGGCAGGCCAGTCAATCCCCTCAACGCCCCAGCGAGGGAAATAGTCTGCGCGGTGTGCAGGATCAGGCACATCATGCCGGCTGGAGGCCAGGGCAATCCCCTCATTGGAGCCAAAGAAATTGATCACATCAATGGCATAATCCTCCTGATAGGTCTTCACCATCCACGGGGACAGCGGGGCAGCGCCCGAGGCGACAGCACGCAGACAGCGCAAATCGATGGCATCCAGCTGTGCCTTGTTTTTTAGCAGGGCGTTCAATATGGCAGGCGGGGCAATGGTATAGGCAACCCGCTCGTCTTCCAGTTGCCGCAGATAGACCGCCAGATCAAACGGATGATGCAGCACCAGGGTGCTCCTTAACTCTAACCAGGGTACCAGAAAGCCACTGATCGCGCCCATATTGATCATGGGCAGGGGGCAGAGCAGGATATCGCCCTCGACCAGCCGGGCCGCCTCAATCACCGCCCGGCTGCTGACATACCAGTTGTTATGACTTCTCAGCACAGCTTTTGGCTCGGCCGTGGTGCCGGATGTCCAGGCAGCGGTGATAATATCATTCGCCGTCAGTTGACAAGTGTCCAGATAATCAGCCAGCGCCGTGGCCGCTGCTGGGGGCAGATCATCCAGCGCATGGATGGGCGCACCCACCTCACCCCAGGACAACACATGTACCTGCGAGGATTGGCCGATAAGGGTGTGCGCGGTCGCCGCGAGTTGCTGTTCCTTGAAGCGATCGATGGTGATAAAAAACCTCGGCCTGGCGATTGACAGAATATTGCTTAACTCATATTGGCGGTAGCCCACCGCCACCGGGCTGGCGATGATGCCGATCCTGGCACAGGCGAGCAGCGCAATGACAAGCTCGACGATGTTGGGCAGTTGAATAACCGCAATATCATCGCCCCCCGCCCCCAGCGTAACCAGCCTGCCGGCCAGGGCATCGACCCGCCGGGCAATATCCCGGTAGGTCAAGTGCTGGCTGGCGCCGCTGGTGAAATCCGCCCGGTTGGGCGGATCCAAGAGGGCGATCTCGTCCGGGTGGGCGGTAAGCTGCTGTAGAAATAAATCGATAAAGGTCTGCCTCCGCCACCAGCCCTTGCCGGTATACTCATCAATCAACGCCTGGTTATGCAGGATCATCCGCTCGCCTTCCCCGTTTTTGCCCGGCCCTTATAAGCCCGGCGGGGTGCCTGGCCTGACGGCATGGACGGCGGGAGGCCGGATTGCTTTCGCATCATCAGCAAAAAGGCCAGTGCGCTCTTCAATGGCGTACCGGCACCGGCGTGCCCTGATGTGTAAGAGAAAAAGCGCAGCATTCATCTTCGCCCGGCCACCCTTACCCAGATGAGCCGATGCCATCGGCTTTCTTTGCCGGCAATCTCCTCCATTGCCGATAGAATAAGCTGATTATCCGCAAATGCGAATGTTCGGCTTTGCTGGCTGCCGATAAGATGGGGATTATCGGCCTGCTGTATGCGATGGATCACCTGATTGTCCTCAAGCCGCCACTGGCCGGCATAGGCAAAACAGTGATCAAACAAGCGGGCTTTTTGTGTATCGGGCAAACGGTACGGGCTGCCCGCTGGAATCGCCAGAACCGCCGGCTTGTTGATCACCACGGCCATGCAGCCATCATCGGTATACAGCAACAGCCCGCCAGCATCCTCACCGAAGGGATGGCGGGACGTGCCATTAGAGGTGATGATCCAGCGATGCAGATTCCAGCTACCGATAAACCTCTCCCTGCTCATGACGGCAGGCGTTCAATCAGCATCGCCGCGCCAAGGCCAGCCCCACCACACAGCGCTGCCAGACCAAAGCGCTGCTCGCGCCGCTCCAGCTCATCCAGCAGGGTGCCGAGCAGAATGGCACCCGATGCGCCCATCGGATGTCCCATGGCGATCGCACCGCCGTTGACATTCAGCTGCGCCCGGCTGATGTTCAAATCACGCTGGTAGTCAAGCGGTACGGCGGCAAAGCCTTCGTTGCATTCAAACAGGTCGATATCGCTTACTGACAAGTCGGCTTTCGCCAGCGCCCGGCGGGTCGCCAGCTTGCCGGCGGTCAGCATGATGATCGGCTCGACCGCAGCGCTGGCCGTGGTCACGACCCTGGCCCGCGGGGTCAGCCCCTGTGCCTCGGCCGCTTCTCGGTCAGCCAGCAAGATAAGCGCCGCCCCGTCCACCATCGCCGGCGAGCTGCCCGCGGTGTGCAAATGTGCGATCTTCTCCAGCACCAGGTAGCGTTGCAAGGCCAGGCGATCAGCCCCCTCAGCACCAGCCGCCGCAAAGGCCGGGGCGAGTGCAGCCAGGCTCTCCATAGACACATCCCGGCGTATCATCTCATCCCGGTCCAGCAAAATGCCGCCCCCAACGTCCCTCACCGGCACAAGCGATCGATCAAAACAGCCGGCAGCCTGCGCCCGTGCAGCGCGCCGATGCGATTCACAGGCGTATTCATCCAGTTGTTCCCGGGTAAATCCGGCCAGGCTGGCAAGCAGATCAGCAGCAACGCCCAGCGGCACAAAGCGCGTGCTTTGCATGATGACAGGATCGCGATACCAGGCACCCTCATCGGACATCATCGGCGCCCTGGACATGGACTCAACCCCGCCAGCGATGGCCATGTCCGTATGGCCGGCCTGGATGTGGGCGGCGGCGGTGGCCACGGCGGTGAGCGCAGAGGTACAAAAGCTGTTGATGGTCTGCCCGGCGATGCCCTCCGGCCAGCCGATGTGCAGGGATGAGATGCGGGCAATGTTGGCGCCCTGATCACCCACCTGCGTCACACAGCCCAGGATGATCTCTTCCACCTGTTCAACATCCAGCGAACCCCTGGCAGACAAGGCATGGTAGAGCGGCCCTAACAGATCAACGGCCTTCACCGCCCGCAAGGCGCCCCAGCGACGGGCAGCACCACGCGGCGTTCTCACGGCATCTAGGATAACGGCCTGTCGCATATCCGGGGCCTCCCTACAAGTTGTGATGTCATCATCAGGCCCATGGCAGCGGCGGTGCTTTGCCGGATCGCCCGTGTGACTTGCATAAAAAGACTGACTATAGCATCCGTCCGGCAGAGATACAAATTGCGGTTTTCGTCCAAGTCAGTATGGTGCTGCCATGGCGCTCAAGAATCAGATCCAGGCCAGCTCGGTGTATCGCGCCCTCGGCATCATCGGCGACCGCACCACCTTGATCATCCTGGAGTATGCCTTTGTCGGGGTAAAGCGCTTTGGCGAGTGGCAGGCGAGCATGGCCACCGCCAGGAGTACCTTGAGCAACCGCTTGCAACACCTGCTAAAAAACGGCTTGATGCACAGAACACGTTACCATGACCGACCAAGGCGCTATGAATATCACCTGACCCGGATGGGGCGGGAACTCTACCCCTGCGCCCTGATGGGGTGGTGCTGGGAGGAGCGCTGGCACCGCCACCGGATCGCACACCCCCGCAGCCTGTACCATCAATCCTGTGGCCAGTTGATGCAGCCGCTTATGGTGTGCTCACATTGCGGGGGCGAGTTAAGTGCGTACGATGTTCGCTATAAAGACGGCCCGGGGGCTGGCTATGAGTCCCGCTGCGCCCCCCAGCGTACACGCCGTTCCAAGGAAATCGGGGCAGATCTGTATACGATGTGCGATATCCTGGGCGATCGCTGGGCGGCGTTGATTCTGGCGATGGCCTTCTTTCGCATCCGCCGGTTTGATGAGATGCGTAAACAGCAAAAAATAGCAACGAATATACTGACCGATCGTATCAAGCGGCTGGTCAAAAGCGATCTGCTGGCAAGGCGTCAATACCAGACCCGGCCCCCACGGCATGAATATGTGTTGACGGCCACTGGCATCGACCTGTACCCGTCAATCATCGCCATGTTGCAATGGGGCGATCGCTGGTTGGCCGCACCCGGCAAGGCGCCGCTGCTCTTAACACACACGCCATGCAAACGCCGATTGCGCGCCCGCGTGGTGTGCAGCGAATGTCTGACAACACTAAGACCGCATGAGGTGAAGTTTCAACGGCCTTAGTTATCTAATGCGATGCGACTTAGAGAGAACACCGTGAAAAATAAAGATGAGAAAATTTTATCCTCTTTCGGAAGCCGAGTCCGCAGCACAAGAAAAGCGCAAAGCTTATCTCAGGAACAGCTTGCGGATAAGGCTGGGCTTCATCGCACCTATTACAGCATGATAGAACGGGGAGCTGGAGAATATTACTCTTCTTAATGTTTATCAAATTGCTAAAGCGTTGAATGTATCACTTTCTACCTTGCTGAGGATCAATGAATAATGGGAAGCACAGATAATCGTCTGAGGAGAAAATGGCAACACTACAGCGGAAGAAATGCCAGTGCTGCGGAAAATGATTTCCTGGTGGCTTTTCAAACTTTGTTTGCTGATACGGAATTTACAATACGAGCTAAACCAAAAGAATTTAGCAAAATTTATCTTGATGTTGAACTTTCAGAGCAAGTAAAAAGTGAAATATACAACCCGCCAGAAACGATAACCAAACATGGTGTTTTCCCTGATTATGCAATAGATAATACCGAAACAGAGAAAACCATGTATGTAGAGGTCAAACGCCAAGACGGCTGGGTAGAAGGAGGCAAGCGTTCAGATGGTCGTGGCAATGCCCACGAAAGATCATGCAAGTTCTTCGCCCCCGGGCTTCTAAAGATTCTTCGAGAGAAAGGTAACATTAATGATGATGCGCTTCCCTTTTGGACTGTTTTTCAAGGCAATATCACAAGAGACCCCTGTAGGGCAAGAGAGGTAACCTGCTGGTATCATAATAGGGAAGGCCACTTTTTCTTCTGGCGGAATGCTGGCGACCCAGCCCCGCTATATGAACATTTCTTTAAACATATAGAACCAATATTGGTTTAGATAATTTTTTCACTTTTATAAATTTTTTCTACATCTAGTCCCCAAACATCCCAGTTTTTCGGTTTACTTCTTGAGAATAGTTCTATTTTTTCTTGTGTAGGGAACATTTTTTCAATACCTTCTCGCACAAGAAGTGGTTTTTCACTGTGATGTGTTCGTTTTACACGTACAAGTTGCTTAATGTTCCTAGCACCCCTGGGGGATGGTATTTTCCCTCTTTTAAACAATAAGCATAGTTCACAATACGACAATGTATATTGACCAGGATTATGCACCATCTTGTCCCATACAAAAGCAACAGTCTTATATTCAAACCCCCATGCCTGGCCTAATTCAATTCCTTGTGCAAGATGTGGATTCGTTACCCACATAAACAGGAGGCAATTACTTTTGGCAATTTCATAGACAGGGATATTTTTTAGATCTTTAATTTTAATCGTCGGGTACTTAAAATTTGCTGCACTAATGAAAATATTTTTACTTAGATCGATTTTATCAATAGATTTGCTGCTTTTATCAAACTGCATCTTGCCACCGTAATCCCACGGAGGATCTGCATAAATTACATCATATCTTTTCTGAGGAAGAGCAGGGTAGCAATCTGGCAAATTATTTTTAACTGTTCTGCGATGCTGTTCAGCGTTATAGATTGTATAGCCAGTAATTTTTTTCTTATCTAATAAGTGCCCGGTCATCCATTTAACTCAAATTAATTGCCAATAATGGTATACATGTTAGCCAATCAGATTTTGATACTCAAGAGCTACTTTGCCAATGATGAATTGCCGTTGATTTCACAAACAAAACTGGCGGCATCATTCATATCGCCTGTGCCTTGATATCGCGCTACGGCGGGATAGGCGCATATCGGCCGTGAGCGCAGGGTGTTCCCGGCGGCATCTTGCTGGTGGGCGATAAATTGCGATGGGGCGCTGCCGGATTCAACCCAATCTGCCAGTAGCTGGATCGGATTAAACTGATCCGGCGCCTCGGCGGCTTGGCGCCAGCAGTGTCCATGCCCCGGCAGCAGAAACAGGCGCACACGCTCCCTGGCCCTGCCCATGCCGCCCAGCTTGCGGGCGATGGCCTCGTAGTAATCCACGGTGCGTTTGGGCAGGATCAGCGGGTCTGACCAGCCGTGCCAGATAATCAATTTTGTTCCTGCGCCCACCAGGGCCGACAGATCCGTGCTGGTGGCATCCATCATCGCCGCCAGCGGGTGTTCTCTTAACAACTCAGGGTCTTTATCGACATCGAAACGGTGCATGGCATAGTGCTGATCAGGCGCCATCTCATTGACCAGATTAAGGTAGCCCTGCCCGGCCAGCGTACCCCAGGCCGGTTGCCCCGGCTTGCCGATGATCCAGGTGGCGAAGTAATGTTCCGAGCCATAGGATATGCCGGGGTACAGGCGCTCGCCTTTGCTATCACTTACCCCGTGATACAGCCTGTTCAACAGCGTGATTTGTCCACCAGACAAGCAATCATCGGCGGGTACGCCGGGCCGACAGCGCAAGGTAGACAGATCGACCTGGCACCGCCCGGGCGCGGCGATGATGCCATCGGCCAACCCATCCAGGCCATCGCATTGCCTCAGCACGTAAGATTTCAGCAAGGGAATTTTTTCCTGCCCCAGGCGCAGTGTCCCATCGGCCCGGTATAGCTGCTGTGCCTTCCAGGCGGCGTAGATGCCAGCATTGCCGGACAAATCAAAGACAGGAGCGCCGGCGAGGATGCCGTCAAACAACTGCGGGTAGCGTTGTGCCGCCATCAGCCCCAGGCGACCGCCGTTAGAGCAACCGGAAAAATAGGACAGCGCAGGCGGGCGGCCATAAAACGCCGTCACGATGGCCTTGCCGTTGCGGGCAACGATGGGCAGTATCCGGTGTGCCCATATCTCTAATGCCTGGCGGTCATGATAAGCCCATGCGGTGTCGTGGCTGGCGCCGCGGTGGCCGCCGTCATGGGCGATGGCAGCATAACCCATTTTCAACGCTTCGTTGATGCTGTTGGAGAAGCCCGGCTTGTCGGGCAGCAGGCTGCCGCAAAACCCGCCACAACCGGCCATCAGGAACTTGCCGTTCCAGCCTTCAAGCGGCAGACGGGCCTCAAAGCGTATGCGCCCTTCCAGCACGCCTTTGACCTGGCAAAATGCGGGCAGGGCTGGCGATGCAACGGCGGTAACTTCAAGCTGGCCGATGCCGGCCACAGGCGCCAGTTGGCAATCTGTGACGGCGCTGTTTGCCTTATGCAAAACAAGACAGAGCAGCGCAAGGGCAATGAGATAATAGCGGTGCATTTCTACATCCATGGGATAGAGTAACTTGCATTATAATACTATAAAATCATCGCATCATGATCACCGGGGCGGATAATGACGGGCGGTGCTGGCCGAGGTGTGTATGCCAGAAGTTTACTCAATTCAAAACGATCAAGATAACGTCATATTTGCAGCAGGAGAAGCCATGAAAAAATACACCTTTTATTTGCCGTGGTCACGATGGCCGTGTCATTCACTGTGCATTCGAAGGCCGATGAGGTCATTGCCAAACAACAAGCCAATCTGACAGCCAACACCAGGGGCGGCCTGGCAGAGAAAATCAAATTGACCAAAATTCAGAATGATATTCACAATACAGGCAAGCTGTTAAGCTAGATAAGGCTTATTTCATTGAAGCGCATTCTGATAACAAGACCAAATTCCAGAACATAAAACGAGCCTTGCAGCTTTTTGGCCTTGAAGATGAATTGACCATCAAATATGCGGATAAGCCATAAAAAAACCCTGCACGCCCATGAGTTTATCATCCTTGCCTGATGATCGGAGGAAGCGATACATCCACATCTGTCTTCGGCAAGCGTTACCCTTACAAATCGGGTGCATGCGTTGTAATATATCAGTTCCAAATTTTATCTTCAGATTGAGAGGAAATAATGATGCGTTTTTACAGATCTATGGTTTTGCTATTGATGATTAGCTGGGTATCGCTGGCCGGCGCCAAGGGTGAGGACCACTTCGCCAAGGTAGAGATAACCACCGAGAAGCTGGCCGATACTCTCTATGTCTTGTACGGCGAGGGCGGCAATATCGGCGCCTCGGTGGGGGAGGATGGTGTTTTTCTGATCGATGATCAGTTTGCGCCCTTGACCACAAAGATCATGGCGGCGATAAAAAAAATATCGACAGCGCCGATCAGCTATGTCATCAACACCCATTGGCATTTTGATCATACTGGCGGGAATGAAAATCTTGGCAGGCAGGGGGCGCTCATTATCGCCCATGATAATGTACGCCGGCGCATGGCAGAGGATCATGTGATCAAGCCGTTTGGCTGGGAGGTCAAGGCCGCACCGCCGGTCGCCTTGCCGGTGATTACGTTCAACGATCGCCTGACGTTTCATCTCAATGGCGATGTCGTGCATGTCCTGCATCATAAAAATGCACACACGGACGGCGATGGTGTGGCCCATTTCACCAGGGCGAATGTCATTCATACCGGCGATATCTGGTTTAATGGCCTCTACCCGTTTATTGATGTTGGCAGCGGTGGCTCGATCGATGGCATGATAGCGGCGGTGGAGCAGGTGATCGCTATGGCCGATGAGAGCAGCATAATCATCCCCGGTCATGGCCCGGTCGGTGACCGGGCCGAGTTGCAAGCCTACCTTGCGATGCTCAAGACCCTGAAGCAGCGGGTGCAACAGCTAATCGATGCGGGCAAATCGCTTGAGGAGATCATCGCCTTGAAACCCAATGCCGATGATTATGATCAAAGTCATGGCGGCGGGTTTGTCAACCCGGAGACGATGCTGTCACTGATACATGCCAGCCTGATACAATGATCCTGGCATGGTCAGCATATTCTGCTAACATGACCGCCATCTTTATGTAACGAGAGCATCGTCATGTCAGCCAACCCGCCGCAGGACGCCGCCAGTGCGGTGAGCCGTGATCTTCGTAAAACAGGCGCACACCCGGATCACTGGTATCCATTAGCCCGCAGCAAAGACTTAACGCCGGGCAAGGCGATCAGCCGCCGCTTCGCTGGCGAGCCCATCGTGCTGGTACGCACAAAGACAGGCCAGGTGTTCGCACTGGAAGATCGCTGCGCCCACCGGCAGGTGCCGTTATCAGAAGGCGTGGTGTGCGGCGAGAACATACAATGCTGCTACCACGGCTGGGTGTATGATCACACCGGCAGGTGCATCAACATCCCCTATGTGGGCAAGAGCGAGACCATGCCGCGCGGCGTCTGCGCCTATGCCTGCCGGGAAGAGTACGGCCTGATCTTTATTTTTCCGGGCGATCAGGGGCTGTCGGCGTCCGCTGCCTTTCCCGATGTCCCGTCCTGGCATGACAAGCACTACAAGACGCGCTACCTGGATCGACAGGTGGCCTGTCATTATTCGTTTTTGCACGAGAACCTGATGGACATGAATCATCAGTTTCTGCACCGCGGCATCATGTCGAAGATTCAAACGGCTTTTTTGGATTTGCGAGAAGGCCGCGACTGGGTGGAGGTCGATTATACGTTTTCGCGCACTGGCAGGCAGCCCATCGGCGAGAAGGTGATGCTGGGCCGGCGCCCGCCGCCAACGGCAGGACGGCCCAAAGACTTGATGACCGTCAGTACGCATTACCCGCACCAGCGGCTTAAATTCTGGACGGCCGGCAGCACCGAGCCAGCGCTGGATTTATGGATCACCTATGTGCCGGTGGACAAATCGCAACGCATCAACCATACCTTTGGCCTGATGAATATCCGCAAACCAAACATGCCCGGCCTGATGCAAGTGCTGTGGCCGTTCGTCATCTGGTTTACCGAAGGGATCTTTGCCGAAGACAGATGGGTGGTGGAAATGGAGCAAACGGCCTTTGACCAGCAGGGGGCGGACTGGAACCAGGAGATCTTTCCAGTCATTATCCAGCTGCGGGAGTTGCTGCTGCGTAAAGGTACGCCCATACCTGCGCCCTCGTAACACCCACATCGGCGTATCCGTGATGACTGACAAAAATTACGCCTCGTTCAGCGAATTTTACCCGTTTTATCTTAACGAACACAGCGACATAAATTGTCGGCGACTGCATTTTCTCGGCTCACTTCTGGTCTTGCTGCTGCTCGGCGTGAGCCTCTTGACCGTCAGCTACCTCTACTTGTTGCTGCTGCCTGTGGTGGGTTACGGCTGCGCCTGGGCCGGGCATTTCTTTTTTCAGAAAAACAAGCCCGCCACGTTTACCTATCCTCTATACAGCCTGATCGGCGATTGGGTGATGTTTAAGGATATACTGGCTGGCCGGGTGAAAATTTTCTAATCATGCGAGCAGGATTGGAACACTGTCTGAATATTGACGATTTGCGCCGGCTGGCAAAGCGGCGCTTGCCGCAGGCCGTGTTTGATTATCTGGACGGGGCGGCGGGGGATGAGGTCACGTTACGGCGTAATCATGATGATTTTAATGATTATGAATTCCTGCCGCATTCTCTGGTCGATGTGGCCGATGTCGCCTTGCAGACCCGGGTGCTGAACACGGATATCGCCTTGCCCGTGATGATGGCACCAACCGGCATGTCGCGGCTGTTCCATCACCAGGGCGAGATAGCGGTTGCCCGGGCAGCGCATCGGGCGGGGACGATCTACAGCCTGTCGTCAATGGCAACATACTCGATTGAAGAACTCGCCGCACAGACGAGTGGCCCGGTCTGTTTTCAAATCTATGTCTGGCGGGAGAGAGAGCTGGTAGAAAAATTTATTCAGCGCTGCAAGGAGGCCGGTTATACCTCGCTGTGCCTGACGGTGGACTTTGCCACTGCCGGCCAGCGAGAGCGTGATCTTAGGAATGGGTTTACCGTACCCCCGCGGATCGGGCCGCGCAATATTGTTGATGCCTTGCGATGCCCGCACTGGCTCTGGCACCTCCTCACGACACCGAAGATGGCGCTGGCGAATATCCGCGAACATGCGGATGTCAGCGAAGCCTTGTTTTCGGTGATCCAGTATACCCGTTCACAGTTTGATCCGAGCCTTACCTGGGATGATGTCCGCTGGATGCAGGCGCAATGGCAGGGGCCCTTTGCCATCAAGGGCATTCTCAACCCCGATGATGCCCGCCGGGCGGTGGCGTCAGGCATCAAGACGATCATCGTCTCCAACCATGGCGGGCGGCAGCTGGATCATGCGGCAACGCCCATCGGCATCCTGCCGGAAATTGTTGCGGCTGTGGGGAACAAGGCCGAGGTGATACTGGATGGGGGTATCAGAAGAGGCACCGATGTGGTGAAAGCCCTGTGTCTGGGCGCCAGGGCCGTTATGATCGGCCGGGCTTATCTGTATGGTCTGGGGGCTGGTGGGGAGCAAGGTGTCGACCGGGCACTGGCTATCCTGAAACAGGAAATCAAGCAGGCGCTTATGCTGCTGGGGTGTCGCTCGGTACAGGCGCTGGATCAGCGGTATATACGCAGGAGGCAAGGGAATTGCCGTCTTGCGTCTTAGTCCTGGAGCGGCAACTCAGGGGGAACAAACGGGGTTGCATGCCCCAGCGCCGCCATATACATCAGGCCGCCATGAGGCCGGTTTATATCAGCAGCGATATACAGGTAGTTAAATACCGCCGCGGCATCATCGGCCGGGACGAGAACTTCAAGTATTTCTTTTTCCGTTTGCTCACCCGCTCCCCGGTATTCCCGCGGGGTTAATTTGCCACAGCCACGGGCATAATTGACCGCCGCGGTGAAAATGTTTTTCTCTTGCAGTTGTTCCATCACCGCATGACCCCTGCCATGCGGCAGGATACAGGTGATGAGTTTGTATTTGGAATGTGTGTTCACATCAGGCAGCCGCCAACACCTCAACGATTTAATAATTTATCGGCAATTTCCCTGGGGATATACGTGCCTGCTTTTTCCAGGGGCGTCACATACATAAAGCCCATGCCGGGGGTATCCAGTTTTCCGGCCACATACATGCGATCAAATATTCGGTTTACCTGATCTGCCGCCACGACGATATTGATGACCTCTTTCTCCACCCCAACAGCCAGCCCCAGGATCCCCAGCCGCTCGCCAAGGCCAATGCCCCGGGCATGGTAGATGGTGGCCCCCTGTGCGCCCGCTTCCTGTGCAGCATGGACGATATCATCGGCCAGACCCCGTTGCACAATACAGGTGATCAACGATACATCGGTTAATACCACAATGTCTTGTTGACTCATGCCAGGGCCTCTGTTGCTGACATTCTATGCCGCCGTTCCACCTTCCAGCGTACCCACAGGCCAGTGCACATCACCGAGATGATCGGACCGATGGATGCCATGGATAAAATACCAAAGCCCTCCACTGCCCCGACGGCATCGCCGAAGCCCAGCCCCATCGCCAATACCAGCGGCACCGTGACCGGGCCGGTGGTCACGCCTGCGCTGTCCCAGGCAATATTGACGAACTCCTCGGTAGAGAAATACGTCAATACCAATGCGATGGCATAGCCTGGCAGTAGTAACCAAGCGATCGGGATCGTGAAGATGATCTTCATGATACCGATCCCGATACCTGTGCCAACACCCACAGAGACAGCATACATCAGCAGCGACTTGGCAAACGCCCCATTGGTCAGGTTCTCCACGGTCAAACCCAAGGCGTTCAGCGCTGGCTCGGCCAGGGTCGCACCAAAGCCAAGCAGCCAAGCAAAAATAAAGGCAATCAGCAAGCCCATCGTGAAGCTGTACAATGGTGAATTGTCAATCAGTTCAATATGGGTAAATGCTGCCGGTATCAGCCCACCGGACTGACCACCAAGATGGTTCAGCCCATACGTCAGGCCAATATTAAAAATGATTATCCCCAGCACGCAAAGACTGATCCCGTAGGCCGTCAGCAGGCGGTTTTTGATTTGCTCGGCGAGTACCAGCCGCAGCACCAGATATAAAAACAGGATCAGCGGCACGATCGCCCGCAAGCCCATCAAGGTCTCCTTCCAGGGAGTTTTTTGATACCAGCCAAGCTGACTGACATCACCCGCAAGGGACGTGACGTTTTCGACTATCTCGGCCGGTGTCATGGACACTGATAAAAACAATGCAAGTAGCTGCACGCCGAGAATGGGAAATAAAGAGGCCAGCGTGACGATGCCAAAGCCTGATAATGATGAATGCGCTTTACCGGCAGTTGCAGCGATTCCGATACCCAAGGCCAGCACCAGGGGGACAGTGACCGGGCCGGTAGTGACCGCACCACAATCCCAGGCCAGCCCCAGCATTTTAGCCAGTTCAGGATCGAACATGATATGCACGGAAAGGCCGACAGTGGGTATGACGGTCGCATAAATTACCGGCTTCAAACTCCAGCCATATAAAAATCGTAAAGTACCGGTGATGGCGGCCAGCCCGACACCAATCCCGACAACCGTCACCAGCACCGCCGCCCAATCGTTTAACAGGATGTACAGATAAGGCGCAGAGCTCACATCGACGATTGCCCCGGCAGTCTGTAATGCGCCGATGGCCGGCTCGGCAAAGGTCACGCCAACGCCCAGCATAAAGATGATGATCAGCACCGCCGGTAATTTGCAGCGCCCCGGCAAGATGGCGCCGATCCTCTCGCCGAATGGCATCAGGCCAACCTTCAAGCCTTCCATGAACAGCATCAAACCCAGGATGACGGCGATCAAACCGCCTGTGATAAGCCCGTAATCTGCCACGCCCTGGCGCAAGATGACAAGCTGGAACAAGGCCAGATACACCGCCAGCGGCAACACGGCCTTGATCTGATCCCACAGCCGGCGGCGGATATAAGGCATGATCAGGCGGTAGATATCAATATGCCGAAACCGCACTTTTGCCGCCTGCTGTCGCAGGGGATTGCCGGCGGCATCTGCCGTCAACCTGGGGATCAGGGCATTATAACTGAGATAAATATGATGGCGGCTGGCTTCCTTGATATACGTGCCGAAGCGGATGTGTTTTTCCATGGAGTCTGCGTGTTGGTGTTATGTCCGAATAAAAGCCGCGCCTATCTTAGCGCATTACCGCCCTAATCAACATAAGGATTATTCATTTTATTCCGCCACATCAACATGGTATAAATGGGCTAAGGTATTGACGTAAACTCAACGGCAAGTCCCGCCAGCAGGGGGATGGATGATGAACCAGGTAACCCGTTGTCAGTGGTGCCACCAGGACAGCGTCTATGAAAACTATCATGACAGAGAGTGGGGGGTACCGGTGCACAGCGATAAAAAGCAATTTGAATTTTTATTGCTGGAAGGTGCCCAGGCCGGTTTGAGCTGGCTTACCGTGCTGAAGAAGCGGGCCGCTTATCGTCAGGCAATGGATGGCTTTGACTTTAATAAAATCGCAAAATATACCGATAAAAAAATTGCCCGATTGCTGCAAAACCCCGGCATTATACGGAATGAATTAAAGCTCCGCTCGGCCATCACCAATGCCAGGGCGTTCATCGAGATACGCCAGGAGTTTGGTACGTTCAACAGGTATATCTGGCAGTTTGTCGATGACAAACCGATCCGAAACCAGTGGACATCCCCACAGGAAGTCCCCGCAAAAACGGCGCTGTCAGAGAGTATCGCCAGGGATCTGAAAAAACGCGGCTTCAGCTTTGTTGGGCCAACGATTATCTATGCACACATGCAGGCAACCGGCATGGTCAACGACCACACCACAGACTGTTTTCGGCACGCCCAAATCGGATAGCCCAAATCAGATAGCAGAGAGATCGGATAACGAAGAGATTGACCAACAGCCTCACCCGGCCCCGCATGCTGGCCTGGCGATGGCCGACCCAGAGCGAGTATAGACTAGAACAAGCCGACCAGAACAAGTCAGCCAGAGCCAATCAATTAGAACAAGCCGCTGATATGGCCGTTATCATCCACATCGATCTGCTCTGCTGCCGGTACTTTTGGCAGCCCCGGCATGGTCATCATATTCCCGGCAATGGCAACAATAAACCCCGCCCCACAGGCCGGGCGAACCGCACTGATCTCCACGGTATGCCCATCCGGTGCGCCACGTAACCCGGGGTCGGTGCTGAAAGACATCTGCGTTTTGGCCAGGCACACCGGATAGTCGCCGTATTCTGCATTGAGTTTATCAATCTCGGCCCTCACCTTGCGGCTGGCCGTGATCCCGCCAGCACCGTAGATCTTGCTCGCCACCGCGGCTATTTTCTCCCACAAGCTGGCCGTTTGCGGATAAACGTACTGGTGTGTGCCCGGCTGATTATCCACCACATCAGCAACCACACGGGCCAGCCCCTCAGCACCCGCCCCGCCCTCGGCCCAGTGTCTGGCGATAACCGCCGTCCCCCCTAGGGATTCCACCCGCTGTTTTAACAGCGCCACTTCCGCCTCGGTGTCTTGCGTGAAGTGATTGATGCAAACGATACACGGCAGCGCGTAGTGTTGCCGGATGTTATTAAAATGCCGCTCCAGATTGACCAGCCCCCTATCCAGCGCCTTCAGGTCTTCGTTGTTTAGCGCCTCCCTGCTGATACCCCCGTGATACTTCATGGCACGAATGGTGGCGACCAGCACCACGGCGGCCGGTTGCAGCCCGGCCATGCGGCATTTGATATCGATGAATTTCTCGGCCCCGAGATCCGCCCCAAAACCCGCTTCCGTGATCACATAATCGGCCAGTTTTAACGCCGTCTGTGTCGCATTCACGCTGTTGCAACCGTGGGCAATATTGGCAAACGGACCGCCGTGAACAAAGGCCAGATTTCTCTCTAAGGTCTGCACCAGATTCGGCTTGATGGCGTCTTTGAGCAAAGCGGCCATCGCCCCGTGGGCCTTCAGATCAGATGCCAGCACCGGCTTTTTGTCACCCTGTGTATAGCCGACAACGATATTGCCCAGCCGGGCCTTCATATCAGCCAGCGAAGTTGCCAGGCAGAAAATCGCCATCACTTCCGAGGCCACCGTGATATCGTAGCCATCTTCACGCGGGAAGCCGTTGGCCGCACCGCCCAGGGCGATGATGGTCTTACGCAATGCCCGATCGTTCATATCGACCACCCGCTTCCAGGCGATCAGGCGAGGATCGATGTTCAGGCGGTTGCCCTGATGGATGTGGTTGTCCAGCATGGCCGCCAGCAGATTATGCGCCGCCCCGATGGCGTGGAAGTCGCCGGTGAAATGCAGATTAATATCCTCCATCGGCACCACCTGGGCATAACCACCGCCGGCGGCACCGCCCTTCACACCGAAACACGGCCCTAAGGATGGCTCGCGCAGGCAGATGATGGTCTGCTTGCCTATGCGATTCATGGCATCGCCCAGGCCCACCGTGGTCGTGGTCTTGCCCTCACCCGCTGGCGTGGGGCTGATGGCCGTGGTGAGTATCAACTTGCCATCCGGCCTGTCTTTCAGGCTGTCGATATACTCCAGCGACAATTTGGCTTTGTAATGACCGTAAGGCGCCAGATGCTCACTGGCAATACCATAGTGTTGCCTGGCAAGTTCAATGATCGGCTGTTTTTTTGCTCGTTGCGCTATTTCAATATCAGACATGGATATATCCCCGTTAGTTACGTGATGACAGAACATTCACTGCCCTGCCAGCATTCTGCCCGTTGCATCATGCTGCGGCTCATGGCTACGCTGGCCACGCCGTTGCAACAGCCCGCCGGGCAATGCGCCTGTGGCCTTATTATTGTGAAAAGCCCCGCTCAAGTCCATAAATCACCGGCCTGTCAACCACCGCATGCCTTGTTCACACGCCGGATCATCCGATGCGCCCGGCCGGATAGTGCATCCGCTTACAGTCTGCACACCATGCCCTACAGAGAAACGCGACCATGCCAGCCTGTGGGCAATCATATCTTATACCCCCTGCCAGCGCGGATGCCACCCGGCTGTTTCATTTTGCGGCGATGCAGCCTGATGAGGATCGCCCTTCGACCCCCCGACCGGCGAAGGGACAGGCCAAGGCCAAGACAAGCCGGTGATATTCTGTTAGCATACACGCCCGTCTCATGTGCCAATTTACACCCGCTTCCCCAACCGATAACGGTTCTTCGCCATCCAGCCGCCTTCCGGTACTTGGCCTGGCCGCTGAATCGCCCCACATCGAGCATGACAACGCCGGGAATGAGATGGCATGATGCGCTTTATCTTCATCACCGGTGGCGTGGTTTCCTCCCTGGGCAAGGGGATCGCCTCCGCCTCGCTGGCGGCCATTTTGGAGTCACGGGGATTGAACATCACGCTGCTGAAACTCGATCCTTATATCAACCTGGATCCCGGCACGATGAGTCCGTTCCAGCATGGCGAGGTCTATGTCACCGAGGATGGGGCCGAGACGGATCTGGATTTGGGGCACTATGAGCGCTTTGTCCGCACCCGGATGAGCAAACGCAACAATTTCACCGCTGGCCGCATTTATCAGAGCGTCATCGGCAAAGAGCGGCGCGGCGATTACCTGGGGGGTACAGTGCAGGTGATCCCGCATATCACCGATGAGATTAAGGCCAGTATCAAAACCGGGGCGGGGGATGCGGATATTGCGATGGTGGAAATCGGCGGCACGGTGGGGGATATTGAGTCCCAACCCTTTCTGGAGGCAATCCGGCAGATGTGGGTAGAGTCAGGCAGCGAACAATGCCTGTTTATCCACCTGACCCTGGTGCCTTATATCCATACCGTGGGGGAGATCAAGACCAAGCCCACACAGCACTCGGTGAAGGAGTTACGCTCTATCGGCATTCAGCCGGACGTGCTGATCTGCCGCACGGATCGCGCCCTGCCGGCCAGCGAGGTAAAAAAAATGGCTTTGTTCACCAATGTTGAACAGAGTGCGATCATCTCGGCGGTGGATGTGAATAATTTATACAAAATCCCGCGCCTGTTTCATGAGCAGGGCCTTGATGATATCGTGGTGAATAAATTTCGACTGCAAAGCGCAGCGGCCAATCTGACCGAATGGGATGCGGTGGTGGAGGCGATGGTAAATCCGCAGGATGAGGTGACGGTGGCGATGGTAGGCAAGTACACCGGGCTGGCGGATTCGTATAAATCCTTATCCGAGGCGCTGATCCATGCCGGGATTCAGACCCGCACCCGCATCCATATCGTCTATGTTGATGCCGAGCAGGTGGCGCACAGCGGCCCTAAGATGCTCGCCAGCGTGGATGCCATACTGATCCCCGGCGGTTTCGGCAATCGTGGCATAGAAGGCATGATAGCGACAGTCAACCATGCACGCGAAAACGGGATCCCGTATCTGGGGATTTGTCTGGGTATGCAGGTGGCGGTGATCGAATTTGCCCGCCATGTGGCTGATCTCAAGGGGGCGAACAGCACCGAGTTTGACATCAACAGCCCGCACCCGGTCATCGGGCTGATTGCACAATGGCGGGATGCCAGGGGGCAGCTTGAGACCCGTGATGCGGCTTCCGATCTGGGCGGCAGTATGCGCTTGGGCGGACAGGATTGCCGGTTACACCCGGCCTCGCATGTCAGGCAGTTGTACCGACAGGCGATCATCACCGAGCGTCACCGCCATCGCTATGAGTTCAATAACCATTACCGGCAGATATTGCAGGACAAAGGCTTGCTGATCGCTGGCGTCTCGGCGGATGAGCAACTGGTGGAGATCGTCGAGATAGCCGACCACCCCTGGTTCGTTGGCTGCCAGTTTCACCCCGAATTCACCTCCACACCCAGAGACGGACATCCCCTGTTCACCGGTTTTATTCAGGCCGCACTGGCACCTGCCCGTCCAGCCACCGCCGAGCTGACCGATGCGCTTGTGTAATTTTGAGGCCGGCAACGAGAAGCCCTGTTTTCTCATTGCCGGCCCCTGCGTCATAGAAAGCGAGCAACTGGCCATTGATGTTGCTGGCGCATTACAGGAGATGACCGCCCGGTTGGGTATGCCGTTTATCTACAAATCCTCCTTCGATAAGGCCAACCGCAGCGCACATACCAGCTATCGGGGGCCGGGGCTGGCGGCGGGTCTGGCTATCCTGGCCGGGGTAAAACAGCAGCTTGGCGTGCCGGTCTTGACCGATGTCCATGAGGATACGCCGCTGGATGAGGTGGCGGCGGTGGTGGATGTGTTGCAGACCCCGGCCTTTCTGTGCCGACAGACGAACTTCATCCAGAATGTGGCCGCCTGTGGCCTGCCGGTGAACATAAAAAAAGGCCAGTTTCTTGCGCCCTGGGATATGCAGCATGTGGTGGCAAAGGCCAGGGCGGCGGGCAATCAGCAGATCATGGTATGCGAGCGCGGCGCCTGTTTTGGGTATAATTACCTTGTCTCTGATATGCGTAGCCTGGCAATCATGGGCAAGACGGGCGCACCGGTGGTGTTTGATGCCACCCATTCGGTGCAACTGCCCGGCGGCAAAGGCAAGGTATCTGATGGTCAGCGCGAGTTTGTCCCGCTGCTGGCACGGGCGGCGGTTGCCGCTGGCGTGGCGGGTATCTTCATGGAAACCCACCCGCAACCGGAGCGCGCTTTGAGCGATGGCGCCAATGCCTGGCCGCTGGATGAGATGGCGGGCTTGCTATCTGTGCTGATGGCCATAGACAAGACCGTTAAATGTGAATACTGAGTGAGCGATGGCGGCAATACAATCAATCCAGGCACAAGAGCTGCTCGATTCCAGAGGCCATCCGACGGTGTATGCCGAAGTGCGGACAACCAGCGGGGCCTATGGTGCGGCGATGGTACCCTCAGGTGCTTCCACGGGTGCACGAGAGGCACTGGAATTGCGCGATGGCGATGCGATACGTTATCAGGGCAAAGGTGTGTTACAGGCGGTTCGCACCATCAACAGCGTGATCAGCGAGACGTTGAACGGCATGGAGGCCAGCGATCAGGCGGGCATTGATCAGGCCATGCTGACGCTGGATGGCACCGATAACAAAAGTCGCCTGGGCGCCAATGCGATATTGGGCGTTTCCATGGCCACCGCCCATGCCGCCGCCTGCGAGCAACAGCTGCCCCTGTATCACTATCTGCATCAGCACCTGGGCGGCAGCGAGCCGTTTGTCATGCCCGTGCCGATGATGAATATCATCAATGGGGGTGCCCATGCCGAGAATACTGTCGACTTGCAGGAGTTCATGATCGTGCCGGTCGGTGCTGGCAGCCTCGCCGAGGCGGTACGTTACGGGGCCGAGGTTTTTCATGCGTTAAAAGCAGTGCTGACCGCCAGGGGCCTACAGACCGCCGTGGGCGATGAGGGCGGGTTTGCGCCCGATCTCAACGGCAATGAGGCGGCGCTGGAGGTCATCATGCAGGCGATCCGTGCTGCCGGTTTCAGCGCAGGCGAGGATATTCTGCTGGCCCTGGATGTTGCCAGTTCCGAGCTCTACAGCGATGGTCATTATCATCTGAGTTCAGAGCATAAAAAACTCGATGCCGCCGGATTTCTGGCCTATCTTGCGCCCTGGTTTGAACGTTATCCGATCATCTCGGTGGAGGATGCGATGGCCGAGGATGACTGGGACGGCTGGCAGTTATTGACCGAGCGCTGGGGCGGGCAGGTGCAATTAGTTGGCGATGATCTGTTCGTGACCAACACCGCCCTGTTGCAGCGTGGGATAGACCAGCAGGTGGCGAATGCCATTCTGATCAAGGTCAACCAGATTGGCACGCTGACCGAAGCCCTGGCGGCGATCGGCATGGCAAAAAAAGCAGGCTACACCGCCGTCATATCACACCGCTCCGGTGAAACCGAAGACACAACGATTGCTGATCTGGCCGTGGCAACGGGGGCCGGGCAGATCAAAACCGGCTCCCTGTCACGCTCTGACCGGGTGGCAAAATACAATCGCCTGATGCGTATTGAAACTGAACTGGGAGGCCGAACCGCTTATCCCGGCAAGGCCGTGTTCGACCACCTGATGCGACCTTGAACCCCGATGAAAATCTGTAACATGATCCTGCTCATCATCCTGGCATTACTGCAATTTCGCCTGTGGTTCAGCGTCGGTGGCATTCAGGATGTACGCCACTTAGAGCAGATAAAACAGGCACAACGGCAGGAAAATCATCGTCTGCTGAGGAGAAATCAGGCACTTGCCGCCGAGGTGATGGACTTAAAACACGGGTTTGCTGCCATCGAAGAACGGGCCAGAAGTGAGCTGGGGCTGATCCGCCAGGGCGAAGTGTTCTACCGGGTGATTGAGGAGGATCAGGCCACCGATGCCAGCCATGAGTGAGGCGGTCTGCTGGGCGCTGATCCCCGCCGCCGGGACGGGCAGCCGCATGGATGCCGACCGACCCAAGCCGTATTTGACCATTAACGATAAGACCATCATCGAACATGCGCTGCGGCCGTTCTGCGAACATGAGGCGATATGTGGCATCGTTGTGGTCACTGCTGCGGCTGATGCGTATTGGCCGCACCTGGCGCTGGCCGGCCATGAGAAGATCAGCCGTGCCGATGGCGGGCAGCAGCGCTGTCATTCCGTGCTCAATGGGCTGCTGGCGTTGGAGAGACAGGCCGATAAGGACGACTGGGTGCTGGTGCATGATGCCGCCAGGCCGTGCATCACACCGGCCGATATCGACCGGCTGATTGACACCCTGACAGGACACCCGGTGGGCGGTGCCCTGGGTGTGCCGGTCACAGATACCATGAAACGCACCAATGCCGAACGTGAGGTGATCGAGACGGTAGCACGGGAACAGCTATGGCATGCCATGACGCCACAGATGTTTCGCTTAGGCCGCTTAAAGGCCGCCCTGCAACAGGCGATGGATGATAACGTCATCGTTACCGATGAGATGCAGGCCATGGAGCGGCTGGGCATGAGGCCGAAGCTGATCGCCTGTGGCAGGCATAACATCAAGGTGACTCATGCAGAGGATGTGGCGTTGGCCGCATTTTATCTGCGCGGGAAGGACAGCAGCCCATGCGTATAGGACATGGCTATGATACGCATCAGTTTTGTCAGGATGCGCCGTTGATCCTCGGCGGCGTTACCGTACCATACGATCGCGGCATGCTGGCCCATTCCGATGGCGATGTGGTCATCCATGCGCTGTGTGATGCCGTGCTGGGGGCAGCGGGCCTCGGCGATATTGGCCGCTGGTACCCGGACACGGACGATACGCTGGCGAACATAGACAGCCGTATCCTGCTGCGTGATATCATCGCCCGCCTGCAACGGGATAACTACCGAATCATCAATGCCGATATCACGATCATCGCTCAGGCGCCCAAACTGGCACCGCACCTGGCCGCCATGCAGGATAACCTGGCGGCGGACATGGACGTGCCGCCAGATGCCGTCAACCTCAAGGCGACCACGAACGAGACCATGGGCTATATTGGCCGACGGGAAGGGATCGCCGTACACGCTGTTGCGCTCATCGATGCAGTGCATCGGGCAGATAGCGAGGGGTAGAACGTATCGCCCAGCATAGGCATCTGGGGGCATCTGGCCGCCGCACAGGCTAGGCGATAAGAAGTGCAACATCCCGGCGGTGCTGCGGGTTAAAACAACTCCTCGCCGCGCAACCAGTTGGCGTGAAAGCCGAATCCTGAACGCTGCGGCAGGGCGATGCGGGCGATCGGTCCGGGCGAGATATCCCTGGCATCGAAGATCAAGCACGCGGACTGCCAGGTGTTGGCATCGGTGGTGAATGTGATCACATAGCCATCGTCCTCGGCATCGTCCAAGCGGGCGCCCTTGCGTGGGGCAAAGACCGCCTCGCTGCCGTACACGCCCTCGCCATACTCCCATTTCTGATATGTACCCTTATCACAGTTATACTTCATCAAGGCAGTGAAGGCCAAGGTCTTGCCGCCCTCATCGGCCCTGGGGATGCGCTGTATGTAGGTGTATTTTGATTTACGACCCACATACAGCGGGTTGATCTTGGGGAACTCGGTATTCAGATCACAGATCGGTTCTTCCCTGACTTCCCCGGTTCTCAAGTTAAAACGCCAGCGATACAGGCTCGCCTCCACCACCATGTACGCCAGCATGTGCGATAACTCGCCGTTGTCCCGGTTGGGCCTGGGCATGGGATTGGTTGAACGACACCCATCCATGATGATCCACTCGCCCTCCTCCCAGGCATTGACGCTGTGCAGCATGTAACAAGGCGTACACGCAAACCAGGTGATCTCATCCGCCCCGCCATGCCGGGGAATGATGCCGAAGCGGGCGGGCATATCCGAATGAAAAGCCACCACCCGCTTGTTGTGGCGGCGCAAAATAGCCGTATCGTGAAAGAAGGGAAAGTCATGCAGGATGGAGTAATGCTGCGTGATGCCGATCTCATGCGGGGAGCGCGGGCCGGGCAGATCCACCGCCACTTGGTTGGTGATCTTGCCCTCGGTACTGGCCACATAGTACACCATATAAGGCGGCTCATCGCCGTAGTGAAAAAACAGCATCTCGCCGCTGTGCAAATCTACCCGGCAATGCGCTGATATGCTGCGATCCAGCATGCCGTTAAACGTCTGTGCGCCTTTGGTTTGCAGGGTCACCGGGTCAATCGCATACGGCACGCCGCTCATATACCACAGCGCCAGCAATTCTTTGTTGAACAAGACCACATCGGTATTGGCCGTGTCCTTGATCGGAAAATACGGCAGGGAGAAATCATACGGCCCCATCACACCAGGCCAGATGGCCCTGCCCTCTGCCCTTTCCTGTTTGAGAGAAGCAGTCTCTATCCAGCGGTTGGCATAGGACAGCACCTGACCATCACGAAACACGACAGCGCTCAACATGCCATCGCCATCAAAGGGGTGATAAGGGGTGATCGGCTTGAACATCGGGTTGGGGCTGTTCCTGACATAAGCACCATGCAGGTCTGAGGGGATCTCCCCGCTGATCGCAAATTCGCTGGCCTGCACTTCTCTGGTTACAGGCGCATAAAAACCATGCAGGTAAGGATTATCAATCCCGTAAATCCAGTCCGGCGCATCTGGAGGCAGGCGCCCGTCTTTATCGGTCGTTCTGATGCTGCGCGCTGTCAACGCCAGCGATTCGGGGTTCATCGTCATACCAGCCACCTTTTATGTACGTATATTCATCAAAGCAGATGCCCGGTCAGCATCATCGCACCAGCACAGGCATGAGCAGACGGGCATGGCAGGCAGCTTGCCGCAGCGCTCATCTCAAGTGCTGGCAGGCAGCACCGGGCCCATCCATCGCTTTGCTATCCAGACTCACGGCGGCAGCGTACTGCCGCTTGAATTTAGCCACCAGTTCAGCCGTTGTGCTGACGCCATCCACCGTGCCCACTCCCTGTCCGGCTGACCAGATATCCCGCCAGGCCTTGATCTGTTGTTCGGCATGGGACAGATCCATCCCATCCTTGGCGGGCCCATCCCTGGTGGGCAATTTATCCGGCGCCAGCCCGGTACGCACGATACTCTGCCGCAGATAATACGCATTAGCACCGGTAAAGGCAGACGATAACATCAGATCCGCCGGCCCGGCCTCAACGACCATCTTTTTATAATCCTCGCTCGCCAGGCTCTCATCTGTGGCGATAAACGAGGTGCCCATGTAGGCGAGATCTGCACCCAGGACTTCTGCCGCCCGGATAGCCCGGCCATCGCTGATCCCGCCGGCAAGCACGATGATGCCATCAAAAAACTCCCTCACCTGTGAGACGAACACGAACGCCGATAACTCGCCCGTATGCCCCCCCGCACCATTGCACACCAGCACCAGACCATCCACCCCGGCCGCAGCCGCCTTGCGGGCAAACGCCACAGTGTTGACATCGGCAAGCACCAGGCCGCCGTAGGCATGCACACTATCGATGACCGCCGCCGGGCTGCCCAGGGCGGTGATCACGATGGGCGGCTGATAGCGCCTGACCAACGCCAGCTCGGCCGCCAAGCGCCGATAGGAGCTGTGTACGATCAGATTGGCCGCCCAGGGCGCGAGCGCCTCGGCCGGTGCCAGCGGCGATGCTGTTTGCAATGCTTGCGTGATCTGCTCCAGCCAGTCGCCATAGATAGCCAGCGAGCGCGCATTGGTTGCCGGGAAGCTGCCGATGACGCCGCAACGACAGGCGGCGATCACCAACTGTGGCCCGGACACCAAAAACATGGGCGCTACGATCAGCGGCAGGCTGAGCCGAGTACCCAGCCGCTTCCCCTGGCATGGGATAGCCTCAGTCATCGCTTGACCAACGGCGGACTGTGGCAGGATGTGACAGGCAATGCTGCGCCCCAAACTCAATCATAGGTCGCCGTGAAGGTCACGCCGAAGGTTCGGGGCGGGCCAAAGAGTGAGAAGCCACTGCCCAGAAACCCGATGGTATGGCTTTGGTATTCTGCATCGGTCAGGTTCTTCCCCCACAAGGCGATTTCCATGCCGTTGTCCCAGCGGTAGGCAAGGCGAGCATCCAGCAGGCCGTAGCCGGGGATAAGGTTGACCGCCCGATTGGTCACCGAATTGAAAAAGTCATCGCGCCAGGAATAATTCAGCCGCATGGACGCCAGGCCATTGGCAAGCGGTGTCTCATAGCTGCCGAACAGGTTAAATGAGGTCCTGGGCGCCTGTGCCAGTTCATTGCCCGATGCCAGGCCGCTGATCGGCCGATTGGGAACGGGCATGTAGTTTTTGATTTCCGTGTCGATAAAAGAGGCCGTGGCGCCCAGTTGCACCCCGGCAAACGGTGCCATGACGGTCTCCAACTCCGCCCCCAGAATCCGGGCATCCACATTGAAGGTGACGAGGATCAAGGTCGGCGTCAGCAGAAATTGCTGCAGGTCTTTATAATCGGTGTAGAAGCCGGTGGCGTTAAGGCGCAGGCGCCCATCCAGCCAGTCGCTTTTAAGTCCCACCTCATAGTTCCATACCTTCTCCGGCGCCAATGCCGTATTCACGCTTTGCAATACGTTGTTCTGGCTTGGGAAGACGCCGGATTTGTAACCTCGGCTAACCGCCGCCCAGAGCAGATGACCGGCGGCGGTGGTGTACTCCAGCCCCGCCCGGCCCGTGAGCGCATTCCAGGAGTCCTCACCATTCAGATCATAGGGCTGACCAGGGAACAGTGGCACGCCCGGGTTGGGATCATCTTGGGCATTATCCACCGCCACCTGATGAATCTCCTTCTCATCTCGAGTGAAGCGCAGGCCGCCAGTCACACTAAGCTGTGCCGTCAATGGCCAGGTCAGCTGGCCGAAGACAGCATAGCTGTCGTTATCGCTCGCCTGGGTGAAGGTCACATCGCCATCGGCATCCAGCGGCGGGCCGTTGCGGGAGGGCAGCGCCTTGAAAGCCAACAACGGCGACAGGAAATCAAGCACAAACCGCTCACTGCGATCCACCTCTTCGCTTAAAAAATACGCACCCGCCACCCATTGAACCTCGCTGTCTGTCAGCGATGCAAGGCGCACTTCTGCGCTGAGCTGGCTGGATTTCTCGGCGGTGATATCATCGTTCAGCAAGCCACCCGCACCGGCGGCGGTAGATAAGTCTTCAAACCAGCCGTAGCGGGTTTTGCGGTAGCTGCTGATCGCCGTCCAAAGCCCGTAGGCGGCCTCATGTTCAAGGCGTGCCATCAGGCCATAGATCTTCCGGTCTTGATAGGACTCGGGCTTGGAGAACGATCGCCGCACGCTGCTGCCCGGCGGGTAGACCGCATTCACCGCCGCTGACAGGGCGGGGGCGAAGGCATTGCCAGTGCTACTCACCGGAAAAGGCACGCGGGCATTGCCTTTGGTGTCATCCTGGGCATAGTCAGCGCTGAGCAGCAGGCGGGTGTCAGCAGTCGGCTCAAACAAGGCCTGCGCCCGACCGCTGATATTCTCCGCATCCTGTAGTTCGGCGTCCGTTTCGATATGCCTGGAGAAGCCATCGCGGCGGCGATAGGAAATTGCGCCCTTGACAGCCGCATTCAGCGCCACCGGAAGATTGCCGACTGCACGTACCTCCACCGCGTTCTTGTTGCCGTAACCGACCTGCCATTTCGCATGGCGGCTATCCAGGCTGGGCTTTTTGGTGATCACGCTCAAGGCGCCGCCGGAAGTATTGCGACCGAACAGCGTCCCCTGCGGGCCACGCAACACTTCAATGCGTTCCAGATCAAAAAAATCAAAATTCGATGCCCCACCGCGCCCAATATAGACCTCATCTAAAAACACCGCCACGGTGGGATCACTGCCCGCCGAGTCCGAGCTGCTGCCAAGGCCGCGAATGAAATAACGCGGCTCGGCAATATTGAATTGCATCATGGTAAAATTCGGCACTCTGATGGCAATATCATCCATACTGACCGCCTTGATGGCCTCCAGGGTACGCGCATCGTAGGCCGAGATGGCAATCGGCACCTCCTGCACAGATTGCTCGCGCTTTTGCGCCGTGACGGTGATCTCCTCAATCAAAAAAACAGCCGCTTCATCGGCCTGGTCATCGGCCCCGGTGTCATCTGCTCTGACGGGTGCCCCGCCGAGGATGCACGTGGTGATAAGAGCGGCGAGGGTTAGCTTGTGTGCCTGCATGGTTATCTTACCTCCTGAAGTTATACGTTCAACGCTGTTGACTTGCACCCATTGACTCATGCCCATTGACTCACACCTGGGGACAGTGGAGAATGCCACTGCCTGGTTAGTCTTTTTATGCAAGTAACTAGGCGATAAGTAAATACCCTTGCACAGCTTATGTCAAGGCGTGGCGATCAATGCGCTGGTCGCTTTGCTCTGTGAAGTGTAACCGGAGGGTGCTTCAGGTACTGTTTCGGCGCGGCGAGTAAGGCGATAAGCTGCTGTTTTTAAGTTATTTTTTGAGGATTCCGGCATGTCTGGTGAGACCTTTATCCTGGGCGGATACCAAACGGATTTTGCCGCCAACTGGGCGCGTGAGGGGCAGGAGATTTTTGCTTGTTTCAAGGCAACCCTGGCCTGTGCGCTGGACAGCGCCAGCATAGACCCGGCGGACATTCAGGTTGCCCACATCGGCAATTTCGCCGCCGAGTTGTTTTGTAACCAGGGGCATCTGGGCGGTTTTTTTGCCGCCAGCCACCCCGCCTTTGATGGGCTGCCCGCCGCCCGCCATGAGGGCGCCTGTGCTTCGGGGAGCCTGGCTCTGCTGGCCGCCAGCGCCGATATTGAAGCCGGTCGCTATGCCCTGGCCGCCGTCATCGGCATTGAGCAGATGCGTAACGTGCCGGGCGATCAAGCGGTGCAGTATATCGGCGGCCCGGCGCTGTGGAGCGGCCATGAATGTATTGACGTAAAATACCCCTGGCCGCACCTGTTCGGCAAGCTGGGCGATGAGTACGATAAGCGCTACGGCCTGAAACATGAGCATCTGGCCGCCATCGCGCAAATCAATTTCGCCAATGCAAAGCGCAACCCCAATGCACAGACGCGACGCTGGCAATTTAATGCCGACAGCTTCCGTCAGCACGATACGGCCAACCCGGTGATCGATGGGCGCATTCGCAAGCAGGACTGCGGGCAGATCACCGATGGGTGTGCGGTCGTGTTTCTCGCCTCGGCTGAGTATGCAAAACACTATGCCAAAGGGCGGGGCGTACCGGTGACGAGCATCCCCAGGATCAAGGGCTGGGGACACCGCACCGCATCAATCGCCTATCAGGACAAGGTCCAGGCCAGCCAGGGGCAGCCGTATGTCTTCCCCCATGTCAGAGGCACCATCCTGGACGCCTTCGGGCGTGCGGGCATGGCCGGCATTGCCGATATCGATGGCATTGAAACCCATGATTGTTTTACCATCAGCGAATACATGGCGATCGATCACTTCGGCATTACCGCGCCGGGGGAGGGCTGGCAGGCGATTGAGGACGGGCGAATCGATGCCGATGGCGATATGCCGATCAACCCCAGCGGCGGCCTGATCGGGCTGGGCCATCCGGTAGGCGCGACCGGGGTGAGAATGGCATTGGACTGCTATAAACAAACCACGAACACTGCCGGTGATTATCAAATCGAAGGCGCAAAAAATTTTGCCACCCTGAACATCGGTGGCAGTGCCACGACCACGGTCAGCTTTATTATTGGCACATGAGCAGGAGCAGATGAGCAGGGCAGGAACATCTCAGCGGGTTTGCCCGTGTGGTTTACGTCAATTCAAGCTGACCGCTTCCATGCCGGGCGCCTAGCATGGCCCACCGCCCCTGCGCCCATCCGAACGAAACCTGCCTGCGGGCAGCACAGGGCGGGAGAGAATGGCGCCAGGCAGCGCGGCGTGGCTGGCTGCACAGGCCCTGTGGTGACATGCGAGCAGACAACGGCTGTTTGACAAGCAAGGTCGCCTGCGGGTAGATGAAGATTCTTTGATCGTTCAGATGAGCAGTCTGTAGGTAACAGATGTCCGAACTCTATGTAATCCGTCATGCACAGGCCGCATTCGGGACCGATGATTACGATCGTCTCTCTGCCATTGGAAGGCAACAGGCAACCGCGCTGGGGCAGTATTTTGCCGAGCGTTGCTTGCGGTTTGATACAATCATCAGCGGCACCCATCATCGGCATCAGCAAACGCTTGACAATATGCTGGCCGAATGCCCGCAGGAGGTGCAGATACAGCGCAGTCCAAAACTAAACGAATATCGTTTTACCGAGTTGCACCGGGCCTATGCCGAATGCTATCCAGAGGATGAGGATATCGGGCTGAGTCACAAACGCCAGCACCAGGATGCTGCCCTGTTCTACCGCGTGATTAAAAAGTCATTGCTGGCCTGGCATGAAGGCAAGCTGGATGGCAGGATCACCGAGACCTGGCACGACTTCAGGGAGCGCACCAGCACAATGTTAACCGACATCTGCCAGCGAGATGATAAAGGCCGGCATCGCTTGATGATGACCTCTGGCGGTGTTATCAGTATGCTGTTATTTAAGATTTTGCAACTGCCCTACCCACAGGCGGTGGCGCTCAACATGCAGATACGAAACAGCTCCATAACACAGTGTTACTACGCTGGCGATGAGATTCAACTGGCGTCGTTTAATACCCTCCCGCATCTCGATACCGCACAGCATCGAGCACGCATCACGCTGAGTTGATAATCGCATGGACTTTGATCATTCAGACAAGGTAAAGGCACTCATCCGCCGTGTGTCGGAATTTATGCAGCAACATGTCTACCCGGCAGAGCAAGGCTACGATGACTTTATTGCAAGCGCCGATAACCGCTGGACTGTGCCGCCGATCATGGAAGCCCTCAAGGCAAGGGCAAAGGCCGCCGACCTGTGGAACCTGTTTCATCCGCAACCGGAATACGGCCATGGCCTGACCAACCTGGAATATGCCCCACTGGCAGAGATCATGGGGCGCTCACTGATTGGCCCTGAGGTCTTTAATTGCAATGCACCTGATACTGGCAATATGGAAATCCTGTCAGAGTTCGGCAGCCCGGCGCAGAAAACACGCTGGCTGGTGCCGCTGCTTGCAGGGGAGATCCGCTCCGGCTTCTGCATGACTGAACCCGCCGTGGCCTCGGCGGATGCGACCAATATCGAATGCCAAATGTCCCGGCAAGGTGATGACTACATTATCAACGGACGCAAATGGTGGACGACCGGGGCGCTCGATCCACGCTGCCAGCTGCTCATCGTCATGGGCAAGACCAACCCCGATGCAGAAACACACAGGCAGCAATCGCAACTGCTCGTGCCCATAGATACGGCGGGTGTGAACATCATTCGGCCGCTGACCGTGTTTGGTGCCGATGATGCCCCGCATGGTCATGCCGAGATCGAATTCGACCAGGTGCGTGTGCCGGCGGGCAACCTGTTGCTCGGCGAGGGCCGGGGGTTTGAGATCGCCCAGGCACGCTTGGGGCCGGGGCGTATCCACCATTGCATGCGTCTGATTGGTTGCGCCCAGCGGGCGCTGGAGTTGATGTGTGTACGTACCGAAGCACGTATCGCCTTCGGCAAAAAACTCAGTGAGCAGGGCAGTATTCGGGAAGACATCGCCCGCTCTCAATGCGAGATCGAACAAGCGCGCCTGCTCACCTTAAAAGCCGCTGATATGATCGATCAGCAAGGCAAAAAAGCCGCCCGTCATCTGATCGGGATGATCAAGATCATCGCCCCGATAATGGCACAACATGTCATTGACCGGGCGATCCAGGCCTACGGCGCCAAGGGCCTGTGTCAGGATACGTTTCTCGCCCGGGCCTTTGCTTATGCCAGGACGATTCGCATTGCTGATGGGCCGGATCAGGTGCATATACAGGCGCTGGCAAAGCAGGTGTTAAAACACTATGCAGGCGGTTAGACCGGCGGCTTCCTGAGCCGATGCAAAAGACCACAGAGGAGGCGGCAAGCGGCCGGCTGACCGACTATCTTGAGCAACAGATCCGTGGTTTTAAGGGCCCGGTCGCCATGCAGAAGTTCGCCGTTGGGCAATCCAACCCTACCTATTTGCTGCATGCAGCATCCGGCCAATATGTGCTGAGGAGAAAACCGCCGGGTACGTTGCTGAAATCTGCCCATGCGATTGACCGGGAGTTTCGAATCCTCACCGCCCTGGACAAGACAGACGTGCCAACGCCCACGCCCATCCACCTGTGCGACGATGAGTCGATCATCGGCAGCATGTTTTATGTGATGAGTTATGCACAGGGACGGAGTTTCTCTGACCCCGCCTTGCCTGAATTAGATCGCCACCAACGGGCAGACATTTATGATGCCATGAATCGGGCGCTGGTCGCCGTGCATCAAGTCGATATAGCCGCCGTGGGCCTCGGCAATTACGGTAAAAAAAGCCATTATCTCGAACGCCAGATAAGCCGCTGGCAGCAGCAATACCGCGCCAGCGAAACCGAAGCCATCAGCACCATGGAACACCTGATGCAGTGGTTGCCCGCCAACCTGCCAGCAGATGATGGCAAGATCAGCCTGATCCACGGTGATTTTCGTCTGGATAACCTCATCTTCCATCCGACAGAAAACACGATCATCGCCCTGCTGGACTGGGAGCTTTCCACGCTGGGCCACCCCTGGGCGGATATTGCCTATCAGTGCATGCAGTGGCGGATGGCCGCCCGGGGCGAGATAAAAGGCTTGGGCGATCTGGATCGAACGGCACTGGGGATTCCGTCCGAAGCCGCCTACGTGGCAACCTACTGCCAGCGCATGGGCATCGCTGACATTCCCGATTGGAATTTTTATCTAATCTTTAATTTTTTTCGCTTTGCCGCCATCACCCAGGGAGTAAAAAAACGCGCACTGGAGGGCAATGCGACCAGCGATTATGCCATCAAAATCGGCAGGCTGGTGAAACCCCTGTCCGCCATGGGAGTGGCATTAATCGATCACTGAGGCAGCTATGCTTACACATCACCCTTCACCTCATCCTGTGCATGTGCAACACCCTGGCCTTGGGCCGATATGCCGTCAATCCTGCTGGCGGTATTATCTATACTATGCTGAAGGGTGCCAGCCAGCATCGGCCCATAACTGCCCGGAGACGATCGAGTTGGCTATCATGAAGCAAATGGCATCGGCAATTTCAGTGGGGCGGATAAGTCGGCCTATTTGTGTATCCGGCAGGATGTGGCTCTCGATATAGTCTTCACCCAGTGCTCTTACCATGGGGGTATCAGTAAAGCCCGGATGAATCACGCCACAACGCACGCCGTGGAAGATGGCCTCCTTGGTCAGGGTGGAGGCGGCACCTTCAAGGCCGGCCTTGGTTGAGGCATAGGAGACCTGGCCCTTGTTGCCCTGGGAGGAGACCGAGCCGATAAAGATCACCGTCCCCTGCATGTGTTCATCAGGATGCCAGCGCTTTAACCCCCGCCGGGCACGGTCCTCGGCAACACGGGCAATCATCTCCATCGCCCAGTAGATCGGGGCAATCAGATTGACATTCACCACCAGCTCAAAATGTGCCTTGGGATACACCATGGCCTCGGCGGTCTCTTTATTCACCTTGACCGCCAGTGCATCACGGGTGATGCCGGCGGCCGGAATACAAATATTCACGACCCCGTATTGCTGGCAGATTTTATCATAGACATTGACACGGAAGGCATCGTTCGTGACATCCCCCTGATAAGTGACGGCTACCTCTGCATCCACCTCATTATTCACCTGTTCAGCGGCAATTCTGATCTGCTCGGACTGATCAATCATGGCCAGCTTCTTTATGCCACGCCGGGCAAGCTCCAGGGACACCGCCCGACCAATACCGCTGGCCGCACCGGTGACGATGGCGACTTTATCTTGTATCTGCATGGTTCACACTCTGCTTACAGTTGCGTTAATGGTGAGATTGTAACTTGGAATTGCTGCATTGCAAAATTTTAAACACTATATATTTCATGCAGTTATAAATTATTACTTGCAGCGCAGCATGAAATTGACGGGTGCGCTTAAAACAGGGGGTCTTAGGAAGTTAAGCGGTCTACATTGGCTTCTCGCCTGTCTGCGTGCGGACACGCACAGGCAGGACTGCTCTTGACTGGTGCGATTAGAACGCTCACAGATGGTTCGACAAGCTCACCAGCCACGGCATTCATTTTGGGGGTTTTGGGATAGGTGTATAGATGCAGGATCTGACTATCATTGAGCCGTTGGTCAAACGCGCCCTTGAACGTAACGCCACTGTCGGTAATCACCTGCTGGATGGGGAAGGGGGTCAAGCGGAAACACGTCTCAAAGAAGTCTCTGGCAGCTTGGCTGCTCCGTTTCGGCACCGCCAGGACTAAGGCATAGCCACTGGCTTCGTCAATAGAGGTGAGGAGATACCCCCCGGCCACCTGCCTACGCCGCTCGATGGCGTCCAGTCCCACACACTCGCCAATCTGGCTGGGGCGATAGCCTTTAGGGCGGCGTGTGACGGGGGTTCTTCGATAGGCTTTGGCTTTCCCCTTCGGGCTCAAGGCCGGGGGTGAGATTCGCCTCTTGTCGGGGGTATCGGCAATCAGCCCGTCTGCGTACCCGCACAGACAGGGCGGCCAATGGTCGAAGTACTGGGACAGGGCAATCCCCTGGCCTGACACCAGGATCTGAGCAGTACCTGACACTGCTCTTTATCCAGATTGGGCAGGTCTTGGCGCCGTTGGCGTATCTGCTGGATAACCGCTTGTGGTCAGCGGCGAGTGCGCTTCGGTGCTTTGGGGGTCGGACACAAGCCAGACAGTCCCCACTCGCGGTAGGCTTTGCGCCAGGCATACAGGGTACGGCGGCTCTGGTGGGTGAGCTTGTCGAACCACTGCCACTGTGGTCAAGGGCGGGTCAGGCCATGCTTGTCCCAGAATCTAAGCACACTGACTTGCCTGCACGCAGCACGCAAGCAGGGACGCTGTGCGGCGATTTGATTATTCATGTCCGCCCTTATTGCATGGCTGCCCGTGCGATAAAAGTCTTTTATTCGATACCCTATATGCTGATAGTGCTCTCGCTTTCTCTCTGAGCCGTGCAGTGTGTTTCTGAAGTTATAAAGCGGTCTGTAGCATGTCATCAAACGCTTGCTCCACCCTGTCTGCAAAGTCCTGCTGCATATCGAATACAGCGGTAAATTCGGCGAAGGCCCAGCGGCCATAGGTGGCAAGGTGGTTGACGCCGGGTATCCAGCACGTTTCGATGGCGAGCTTTTTGGCCTTGTCTTGATCGTGGCGCTGCCCCTTGATCTCGACAATCAGATTGAGCGGGTCATCCTGCCCATCGTCGAGCTGCACGATAAAGTCGGGACGGTAGTTGTGCGCCGCGCCCGCGTAGCGATAGGGCACTTCCAGCCCCAAATTGTGGTTTTTGACGTAGGCAAGCACGCGCTTGTGCGCCTCGGCCACGCGGCAGAACTCCGCCTCCCAGCCGCTATCGAGAATCACCCAGTTGATATGGCACTTGCGCGGGTCGGTCTGCCAGCGCTCGGTCTTCGAGGTGGTGAAGTTGACGTGGCGGGTGGAGCCGGCGGGGTTGTAGGGATCCAGCATGGCGCGGATGGGGCGGTCTTTGCTGTGCTCGGCCTGTGTGATCGCCGCCGTGATTCTCGAACAGGCCCTGTCCGCCAGTTCCAGATACATCAGCTGCGCCGGGTAGGTGCCGCCCTTGCAGATAAGACAGCTATCCAGCCACTGCCGGGTAATGCGCTTGAGTTGCCCGAACAGGTGGTGCTTTGGCGCCCCATCCGGGTCGCGCCATTCATTATAAAGCAATCTCTTGGTGAGATGAAATAGCAGCGTTGAGCGGCGCACATTCTGCAAGTCCTCAAGGTTCAGCACCACCCCCTCGCCGATGATGCCCTCGTTATGCGTTTCGGTCGCACCGACCATTTCGGGCGTCAGTTCCAACTTATGGTCATCGCTAAATGCCGCACTCAGCCGGTCTTCCGGCAACTCCACGCGGTAGCCTGTGACACGCGGGAAACGGATTTCCAGGGCATCGCGCTCGGGGCGAACGGCTGTTACCCGGATGGTTTCTCGCGGCGGCTGCACGGGCGCCTCGACCGGCTTGGCGGTAAAGTCAAACGGAATGCCCAGCACATCGGCATATTCGACATTAAAGCGATTGTCTTCGTTCAGATCATAGGACTGTCGCCGCAGTGCGCGGCCAATCACCTGCTCGCACAAAAGCTGTGTGCCAAAGGCTCTGACGCCCAAGCGGCCTTTGATAGTCAGCCCCGGCGCAACAATCAAAAAGCCACGAGTGAATTTTTTGAGCGCCCATAGACCTCCTCTCGCAAAGCGGAAAAGAAAATTTTTAGCTTGCTCCACCGTGTAACAGATAAGTTAAGCATCACATGATAATTGTAGTATGTAGAACCAAAGTTAGCAAATGAATAAGCTATAGCTATTAATATGAAACGAAAAATTTTAATAAAATTCGGAAACAAAGTCCGAGCCGAACGTAATAGGTTAAATTTATCACAAGAAGAACTAGCTTCACGCGCTAAGGTTCACCGAACTTATATCGGAATGATTGAACGCGCAGAAAAGAACATTACTTTGGAAAATATCGAAAAGATTGCAAATTCTTTAGATATGCCAATTAAAGAACTGCTTGATTTCAAATAATCTATGACTTCGCCATATCAAGACAAGGAAACAAAAAACTGGGAAACCATAACCAAATCTTTAATTAAGAAACACCCTCTTAAAGAAAAGGAAATTGTAGATGTTGTATTGAAATCATGGGACGATATATTTAACTCTAAAATTGGCTCTTTCCAAATTGGTAAAGAGATTTTCCCCACCCCGCAGATTATGAGCTTTTTTCTGCACGAATTAGTGGCTCATTATCTATCACTGAACCACAAGGAATTATATACAGTGGGAACGACCAAATCAGAAAAAGATATTCACCATCTTAAAGACGAAACATTGAGCGTAGAAATTAAAGGTTCTTCACATCCAAATCAAATATTTGGGAATCGAAGTTATGCACAACCAAACTCTAGTAATGGGCTGAAAAATAAGGATGGCTACTATATCACTATTAATTTTCAAAAATTTACACCTACAAAAAAACGCCCCGAAATACTTATCATTCGGTTTGGTTATTTAGAGCACTCCGATTGGATAGCGCAGACCGCAGCTACTGGACAGCAGGCAAGACTTGCACCAAAAGTTTATAGATACAAATTGAAAACACTCTACGAAAGAACTAAAAAAGCTTAAGAACACTTCGCTCTCGCTTGATTTCATCCATAGTTGATTCTAGGCGCATTTTCAGTGTTTTGCAATAAGCTTTATCTATTTCAAATCCTACAAACTTCCTCTCCTTTAACATGGCTGTTCGTGCGGTTGTCCCTGATCCAATGAATGGGTCTAGTATCATTTCCCCCTCATTTGAAAAGCCCAATACCATTCTTTCTATTAAGTCCTCTGGGAATTGTGCAGGATGCGGCATTCGCTCCTTAGATGATCTATTCTTACCGGATGTAACTTTCGCAATTTGCCAAACATCCGAGGGATTTTTGCCCAAAGTGTTGCAGCGCAACTTCCCATTCTTTTTTTGATTAGGATATTTAACATCTGGGTCTCTAATATCATTTAAATTAAAAGTGAATTCTTTTGGATTTTTAACATACCAAAGAACTTTTTCGTTTCTAGGAGATAGATATTTTCTTGCTGCAACTCCTGCGCCATAATTCCAAACTATTTCCTGATTCAGATAGAATTTAACTTTATTCCATAACAAGTAAGGAATTGGAACAGCATGCCCTTTGTCTTCTACTGAAAGATAGCCAAGGTTTAAGAGATAAGATCCGTTTGGTTTTGTATTTTCGTAAACGAGATCACTAATGGAGCTAATCCATTTTATATATTCATCAAGATATAGTATCTGTTCGTACTCTTTTCCAATATTATACGGCGGACTTGTTATGGTTGCGTCAAAAAATACCTCTGAGCTTTTTAGCTTTTGCAAACCTTCTGAGCAATCCATATGGTAAACGACTCCAAACTCATTTTCGTAATAGGGTTTTCCTAGAATCTTTTTGATTATTTCTAAATGTGACATAAAATATTGGCGCAGATTTAATTGCTAATTTTAGTATACACTTGATAAAATAATTAGTATAGGAGATTGCATGAGTGCAATCAGCTTGTTGTTCATCCTGCTGCCCCTGCAAGCTGTAATACACATCGTTGTTTATCTTATTGATATCGGTGGTCACTTCATCAAAGATAGTGCCGCCAGTGCTTGAGCAGGCGGGCGGTCTCCGGCGTCACCAGCCAGTCCCGCTCACTCGGCAGCGCCCGCCATGTGTCCACCTCGCTTCGCAACTCGTTGATGATGGGCATGGGGTTGTATGCCTGGGCGGATGTGGACAGACCCTCGCCGTCATCGAGGATCATATCTGCCTGATCTGTGGTGCGCCCCCGCCGCGTAGGCCCGGGCACCGGCGTGATAAACTCGGCCTTCCGGCGCGCCCGGATGATGTGCTGCGTTGGCCGCCCGACCTCATCCAACTGCCAATGAGCAAAGGGGTACTCATAGGGCGAATTCAGTATCGGTCGTTCAAAAAAATGAAACGCTCATGCGCTGCTCCCCCAAGGTAAGGTAACTTGCCATCTTAACCTGCCGCCTGACCTGGCGCTGTAGGCTTGTTTAACGCTTAGCCAAGCAGGCTCAACATCACCCCGGCGGCCACCGCCGAGCCGATGACCCCGGCAACATTCGGGCCCATGGCGTGCATGAGCAGGACATTCTGCGGATTGTATTGCTGGCCGACCCGGTTGGCGACCCGGGCGGCCATCGGCACGGCAGAGACGCCAGCAGCACCGATCAGCGGATTGACCGGGCTGCTGGAGAGCCGGTTCATGAGTTTTGCCATCAACACGCCGGCAGCCGTGCCGATCGCAAAGGCCACCATGCCTAACACCAATATCCCTAAGGTCCTGGTATTTAAGAACTGCTCAACGTTGAGTTTTGAGCCAACACCCAGCCCTAAAAAAATGGTGACCGTATTGATCAGCGAGGTCTGTACCGTCTCTGACAGGCGTTTGACCACGCCACATTCTCGCAGAAAATTACCGAAGCAGAACATGCCTAACAAGGGGGCGGCGGACGGCAGGCACAGGGCGACCAGCACCAGCATGAGTAACGGGAAGGCGATCCGCTCCCGCTGTGAGACGATGCGTAACTGCACCATCACCAGCTGGCGCTCTTGTTCTGTGGTCAAGGCACGCATGATGGGCGGCTGGATGATCGGCACCAGCGCCATGTAGGAGTAAGCGGCAACGGCAATGGCGCCCAGCAACTCCGGGGCCAGGCGGCTGGCGATGAAGATCGCTGTCGGGCCATCCGCCCCGCCGATAATACCGATAGCGGCGGCTTCTTTTATGGAGAAATCAACGATGCCATAAGTCGATAAGGCCAGGGCCCCCAGGATGGTGGCGAAGATGCCGAACTGTGCTGCCGCGCCCAGGAACAGGGTCTTGGGATTGGCCAGCAGCGGGCCGAAGTCGGTCATGGCGCCAACGCCCATGAATATGATCAGGGGAAAGAGACCGGTGGCAAGGCCGACATCGTAGATGTAATACAGCAGCCCGCCGGGGGCCAGCAACTCGCCGCTGGCGGCATACACCGGGGCGGCAGCAAAACCGGCACCGGGGATGTTCACCAGGATGGCGGAGAAACCGATGGGCACCAGTAACAGCGGCTCGAACTGCTTGCGTACCGCCAGGAACAGCAACAGTAGCCCGATGATAATCATGGCGAGGTGGCCCCAGGTCAACTGACTGAGGCCGGTACCAAGCCATAACTGATCCAGGCCCTGCATGGGCTTAACTGGCCGTGATGTATAGCAGCGTCTGATTCATCTCCACGGCATCGCCCTGCCTGATGAGGATCTCGGCCACCTGTCCGCCACAGGGCGCAGAGACGGCCGTCTCCATCTTCATGGCCTCCAGGGTCAACAGCGTATCGCCGGCATTGATTGTCTGGCCGGGGCTGACGACAATCTCGACCACGTTGCCAGCCAGCGGGGCGGTGACCGGCTTTCCATCCTGTCGCCGGCTCGCCTGGCCGGTTTGTTGGGGCGCTGAGGCGGCTGCGCTGATCTCGCTGACTTGCCCGGCGGCCACTTTGACATGATACGCATTGCCATTGACTTCAACGGTATAATGTTCAACGGCAGGTGCCGGAGGGGCGGTAGCAGCTGGGGGTTTATCGTCTGACATCTGTTCAGGCGGGGGTTCAAATGCCTGCGGGTTACCGCGATGGGTTAGGAATTTCAGCCCCACCTGCGGGAACAAGGCATAGGTCAGGACATCATCAATGACCTGCTCGGCCAGCGTGATGCCTTGGGCCCTGGCAAGTGCATCAAGCTCGGCGGTTAATGTATCCATCTCCGGTTGCAGCTTGTCCGCCGGACGGCAGGTGATGATCCCAACATCGGTGCTGACCCGTTGTTGCAACTCGGCGTTGACCGGGGCGGGCGTGGCGCCGTACTCGCCCCGCAATACGCCGGCAGTCTCTTTGGCGATAGTCTTGTAGCGCTCGCCGGATAACACGTTTAACACGGCTTGTGTGCCGACAATCTGGGAAGTCGGCGTGACCAGCGGGATATAGCCAAGGTCTTGACGCACCGCCGGGATCTCCTGCAACACCTCATCCATGCGCTCGGTGGCCTTTTGTTCGCGCAGTTGATTCTCCAGATTGGTCAGCATCCCGCCGGGCGCCTGGGCGATCAGGATGCGTGCATCTATGCCTTTTAATGCGCCTTCAAAGCGGGCGTATTTCTTTCTCACCGTGCGAAAATACGCGGCGATGGCTTCCAGCAGGTTAAGATTAAAGCCGGTATCGCGCTCGGTCTCCTGCATGATGGCAACGATGGTTTCGGTGGCGCTGTGGCCGTAAGTCTGGCTCATGGAGGAGATCGAGGTGTCGACATTATCAATGCCCGCCTCCACGGCTTTGACAATGGTGGGCGTGGACAGGCCGGTGGTGGCATGGCACTGCATGTGGATGGGAATGGACACGGTCGCCTTCAGGCGCTTGATGAGGGTATAGGCTTCATAAGGCTTCAGCAGGCCGGCCATGTCTTTGATGGCGAGAGAATGTGCGCCCATGGATTCGATTTGTCTGGCCAGTTGCAACCAGGTATCCAGCGTATGTACCGGGCTGATGGTGTAAGAGAGCGTGCCCTGGGCATGTTTACCGGTCTTGATGACCGCAGCCAGCGCCCGTTCAAGGTTACGCGGATCGTTCATCGCATCAAACACACGGAACACATCAATGCCGTTTATGGCGGCGCGCTCAACGAACCGGTCCACCACATCGTCAGCATAATGACGATAGCCCAGCAAGTTCTGCCCTCGTAACAACATCTGCTGCGGCGTGGCCGGCATGGCCGCCTTTAACTGGCGCAGCCTCTCCCAGGGGTCTTCGCCTAAAAAGCGGATGCAGGCATCGTAAGTCGCCCCGCCCCACGACTCCATTGACCAGTAACCCACCTGATCCAGCCTCTCGGCAATGGGCAACATATCGTCAATACGCATGCGCGTTGCCAGTAAGGATTGGTGACCATCGCGCAGGACGACTTCGGTAATACCTAAGGGTTTAGTTGCTGACATGAGGGGCCGCCCGGCGGATGGCGTGCTGGTTGCGATAGCGGTGTATTGCTGCCGTGATGACGCTGATCTGCTCGGCATCAAGACGTATGCTGTGCTGTGATACGGCCAGGGGGTCGGGTAAAAATCGGCGCACTGTAGCCGACATGCCCACCGTCAGCACAAACAGCAGGGTCAAAAATATAAACACCACCCCCATGCCGTAGTACATCAGATGCAAGCCGCTGTTAAATAACTCTGATGACAACATTCATCCCCTGCTGTTCTGTCTATTCGGGTTAATCCATGGATAATCGGTGCTTATCCTTAATATCTCTACCCCCCGCAGGATTTAAGCACGCTGATGCAGGCTGTTTTTTTACTGTAGCGGCAGGAATTATATCGTGCAACCCTCAAGTGGTGTTGAGAATTTTTGCAACCGCCTGAAAATCAGGTGCTTTTTTTATTTTTGTTATAGAAGTTAATGACCTTCCTGACATAGCGCTGGGTTTCTTTATAGGGCGGGACTTTATTGCCATGCCGTTGCACAGCGCCCTCGCCAGCGTTATAAGCGGCCAGGGCCAGCACCAGATTGTTGTTGAAAAGCCGTAGCAGATCACGCAAATAGCGTGTACCGCCGCTCAAATTCTCCGCCGGATTGCGGCGGTTGCTGACGCCATAGCGCTTTGCTGTCTCCGGCATTAACTGCATCAGCCCGACCGCCCCGGCACGTGAGACGGCATTCGGATCATAGGCCGATTCAGTGGCCACAACCGCATGCAGCAAAGGGCCGGGGATGCCATGTTGGGCAGCATAGAAATCAATGGTGGACTGGTATTTCTTTTTGTTCTGATAAAAATCCTGCAAGGCGATCTGGTTTTTGACTTCCTCCCAACCCTTCCAGGTTCTCACCAGCCGCTTGTATTGGCTGTTTTTCGGCTCATCGGTCAGAACGACACGGCCATGTTTGTCGATATAGCGGTAAATATCGGCATACAGCGCCAGCGGCAGGCACAACATGAGACCGCCAGCAAGAACCAACAGGTGTGTGTATCGCCCGTGCATATCTGCCTCGCTTAAAGATTAATGTGTTCAGCATCAGCCATTGATTACATCAATGGCTTAGATTAATAAGCTAACTTTATAACAAATATACAGTTATTTGAATAATAAATAAGCCAAAAATACCCGCCACAACATCATCCAGCATGATTCCTGAGCCACCCGGCACCTGTTTGTCAAGCCAGCGTATCGGCCAGGGCTTGGCAATATCGAACAGGCGGAACACAATAAAACCGGCCAGCATCCATTGCCAGCCTGAAGGTGCCATGAACATGGTCAGTAAATAGCCGGTGATCTCATCCCAGACGATGGCCGCATGATCATGCTCGCCCAGGGCCCTGGCGGTGTAGGCACATAAGCCTATCCCGCCGATAAAAAACAGCAACAGACACAGCAAATACCCCTGCCAGGGCAGGGACTGCATGGGATAATACAGCACAACCGCCACCCCCGTACCCATCGTACCCGGACACTTTGGAAATAAACCGGCACCAAAACCCAGAGACAAAAAATGCAGCGGGTGACACAGATATCGCATCGGCACTTTATCGCTCATCGGTGCTCAGCTGCGGTTTTGCTGATCTCTGCCCGCTGTATCAATGGTATGCTTGGCATTCATACTGCAAGTTTAAGGAATAGCGCATGTCCGAGTTGAAAAATTTTCACATGTCCCCCCAGGAGTTCAGGGAGCAGGGCAGAAAAGTCATCGACTGGATAGCCGATTATTATGAACAGGTGGAGCGCTACCCGGTGCTGTCCCAGGTCAAACCCGGCGAGATCACAGACTCACTGCCCGATGCAGCGCCCGATAGCGGCGAGGCTTTCGAGCAGATTCTCAGCGATATGGATGAGAAGATACTGCCCGGGATCACGCACTGGCAATCGCCGAACTTCTATGCCTATTTTCCGGCCAATACCTCCGGACCGGCCATCCTGGGCGATCTGCTCTCCTCCGGGCTGGGCGTGCAGGGGATGCTCTGGTCTACCAGCCCGGCCTGTACCGAGGTGGAAACCCGGGTACTGGATTGGCTGATCAAGCCCCTGGCGCTGCCGGAAAAGTTCAAGTCCAGCAGCACGGGCGGCGGCGTGATACAGGATTCGGCCTCCAGCGCCGTGCTGTGCTCCCTGCTCGCCGCCAGAGAGCGGGCGACCAACTACCAGAGCAATCTTCACGGCTGTGATGGGACCCTGCTGGCCTATTGTTCAACCCAGACACACTCCTCGCTGGAGAAAGCAATGGGCGTGGTGGGGATGGGACGCCACAGGCTGCGACAGATCGCCGTGGATGAGCACTTTGCCATGCGGGCGGATAAACTGACCGAGCAGATCGCCGCTGATAAGGCCGCTGGTCTTACGCCGGTTTATGTCTGCGCCACGCTGGGCACCACCTCCTCAACCGCCACCGATCCAATCAGGGCTATAGGGGAGATCTGCCAGCGGGAGGATCTGTGGCTGCATGTCGATGGTGCCATGGCCGGCAGTGCCTGCCTGTGTCCTGAATACCATCATCTGCACGATGGTATGGAATACGCCATGAGTTATTGTTTTAACCCGCACAAGTGGCTGTTCACGAATTTTGACTGTAGCTGCTTCTGGGTGGCCGAGCGCACCATCCTGATCAAGACGCTGAGCATCCTGCCGGAGTATTTAAAGAATCAGGCAACGAGCAGCGGTGCCGTGTTTGATTACCGCGACTGGCACATCCCCCTGGGCCGGCGTTTTCGGGCCTTGAAACTCTGGTTTGTGCTGCGTTATTACGGCCTTGATGGCTTGCGTTATCACATCCGTCGGCATATTGAACTCACGCGAGAAATGGCAGGCTGGATTGCAGCCGATGCGGCTTATGAGATCGTGGCACCGGTGGCTTTTAACCTGATCTGTTTTCGTCATAAAGACAGCGAGGCGTTCAACCGGCGGCTGCTGGATGCGCTCAACCGCTCTGGCAAACTGTATTTGACCCACACCACCTTAAACGGCGAGTTCAGCTTGCGGCTGTGTATCGGTCAGGCGAGTACCGAACGGCAACATGTCAAGCAGGCCTGGGAGTTGATACGAACGACAGCAAGCCAGCTCACGAATGCACCAGGTTAAGCATGTATCAATCATCCGGGAGGCCGCCGTGCCGATGCTATGACGATCTCTGGCGATCTGTCCTGTAGCAGCGTTTGAAAAATTTCCCGCTCGAAGACAGCGGACGACTTCCAGGATCATCCCGCCCTGTGCTGGCTTGCAGCAGGTCAGCTACCGACAGCATCAAGATGAACCCACCTTGCCAACAAGGCAGATTGCATACGGCATGGCTGGTGGCCTTGCCTCACCCTTAACTGATACCGGCGTAATTGCGCTGCTCAACTTCGGTCATCCCTGCCTACCCCGGCGCCCCCCAATCATCTGTCACTGTCTCATTCGCTTAACACCCATCACTACCTGCGGTTTGCCCCTCAAGCGGACAGCCGCATGAGCCAGGCCCCCTCTGATTATCTCTGACTCACTCCCACTGACCCAGCCATCTTTCGCTTGTCTCCTGGCTTGATGCCATCAGTGCCGGGCGTTGCTTAATTCAGTCATCCCTGGCCGCTATCCCCCCTGCACGGCTTACCAGCACCGCTGCGTTGCCTGACCACTACCCCTTCGATCACAACAGCCCGAACCAAGCAGACAAGGCAGCGAATACCTCCCCCCAGATGCGCGGGTCTTCTCCCCTGGCCAGCATCCCCGGCAGCAGGGCGGTGGTGGCCACCTGCACGGGTGGGCGGGCAGCACGGCGATAAGCGGACAGCCGTTGACTGATGAGGGTGTTGATGGTGGTGGTCAGAGCGCCCACGGCAGAGGCTTGTACGGACGGGCCGGTGGGGTCAACATAGACATAGCTCTCGACCTGGCTCTGGAAGCGGTCACGGGCGGCTGCCCTGGCAGGCTCATCGGGCAGGGTGGCGGCAATACGACACGGCGGTGCTGGCGGAGATGAGCGGTACACCATCAGGACAGCACATCAAGGCGAGAAGCGGTGTCGGGATTTTAACGGCTGATGCGGGGGGTTATACTGCCAATCACGTTTAATAAGGGACGGGATGAGTGCGAACATGAATACTCGAAACGAGATTGAAATGGGGAAAATCGGGATAGAAGACGACAAAAGAGACAGCTTTTATCCATCACATCGCCGGTGCTTCGGCGATGCTGGCTATCGTGGCCGTGGGGTAAGTTGTTTTTATAGCCGGCCTTAGGAAGATGGTGCTTGGGTCAAGGGGTGGCAAGCCGCTTTTTTATTGTCTCTTACCGTTAGGGTCGCTGGCGTATCATGCCATACGCATACTGGCCGGGGCGTGCTGGCGGGGCAAGCGAGAGTGCCGGAGAGATGCGCCGTTATGATGCGATTTATGCGTTGGTAAGCCGCATCCCTGAGGGGCGGGTGATGACATACGGGCAGGTTGCCCGGGCGGTGGGCGGTTGCCATGCCAGAGAGGTGGGGTATGCCCTGGCCTGCCGGCGGGATGATGGCCGCATCCCCTGGCACCGCGTGATCAACAGCCAGGGCAAAATCAGCCCGCGCAGGCACGGGGACGGGCATGACCGACAACGCCGGTTACTGGCGGCGGAAGGGGTGCAGTTCACGCCGGATGGCCGGATTGAACTGGCCGTCTACGGATACGACCCCTAAGATACGTTGACACCCTCCCTGCCGACACAAACTGGCCGTTACGCCAATTACAGACGATAATTACAGACGATGATTACAGACGATTTAGGGGTTGCAACTCGCCCTCGGGCGGGGCGGCGGTGGTGTTTGCTGGCGTTTGTGCCTGCTGAAAAGCCGACCACAAGGACTCTCCCCGCCAGGCCGTGGGCTGGCGGCCATACAGCGACTGCGACAAGTCGGCCAGCGCCGCCGCCAGGCCCGGCTGACAGCGCTGCTGTATATCTCCCAGGCTGGTGATCGTCTGCTGCCCCCAGTTCAGCCGCCCCCAGGCGAGCAAGGCCGATTTTGCCTGCCCGGCATCGTGTTCATGACATGCCTGTTTCAGCCAGGCAAGAATCATGCGGTGGTTCTCATCGTCCTGGCGGGTGAGGGTGTGTGGCCGCCTCTGCCTGAATAAGAATACGGCCAGCACTGACAGGGTCAGCAGCCAGCCGGCGGCCAAGACGATGGTCAGCCAGTTCCACAGCATGGCGGGGCGGGCAACGTCTTTTACGGCCGGATCTTTATCATCGTCTGCGGAATCCTCTGCAAGGTTCAGCGCATCCGCCGTGACGGCGGGCGGTGCAACTGGCGGGGGGGTGATCCGGGCAGCCGTTGCATCTGCCAATACCCGGACTGTGCGCTCGGGCAAGACGGCATATTCCAGGGTGTCGGTCTGCGTGTTCCACCAGGGCAGGCGGACTTCCGGCAGGGTGAAATCACCGGCGGCTGTCGGGATCAACGCCGACTTCTCCTGGCGGATGCCCGTGCTGCCGTTGAGGGTCTTGCGGGTCTCCAGCACGGGCTGGTCGGGGTATTGCTTAAACGCATCGCCCAGATGGGCGGTCAGCACCGGTAGCTGGCTGGCCGTCAGGCCCTCGGCGGTGATGTTGAGTGTGCGCGTTATCGGCGCATTGACCCGCATTGTCAGCGGGTCCTGCGACCATTGCTCGGACAGCGTGAGGCGGCTGGCTGGCAGCCAGTGTGTACCGGTAAAGGCATCGGCAATGGCCTTTACTGTAAGCTCGACAACGGGCGATTGCCGCACCACTGTCCTTGGCCTGGGGCCAAAGGGATTGAACATAAAACCGGACTGGCGGGCAATCTGCCCCTGAAAACGTATCGGCTTGAATTGCATTGTGCCGCTTTCCTGCGGATAGACGGCATAAGATCGTTCCAGCACCTGATAACGTTGATTATTGATGATGGTCTCATATTCGCTGTCTTTATCCAGGGGTTCGATGATCGCCTTGCCGGAGGTCAGCTCTGGCTCGCTCAGGGTGGCGTTAGCCGTGTTGACCGCACGATAGAGCTTCACTTTCGCTATCAACTGCTGCTGTACATACACCTCCTGTGGCCTTACCTTCAGGATGAGAAAAATATCCTCCGGCGGGCGATTGCCCTGGCCGGGCGAGGTGCGCTGGACGGTGATGGCAGTTGCCGGGCTGCGATCAGCGCCAAATGCAATCGCCGGAATCGGCAGGCGACCCTCGCGCCGGGCAAACAGCGTCAGCGTCCAGGTCTTGGTGGTGCTGATGCGGGCATTGATCACGCTGATGCTGCTGCCGGTATGGGTGGACAGGATGTCGAAGTCCTGAGTCAACGGCGTGAAGTCCGGCTCATCATCAACCGCACCATCGGCCTCAAAGATCAGATCAAAGGATTCCTCCAGCAACACCGGATGGCGGTCGGCCTTGACGATGATATTGGTCTTGGCAATGCTCACAGCAGGCAGCCATACCAGCCAGATGAACAGCGGCCGCCAGCTGCTCATCATGTGCATCACCATGAGGTATCCGCCGCATTGGCATCCTGTTGCCGGCGGCCATATTGAAACTGGAATTTTCGTCTTAACAAACCGGCCGGATCATCGGGAATGCGGCGCAGCCATTGCTCGATTGCCTGATTGTCCTCATCAACCCGGACTGGCTCGGCCGCTTGTGCCGCCTGTGGTGCTTGCACAGGCGCCTCTTCGCTGGCTGGCTCGTCCTGGCCGGATGGCGTTTGCTGTGGCGGCGTGGCGGCCTGCTGGTCAGTTTCCTGTTCGTCCTTATGTTGCCCGGTCTCAGCCGGCGAATCGGGCGGTGTTTGCGGTGGATCGCTGGCGGCGGCATCGGCAGGTGACTGGCGGTTGCTCTCTTTCTGATTGGCCTGTTGACCATTCTCCTGCTGCTCATCATTTTCATGCTGGTCATTCTCCTGCTGACCGGCCTGCCCGTCACTCTCCTGCTGATTTGGGGATTGCTGTTTTTCCTGTTCGGCGGCGTTGCCGCCCTGCTGTGGCTGTGGCTGTTGTTTCAGCGCTTGTTCCAGCAAATCCTTGTTAAACCGCGCATCTTCATGGTCAGAGTCTGCTGCCAGCACCTCATCATAGGCGGCGATGGCCTGCGGATAGTCGCCCAGCATGGCATGGGCATTGGCCCGGTTATAGTCCGCCGTTATGCCGTCAAGGCCCTCAAGGTGTTCCAATGCCGCCGCATAATCCCTGGCCTTGTACGCCGCCGCCGCCTTCCACTGCTCATCCTGAAACAGAGCCTGTGCCTCATCGTAGTGTTCTGAGTTCATGGCACGCTCGCCCTGCTGATTCGAATTCAGCCAGAGATCACGCCAGCCAAACGCTGTGGCCTCCTCGGTTACCGGCAACCATGCCAGCAGGAGCAACAGATAGCCCTTCCTGAAACTCATCGCCACCAGGGGCAACAGCAGCAGCACCAGCCAGGGCCCCTGTTCGTGCCAGAGATCCGTCTGTAGCTCGGTGCGCTCTGCCATCTGCGGCGTGCCATCACGCTGAAGGTACCTGAGCAAGGCGTCAATATCGGCATCATTGTTCGACAGCCTGTGGTAGATGCCGCCGCCCAGTGCGGCCAGTTTACGCATCGGTGCTTCCTTTAGCACCGGAATGATGATCTCCCCGTCTGCACCTTTCAGAAAGCTGCCATCGGCCAGCGGCACTGGCACGCCATGCTGGCTGCCAACGCCCAGTATGGACAGGCTGGCGCCCTGCTGGCGCAGCCGGGCAACCGCCTCGTCCGGGGGCGGCAATGCCACCTCATCGGTGATCAGCAGGACGCTGCCCTGGCTCATGCCGGCCTGGGTCAGCAGCGCCCCTGCCCGGTCGAGCGCCAGATCGGTGCGGTTGCCCGGGGCGGGCATGATGGCGGGCGTTAAGGCATTGAGCTGGGCGGTGATCGTCTCGGCATCATCCGTCAGTGGCGTGACCACAAACGCATCACCGGCATAGACCAGCAGGGCCGTCTGACCATCCGGGCGGGCGGCGAGCAGGTCGCTGATCTTAAAACGCGCCCGGGTGATGCGGTCCGGCGTCAGATCATTGGCATCCATGGAGCGGCTTAGATCCAGGGCGATCACCAGCGCGCGCTGATCGCTGAAGACCGGCTGGGGTAATTTTTTCCAGGCCGGGCCGGCCAGCGCAAGGATGGCGAGCGCGCCGGTGATGGCGAGCCACAGCAGCAGGTAATGGCGCGGGCGGGCGGTGGGGCGGGTGAGAATATGTGGCAGCAGGGCGGCATCACAAAATGCCTCCCAGTGAGGATTGCCCAGCTTGCGCCGGTACACCTGCCAGAGCAACAGCAACAGCGGCAGAAAAGCCAGCAGCCAGTAGGGGCGGATGAAGTGAAACTGTGCCAGGGTTGTCATTGTATGCTCATCCTGTCAGGGCGGAATTTATACATGCTGATGATCCCGGCCAGAATAAACGCCAGGCTCAAGGGCCAGTAATACAGCGCGCTGCGGGGGCGGAATTTTTTGACATCTTGTTCCACCGGCTCCAAGGCATCCAGCAGGGCGTAAATTTCTTCCAGCTCATCCAGATCACGGGCGCGAAAATACCGGCCATCGGTCAGGCGGGCGATTTCCTGCAATGCCTGCTCATCAAGATCCGCCGAGGGGTTAATCCGGCGAAGACCGAACAACCCCTTAACGTCCAGCCTGTCAGCGCCCACGCCGATGGTATAAATTTTCAGGCCATACCGGGCGGCCAGTTCAGCCGCCTCCAGCGGGTCAACCACACCGGCCGTATTGGCCCCGTCAGTGAGCAGGATCAGCACCCGATTTTTCTCATCCCGCTCGCGCAGGCGCTTGACCGCCAGACCAATGGCATCACCTATGGCCGTGCGACGCCCTGCCAGGCCGATTTCAGACTCATCCAGCAAGGTGTGAATCGTCTCTCGGTCAAAGGTAAGCGGTGCCTGCAAATATGCCTGATCGCCGTACAGTATCAAGCCAAGCTGATCGCCCAGCCGCCGCCCGATGAATCTGCCCGCCACGAATTTTACCGCCTCCAGCCGGCTGACACGAACGCCGCTGAGCACAAAGTCCTCTTCCCCCATGCTGGCGGATAGATCCACGGCCAACATCAATTCACGGCCACTGACGGGGATCTCAATCACATCGCCCAGCCATTGCGGCCGCATCGCCGCCAGCAGCAACAGCAGCCAGATAACAAGGCCCGGCCACAACGCATTGTGCGGGGTCATGCGTTTGCCCGTGCCCGCTGCCGGTCGCGTGAAGTCGTCAAAAAAAGGCACGTGCAGGGCGGCCTGCATGTTGGCCTCGGCCGGTCGGCTGTAGCGGTAAATCACATAGGGCAAGGGCAGCAACACCACCAGCCACGGCCATTGAAAATGCAGCATGACTTACCGTGCCTGCGGCACACGTGCCGCAGCTTCCAGCCATTGCCCGCAGAGCAACAACAGAGATTGTGCCTCGGCCGGCTGCACAACCCGTCTGTAAGGTGCCTCCAGCATAAGGCGGCCAGCACGGGCGCAGAAGATGCGCTGCCCCACCTGGCTATCGAGGAAATCCAGCCAGTCGTTACCGATAAGGCCGGCGCTGTTGTGGTGCGGAAACAGGCTGATGGAGAGTCGGCGCACCAGGACGGAGGCCGCCTGTATGGCGGATTTAGCATCCTGCTCTCGGGTGTAGTGTGCCTGTATGGCGAGCAACTCCTGCCGTGCCAGGGTGATGGCAGAGCGGCGTACACGCCCCTTGTGCCGCTGCCAGAGTACCCATCCCGCCACCATCAGCACCAACAGGCCAAGCACGCACCACCAGCCGAGCGCAGGCGGCCACCAGCCCGGGGCCGGCGGCAGATGAATGTCTCGCAGTGGCAGGGTTTGTGGATTGGGCATGGCTTAGCTCATGGCCTGGCCCAGCCCGGTGGCGAGCAGCGTCAATGGCGCGGCACTGGTCTGGCAGCTTAACAGGCGCATACGGTTATGCTTTGCCAGTGATTGCAGTTGTTCAAGACGCTGCTGGCAGTGGTGTTGATAGGCATCAACCAGGGCGCGGTCGTGCGTGTCCAGCAGACAGTCCTCTCGGCCGTTGGTCACTTTATACAGCCCGGCGGGTGGCAGGGCGACTTCCAGTTGGTCGTGGATGAACAACAGGGTCACCTCGTTATGTTTGCCTAATCGATTGAGTTGCAGCTCGGCGGCCTTCGTTAGCCCTCTGAAATCACTCAGCAAAAAGAGCAGGCTGCCGGGCCGGGCAACACGCCGCAAACGCCGCAGGGCATGGGCGAGCGAGTCAGGGGTATTGGTCTTGCGGGTGGCGTTGTGCTGCTGATGCTGGCGGGCAATCTGGTTCAGCAGCCGCAGTACCGCCGCCTTGCCGCGGCCCGGTTTGACTTCATGATGCTCGGCATCTGCAAAGATCAGCCCGCCGATACGATCGCCGTGCTGTAATGCACTCCAGGCCAGCATCCCCGCCAGTTGGGCGGCTAGCACCGATTTAAACCGCCCGCGGGTGGCAAAAAACATCGTCTGGCGCAAATCCAGCCAGATAAAAACCGGCCGCTCGCGCTCCTCGCGAAACAGCTTGGTGTGGGGTCTGCCAGTGCGGGCGGTGACGCGCCAGTCGATATTGCGTATATCATCGCCGGGCTGGTAGGGCCGTGATTCGTCAAACTCCATGCCCCGGCCCTTGAAACCGGAGCGATACTCGCCGCTTTGCCGTGCCTTTATCCGCTGGCTTTGCAGGCAAATGCGCGCCGCCTGGCGATGCAGTTGCACCAGCTCTGACACCGACACGTCAACGGCGGGGTTTTGCTGTGTCGGCATCTTTAAGGTACGGCAATTCTGGCGATCAGTTCCTGCACCACCTGGTCGGTGCTGATGCCGTTTGCCTCTGCCTCGTAATTGAGTATCAGCCGATGGCGCAGCACGTCTGCGGCGATGGCCTGAATATCGTCCGGGCTGACAAAGTCTCTGGCGTGTATCCAGGCATGCGCCCGGGCGCAGCGATCGAGAGCGATGGTGGCACGCGGGCTGGCACCATACTGCACCCATTTTGCCAGATCATCGCCGTAGGCGGCCGGGCGGCGGCTGGCCAGTATCAGTTGAATCAGGTACTGCTCAAGGTTCTCCGCCATATAGACATCCAGCACCGCCTCGCGGGCTGCAAAGATTGCTGCCTGCATGATAAGGGAGAAGTCAGTCTCAGGTTGCTGCTGGTGCGCCTCTTCTCTGGCCAGTTGCAATATGGCCTGCTCGGCCTTTGCCTCTGGATAATCAATCTGTATGTGCAATAAAAACCGGTCTAACTGCGCCTCCGGCAGCGGATATGTCCCTTCCTGTTCGATGGGATTTTGCGTGGCCATCACCAGATACAGCCGGGGCAGGGAATAAGTCTCCTTGCCGACAGTGATCTGCCGCTCGGCCATTGCCTCCAGCAGGGCGGACTGGACTTTTGCTGGCGCCCGGTTGACCTCATCGGCCAGGATCAGGTTATGAAACAGCGGGCCTTGTTGAAAATGGAAATCGCCGGCCTGTGGTCGGTAAATCTCCGTGCCGGTCAGATCAGCGGGCAGCAGATCAGGGGTGAACTGTACGCGGTGAAAATCGGCCTCAATGCCCTCGGCGAGCACCTTGATTGCGCGGGTCTTGGCCAGCCCGGGCGCCCCTTCCACCAGCAGATGCCCATCGGCAAGCAGCGCGATCAACAGCCGGTCTACCAGCTTCTCCTGGCCGATGATATGGGCGGCGATGTAGTCCTTCAGCCGCTGGATTTCCGTTTGTATCGCCATGTGTTTGAGTCCTCGCCTAGCTATTGACATCTGTGTCCTGTGAAAATTCAACCGCCCGTCTGCATCCCATTGCGTGATGTTTTAGGCGTCACGTTTAATGAGCAGCGTATTGTAGTTTCCTTGACAGCAATGACAATCCCTGGACGATCCGGGCAGCACCGGGCGCCCTGAAAATTTTAACGTGAAAACTTCGCGGGCGCCGCTTGCAGGCCGGCTGATGGTTCGGCTAGGCTGTCGGTATATGCTGGCGACAAGCCGATGAGTGCAAACAATCATGAACCCGGTAACCATCAATACCATCCTGAACTCCGCCCCGGTGATCATACAGGCCGCTGGCAAGCTGATGCACCTGCTCAGGCAACGCCAGTCCGGCGGTGCTGATGATACGGAAAAACCGGCAACCATAGAGCAGTTGCAGACGGCCGTGAACGATATCACCGCCCGCCTGGATGAGAACGATGCGGCGAATATGGAGCAAACCCGGCTGATTGAGCAATTAGCCCGACAAAATGAATTGCTCGCCAGCGCCCAGAAGCGCTCCATGCAGAGAATCAATCTACTGTTTGTGCTCGCCCTGGTCATACTGCTGGCACTGCTCGGCCTGTGGTTACAATGAACACCGCATGAACTGCGGGCGGGCGGAGTTCATGTCTTGCCGGAGAGCCAGGGATTGCTGTGTGATACATCACGCAGAATCCGAACGGGCAAACACGGGCTTAACTCATCGGGAAATGCGGCGGTTATCCTGCCAGTACTGATCGCCTTGAGCACGTAACTGAAAATAATGCGGCAGGGGCTTGATATATGCCGGTGTATCCCTATGTTGATTGAACTATGTCACTGACTGTTTGATAGCGATGATGCCAAGCAGCAGTGGCCAGCAGGCACTTCTGATCAACGCCGCTGACAGCCTGATCCACAAGCAGAGCCTTTATCGTACCACCCTTGCTGATATGGCCGGGCAATTTATACCAGGAATTCAACGCCGAAGAGGCCGAGTTGATGCTTGCATGACACCGATGCTGTGCCGTTGGACAGCATCGCCGATTGGGTAAAGTCCGTGGCAGCCGACTGCAATGCAGAGGCCCTGGCAGATGACGTGCATTAAAAATTCAGCTGTTTTTTTAGTGAGATAACTGACAATTTTTAATGGGTTTATCTGAGCTAACCACCATCGACAGGCGCAACATCGGGTAAAGATTCTCAGATAAATCCTTAATTCTTAAACATTTTGTCATGGTTTCTCAATATTTCATTTTTATATTGTCAGCCAGATCACTGACACATTCGGAGGAGAATCACCATGAAGACAGCCACTCTGCAAAACCTCTTCGGCTTGATGGTGGTCGGTTTTGTCGTGCTGCATGGCAACCCGCTTGCCGCCGATGAGCAGGATATCGCCTTGGAAGATGCCATGAGGGAGCAGATATTGCTGGAACTGGCGGAGAATGTTGAACGCCTGTACTTGAGCGTTCAGCCCGGCAAGGTACCGGGAGATAAGCACAGGCGAACCGCAGATACGGGTTTTATCGTGCCTCAACTCACGCCCACCGTTGAGCATGATGGTACGGTGATCGATGCGATCAACTAGGCGATTCGACAGCACAGGCAGCACACACATTCTCTGCCGTTGATATGCTATGGACAACTATAGCCATCGGGATGTCGATTATCTATACTGATTGTCTATACGATTACCTGTATTTGGCACCGACAACATGAAACCAGGGCAGTAAAACCATGGGCACAGTAACTTTTGACACCCTGGAATTTGTCCGGCGTCTTAAAGATGCCGGCGTAGCAGAGAAACAGGCAGAGGCTATAGTTGAAGCGCAGAAAGATGCGCTTTCCGAAGCATTGGATAACCAGGCAGCTACGAAGGCAGACCTGATTAAACTGGAAGTAAAGATTGATGCCAGAACCCAGGAACTGACAGCCGAGCAACGTCTGATGAAGTGGATGATAGGGTTCAACCTGGCGTTCACTCTGGCCATGTTCTGGAAATTGTTCAGCCAGTAGCTTCCCGAGTTAAATTGACACAGCAGGCGGCAACAGGCGTCCCTGATATCATCACGCCCGCTTATCATAGCGATAGCTTGTCCAGCCGCTGGGTCTGCATCATAGACACGGTATAGCGCACGCCAAAGCCAGTGGTGTCGGTAGCGATATGCGCCAGCCCGCCGACATGATGGCTGGCAGCCAGATCGATATGCACCCAGGGGATGTCATGTTTGACAAACCGCTGCAAAAAGCGGGCGGCGAGAATGTGATCCGCATCGCCTTCCAGGGCGCATTGCCTGATGTCGGCAATCTGGCTTTCCAGCGCCGCATCATAATCCTCATCCAGCGGAAAAGGCCAGATGCGCTCGCCGCATTTAACACCCGTGGCAATCAGTTGCGGGTACAGGGCCGGCCGGTTACTGAACACCCCGCTGTAGGCCGTGCCCAGCGCCTGCATACAGGTGCCGGTCAAGGTGGCAAAATCGATGATCATATCCGGCTTGTGTGCTGATAACAGCGCCAGCGTATCGGCCAGCACCATGCGCCCTTCGGCATCGGTATGCACCACCTCTATGCTGGTACCATCGCTTGCGGTAACCACATCATTCGGCTTGTAGGCTTTGGGGCCGATATGATTCATCGCCAGCGCCAGCCAGCACTCGATCGCATAGTCCGGCCCCAGCCGACCAAGTGCCAGCAGCGTCCCCAAGGCAACCGCACTGCCCTGCATATCCTCATGCATACCGTACATGGATTTGGCCGGCTTCAGGTTCGTACCCCCGGTGTCGTAACACAGCCCCTTGCCCACCAGTGCCAGGGTTTTGGCAGGCTTTTTTTGCGGCACGTACCGAAGGCGCACGATCCCGGCATCTGCCGCCGCACTGCCCTGCACCACCGCCAGAAATGCCCCGGCTTTTTTCCGCTTTAAGGTCTTTTGATCATAAAACGTAAGCCGCCAGCGGTTGGCTTTTGCCAGCTGGTTAATGATCTTCAGATAACGGCCGGGGGTCAGTTTATTGGCTGGCAGAACACTCAGCGTGCGCGCCAGTGCATTGCCCTCAGCCTCGGCCAGGGTCTGTTTGAGATCGAGCGTTTGCTTTAGGCCGAACAGGTGCAGCCTCTGGGCGCCGGCAGGCGGTTGCTTTTGCTTGAAACTCGGTAAGCTGACGGCCGCCGCAGCCGCCGCAGCGACCACGGCCTCGGCGAGCCTGGCTTGCTGTGACTTGTCAAAGCCAGCGATAACAACAGCGATCTGCCGTGCCTGGCGTTTGCTGTGTACAGCCACCAGTTTCCTGGCCAGCGTCAAGCGCTCAAAGGCACTCATCGCCTCATCAATACACGCATAGGCGATGTGGCTGGCACGGGCATTCGGCAACTCGGCTGTGCAGGGCTCGCTATCGGTGGCGGCGGGCAGGCGTTTTTTCCGCCGTTTGACCAGTAATGGCAGACAGGCATGGCGTTTTAGCTGCCTGGCCGTCATTGTGCTGGCATAGAGTACAATCCAGGCTGGGTGCTTATCATAGTCAGATTGGCGTGCTGCCCGCGGGTGTTGCTTGACCGTGAAATTAAAATTGAACGTCATCATTGGTCATCATGGTGGGTAGTCATAGAATTGTCATCTTAAATAAAAGCAAATCATACAGCGATCAGGGCGCATTGCCGTTATACTGTCTAACACAATATAATAGCCACTACCTTCAGCAAGCCCGTCTGCACGCATACGCAGCCTGTACGCATACGCAGGATGAGATGAAGCTAAAAGTCACTTGCAAAATCGGGGCGGTATCCAAGCTACCATACTATCACAACAGCAGGGTACGATGGGTTACGTAGAATGATTGAAAACAGGCACGACATTGATCCACTGGAGACCCGGGAATGGATAGAGGCGCTGGATTCGGTGATCGCAGAGGCCGGTACAGAGCGCGCACATTATCTGCTTGAGCAACTCATCGCCAAGGCCAGAAAATCCGGCGCCTACCTGCCGTACTCGGCCAACACCGCTTATCTGAACACCATCCCGCCCTCGCGGGAAGCGCCATCGCCCGGTGATCCCGGCATGGAATGGCGCATCCGCAGCCTGGTACGCTGGAATGCCCTGGCCACCGTGGTGAAGGCCAACCGCTACAGCGCCGAGCTTGGCGGGCATATCGCCAGCTTCGCCTCCTCAGCCACGTTATACGATGTCGGCTTTAACCATTTCTTTCGTGCCGCAACGGAAGAGCATGGCGGCGATCTGGTGTTTATTCAGGGACATTCAGCGCCCGGCATTTATGCGCGCGCCTATTTGTACGGGCAGATTACCGAAGACCAGCTCACCCGCTTCCGCCAGGAAGTCGATGCTGGCGGCCTGTCATCGTACCCGCACCCGTGGCTGATGCCGGACTTCTGGCAATTCCCCACCGTGTCCATGGGGCTGGGGCCGTTGATGGCGATCTACCAGGCGCGTTTCATGCGCTACCTGCAACACCGCGGGATGATCCCGGCCAGCGACCGCAAGATCTGGGCCTTCATGGGCGATGGGGAAATGGATGAGCCGGAATCCCTGGGCGCTATTGGTCTCGCCGCCCGGGAAAAACTGGATAACCTTATCTTCGTGATTAACTGCAATCTGCAACGTCTGGACGGGCCGGTACGTGGCAACGGCAAGATCATCCAGGAGCTGGAGGCAGATTTTCGCGGGGCGGGCTGGAATGTCATCAAGGTCATCTGGGGATCGTACTGGGACCCGCTGATCGCACGCGATCGGGATGGCAGGCTGCAACACCTCATGGAGGAGACCGTAGACGGCGAGTATCAAGCCTACAAGGCAAACGATGGGGCGTATGTGCGCGAGCATTTTTTCGGCAAGTATCCGCCGCTCAAGGCGCTGGTGGCCAATATGTCCGATGAGGACATCTGGCGTTTGAATCGTGGCGGCCATGATCCGCATAAGGTCTATGCTGCCTATCATGCCGCCGTGCGGCACACCGGCCAGCCGACAGTCATCCTGGCGAAGACGGTGAAGGGCTATGGCATGGGTGAGGCCGGCGAGGGCCAGAACATCACCCATCAGCAAAAGAAGATGGGGGATGAGGCGCTGCGGGCGTTTCGCGATCGCTTCAACATTCCCATCGCCGATGAGGAGATCGCCGCCGCCCCCTTCTACAAGCCGCCACAGGATAGCCCGGAACTCACCTATATGCGCCAGCGCCGAGAGGAGCTCGGCGGCTTTTTGCTGCACAAGTGGCCACAGGCGGAAAAACACACCTCGCCCGACATCAACCTGCACGAGAAACTCCTGGCCGGTACCGGCGAGCGCGCCATCTCAACGACCATGGCCTTCGTGCGTATCCTCAACGCCTTGAGCAAGGACAAGACCATAGGTCAGTATATCGTACCTATCGTGCCGGATGAGGCGCGCACCTTCGGCATGGAAGGCATGTTCCGGCAGTTGGGTATTTACTCCTCAGTCGGGCAGCTGTATGAGCCGGTCGATCATGATCAAGTCATGTATTACCGTGAGGATAAACAAGGCCAGATACTGGAAGAGGGCATCAATGAGGCCGGGGCGTTCTCCTCCTGGATAGCGGCGGCCACCGCCTATAAATACCACGGCGTGCAGATGATCCCGTTCTACATCTACTATTCCATGTTTGGCTTTCAGCGCGTGGGCGATCTGGCCTGGGCGGCGGGCGACATGCGCTCGCGCGGTTTTTTACTCGGCGGCACCGCTGGGCGGACGACCCTGGCTGGCGAGGGCCTGCAACACCAGGATGGCCACAGCCATGTGCTGGCCTCCACCATCCCTAACTGCATCTCCTATGATCCGACGTATGCCTATGAGCTGGCCGTGATCATCCATGACGGTCTGCATCGCATGTACGACCGCAACGAGGATATTTATTACTACATCACGGTGATGAATGAAAATTATGAACACCCGGCCATGCCCGATGGGTGTGAGGAGGGCATTAAAAAAGGCATGTACCTGTTGCGTCAGGGCGGGCGTAAGAAACTGCGGGTACAACTGCTGGGCTCTGGTGCCATTCTGCGGGAAGTGATCGCCGCCGCTGATCTGTTGCAGCAGGATTTCTCGGTGGATGCCGATATCTGGAGCGTCACCAGCTTTAACGAATTGCGCCGCGATGGCCTGGATTGCTCTCGCTGGAATATGCTGCATCCCGAAGCGCCCCCAAAAAAGAGCTACTTCGCCAGGTGTCTGGAGAAGCGCCGCGGCCCGATCATCGCGGCAAGCGATTACATGAAGATCCATGCCGATCAGATCAGAGAGTATGCGCCCCGGCCATACCGTGTGCTGGGCACGGATGGCTTCGGGCGCAGCGATACGCGCGAGCAGTTGCGCCGTTTCTTTGAGGTCAACCGCTTCTACATCGCTGTGGCCGCCCTGACCGCCCTGGCCGATGCGGGTGATATTGAGCGCCGCGTTGTTACCAGGGCGATCAAACAATACGGCATCGATCCAGACAAACCCAACCCGGTGACAGCATAGGCCATGGCCGAGGTCAAAGACATCCTGGTGCCGGATATCGGCGATTTCGATGCGGTCGAGATCATTGACATCGCCGTTGGCAGCGGCGATACCGTGGCCGTTGAAGACACGCTGATCACCCTGGAAAGCGACAAGGCCACGATGGATATCCCATCACCCGATGCGGGCGTTGTCAAAGCGGTAAAGGTCAAGCCGGGCGATCAGGTGAGCCAGGGCATGGTGATCCTGACGCTGGAGATGACCACAGCGGCCGGGGGCGAGTCCACGGCGCCCGCCAGGCCGCCGTCAGCGGAAAAAACCGCCGCCACGGACAGGACAGCAGACATACAACAGGACGAACCCGACCCCAGACCGCCAGCCGGCCCAGCAGCACCAGAACCGACGGGCGAGGCGGCGGTGGACGGCGGCAAAAGTGCCCAGCCCCACGCCAGCCCGGCGGTACGCAAGTTCGCCCGTGAGCTGGGCGTCACCCTGGCCCGGGTGAACGGCTCCGGCAGAGGTGGTCGCATCACCAAGGCGGATGTGATGGCCTTCACCAAGGCGGTGATGGATGATGACCGAATGTCCAGCAAGGCCCAGGGCGGCTTCGCCTTGCCGGAAATGCCCCCCGTGGATTTTTCCAAATTCGGCCCCATAGCGCACAAAAAACTCAGCCGCCTGCAACGGCTGGCCGGAGAGAACCTGTATCGCAGCTGGCTCACCGTCCCGCATGTCACCCATTTTGATGAGGCCGACATCACCGAACTGGAGGAATTTCGCCAGGCAAGAAAAACCGAAGCGGAGCGATTGGGCAGCAAACTCACCTTGCTCGGTTTTCTTATCAAGGCCGCGGTGGCAGCGCTGAAAAAATACCCGACGTTTAACGCCTCGTTAAGCCCCGATGGCGAGCAGTTGATCCTGAAAAACTACTATCACATCGGTTTCGCCGTGAACACCGACCACGGCCTGATGGTACCGGTCATCAAAGATGCTGATCAAAAAGGGCTGTTTGATCTCGCCGCCGAATTGGCCGCCCTGGCGCAACAGGCACGTGATAAAAAACTCAGCCCCCCCCAGATGCAGGGCGGGTGTTTCACCATATCCAGCTTAGGGCATATCGGCGGCACCGGCTTCACGCCTATCGTCAATACGCCGGAAGTCGCCATCATGGGCGTGTGCCGTGCGGCCATCCAGCCGGTGTATATCGATGGCACGTTGGCACCCAGACTGATCCTGCCTTATTCCATATCCTACGATCACCGGGTGATAGATGGTGTGGCCGCTGCCGAGTTTGCCCGTTACCTCGGTGCGGTGTTGACCGACATACGGCAACTCCTGCTGTAGACGATGGCGGATGCTGGTGTATTGCAGGCGCGCTTCGCCATCAATCTGCTGGAGAACGATGAGCATGAAATCCTGTTACTCAAACGCCGAGCGGATGCCGCCCTGGGGGCAAATACCTGGGGCTTGCCTGCCGGGCATATAGAGTCAGGCGAAACGCCGGCACAGTGCGCCCGGCGGGAATTGTTCGAAGAGACCGGCATCAGCGGGCCGCTGGTCATGAAAAACAGCCTCGGGCCGATTCGCGATCAGCATTACGGCGGTATTTATGCGATCTATTTGTTTCATCTGCGCTATAGCGATGATGGGGCGATCACATTAAACCACGAGCATAGCGAGTATGCCTGGGTCAGCAAGGAAAATTACACGCATTATCCGGTGATGGACGGCATCGATCAGGACTTGTATCTGCTCGATATCTGGCCTATCGCCTATCTCAACCAGGACAGGATCATCCAGACATGACAGCACCGGCACCACTGCATTATGAGGTGCTGGGCAAGGGCGAACCGGTAGTGATCCTGCACGGTCTGTTTGGCTCCGGGCGTAACTGGTTCACGCTTGCAAAGACCCTTGCCAGGGACTGGCAGGTGATCCTTCCTGATGCCCGCAACCACGGCAAAAGCGCCCATGCCAGCACCATGGCGTATCCAGACATGGCCGGGGACATCATAGCCCTGCTGGCCGAGCTTGGGCTGGCTACCGTGCATATCATCGGCCACAGCATGGGCGGTAAAACGGCCATGACCCTGGCCCTGCGTTACCCTGAACGAATAAAAAGTCTGACCGTACTCGATATCGCACCGGTCACATATCATTCAACGTTTGATCAGCTGATTACCGCCATGCTCAACCTTGACCTTGAGCGCATTCGCTCACGAGGCGAAGCCAATGAGGCGCTGTCCGCCAGCATACCCGAGGCCGGCTTGCGGGCGTTTCTGTTGCACAACCTGGCGCGCAGACAGGATGGCTATTTCTGGCGGGTTAATTTGCCACTCATCCGTCAGGAAATTAAGGCCATCTGTGATTTCCCGGACAAACAGGCGACCAGCCATTATGAAGCCGCCTGCCTATTTCTGGCCGGCGCCGATTCAGAGTACATCAACACAACACACCTGGCACAGATCAGGCATTACTTCCCTGGCGCAAACGTCAAACAGATAGCCCATGCCGGCCACTGGTTACATGCAGAGCAGCCTGAAACTGTGCTGGAAGAAATCCAGCATTTTCTCGCCAGTCAGGCCGCGAGCCAGGATGAATACTGCCTGCCGTAACCAACGATGCCAGGCCGAGGAATGCGGCAAAGGCCGTTCATGGGTCGCTGTACTGACAGCCTGCTAATCGTTACACTGACTCCTCTTAACACCTGCTGAGATGTTGCCATGCGCCAGAAAAATATTACCAAGATCGTGCTCGCCTATTCCGGCGGCCTGGATACCTCGGTCATTCTGACGTGGTTGCAGGATGTCTATCGCTGTGAGGTCGTCACCTTCACCGCCGACATCGGTCAGGGTGAAGAGGTAGAACCGGCACGGGAGAGGGCACGGGCAGCCGGCGTTAAAGAAATCTATGTTGAGAATCTGATCGAGGAGTATGTCGCTGATTTTGTCTTTTCTATGTTTCGGGCAAATGCCCTTTATGAAGGCGAATATCTGCTCGGCACGGCGATAGCCAGACCCCTGATTGCCAAGCGCCTGGTGGAGATTGCCGCCGCCACCGGCGCAGATGCCATTGCACATGGCGCCACCGGCAAGGGCAATGATCAGGTGCGGTTTGAGTTGGGCGCGTATGCGCTTAACCCGGAGATCAAGATCATCGCCCCGTGGCGTGAATGGGCGCTGACATCACGGGAGAAGCTGCTGGCCTATGCCGAACAACACGGGATACCGATAGAGGCCAAACGCAAGCAGGGCTCGCCTTACTCCATGGATGCCAACCTGCTGCATATCTCCTATGAGGGCGGCGAGCTGGAAGACCCCTGGCAGGCGCCGGATGAGGCCATCTGGCGCTGGAGCGTCTCGCCAGAGCGAGCACCGGATGAGGCCGAAATTATTGAAATAGACTTCGTCCGGGGTGATGCCACGGCCATTAATCATGAGCCGCTCTCCCCGGCAGGCTGCTTAAAAGGCTGAATGAGCTGGGTAGCCGTCACGGCATCGGGCGGGCGGATATCGTCGAGAACCGCTATGTCGGCATGAAATCACGCGGTTGTTATGAAACCCCTGGCGGCAGCATTTTGCTCAAGGCCCATCGGGCGATCGAATCCATCACCCTGGACCGGGAGCTGGTGCATCTCAAAGATGATCTGATGCCGCGCTATGCCAGATTGATCTACAACGGCTACTGGTGGAGCCCGGAACGGCTCGCCTTACAAAAACTGATTGACGAGACACAAACGCAGGTCAACGGCACGGTGCGCCTGAAACTCTACAAGGGCAATGTGATAACGCTTGGCCGCCAGTCCAAGACCAATAGCCTGTTTGATGAGAACATGGCCACGTTTGAAGACGATGCGGGCAGCTATGATCAACAGGATGCGACCGGCTTCATCAAACTCAATGCCTTGCGTCTGCGGCTTGGCAGGCGCTGGTAATGCCTTGGTAACACGTTGATAACAGCCTGGAACATCAATCTCAGGGCAGCAGGGTTTGCCTTGCTTTCAAGAGACATACTCATGCTTTTAAGAGCACGATGTCAGCACCTTTAACCCCCAGGTCATTTATCTCATAGCTGGCAAACTCTGCCGCCAGGTGCAGACGTTTTAACGCCGCCATTTCCTTTTGAGTGGGGCGATCTACCTTCTCCTTAATCACCTTAAAGCCCACGTCAGCGATTATTTTCATATAATCTGAATGCCTCAGCCGGTTCTGGTAATGCAGATCGGGATTAAACCTATTCCATTGCACAGCAGAGTATGTTAGAAAATTGTAAACGGATATTTGCCTGTCAAAATAGGCCCAGTGATCTTTATAATCAATGATCATGGAGGCAACGCCACCACGCTTTAGAATCCTGTAGCACTCCTTCAGGATAAGATAAATATCATTTTTGGGAATATGCTCTAATACAGAAGTTGATGTGATAAAATCAAACGTGCTGTCTTTGAACTCTGTGTTTCTGGCATCTTTCGGTGCCAGATAGTGGAAATTATACCGTGTTGCCAAATCATCGGCGAGTTGATAGCGTCTTATTCCGGGCAGCTTGTTTTTAATAGCAAATGGCAGTTCATGCCGGCTTCTCTCAAGTCTGGTGATGATGTCACGAAGCATGGAAAATACGATTAGTTTTCTTATGTCGATACAGGTCACATCAAAGCCAAGCTGGCTCATGACCAATGGAATAACGGGCACTGCCCCAGCGCCAAATTCATAATACCTGTACTTCCCACCCCCGCTATTTTGATGGTGTGCATTGAAATTTTCATAATGTGTTCTTGCTGATTCAATCTGCTTCGAAAAATCTGCTTCACTTAGAGGCAAGGTTTTAGTGACATACCTTTGAGACATATAGTTCAAGATGTGTCCCTTGGGTATGTGAGAGAAGGCCGTTTGTAGCCAACACTTATATTTGAAATGCATCTCTTGTGTAATCGCTGGTTATTGTTGCTTTATCAGGTTACAGGAAAATTGCACGGCAATGCCCTCGGTTCTTTGTGGACACCAGCCAATTCGTCTATCAGTGGCGGTGTTTTATAAGCAGCGGCATGGTGGTCACCTGCACAAACAGGTTAAACAACACAACGCCATAGGCGATGGACTGCATGGTATACCAGGCGGGGATGTGTATGGGTAGCGATAATGCCAGGGCCAGGGTGACCGTCCCGCGTACACCGCCCCAGGTCAACAGGGCGCATTCGAACAGGGAAAACCGCTCATCCCGCCCCCACACGGTCGTTAATAGCGGCAACAATAACAACAGAGCCGCCCTTGCACCCAACACAGCGACAACACCGATCACCATGGCCAGCCAGCGCTCGGTAAACATGCTCACGGTGATGGTGATGCCAGCCAGGAGGAACACGATAATGTAGGTGATGCGCTCGGCAAACTCCCAGAAGCGGCTGATGAACGTCGCTTTATTTATTGTATCGCTGGCAAAATGACCCAGCATCAAACCCGCCGTCAACACCGCCATGACGCCAGAGACGCCTAGCTTCTGGCCGGCGATGATGTACACCCCATAACAGATCAGCAGGGTAAGCAGCGTCTGCAGGTAAACATCCGTGACGATCCGAAGCAGCAACAGCAACACGCCGCCAGCGGCAAGGCCACTGAGGATGCCGCCAAGGAAGACCAGCAGAAACGTATCGAGACTAATCACATAATCTATCTCGACCAGCTGGTGTGAAAGCAAAGCCAGCAATACGCTGAACATGACCACGGCCAGGGCATCGTTGAACAGGCTCTCACCGTCCAAGAGAATATTCGCCCGCCTGGTGCTGGCGGCTTGCTTGAAGGCCGTCGGCAGGATGGATGGATCGGTGGCTGAGATCAGCACAGCACATAACAGGGCGGCCTCCCACGGGAAGCTCGCCTGGTGGCCGATGCCGAAGTACAGGACGGCTGCGATCAGCAATACACCGAGCACAGTGAACGGCAAGGCCAGCAGCGCTATCCAGAGACCATGACGCCACCAGGCCTTCGGATCAATGTGTATCGCCGCTGCGAAGATGATGATGGGAATGAAAATATTAAACACCAGCGGCTTGACATTGTCCCAGCGCACGCCCGTATCAATGCCATAGTCCCTGGTAATCAACTCAGACCCGGCAAAACCCAGCATGACCAAGACAACCGCAAAAGGCAGCCTGCACCTCAGTGCCAGCGGTTGCAGCAGCACAGCCAACACCAGCAACCCCAGGAAAAAGAGTGCGCTTTCAGTGCTGAACATGCAAGGCCATCAACACGGCAGGCAGAAGCAGGCTCTACTCGTGGTCAAACCGACCGCAGGCGATTTATCAATAGCCGAACCGGCGTTTTATCCAGTAATCCAGGCTGATATAGCGGCCACCGCCGATAAAAAACAAGGCCAGTAACAGCAGAAAATACGTTGCCGGCCATTCGATACCATTATTTAATACGACAAAACTGCCATACTCGGTCAACCAGTCATAATCCTCATACTGCTTCAGGAGCGACCTGGCCGCATCCAGCCTCTCTATCGCCTCGCCCGCTGTCGCTGGTGCAAACGGACTTAAAGGATCGACAATGGCCTGCCATCCGTTTTTAAGATGCACCGTGACCATAGCAACGACCATCGTGACCATCATCGGCAGGCATATCCAGCGTGTCGCCAGGCCGACAGCCAGCAATATCGCACCGACATACTCAGCCCCCCAGGCCAGATAGGCGTTGACCTCGGGATACGGCAGCCCCAGGCCCTGGTCAAACCACTCAATCACCGAATCCAGCGAGCTGTCCGGATCAAAGGGATTCCACTTGTTATTGCCGGCCACCCAAAATATCGGCACCAGGTAAAGCCTGAGCAACGCACCACCAATAAACTCCAACCCCCCCCTGATAGTGTCCAGAATACTCTGGATAATATTGGCGATATTAACGATGAATTGCATGACTTGACCCTCTCTTGTAGTGACTATTCTCTAACAATATCAGCCTGGCGACGAATTTATGATGATTTATGATCATCGGCTATGCGGCAGCCCTCTCCCCGGCGGGTGGATACAACGCATCTAAGGGGGTCGACCTGCCATCAGGCATGACGATGCGGCAATGGTATCGCTTTAACTCCCGCGGTGATTTTACCCCGCATGAATGGGCAATGATACCAATCTCTTTATTCATGTTCCTGGCATAATGCATGACGCGAACCGCCTTATCCTCTGGCACCAGACCTTTCTGCAGGCTCTTTTTATGCGTGGTGATACCTGTCGGGCAGGTATTTTTATTGCATTGCAGGGCCTGAATACAACCCAGTGCAAACATGAAACCGCGGGCGCTGACCAGAAAATCGGCGCCAGCGCACAGTGCCCAGGAGGCATCAGTGGGGGTAATTAGCTTGCCTGAGGCGATCACCTTGATGCGCTCACGCAGATTAAACTTGACCAGCTTATCCACCAACAAGGGCAGGCTCTCTCGCAGCGGTAATCCCATATCGTCCATCAGTGGCATGGGAGCTGCACCCGTACCGCCATCTGCACTGTCTACCGTAATAAAATCCGGGGCGCAGGCAACCCCGCGCGCATTAATCTCTTGAAACAAATTTTCCAACCAGCCATACGCACCGATCACGGTTTTAATACCTACGGGTTTAGCGGTCACATCCCGTACCCGGTTTATCATGGTCAGCAAATCATCGATATTGTTGATTTCCACATGCCGATTGGGGCTGAGGGAATCCTCGCCCGGCCTGATGCCACGAATCGCCGCTATCTCCTCTGTCACCTTACCGCTTGGCAGGATGCCGCCCTTGCCCGGCTTTGCGCCCTGGCTGAGTTTGATCTCAAGCATCTTTACCTGTTTATGCGCTGCCACTTCACGCAGCTTATCGTCACTCAGCCTGCCCTCCTCATCACGCACGCCGTATTTTGCCGTGCCGATTTGAAAGACGATATCCGCACCACCGGTCAGATGATAGGACGATAGGCCCCCTTCCCCGGTGTTCATCCAGCAGCCTGCCATCCTGGCACCACGGGAGAGTGACAATACGGCGGGGCCTGACAAAGCACCGAAGCTCATGCCAGAGATATTGATGATGGATGCGGTGGTATACGGGTTGTCCGTGTACGGCCCGATAGTCAACTCGGCCGGTTCCACCGCATCTTTATCCAACTCCGGAAACGGGCAGTTGACAAACAAGACCGTGCCCGGCTGGCGCAACTCACGGGTTGATCCGAAGGCGACTGTGTTGTCTATATTCTTGGCAGCACGATAACACCAGGAGCGCTGTGCCCGGTTAAAAGGCAACTCCTCCCGGTCCATGGCGAAGAAATACTGGCGGAAAAACTCGCCCAGATGCTCAAATAAATAACGGAAGCGCCCGATGACCGGGTAGTTTCGCCGCACTGTGTGCGTGGTCTGGGTGACATCAACGACATACAACACAGCGACTGCAAGGATGAGCAAACCCATCACCCAGATAAACACGATCGCCATGATTTCGACAAAGTTCAGCAGAAAATTCTGGGCAGCAGACATGACAGGCCAACACCTCGCTAGTTATTGTTCAAGATGATAAACGTCAGGATGTTAAAGTCACATGGCGGTATATCAAGTACACGCTATGCTTCCGCCCGAGTGCCAAGCACGATCTGCCGACGGTGCAAATCGTGCAGGGTTTGTCGCCCGCCAGCGATCACCACCTCCGGGTCGGGGTGGTGTATCTCCTCGGCAATCTGTGCAAGGATCGCCCGGCCGGTGTCATCCGTATCAGCCAGGCCATCCAGCAAGCGGGCTGTGATCGTATTCAATTCCAGAAAACCCACCTCATCCTGCCGGTTGCGATAAACAACCAGATAGGTGTCTTCCTCAGGCTGCTCGCATGGCATGTAATCCGGGCTGATCTGATGCACCGGATAGCGGTATCGCAATAACCAGATCAGCCGATTCAACACCGGCACACCAGCAAGCAAGTCGCCTTGTGCATCTATACCGCTTGTCTGCACCTCCCGGCTGTCCAAGTATAAGGCCGCCTCAACCCATTCATAGTGCGCCAGCTCCCAGATAAAGGGAGGATCGGCGGGCGCCTCCCGCTCTTGCTGTAGATACTGCAAAAATTCCTGGGGCATTTTGGGAAATAAAGGCGTATGGGCCTGGTGATGCTTGAAATAATCCCGGATCATGGCATCCCAACGCACATCATCATAGAGCTTGCGTAGCACCGGGAAGGCATTGGAGAGAAAACTCTCTACGTTGCGATATAACAGATCACGATAAATCGCCATGCGCCTGTCCTCCACATCGGCCGGGGCAGGCACGTTATCGGGATCGCGCAGATGCGCGGTGAACTGATACTGGATGGCCTGAAAAGAATCAGGCGTGCTGTTGTTGGATGAGTTTATCAGCGCCCTGCTCCAGTTTTCTATCCTGTTTTGGCCTGCCCTGGATGGCATGGATGATATTCACTTCATTGATCAAATCAGCAACGGGGGGGATATTAAAATCCCGCTCCAGCAAGGTCGGAAAGACACCAAAATGGGTGTAGGCTGTTGCCAGCAACTGCCATACCGGATCGATCACTTCCGTGCCGTGGGTATCAACCCGCAAGTCCTCCGCTTCCTTGTAATGGCCAGCGATGTGGGCATAGGCAATGCGCTCTCCCGGCAGCGCCTTGAGGTAGTCCTCGGCATCATAACCATGGTTAATGCTATTGACATAAATATTGTTGATGTCCAGTAACAACAGACAATCTGCCGCATCAAGCACGGCATTCACGAACTCGATTTCCTGCATCTCCTGGCCGGGGGCAGCATAATACGAGGCATTCTCAATCGCCATTTGATGACCAATAATATCCTGCGCCCGTTTTATCCGCCCGGCGACATAAGATACGGCTTCTTCGGTAAAGGGGATGGGCATCAAGTCGTATAAATGCCCGTCATCGGCGCAATAGGTGAGATGCTCGCTGTAACAACGGATGGAGAACGTATCAAGAAACTGCCGCACTTTGTGTAAAAACGACTCATCCAGCGGCGCCGGCCCGCCCAGGTTAAGCGACAGACCATGGCATACCATGGGCATACGCTCTGCGATGGCATGGAACTGACGACCGAATCGCCCGCCAACATCGATCCAGTTCTCAGGCGCCACTTCCATAAAATCAATGACTGCCGGAATTTGGTCTGCGAACGCGCCGATAAAAGCGCGCCGCAGACCTAATCCAGCACCCTGTACAGGGAATGCGTTATTCATACCAAAAGCAGAATAACGTTGCTTTGGTGACCTAGCCGCCGCACTTACCCTCACCGCATTTGCCTTCCTTGCCCTTCTTGCCTTCACCGCACTTGCCTTCACCGCATTTGCCTTCCTTGCCCTTCTTGCCTTCACCGCACTTGCCTTCACCGCATTTGCCTTCCTTGCCCTTCTTGCCCATGGCATCTTTCTTGTCCATGGCATCTTTGGCTTCAGCACCGTGCTCGCCAGCAACCATGTAGCCGCCATTACTCAGCTCGGTCATGGCAAAAGGATTTTCTGCTGCATTGGCGATGGGCAGGGTTGCCAGCGAAACGGCAAACGTGGTGCCCACAGCCGCGGCAATTGGTTTTAGAGTAGTCTTTTTAGACATCAGGGGATCCTCCTGAAGGATGTTTAATTGAAGCACGACCCGTAATGAGTCGCAGTTTACGTATTGTCATTAACGCTGTATGGAAGCTGACAACACGGCGCATCATAGCACACTGGCCGATACGTGTGCTATGGACTTGCATTTAAGTAAAAAGTTTCTGATACGGGTGATGCACGCCTTTAATTGCCCAGCCCGCCCAGCGACAGCACCGAGAAAAGCAATCTAAAAATCATGTTTGACTTCAATCAGTTACTCTTGTTTTTTAAATGCGGGAAGAGAATAACATCACGAATTCCGGGGGAGTCTGTCAAGAACATGACCAGCCTGTCTATACCGATACCCATGCCCGCTGTCGGTGGCATCCCGTATTCCAGGGCGGTGATATAATCGGCATCATAGGCCATCGCCTCCACATCGCCGGCCGCTTTGCTGGCAAGCTGTTGCTGGAATCGGTCGGCCTGATCCTCTGGATCGTTAAGTTCGGAGAAACCGTTGGCAAGTTCTCTGCCAGCGATAAAAAATTCAAACCGATCGGCCAGCTTTGGATCATCATCATTGCGCCGGGCCAGCGGGGAGACCTCGATCGGATACCGGGTGATAAAGGTAGGCGCATGCAGCCGGGCTTCCACGGTTTTCTCAAATATCTCCACCTGAATCTTGCCAATGCCATCATGTTTTTCTATCGGCACCCCCAGCTGACCGGCCAATGTACGCAGGCGGGTAATATCGGTGAGCATATCCTGCCTCACCCCGGCATTAAAATGCTGTATTGCCTCCAGCATCGTAAAGCGCTGGAAGGTCTGGTTCATATCATACGCCTGCCCCTGATAATGAATAACGCTGCTGGCGGTCAATGCCTGCACCAGGCGGCGTAACATATCCTCGGTCAGTTTTATATGATCCTCATAGGTCGCATAGGCTTCATAAAATTCCAGCATGGTGAACTCAGGATTATGCCGTGGCGATACACCCTCATTACGAAAACACCGGTTTATCTCAAACACTTTTTCCATACCGCCAACGATCAGGCGTTTCAAGTAGAGCTCAGGGGCAACACGCAGATACAGTTCCATATCCAGCGCATTATGGTGGGTGATAAACGGGCGGGCAGTCGCCCCGCCGGGGATGCTGTGCATCATGGGCGTTTCGACTTCTACAAAACCCTGTTCGGTAAAATAGCGGCGGATGAAATTGATGATCTTGCTGCGTACCTGAAACGTCTTGCGGGCATCCTCGTTGATCATCAAATCCAGATAGCGTTGCCGGTAACAGGTCTCCTGATCGGCCAGGCCATGAAATTTCTCCGGCAACGGGCGCAGAGATTTTGTCACGAGCTGAAGGGTATCGACCTGCACGGACAACTCGCCGGTTCGGGTTATCATCAAGCGGCCAGCAGCGGCCAGCAGGTCGCCAATATCCCAATGCGTGAAATCGGCATACCGCCCGTCAGGCAGGTGATCCCTCTTTACATACAGCTGAATCCGACCCGATGTATCCTGCAAATGGGCAAAAGCGGCCTTGCCCATCACCCGGCGGCTCATCATCCGCCCAGCCACCTTCACCCTGACCGCCTGCCGTTCCAGCTGCTCCTTATCCTGATCACCATAGCGTACCAGCAACTCAGCGGCCAGCGCATCACGCTTCCAGCCATTCGGGTAGGCGTTGCCCTTCTGGCGCAATTCAACCAGCCGGGCACGCCGCTGCCTGATGATCTCATTCTCCTGCTCGCTCATGGCTATCAGCTTACAACGTATTGACTGCGCTCGGCTAGAGACCGGCCTTTAAGCTGGCGGCAATAAACTGATCCAGTGCACCATCCAGCACAGCCCGGGTATTGCTCACTTCCACGCCGGTACGCAGGTCTTTGATGCGAGATTGATCCAGCACATAGGAGCGGATCTGGCTACCCCAGCCAATGTCCGCCTTGGCATCCTCCAGCACCTGTTGCTCAGAACGGCGCTTTTGCATCTCCAGTTCATACAGCCTCGCCCGCAGTTGCTTCATGGCCTGTTCCCTGTTTTTGTGTTGCGATCGATCATTCTGACATTGCACCACCACACCGGTGGGTTCATGGGTAATCCGCACGGCAGAGTCGGTCTTGTTCACATGCTGACCACCCGCACCACTGGCACGGTAGGTGTCAATCCGCAAGTCAGCCGGATTGATGGCGATGTCAATGCTGTCATCTATCTCGGCCGAGACAAACACCGAAGCAAACGAGGTGTGACGCCGGTTGCCTGAATCAAACGGCGATTTACGCACCAGCCGATGCACCCCGGTCTCGGTACGTAACCAGCCATAGGCATACGCACCCGAATAACGCACCACCGCACTCTTGATACCGGCAACATCGCCCGGGGAGACGGCAATCAACTCGGTGGCAAAATCGTGCTGCTCGCCCCAGCGCAGATACATGCGAAGCAACATCTCCGCCCAGTCTTGCGCCTCGGTGCCGCCAGAGCCGGCCTGGATATCCAGAAACGCCGCATGCTCATCCATCTCGCCTGCAAACATGCGCCTGAACTCAAGCTCGGCAAGCTGCTTATCGCAGTCATCCAGATCGGCCAGCACCGCCTCAACCGCCGCCGGATCGCCCTCATCTCTGGCCAGCTCCAGCAGCTCCCCGGCCTCCCTGATCCCGGTCGTCAGCGAATTAACAGCCCCAACGACTCGCTCCAGCGCCGCCCTTTCCTGACCCAGGGACTGCGCCTGCTGGCGGTCATCCCAGACAGCCGGCTGTTCAAGTTCACGCTGAACCTCGATCAGACGCTCCGCCCTGGTGGCATAGTCAAAGATACCCCCTTAACGCATCCAGCCGAGATTGATAGTCTTTTATGCGTACGAATATGCGGCTTAACTCAAGCATCGTGCTGTTATCATCGTGACTGGATTATAAAGAAGCACACATTCTACTACAGTGCCGGATGGACGGATAGACGAATACACCGCCAGCACATCAGCATTTCAGTTGCATTGAATATGCTTGATCAGTAATTGCAGCGATTGCTGCCCCTGATAATCATTGACCGCCAGTTGATATACCAGCTCCACGGTATCGGCCTGGCGGACGGCATGTTCGCTGGTGTTAAAGGCAATCGCATTGAGCAATCTGTCATCATCGGCCACTCTCAGCTTCAGCTGAAGATGCTTATCCCCCACCGTCCGGCTGTGGGCAATAAAAAAACTGCCGTTAAACACCGGCTCAGGAAAGCCCTGCCCCCAGGGGCCGGCCGCAGCAATCTGTTGTGCCAGGTGCACGGAAAAGTCCGCATGATCCAGCTCGCCATCGGTCAGGACGTCATTTCCTGGTGCTTGCCCGGCGGTTATTTTTTTGATCTCCGCATCGAATAACTGACAAAATTCGGCATAGTTTTCCCGGGTAATCGTCAAACCGGCCGCCATGGCATGACCACCAAAACGCATGATCAAATCGGGCGACTGGCTGGCCAGTGATTCCAACACATCTTTAAGATGCACCCCGGCAACCGAGCGGCCTGAACCCTTTAGATCGCCATCCTCATCGGCGGCAAAGACAAACACCGGGCGGTTGCAATCCTCCTTGATGCGGGAGGCGAGAATGCCGATCACCCCCTGGTGCCAGCTATCGCTGTATAGACAAACCCCATCAGGCAACCGACCGGCCGACTGTGCACGCATCGCCTGCAAGTGCTGCTCGGCAGCCTGCTGCATGTCGGCCTGGATCGCCTTTCTTTCCCGGTTAAGCGCATCCAAATCATGCGCCAGCGCCAGTGCCTGAGAGGGATCATCACTGATCAGGCATTCAATACCGATACTCATGTCCTGAAGCCGCCCGGCCGCATTCAGCCGCGGGCCGATGAGATAACCCAAATCAGATGAGGTGATTTTTTCTGGCTCTCGGCCGGCTACCTGTAACAGCGCCAGCATACCCGGGCAACAACGGCTGTGGCGTATCCGTCTCAGTCCCTGATGCACCAGAATCCGATTGTTATAATCCAGCCGGACGACATCGGCTATCGTCCCCAGGGCAACCAGATCCAACAAGGCCGCCAGGTGAGGCACGGGCAGGGCTCTCGCCTCAAACCAGCCCTGCTCACGCAGGCGGGCACGCAAGGCCAGCAAGACATAAAACATCACGCCGACCCCGGCTAAGTGTTTGCTGGCAAACTCATCCCCGTGTTGATTGGGATTGATGATGACGGTGGCCTCCGGCAGGTTCGCACCGGGCAGATGGTGATCGGTGACCAGCACATCCACACCGGCTTGTCTGGCAAAGGCGATCCCGTCAATACTGGCGATGCCGTTATCAACGGTGACGATCAGATCAGGATCGTAGTCCAGTGCCAGCCGGGCGACATCCAGGCTGAGGCCATAGCCGTGTTTTGCCCGGTCCGGCACTAGGTAGCTGACCTGTTTAACCCCCATGGCCGACAAACCCCGAAGGGCCACGGCACAGGCCGTGGCACCATCAGCATCATAATCGGCAATGATTAAAATGGCTTTATTCTGCTCTGCTGCATCCTGCAACAAGGCGACCGCCGCATGGATATTTTTAAGCGCACCAAACGGCAGCAGGTTCTCCAGCGGATAGTCAATTTCTGCAGCCGTACTCACATCACGCCCCGCAAAAATTCGTTGCAACACCGGGTGTAGTTCTTCCGGCAAACAATGATCGCTATTGGCCGGGCGCTGTCTTATCTGCATGAGGTACGTGGCAGATTAGCAAACCAGGCAAAGGGCCGGGTTCTGTTCCAGAAAAACATCAGGCGCATCGGGTTAAGATAAAAAATCCGGGTACCGCCATGGATCACCACTTCTGCCCGGCGTGCCCGTCGGGCATATTTAAGTAACGGCGAAAACCAGCGCTGCTCATAGTCCAGCAACATGGCATACCCGCCCTGCTGCTGCCCCCGGCGCCAGATACCATCAAGGCAGATCAACACATTTTCCTGTGGATAAGCAGGCAGGTCCAACTCCTCGATCGAAGCAGGCAGGGCATGGCATGGCGTGCGGGATAAGTCTGCCAGCCCCTGCACAAACACATCTGCACTGTAAACCCTGTCCCAACGTGCCGGAACGCCAGCAGGTTCAGCACCACTGCCCCACAACCAGAGGCTGTTGATGCTCAACTCGCCCCGTTGCTCACGCCGCTGATTGACTTCGCTCTGATGCAGCCGCATCTGGATGTCATTCAGCAGCCGATGCCAGTCCGGTGCCTGCCGGCCCTCAGGCAGGTGCTGCAACATACCGCCCCCTGCCGCCTTCTCTGGTGCAACCGTGTGTATATCAACCGGCTCCGGCAGGCGCAGATACCAGCGATTCGGCACCGGCACCTCCAGCGCCCACCCCCTGGATGCAAAGCTCTCGCAAAGCTCATCGGCCAGCGCCCTGGCTTCCTGTCGGGTTAATTCAACAGCCGAGGTATCCAACATCACCACCCCCTCCCGCCCAACATGCAGATGTACGGGATCAGCCCGCAGCCAAGTATCTTCAGAGCTGGCCGCCGCTGGATCCCCCGATCGATCTGCCCCCCGATCGACCCCCTGATCGATACGGCGAGTCACCACCGCCACCGGCACATCCTGGCCGGGCCGGGCGGCAAAGCCCATGAGTTGATACGCTGTATGGTAGCTTGACTGGACAGGCACCACCTCGCAGCTTGCCTTTGACAGCAGGCTGGACAGCGCTGGCAGATCAGGCATGTCAGCCGCCAATGCGTCATCCGGCCCCAGCAGATCAGGTTCGAATAAATCAGGCCCGAATAAATCAGGGATATACAGCGTGATGTTTGTCATCAGCCCGCCGCCAGTGTCAATCCGTGAGCTGTCATCAAGCTGGCAGATGATCCATGATCGCCTGCCTGACCTCATCCAGCCTGGCCGGCACCCGCAATAAGGCATCGCTGTGCTGCCCAACAGCGCTGTCCGGGTCTTTTAAGCCGTGACCGGTCAAGGTACAAACCACCAGGCTGCCCTCAGCGATCCTGCCCGCTTGAATATCACGGATGGCACCGGCAATGCAGACCGCCGATGCCGGTTCACAAAACACCCCCTCTTGTTCAGCGAGCAGCCGTTGTGTTGCCAGTATCTCCTGATCAGAGAAGGCATCAAACCAGCCGCCCGACTCCCTGCTGGCCGCCCAGGCCAGCGCCCAGGATTGCGGCGCACCAATACGGATTGCCGTGGCCACTGTTTCAGGTGCCGCTACCGGCCCGCCATGCAGAAAAGGCGCCGCCCCCTCGGCCTGATAACCCAGCATCTTAGGGCGGGATGTGATCACCGCTGGCCTTTCATAAACACAGTGATCGGCACAAAAAGCGCAGGCGGCAGTGGTATGGCCGGCATATTCTGAATAACCGCTCCAGTAGGCGGAGATATTCCCCGCATTGCCCACGGGCAGGCAGTGATAATCCGGTGCCACGCCCAGCTCGTCAACGATTTCAAAGGCCGCCGTTTTTTGTCCCTGCAGGCGATAGGGGTTGACAGAGTTGACCATCACCACCGGTGCTTCCTCAGCCACCTGCCTCACCAAGGACATGCTCGCATCAAAATTGCCTGCTATCTGCAATATGGTCGCCCCGTGCATCATCGCCTGCGCCAGCTTGCCGAGAGCAATCTTACCTTCAGGAATCAGCACAAAAGCACGTATGCCAGCCCGTGCCGCATAGGCAGCCGCCGAAGCGGAGGTATTGCCGGTGGAGGCGCAGATGATCGCCTGTGCGCCCTCGGCAACCGCCTGGGTCACCGCCATAGTCATGCCACGATCCTTAAAAGAGCCGGTCGGGTTCAGCCCTTCGAACTTCACATACAGCTGCACCGCCCTGTGCAGGCGGGCGGGAATATTCACCAGCGGGATCAGCGGCGTGTTGCCCTCGCCCAAGGAGATGATCCGGGCATCTGCATCCACGGGCAGCCGGTCCCGATAACGGGCGATCAGGCCGGTAGTGTGACTCATCAAGCGGTTATCTTCACAATGTGTGATCAGGACAGCGACTCAACCCGTATACGGTGCACCGGCCCCGATACCGATACCAGCCGTTCCAACTGCACAATGGCATTGTTCATGTTCCGCTCCAGCACCCGCTGAGTCAACAGGATCACGGGCACGGATGTGGCACTCTTCGCTGGTGTTCTCTGGAGAATGGCTTCGATACTGATATGATGATCGCCAAGGATGCGGGTAATATCGGCCAGCACACCGGGCCTGTCAGTGACCGCCAGCCGCAGGTAGTAGGCGGTTTCAATCTCAGCGATGTCCAACACGGGAATATCGGCCATCGCCCGGGGCTGAAAAGCCAGATGAGGCACCCGATTTTCCTGGGCGGTGGTCAAGGTACGCACGACATCCACCACATCGGCAATGACCGCTGAGGCCGTTGGCAGCGAGCCGGCCCCCGCACCGTAGTACAAGGTCGGGCCAACCGCATCGGCAGCTACCAGCACGGCATTCATCACGCCATCGACATTGGCAAGCAGGCATTGCTCCGGGATCAGGGTGGGATGCACGCGCAACTCTATCCCCCTGGCGGTGCGGCGGGTAATGCCTAAGTGTTTGATGCGATAACCCAACTCACCGGCATACAGCACATCACGCGGCTCAATCGCGGTGATACCCTCGGTACAGGTTTTATCAAATTGCAGGGCAATACCAAAGGCAAGCGATGCCATGATCGTCAGCTTGTGCGCTGCATCCGTACCCTCAATATCAAACGCCGGATCCGCCTCGGCATAGCCCAGTGCCTGTGCTTCTTTCAGTATTTCGGCAAAATCCCTGCCCTTATCGCGCATCTCGGTGAGGATATAATTACCCGTGCCGTTGATGATGCCCGCCACCCAACGGATATGGTTGGCGGCCAGGCCCTCGCGCATGGCCTTGATGATGGGTATGCCCCCGGCCACGGCCGCCTCAAAGGCAACGGTCACGCCATGCTCCCTGGCCGCTGCGAAAATTTCATTGCCATGCAATGCAATCAGGGCCTTGTTGGCTGTGACCACGTGTTTCCTGTTCGCCAGCGCCTGCAACACCAGTTCGCGCGCCGGGTGGCAGCCGCCAATCAGCTCAATGACAATATCGATATCCGGATCATTCACCACGGCAAACGCATCATCGGAGAGGGTGTTGATTTGCCCAATACCCTCAATGACATGCGGGTCATATTCCCTGGCCGCTGCATGGCGGATGACGATTTCCCGCCCCGCCCGACGGTGAATCTCCTCGGCGTTACGGCTTAACACCGTCACCGTACCACCGCCAACAGTGCCTAAACCCAATAAACCCAGCTTGACCGGTTGCATGTTTTATCCTTAGAAAGTCTGCGGTTAATGTATCGCTTGTCCAGCCAACCTGATGCCAGCCGATTGATTGACGTCAGCCTGAGTTAGGCCAGATTGACTTAAAATCGCATCCTGCCTGAACATGGTGCGAATACCTCGAATTGCCTGACGGGTTCGATGTGCATTTTCGATCAGGGCGAAACGCACAAACCCATCGCCGTACTCCCCAAACCCGATGCCGGGCGCGACCGCAACCCTCGCCTCCAGCAGCAGTTTTTTGGCAAACGCCAGCGAGCCCATTTGCCGATACTGTGCCGGGATAGGCGCCCAGACAAACAGGGTGGCCCGGGGTTTCTCCACCCGCCAGCCTATGGCGTTAAGGCCAGCACACAACATATCCCTCCGCCCCTGATACCTCCGAGAAATCTCCCCGACACATTGCTGATCGCCCTCCAGCTCGGTGATTGCCGCCACCTGCACTGGCGTGAACATGCCATAATCCAGATACGATTTGAGCCGGGCCAGGGCAGCCACCAGCACCGGGCAACCGACCATGAAGCCGAGCCGCCAGCCGGGCATGTTATCGCTTTTCGATAAGGAGAAAAACTCGACCGCCCGCGCTTTCGCACCAGCGACCTGCAAGATAGAAGGTGCCTGATACCCATCAAAAACGATATCGGCACAGGCGAGATCCTGGATGATCCAGATCCGGTGCTGCCTGGCAAACGCCACCGCCTGGCGAAAAAAATCCAGGCTCACGCATTGTGTGGTCGGGTTGCTGGGGAAATTAAACAACAACGCCGGGGGCTTTGGCCAGAGCGTGCGGATTGCATCCTCCAGTTCAGCAAAAAAATCACGGTCCGGCCTGATGGGGACATGCCGCACATCAGCACCGGCGATCACAAAACCAAACGGGTGCACAGGGTATGACGGGTTGGGCAGCAGCACAGAATCCCCCTGTTCCATGATCGCCATCGCCAGATGCACCAGCCCCTCTTTTGACCCCAGGGTGACGATTGCCTCGGTTTTTGGGTTTAACGTAACCTCATAACGCTCGGCATACCAGCGGCAGATCGCCCGCCGCAGACGCACCATGCCCCGGGAGGTGGGATAACGATGGGTATCCGGGCGCCGGGTAACCTCCACCAGTTTATCGACACTATGCGGCGGGGTGGGCTGGTCAGGATTACCCATGCCAAAATCAATAATGCCCTCACCGCATCGGCGCTGCTGCATCTTCAGATCGTTCACGATATTAAAGACATACGGCGGCAAACGGTTAATGCGGGGAAATTCGTGCTGCATGACCCAGGGCGACAGATGGTTAGTATCGGGGGGCGAGTATACCGCATCAAGGCGGCAAAAGGCAGCAAAGTCACTGCCCTGATTCGGTATACTGCACGCATGACACGCATGGCCAGCATTCAAATGAACTCCGGTGAGGATGTGCAGGCTAACCTCAAACAGGCCACGGCCTTGATCCGCCAGGCCGCCGATGAAGGGGCAGAGTTCGTGCTGCTGCCGGAGTTCTTCCCCCTGCTTAGTGATGATGCACAGGCCAAGGTGCAACTAAAGGAAAAGCTGGGCAGCGGGCCGCTACAGGATTTCCTGGCACAGCAGGCAACAGATAACCGCATCTGGCTCATGGGCGGCACGCTCTCTATCGATTGCGGCGAGCCACAGCGCATATACAATACCTGTATTCTCTACACGCCTGAAGGGATTATCAGCCACAGTTATAACAAGATTCATTTGTTTGATGTATCGGTCGAGCGTGACGAGACTTACAATGAATCGAGCAGCATCGCCCCGGGCAACGAGCTGGTGGTCGCCGACACGCCGCTCGGTCATTTTGGCATGACCGTGTGTTATGATCTGCGCTTCCCGGAGATGTATCGCCGACTGCTTGACATGGGCGCCACCATCTTCACCGTCCCGGCCGCCTTTACCTATGCCACGGGCAAGCGTCACTGGCAGCTGCTGTTACAGGCACGGGCGGTGGAGAATCTGTGCTTTGTGATCGCCTCAAATCAGACCGGCACTAACACCCCCACGCGGCGCACCTGGGGGCATAGCATGATCATCGATCCCTGGGGCGAGGTGCTGGCCTCGGTTGAGGCCGGGCCCGGCATAGCGGCGGCTGATATCAATCTGAATCGGCTGAGGGAATTACGCCATTCCTTCCCCGCCCTGGATCACCGCACCCCCCGGATCACTAATCCCCGGACCAATAACCCTTGAATCACTAACCCCTGGGAGTCACACATCATGAGCAGCACGCTTGCCCTGGCACAACAACACTTGTTACAACCGGCAGGTCTTGATGACGGCCACCTGCAAAAGACACTGGATCAGATCATGGGACACAATATCGACCATGCCGATCTGTATTTTGAATGCGCCCGGGCAGAGTCCTGGATGCTGGAGGAGGGCATTATCCGTGAAGGCTCTCACAGCATTGAACAAGGCGTGGGCGTTCGAGCAGTGAGCGGCGATAAAACCGGTTTCGCCTATGCCGATGAGATCATCCTGCCCGCCCTGAACAATGCCGCCAGGGCCGCCCGTGCTATCGCAAACAGCGGCGCCAACAAACCGCTGCACGCCTGGCATTCACAAGACATCGTGCCGTTATACACGGCGGCGAACCCGCTTAACAGCATCAGCGCGAAAGAGAAGATTGCCATCCTGCACCAAATAGACGCTGGCGCACGAGCCAAGGATGCCCGGGTCAAACAGGTGATTGCCAGCCTGGCCGGCTCTTTTACCACCGTGCTGGTGGCGGCCAGTGACGGCACGCTGGCGGCTGACAGACGGCCACTGATACGCTTGAACATCAATGTGCTGGTTGAAGAGCATGGCCGGATTGAGAAAGGCAGTGCGGGCGGGGGGGGTCGCTTTGCCTATACCTGGTTTCAAAATGCCGAGTTGATTAATGCATACATTGATGAGGCCGTCAGCCAGGCGCTCACCAACCTTGCGGCCAGCGCGGCCCCGGCAGGGACGATGACGGTCGTGCTGGGGCCCGGCTGGCCGGGGATCTTGCTGCATGAAGCGATCGGCCATGGCCTGGAAGGGGATTTTAATCGCAAAGGCACCTCGGCCTTCAGCCAGCGGCTGGGCGAGCGGGTGGCCGCCGAAGGCATCACTGTGGTGGATGATGGCAGCATCAAAGACCGCCGTGGCTCTCTCAGTGTGGATGATGAGGGTACACCGACAGAATCCACCACGCTGATCGAGGACGGCATCTTGCGTAACTACATGCAGGACAAGCTCAATGCCCGCCTCATGGGCATGCGGCCAACTGGCAACGGCAGGCGTGAATCCTACGCCCACCTGCCCATGCCCCGAATGACCAACACCTATATGCTAGGCGGCGATAAGGCGCCGGAGGAGATCATTCAATCGGTCGATAAAGGGTTATATGCTGCACAGTTTGGCGGCGGTCAGGTGGACATCACCAACGGCAAATTCGTGTTCAGTGCATCGCAAGCCTGGCTGATTGAAAACGGCCAGCCTGACCCGTCCGGTGAAAGGGGCGACCCTCATCGGCAATGGCCCGGATGTGCTGACCCGGGTAGCCATGATCGGCAACGACATGGCGCTGGATTCGGGCATCGGCACCTGTGGTAAAGACGGGCAGTCCGTGCCCGTGGGTGTCGGCCAGCCGACCATTCGAATTGACGATATGACGGTTGGCGGCGTAGAGTAAACGCACAGAGATGCAAAGCCATGCCCGAAGATGGCATAAAAAGATCAGGGAAAAGACAAGGGCTGATAAGCCGCTTAAAGCAGTGACGGCATAGCCGCCCGATTCAACGTATAACAGCACACAGACATGCACACAGACAGCAAAGGCACCGTCGCTTTAAAAGCACACACGCGAGATAAGATGCGGCCCTAAAATCAAACAGCAGGGCCTGTTATCAATGAAAACCGGCAGAGGAGGTCAAGCGTTGATCATCGGGCTTCATTAAGGCCGGGCCGTAGTGTATATGCTGTATCCGTCCGGCATCCGCCAGCTCGGCCTGAAAGGCTGGCTCTGGCAGATGCGCTTCAAGGCCCTCCAGCAGTAATTTGATCTGTGCATCAATGAAAAGCGCTTCCTGTTCAATCGCACCAATGAGTTCATCAATGGCCTCTATGGTCAGGTCGATACCGGTGGCAGTCCCCAGCTTCGCCCTGGCGCCGGCATCCGCCTTCAAGCTCTCCAGCCATTCCATGCGGCTCTGCAATGTCTGCAATATATCACGCAGGCTCTGGACTCGTTGCTCGACAGTCGGTGCCTCATCGCCAAACTGATCCAGAAAATCATCATCAAGCTCTGCATCATCCTCCTCATCTGCTGCATAGAACGCTTGCAGTTCACGTTTATACTTTTCGAAATCCGCTATCTGTTGTTCATAATCACTGAGCAGCGTTTCAATTTTTGCCCTCGCTTCGGGTGAGTCCGCTTCCAGCAAACGTTTATTTAACTCCTCTATACGTCCCTCAAGCTGGATGATCAACTCATCCAGCTCAACCTCGGTTACATCGGGCGCACACCCTTCCACCTCCTCACACATGGCCAGCGATAAGGCAATACCATTACCAATCGTACTAAACAGGGATAAATCCTCTTCAAACAAACCGAGATCAATGCTGGCCACCTGCTCAAGACCGAATATATTACCTGCCAAATTAGCCTGGGTGGCATCCTGACCAACCGAGACAACCTGACCGCCGGCAGCAACCTCGGAGAAGAAGGCCGTCACCGCATCAGACAATGCGGTCGGCGTGGCATCCAGCAAACCAAACTGTGGCGCCTCCTGGCCGGCACCAACGGCAACCTGCAAATCACCCCGGCCCAGACGCACATTGATATTGGCAGAATCAATAATCTCATTGTCAGAGAGTAGCGTCAAAGAACCCGCCCGGATCTCCACGGGCAAGGTTTTTGTTGCAGAGATATCGCCCGGCACCGATCCATCTTCACTGCCCGTTGCCGTGATGAGGATATTCTCACCGCCAATATCCCTGGCCGTCAGATCAGCGCCCAGATCCACTTTGCGGGCCAGCAATGTAAGATCACCGCCAGTCACAATATCTTCATTGACCGTGAGCTGGTCTGTGTTGACCATGATATCACTCTCAGACTCAACCGGTAATATGGCCGGCGTTAAGGTGCCACCGAGAATCAGATGTCCCCTGAAGTTGGTCAGGTCCGGCAAATTCAAACCACTGGGACTTACATCAAGATTATTACCTTCGATGGCCTCAGCATTATTAGGCACATTCAGGGCGCCGGTGCCGGTAACCGTATTACCCAGACTAATGCCATCGGTATAATTCCAGGTATCATTGCCTTCTATGTCAAAATTACCGTTGATTCGACCACGGCCAAAGTTATAGGTATTCTCACCGCTGCCAGCCGCCACATTGCCCGTTAATGTTGCCATATTAAAATTAAATATATCATCGCCGTCACACACTACGTATATCGCCGCTATGATCACCATCAACATTGAACGTATCATCACCCACCCCGGCAATAATATTCTCGATATTATCAAAAGGCAGCCTCCCATCGGCTGATTCATAAGTATCCGTCCCGGCGGTCAGGGTATATGTTGCATCGGTCTCTGGCTGCACGGTCAAGGTATCCATAGCATCCGTGCCATCAATGCTGTCAATGTTATCGAAATCCGCCAGGCTGGTGGCACCGCCGGCAAAGCCATCAACACTGCCCGGCCCGGTAATCGTGATGCTCTGCGCCATGCCGTTGAAATCGAGCGCATCAACACCCTCGCCTCCATCGGCCCTGCCAGAGAGGCTGCCACCGGCATTAAAGATAAACGTATCGGCCCCCATATTGCCAATCAGGTTGGCCAGGTCGGTAAACTGATAATTCACCCCCCCGGCATTAATCGTGCCGGAGTTGATGCCTGTGAGCGTCCAGATATTCGTTGTATCACTGATCAATATCGTGTCATCCGCCCCGCCGCCACCCACAAAGACAGTACCGCCCACTGTCAGCCGACCTGCCGTGCTCGCCAGATCAAACACGGATGCCTCAGCCGCACCAAAATTCAACCTCAGATCATTACTCGCACTGGCCATATCAATCATGAGATTACTGACCGTCCGAATGGTCACATCTCTCCCGACAAGGCTGACCGCCCCCATGAAGTCATTGTTCGCATCGTTCAGGGTAATGTCATCGCCGGCCTGTGCCAGAAACTCAGCCTCGCCTGCCACCATCAGGCTGCCCGCCGTCTGGCTGATGGCCCCAGCACCGGTGCTGGCATCAAGGCGCAGGCTGTCAGCACTTATCGTATTGTTCAAGTCTATCGCCGCACCGGTCACCATCAGCTGCCCGCCGATGGCCGGTCATATCGGTGAATGTCACACGACCACCGACTTCAATACTGGCATTGGCACCGGTGGTCACGGCGCCCAGGGTCAAATCGTTACTGTCCACCAGGGTCAGGCCGGCAATGATACCGGCGATACTGACCGCCCCCATGAAGTCATTGTTCGCATCGTTCAGGGTAATAGCATGATTGCCGACATTAAGCCGTGTTGTGCCAGCCACAGAGACGGCACCGGACTGGGTCATGTCCCCATCGGCCATCACATTGAGGGTGCCACTGAGGGTGGAATTGCCGAAGGCAATGGCATTGCTGTCCCTCAAGGTGGCATTTGCTCCGACAAGGCTGACCGCCCCCATGAAGTCATTGTTCGCATCGTTCAGGGTAATGTCATCGCCGGCCTGTGCCAGAAACTCAGCCTCGCCTGCCACCATCAGGCTGCCCGCCGTCTGGCTGATGGCCCCAGCACCGGTGCTGGCATCAAGGCGCAGGCTGTCAGCACTTATCGTATTGTTCAAGTCTATCGCCGCACCGGTCACCATCAGCTGCCCGCCGATGCCGGTCATATCGGTGAATGTCACACGACCACCGACTTCAATACTGGCATTGGCACCGGTGGTCACGGCGCCCAGGGTCAAATCGTTACTGTCCACCAGGGTCAGGCCGGCAATGATACCGGCGATACTGACCGCCCCCATGAAGTCATTGTTCGCATCGTTCAGGGTAATAGCATGATTGCCGACATTAAGCCGTGTTGTGCCAGCCACAGAGACGGCACCGGACTGGGTCATGTCCCCATCGGCCATCACATTGAGGGTGCCACTGAGGGTGGAATTGCCGAAGGCAATGGCATTGCTGTCCCTCAAGGTGGCATTTGCTCCGACAAGGCTGACCGCCCCCATGAAGTCATTGTTCGCATCGTTCAGAGTAATGGCATGATTGCCGACATTAAGCCGTGTTGTACCAGCCACTGAGACGGCACCGGACTGGGTCATGTCCCCATCGGCCATCACATTGAGGGTGCCACTGAGGGTGGAATTGCCGAAGGCAATGGCATTGCTGTCCCTCAAGGTGGCATTTGCTCCGACAAGGCTGACCGCCCCCATGAAGTCATTGTTCGCATCGTTCAGGGTAATGTCATCGCCGGCCTGTGCCAGAAACTCAGCCTCGCCTGCCACCATCAGGCTGCCCGCCGTCTGGCTGATGGCCCCAGCACCGGTGCTGGCATCAAGGCGCAGGCTGTCAGCACTTATCGTATTGTTCAAGTCTATCGCCGCACCGGTCACCATCAGCTGCCCGCCGATGCCGGTCATATCGGTGAATGTCACACGACCACCGACTTCAATACTGGCATTGGCACCGGTGGTCACGGCGCCCAGGGTCAAATCGTTACTGTCCACCAGGGTCAGGCCGGCAATGATACCGGCGATACTGACCGCCCCCATGAAGTCATTGTTCGCATCGTTCAGGGTAATAGCATGATTGCCGACATTAAGCCGTGTTGTGCCAGCCACAGAGACGGCACCGGACTGGGTCATGTCCCCATCGGCCATCACATTGAGGGTGCCACTGAGGGTGGAATTGCCGAAGGCAATGGCATTGCTGTCCCTCAAGGTGGCATTTGCTCCGACAAGGCTGACCGCCCCCATGAAGTCGTTGTTCGCATTATCTAAGGTAATCGATGCACTGCCCGCATTAAGCCGTGTTGTACCATTGATAGAGACTGAGGTCGAACTGGTAATATCCCCCGTGGTGGTGAGGCTGAAATTACCATCACTGATGCTGATGCCAGCCAGACTGATGCTATCTGCTTCGTTAATCACCACATTCCCGGCAGCACTGACTGTCACCATCAGCTCGCTGGCCGCCATATCCACATCGGCCATACCGCCAACGCCCGCCGCCGCCGTCAGGTTGATGCGATGCGCCGTGATGTCCGTGATGGTGTTGAAGTTTATCTGGGCATCATTAATCGCACCGGTGGCGTTAATCGTGACAACACCATTTGTCATATCACCTGCAATACCGGCATCAACGATGGTAATGTCAGCACCCGTCCCGCCGCTGTTATTGATAGTGATATTACCATCAGTCGTAGCAAGACCGGCCAGCGACAACGATTGATTATTCGCTTGCGTGTAGCGGATATCACCCCCGCTGCCGCCGGTAGACATGGCCGTGATCCTCACCGCCGCCGGCATGGCATTGCTGATCGTGATATCGCCGGAAGCTGTGGTGGCGCTGATCGCCCCTGTGCGTAACCTCAATGCGGGGCTGCCACCGATGCCTGTGACGGCGGTCAGAGAAACGCCGCCGCCGCTTAATACGCCGGTTGGCATGCCCGTAATACTCGCCGCATTGATGGTGATCGTATCTGCCGCACCGCCGGTCACCATGCCGATGATCTCGATGTTTGATGGCGCCATCGCCGTACCGGCCATCAGGCTGACGGCCCCGTCTGCCTGGATTTGGTTGATCGTCATGGTATTGGCTGTCTGGGCGAGGGTGACAGCCCCCACCGCCGCCATGCTGCCAATGGTATAGGCGGCATTGTTGCTGCCCGCATTGCTTATCCTCACCGCACTGCCGCCAGTTGCTGTGATGGTCAGCTGCGCCACATCCATGCTCAGCCCATCCGTCCCACTGGCACTGCCTATCGCCCCGCCGCTGGTCAGAACCAGGTGGCCAGTCGCACTTTCAAAGGCCGTACCCATGTTATTATCATCAATAGCCGCACCGGTGATAATCGTCAGCAGGCTGCCAGTGAAAGCCGTTGCCATGTCCAGCGAGACCCGCCCTGAACTGGCACTGCCAATGGTGATGCACCCGCCAGTTGAGTTCAAGGTCTCATCGTTAATGTTCATATCCGAGGCCGCCGCCTGTGAGCCGATGCCTATCGTACCGCCCCCTGCCCCCAGGACGATCGGCATCGCCGAGACAATCTGGGGGGCATTTGTGGTATCGTTGGTTTCTGTCGTCAAGGTAGCCGCCGTGAGCGCCACCGCCCCCGTCTCGGCCACCAGCCGGGTACGGCGGTCGTCAGGGGTGGTTGTGGTTACATCGGTTGCATCGGCCAGGGTCAGCGTACCGCCCGCCATGATGGTCAAATCGCCCGTTCTGGCACGAATGTCCTGATTAGAAATCATTGGCCGTATCACGGCGGTGATGTCGTTCTGTGCGGTGATGTTGATGGTATTGGCAACCATGGTGGTCAGCGTGATATTCCGGGCATTGGTGATGGTGAAGGTGTCCAGGTAAGTCGTGCTGTTACTGCCCGTCCCCACCGTGGTCACAGTATCAGTCGCATTCGACAGCCCCCCGTTGGCGGTGGACTGCAAGTCTATATCCCCCCCCGTACCGGCATTAAGGGTGAGGGATGCACGGCTACCAGCCATGGCCGCATTGTTAATCGCCCCGGTGATGGTGATGTCATCGCCCGCCCCGCCGCCACTGCGGATAGTCACGGCAGCGGCGGTCAAATCCACCGGCCCGGTCAGGGTGATGCCGCCGCCCGTGCTGCGGTAAGTGGCGCCGTTTAAGTCTATGTTGTTAGCCGTGATGGCCTGTGCGCCGCTCGTCCTCACACTGGCCACATCCACCTGGCCAGCCGTGGTGATCGCCAGGCGCATCAGCGCCGTTGTGCCACCGACTGCCCCGGTCATCGTAATGTCGCCCATACCGGCGGTTAAGGTCAGGGCGTGAGCGCCATTCACCGTGCTGCTGAAGCTGATGTCGCCTGCCCCCGTACCGGTGTTCAATGCCACAGCGCCGGTCAAGGTGGTGGCGGAGTTGAAAGTGATGTTATCGTTGGTGGTGGTGATGTCGCCAGAGATGCTGATGCCGCCCGTACCGGTCAGGTCGACTGCCCCGCCCGCCATGATGTCCGCCGTTGCTGTATCGCTCGTACTGGTGGCATCGGCCAGGGTCAGGGCTGGGCTGGTGCTGCCACTGGCATTGAGCGTGACTGTCCCATTGCCCGTGGTGGTGGTGATGGTGTTGTTGACAGCGATGGCACTGGTGATGATGTTCACGCCTGTGGCCGTGCTGGTGGTCAGATTGCCGCCCAGGGTGGTGGTGCCGGTGCCGCCCGCCGTGCCAGCAGAAGTCCCCTCCTGGGTCAGGCTGGCGGCTGTGACCGCTGCCAGGGTGACATCTCTGGCACTGCGGATGGTGACAGCGCCCAGGGCGGTGCTGCCGCCCACCACCCCGGTCATCGTAATGTCGCCCATACCGGCGGTTAAGGTCAGGGCGTCAGCGTCGGCCGTGGTGCCTTCAACGGTGCTGCTGAAGCTGATGTTGCCCGCCCCCGACCCGGTGTTCAATGCCACAGCGCCGGTCAAGGTGGTGGCGGAGTTGAAAGTGATGTTATCGTTGGTGGTGGTGATGTCGCCAGAGATGCTGATGCCGCCCGTACCGGTCAGGTCGACTGCCCCGCCCGCCATGATGTCCGCCGTTGCTGTATCGCTCGTACTGGTGGCATCGGCCAGGGTCAGGGCTGGGCTGGTGCTGCCACTGGCATTGAGCGTGACTGTCCCATTGCCCGTGGTGGTGGTGATGGTGTTGTTGACAGCGATGGCACTGGTGATGATGTTCACGCCTGTGGCCGTGCTGGTGGTCAGATTGCCGCCCAGGGTGGTGGTGCCGGTGCCGCCCGCCGTGCCAGCAGAAGTCCCCTCCTGGGTCAGGCTGGCGGCTGTGACCGCTGCCAGGGTGACATCTCTGGCACTGCGGATGGTGACAGCGCCCAGGGCGGTGCTGCCGCCCACCACCCCGGTCATCGTAATGTCGCCCATACCGGCGGTTAAGGTCAGGGCGTCAGCGTCGGCCGTGGTGCCTTCAACGGTGCTGCTGAAGCTGATGTTGCCTGCCCCCGTACCGGTGTTCAATGCCACAGCGCCGGTCAAGGTGGTGGCGGAGTTGAAAGTGATGTTATCGTTGGTGGTGGTGATGTCGCCAGAGATGCTGATGCCGCCCGTACCGGTCAGGTCGACTGCCCCGCCCGCCATGATGTCCGCCGTTGCTGTATCGCTCGTACTGGTGGCATCGGCCAGGGTCAGGGCTGGGCTGGTGCTGCCACTGGCATTGAGCGTGACTGTCCCATTGCCCGTGGTGGTGGTGATGGTGTTGTTGACAGCGATGGCACTGGTGATGATGTTCACGCCTGTGGCCGTGCTGGTGGTCAGATTGCCGCCCAGGGTGGTGGTGCCGGTGCCGCCCGCCGTGCCAGCAGAAGTCCCCTCCTGGGTCAGGCTGGCGGCTGTGACCGCTGCCAGGGTGACATCTCTGGCACTGCGGATGGTGACAGCGCCCAGGGCGGTGCTGCCGCCCACCACCCCGGTCATCGTAATGTCGCCCATACCGGCGGTTAAGGTCAGGGCGTCAGCGTCGGCCGTGGTGCCTTCAACGGTGCTGCTGAAGCTGATGTTGCCCGCCCCCGTACCCGGTGTTCAATGCCACAGCGCCGGTCAAGGTGGTGGCGGAGTTGAAAGTGATGTTATCGTTGGTGGTGGTGATGTCGCCAGAGATGCTGATGCCGCCCGTACCGGTCAGGTCGACTGCCCCGCCCGCCATGATGTCCGCCGTTGCTGTATCGCTCGTACTGGTGGCATCGGCCAGGGTCAGGGCTGGGCTGGTGCTGCCACTGGCATTGAGCGTGACTGTCCCATTGCCCGTGGTGGTGGTGATGGTGTTGTTGACAGCGATGGCACTGGTGATGATGTTCACGCCTGTGGCCGTGCTGGTGGTCAGATTGCCGCCCAGGGTGGTGGTGCCGGTGCCGCCCGCCGTGCCAGCAGAAGTCCCCTCCTGGGTCAGGCTGGCGGCTGTGACCGCTGCCAGGGTGACATCTCTGGCACTGCGGATGGTGACAGCGCCCAGGGCGGTGCTGCCGCCCACCACCCCGGTCATCGTAATGTCGCCCATACCGGCGGTTAAGGTCAGGGCGTGAGCGCCATTCACCGTGCTGCTGAAGCTGATGTCGCCTGCCCCCGTACCGGTGTTCAATGCCACAGCGCCGGTCAAGGTGGTGGCGGAGTTGAAAGTGATGTTATCGTTGGTGGTGGTGATGTCGCCAGAGATGCTGATGCCGCCCGTACCGGTCAGGTCGACTGCCCCGCCCGCCATGATGTCCGCCGTTGCTGTATCGCTCGTACTGGTGGCATCGGCCAGGGTCAGGGCTGGGCTGGTGCTGCCACTGGCATTGAGCGTGACTGTCCCATTGCCCGTGGTGGTGGTGATGGTGTTGTTGACAGCGATGGCACTGGTGATGATGTTCACGCCTGTGGCCGTGCTGGTGGTCAGATTGCCGCCCAGGGTGGTGGTGCCGGTGCCGCCCGCCGTGCCAGCAGAAGTCCCCTCCTGGGTCAGGCTGGCGGCTGTGACCGCTGCCAGGGTGACATCTCTGGCACTGCGGATGGTGACAGCGCCCAGGGCGGTGCTGCCGCCCACCACCCCGGTCATCGTAATGTCGCCCATACCGGCGGTTAAGGTCAGGGCGTCAGCGTCGGCCGTGGTGCCTTCAACGGTGCTGCTGAAGCTGATGTTGCCCGCCCCCGACCCGGTGTTCAATGCCACAGCGCCGGTCAAGGTGGTGGCGGAGTTGAAAGTGATGTTATCGTTGGTGGTGGTGATGTCGCCAGAGATGCTGATGCCGCCCGTACCGGTCAGGTCGACTGCCCCGCCCGCCATGATGTCCGCCGTTGCTGTATCGCTCGTACTGGTGGCATCGGCCAGGGTCAGGGCTGGGCTGGTGCTGCCACTGGCATTGAGCGTGACTGTCCCATTGCCCGTGGTGGTGGTGATGGTGTTGTTGACAGCGATGGCACTGGTGATGATGTTCACGCCTGTGGCCGTGCTGGTGGTCAGATTGCCGCCCAGGGTGGTGGTGCCGGTGCCGCCCGCCGTGCCAGCAGAAGTCCCCTCCTGGGTCAGGCTGGCGGCTGTGACCGCTGCCAGGGTGACATCTCTGGCACTGCGGATGGTGACAGCGCCCAGGGCGGTGCTGCCGCCCACCACCCCGGTCATCGTAATGTCGCCCATACCGGCGGTTAAGGTCAGGGCGTCAGCGTCGGCCGTGGTGCCTTCAACGGTGCTGCTGAAGCTGATGTTGCCCGCCCCCGTACCGGTGTTCAATGCCACAGCGCCGGTCAAGGTGGTGGCGCCCGTGATCATGATATTGCCCGCATTGGTGGTCAGGTTGCCGGTCAGGGTAAGCGGGCCGTCCACCCTCAAGGGGCTGTCCGTCCTGCTGAGGGTCACATCGCTGCCCACAGCAACCCAGCCGGTTGAACGCAGGTGCAGGCTGCTGTTGCTTAACGTGAAACCGCCCATCTGATTGACCGTAATCGCCCCTGACTGACCCGACCGGCCAATGACGATGCTCTCAATGGTTGAACGCACGGCTTGCAGTGCCTGTGCGGTCAGATGCAGACCCATCGTCCCCGTGGTGGCATCGCCTATGCGGATACGGTCAGCATTGCTCTCGCCCGCAAAGGTGACCATGGTATCAACAGCCGTGCCGGTTGAGCGCAGTTCCGTCGACCCATCCACCATGAAGCTGGCCGTGCGGAAGGTCAGGTTGCTGTCATTGGCATCGAGCGTCACGCCGCGGACATCAATACTGCCTGCGTTTGTGGTCGTGACCATGATGGCCTGTGCCTCCACATTGTCATCAAACTCAATGTCGTTGCCGCTAACCGTCAAATTGCCAATGTGGGCGGTGCTGCCGCCCACCACCCCGGTCATCGTAATGTCGCCCATACCGGCGGTTAAGGTCAGGGCGTGAGCGCCATTCACCGTGCTGCTGAAGCTGATGTCGCCTGCCCCCGTACCGGTGTTCAATGCCACAGCGCCGGTCAAGGTGGTGGCGGAGTTGAAAGTGATGTTATCGTTGGTGGTGGTGATGTCGCCAGAGATGCTGATGCCGCCCGTACCGGTCAGGTCGACTGCCCCGCCCGCCATGATGTCCGCCGTTGCTGTATCGCTCGTACTGGTGGCATCGGCCAAGGTCAGGGCTGGGCTGGTGCTGCCACTGGCATTGAGCGTGACTGTCCCATTGCCCGTGGTGGTGGTGATGGTGTTGTTGACAGCGATGGCACTGGTGATGATGTTCACGCCTGTGGCCGTGCTGGTGGTCAGATTGCCGCCCAGGGTGGTGGTGCCGGTGCCGCCCGCCGTGCCAGCAGAAGTCCCCTCCTGGGTCAGGCTGGCGGCTGTGACCGCTGCCAGGGTGACATCTCTGGCACTGCGGATGGTGACAGCGCCCAGGGCGGTGCTGCCGCCCACCACCCCGGTCATCGT
>OY728593.2:0-16842 GCA_963422205.2 Gammaproteobacteria bacterium | reverse complement strand
CGCCACCGCAGTCTCATGGGCTTAGGTTACCGAGCGGCACAAAGTCAATCCCTGCACGATAGAGAGCGTGGCCCTGGCCGAGCGGCGCAATGCGGCCTGCAACGCACGCTAAGGTGGCCGTTGGCGGGGGTTAATTCCCTCATAGAAACGCTTGCGCTTCGGGAATTAACCCCCGCCGCCTGGCGGTTATCTCTTCCCGTGGATATGGTGGATAACTGCAAAAGACGCAGTTACCCACATACCCACCGGTTGGTCTGCTGTGGATATGCTGGATAAAACACACGACGTTTTATCCACATACCCACAGCCCTGGGGGTTTTTTTTGTATTGTCTTTTTGTGTGTTCGTGGCAACCGGAACGTCCTGGCTGCTGTCATCAGGATAATGCACGTATCGGCTTTCTCTGCACCAGCGGGTGCTTGTCAATGCCGATTGCATCGCTTTCTGATCTCATCCCTGCGGTGCACCATGCCCTGCCTGTTTTAGGCTCGCTAGACAATGCTCACCTGAAACAGGCGAAGGCGGGGGTGGTTAGCTGGCGATCGGCGGATGGCCATTACTCGGGATGCCTTGTCCGTGCGGGCTTTCAGCGATGAGCCAGCGCTACCCATAATAGCCAAAACCCCCCATTTCGCTGTCAATCTGTCACATCCGACCGCCGTATTTTCGATTTAAGGCGTTTTTTGAGGCTGGGCAAGGGGTAGTATGGGGTAAATTCGTGGGGAGTGTTATCCTGGCCGCTGGCAGGTCATGCCGTATTCATAGGCCAGGGTCATCACCGGTTTGCGCTGGCAGATGGCAAAGATGAGCAGGATGGCATAAAGCAACAGGCGAAGGCCAAAGTTGACAACATCCTTCCATGTCCGGCGCTTGAGGTAACGCCTTTTAAGTGCCAGGGCGATAGGTAGCTGTAGATGCCATGGGCATAGAACGGACTGAATATCTGCCGGGTATCATAGAGCTTGTAGTAGCGGTCGGCCTTGTAGAGCCAGGTATCGACTTTCTGCTTGCGCCATCGAGCATGTAGTAGACCGTACCGAGGTGGAATTTGAACGGCAACAGACGGATGATGGGCAGTTTCTTGCCGGCATAGCAGTTGACCACGTGCTCACCGATGAGTTGCCTGGCCTGACTGTCCACCACCTCGAAGGACTGGACGTTGAAGTACAGATCCCAGCCCAGCTTTCGGGCATGGATGAGCCATTCAATCAAGGCCTGGCGGCCCTTGTCGTTCCATTGCCGGGAGTTAAACCAACTGGCACATTCATCCAGCAGGATGAGGCCGTTCTGACTCTCATCATAGTCGCCCGCATAGGCTGTGCCGATAGCGCTCAGGTGCTCCGCTGTGGGTTTATCGGGCAGGCGGATGACGTGCAGCTCCCGCCGGTGGGGGGTTAGGGTAGTGTTCGAAGAACAGGTTGAAGTTGGTGGCCACCCGTCGGCCTCGCTGGATGTATTTCTCCACCATATGGCTGACCGAGACCAGGCCCTTCCCTGCCCCAGCTTGCCCGTGATAAAAAACACCCCGTGCTGCATATCAGGTGCGCCGGATATCGAGGATGACCCAGTAGACCTGCCAGAGCTTGGCGGCCACCAGGTGGCACTGATAGCGCCGATGCAGGCGGTCAGGCAGGCCGGTCTAAGGTATGAGAACCAGGGCAGAAAATACGCCGCAAACAAGTTATTTGAACGCAACGATGCCGAGGCCGTGGTCACTGCAGCGGTCGGCAGCAAGGCATCGATGGCCAGCACCACTGCGGTGTAAAAGCCGTCAGCCAAACGGTTGCAATAATGACCATGACCGCAAAGCGCAGCGTGCTGTAGGTAATCAAGGCAGAGGTTGCCGCCGTCCAGGCGGAAGCCAGCCAACTGCCGATAGCAATCAGCAGCGAGCCGATGGCGGCCAGTGCCGGGAGCTGCACAAAGCCCTGTTGTCGGTGGATATCTCTCATGGCCGCAGAGTGAGCTTGCTGGCGATGGAGAAACAGGCAAACAGGGACAGAGAAGCGACGAGCAGATCCAGCAACCCACGAAAGAAGTCCAGCCAGCCGCAGACGATCTGCCATTGTGCCAGTGGGGTGTAGGCCCGCTCGCCCGTGCCATAAGAATACCCCAGCAAGGGACAGGCAGAGGAAGGTGGCGCTGACCAGATCACCGCCAGCACCTTGTCAATCAAGCGGGTAAATGGGCTGGTCAGTGTGCTGGTGTCAATGGTGGTTAGCGTATCGGCAATGCCCTGAATGCCCTCGGCATCGGGCAGGTCAATCTCAGTCAACTGAAAAGCATCCGGGCCACTGAGCGTATCGCCCTCACCCTCGCCCTGCCCTGCGCCCTCACCCTGACCGCTGCCGGTGCCTGTGCCTGTGCCATCACCGCTGCCGCCATTGGTGTTGGTGGTCGTGGTGTTGATGATGGTGCGGTTGGTGGTGTTATTGGTGGTGTTATTGTTCGTGGTGTTGTTAGTTGTCGTTGTGCTCTCCCCCTCACTGTCGTTATTATCATCGTTGCCGTTATCGCTGTCATCATCCGCATCGCTGTCGTTATCGTTATCATCAGGGGCAGGCAGGGGTTGACAGCGGCCCTGGCTGTTGCGGGTCTGGCCGAGGGGACAGCGCTGCGAGGTGCATTGACCGAGCGCATCGTATTGCTGGGTGCCGGGGCATTGCTCTCGGCATTGTCCTGAAAGACGACCATGCCAGCACGGCAGAGAAGTGCCTCACAGTGGCCGGCTTCATTACGGATGTGTCCTGTCGGACAGGCCGGCAGGCAATCGCCGTTATGGAGCACCTGGCCATCAGGGCATAGCAGCGGCTCACAGTTGCCCGAGATATTGCGAAGATGACCTAAGGGACAAAAGGGCAAGCAGGTGCCAGAACGATCGTCCGGGGTGATGACCAGCTCTGTGCCCGAACCACAGCGTTGGCATTCGCTGTCACTGAGGCGGTAATAACCGGCAGGACAGTCAAGTTGACAGATGCCTTGTGGATTGGCCTCTGTCAGGGCGAAGGTGGTGCCTGTCGGGCAAGCACTCTCACAGCGGGCGGTGGCAGGATTCCATTGCTGGGTGGCGGTGCAGGTGGCACGGATGCAGATATGGTTTCTGTCATCCCATTGATAGCCGCTCTTGCAGGTGAAGGTCTGAATCTGTTCCTGGGCGGGATACCAGCGACCGGGGGTTTGATTGGGATAGACACAACGGGATTCAAAAGTCTGTGCCGTGATGGTGTAACTGGAATACTCATAGGTACGGCTGCCCGCGGGACGCTGCTCATAAATGGCTTGGGAGCTGCTACAGCTCCCCTGGCAGGGCGAGACCGGGTCATCCCAGCCGGTCAAGTTGCAGCGGGTCTGGTGGGCGAGGGATGAGGCCGGCCACAGGGTCACTATCAGGATAATGAATGTGGCCGGCTTCATGGCCAGCTAGATGCTGCGGATGAAACGCTTGAGCAAGCGAACACCCACCAGCAGGGCAGCCACACCGACGATGACCGGCAGCACAAAGGCCGCGGCCGAGGACGCCGTATCACCGATGTTGGTGGCCGCCCCGGTCAGGCCGCCTGCGCTGAAGTCAATCAGCGAGACCGCCTTGACCTGTACACCGGCCAAGGCAAGGCCCAGGCCAGGTAACAGCTTGGTAGCGAGGGTTTTCATGTTAAGTCTCCTCAATAACACTGTGGCGAGTTTTGGCGGTGCGCCGTTTCACCGTTTCTTATCACAACTGCTCAAGAAAGCGTTTTACTGCCCAAACTGACAGACCCGCCAGATAACCCGCTATCCAGGCAGCTAACAGGTAAGTCAGGGCAGCGGTGTAATAGGCGATATCCATCAGCGCATCAGGCCGGTCTTAAAGCCTAAGGCAAAGGCCAACACCACGCCGCTGGCGAGAATAAGCCAGGTGATCTCGTTCAGGGAGTGCTGCAGTGGCTCGGCATTGAATAAAAAATGGAAACCGGCGGTACTGTTATCGGTAATCTCAACACCGGTCGGCAGACGGACACAATCCGCCGCCTTGGCTGGCGAGCCGGGGTTTAAGTAACACTGACCATAACGCCGTGAGGCCCCGCGGCAGGCCGATAAGCTGTCACCAGTCAGTGCCGAACATGCCGCATGACAACTGCTGGCTACCGCATGGCGGTCAACAAAGCGCAGGCTGCCAAAACACGACCAGTCAGCCGCCTGGGTTGAGATACTCAGCAAAGCACAGAGCATCAACAGGGGCTTAGGGATGCATTCGGTCAGCCTCATCCTGCCCTTGTAGGGCAGGATGAGGAATGACAGAGAACCTGCAAGCGCACTAACGCTCAACATCCGTATAGAGCGTATCGCCAATACGGGTGTGTTCATCAGATAAATCATCCGCACCAAAATCAAACGCCTGCTGAACATAATCGCCAGGACATAACGCAAAGTGATCGTCACTGTGCGCCTCATCAGGATCGAGCCGTGTGGTCATAAGCATCTCCCTAGCCGGTCGCTGTCTTGCTGGTGGGGGTAGCGAATTGCTTGAAATAGGTGGTAACCGGTATGAAGGTCGGGGCATAACCAAAACCGTAATTGAGCTTGTCGTTGTATAACTCAGGCATGACATCGACCACCACCGGCTGGCCGATAACCTTCTCCGCCTGCTTGTGCGTGCCTTTCAGATACTCGGCATTCCACAGCCTGGCTTGAATAACATCGTGACCGGACATCATGGTCACCAAGGCCGTCTCTTTGTCTCTGATAAGGGTGGTTTGTACGTCTAACACTTTGACAATGATCTTCATGGCTTGCTCTCTCCTAAGGTGAGTCGTTTAACTTTACCGCTATGACACAAATGAAATGGCTTGCTGGCACAGTAGAAACAGGTGCGTAAATGGGTAAGGTAATCATCCAGGGCAATCTGACGCACCTCAGCTAGGACTTGCGCTAATTCCGATTGACGGGATAAGGGCGTACTCATGCCACCAGCCTCAACTGCCGTGGCCGCCGATACCAGTCAGGCACAGCCAGGGGTTGCCTTACAATCTCACGGGTCGATACCACCCGAATCGGACTGAAGGTGCTGATGTCACAGCGATTGGCAATGTCTATGCCTATCTTGCGTAGGCGGGTTCTGTGTTTCTGTGCAGAACCGTTATGCTTAAAATCAAACTGCTCGCCGTGCATCCAGCGCAGCGCATAGCTGGCGGTGGTATTCGCCGCATAGGTGGTGTTGACGATGTGCTCGGTCAAGAGGGTCTGGGCGATGTATTGCAAGTTCATGGCATTAACCTTGAGTTGGTTGTCGGTATTGATGAATGTCTCGATGTGATCGGTGAGGTCTCCCTCGGTAAATAAGCCGTAGTAGCGGTAGTTATGCTCTCTAAGGAACTGGGATTTCAGCTTGAGCTCGGCGCGGATAACCCCGTGTTGCTCGCAGTAGCGCTTGACTTGCTTAACATAGCGGTATTGCTCGCTGTCTGCCCCGTAGAGCTTCTTGATGCGGGGCAACAAGTGCAGGCCAAGCTCATGCGCCTTGTGGTACATGGACGGGTAGATGAGCCGTTGCCGGTTGCCGTTGGCTGGCAACCAGTCCACGGTCTTGCCGTTGGTCAGAAGCCGGGGGATGGAATGGCGGTAACGCTGGGAGGCCATGCCCCGAAGGTAATCCTCTTCATTGCCCTGCCCGACCGATTGATTGGTGGTGATGTGCAACTCGGTAATCATCGCCCCATCGCTGTAGGTCTCGACCCTCTGGTGCGCTTTGTTCTGACGATGGTAGGTCTGGGTGCAGGGGGTGAACTCAGGCAGGCCGTAAGTGCGTAAGATGGCGTTGTAGATGGCCACACAGTCAGTGAGACGGGTATAGCCGAACAGATTATCCAAGCGGTTGATACGGGAAGGATTGCCCGTGACCGTCAGGCGGTTGGATGAGATGGTGATCGTGATGGTGGTCGAATGGCTGCCCTCATGCTTAATCGGCGGCTGGGTAAGACGGAGCTGCTCACCGGTGGCCGCATCAATGTGAATACAAGCACGCTCACCGATGAGCGGTAACTCATAATCAAAGTCCTGATACAGCTTCAACCAGTCAAAAAACCAGTGGGGCATTGTTGTCATATTTCGAGGTTTTTTTATAAATTCCAAGAAAATAGAATTTATATTATTTTATAAATTACACTTATAAATTATCTATTGTCAAGTATTTATAAAATAAAACTAGAATGAGAAAATGAAGGCAAAAACCTACAGCATCAATAAGGTTGCCGCACCAAAGGTCGAAAAAAGAGCACTGGAACTGTCTGTAAAGAAAGGAGAGGTAATAAGACCCAGTGAAATAATCAGCGAATTAATAATAAAAACAATAACTAAACTAGATATAGACGAACAAGGTAACTACTATATAAAGGAGTAAATGTCATGAGCGGCACCGCCCTGTACCGCGCCCTGGTTCATGCGGGTGCACCCGAGAATGAGGCGAAAGAAGCCAGTGACAGTATCGATCACACATTCACCGGCAAATTCAACACCATTGATGAACGCCTGAATAGATTGGAAGTGACAGTCGCTGAGTTAAGGGTGACCAACCGGCTAAATCTGGGCGTCAGCCTGGTCATCCTGCTGTTCATTCTCAAATTGTCGTTCGCGCCCTGACAGACAAAAAAACAGACAAAAAATAACCGGATCCGGTTACAAAGTGCGGGTGTCATAGGGACCCGCACTGATTCTGCCCCCCATCCCCCCGTTCATTGAACGAGCGTTCAACAAAAAAACAGGCTGGCCAGGTCAGTTTTGCGGGGTAGTCGGCATCCTGCCCCAGGTCACTCAAGCCCCTGTGACAGGCAAGCTGTCAAGGACGCATAATGTGGCACTATGTTCAACAGGCGGTATGGGCTGCACGCTGTCCCCCGTGGCGGCAGGATGATCAGCATAAGGATAGCCACGGGGGACAGCGTACAGGGATGGCCACCCCCGCCTGTCGGGCGGCTCGGCCTTCGGGCTTATCCATTATCCTGACGGCCTCGCCGTGAACATAATGCCCACATTATGCGTAATGACCAGCGGCAGGATGCCGGCCTTGCTAACAGACAAATCGACTTTTTTGGACAGCTGTCCAAATCGATTGGGGGGGGGGTAGTTAGCTGACGATCGGTGAATGGCCGGTGCCGGTATCGAGAAAAGCGGAAAAGTCAGACAATCCCCCATTTCGCCGTCAATTAGCCGAATCCGACCGCCGTAGATGCGATTTAAGGCGTTTTCCGGGGGTGGGCAAGGGTCAGGTATGGGGGTAAATCCACAGATTATCAGCTAAGATGACCGGATGCGCCTCACCATCCGCCCCCTGTCAGTCGTCTATCTGCCTGCCATCGCCGGCGCTCTGTGGCTTGTTCCCCTGCCAGCGAGCAGCCAGACGCTGGTGTTTCAGTGCCAGCAGGCAAATGGGCACTGGCGGTTCTCTGATGCGCCGTGTGAGCGAGATGAGGCGAGCGGGCAGCATCTCATTGAGATGAACGATCCTCTGCCTTCTGCCCCGATGATGCGCCAGTACCATGAGTTATTGGCCAGGGAGCAGGCACAGCGAAATCGAGCCGGGCAACGGCAACAACAACGTGAGCAACGCCGACAGCGGGCGGCCTGGCGGGCGCAGCATTGCCAGCGTGCCAGAGACAGCTTGCAGCGCCACCGCAGTCTCATGGGCTTAGGTTACCGAGCGGCACAAAGTCAATCCCTGCACGATAGAGAGCGTGCCCTGGCCGAGCGGCGCAATGCGGCCTGCAACGCACGCTAAGGTGGCCGTTGGCGGGGGTTAATTCCCTCATAGAAACGCTTGCGCTTCGGGAATTAACCCCCGCCGCCTGGCGGTTATCTCTTCCCGTGGATATGGTGGATAACTGCAAAAGACGCAGTTACCCACATACCCACCGGTTGGTCTGCTGTGGATATGCTGGATAAAACACACGACGTTTTATCCACATACCCACAGCCCTGGGGGTTTTTTTTGTATTGTCTTTTTGTGTGTTCGTGGCAACCGGAACGTCCTGGCTGCTGTCATCAGGATAATGCACGTATCGGCTTTCTCTGCACCAGCGGGTGCTTGTCAATGCCGATTGCATCGCTTTCTGATCTCATCCCTGCGGTGCACCATGCCCTGCCTGTTTTAGGCTCGCTAGACAATGCTCACCTGAAACAGGCGAAGGCGGGGGTGGTTAGCTGGCGATCGGCGGATGGCCATTACTCGGGATGCCTTGTCCGTGCGGGCTTTCAGCGATGAGCCAGCGCTACCCATAATAGCCAAAACCCCCCATTTCGCTGTCAATCTGTCACATCCGACCGCCGTATTTTCGATTTAAGGCGTTTTTTGAGGCTGGGCAAGGGGTAGTATGGGGTAAATTCGTGGGGAGTGTTATCCTGGCCGCTGGCAGGTCATGCCGTATTCATAGGCCAGGGTCATCACCGGTTTGCGCTGGCAGATGGCAAAGATGAGCAGGATGGCATAAAGCAACAGGCGAAGGCCAAAGTTGACAACATCCTTCCATGTCCGGCGCTTGAGGTAACGGCCTTTTAAGTGCCAGGGCGATAGGTAGCTGTAGATGCCATGGGCATAGAACGGACTGAATATCTGCCGGGTATCATAGAGCTTGTAGTAGCGGTCGGCCTTGTAGAGCCAGGTATCGACTTTCTGCTTGCCGCCATCGAGCATGTAGTAGACCGTACCGAGGTGGAATTTGAACGGCAACAGACGGATGATGGGCAGTTTCTTGCCGGCATAGCAGTTGACCACGTGCTCACCGATGAGTTGCCTGGCCTGACTGTCCACCACCTCGAAGGACTGGACGTTGAAGTACAGATCCCAGCCCAGCTTTCGGGCATGGATGAGCCATTCAATCAAGGCCTGGCGGCCCTTGTCGTTCCATTGCCGGGAGTTAAACCAACTGGCACATTCATCCAGCAGGATGAGGCCGTTCTGACTCTCATCATAGTCGCCCGCATAGGCTGTGCCGATAGCGCTCAGGTGCTCCGCTGTGGGTTTATCGGGCAGGCGGATGACGTGCAGCTCCCGCCGGTGGGGGTTAGGGTAGTGTTCGAAGAACAGGTTGAAGTTGGTGGCCACCCGTCGGCCTCGCTGGATGTATTTCTCCACCATATGGCTGACCGAGACCAGGCCCTTCCCTGCCCCCAGCTTGCCCGTGATAAAAAACACCCCGTGCTGCATATCAGGTGCGCCGGATATCGAGGATGACCCAGTAGACCTGCCAGAGCTTGGCGGCCACCCAGGTGGCACTGATAGCGCCGATGCAGGCGGTCAGGCAGGCCGGTCTAAGGTATGAGAACCAGGGCAGAAAATACGCCGCAAACAAGTTATTTGAACGCAACGATGCCGAGGCCGTGGTCACTGCAGCGGTCGGCAGCAAGGCATCGATGGCCAGCACCACTGCGGTAAAAGCCGTCAGCCAAACGGTTGCAATAATGACCATGACCGCAAAGCGCAGCGTGCTGTAGGTAATCAAGGCAGAGGTTGCCGCCGTCCAGGCGGAAGCCAGCCAACTGCCGATAGCAATCAGCAGCGAGCCGATGGCGGCCAGTGCCGGGAGCTGCACAAAGCCCTGTTGTCGGTGGATATCTCTCATGGCCGCAGAGTGAGCTTGCTGGCGATGGAGAAACAGGCAAACAGGGACAGAGAAGCGACGAGCAGATCCAGCAACCCACGAAAGAAGTCCAGCCAGCCGCAGACGATCTGCCATTGTGCCAGTGGGGTGTAGGCCCGCTCGCCCGTGCCATAAGAATACCCCAGCAAGGGACAGGCAGAGGAAGGTGGCGCTGACCAGATCACCGCCAGCACCTTGTCAATCAAGCGGGTAAATGGGCTGGTCAGTGTGCTGGTGTCAATGGTGGTTAGCGTATCGGCAATGCCCTGAATGCCCTCGGCATCGGGCAGGTCAATCTCAGTCAACTGAAAAGCATCCGGGCCACTGAGCGTATCGCCCTCACCCTCGCCCTGCCCTGCGCCCTCACCCTGACCGCTGCCGGTGCCTGTGCCTGTGCCATCACCGCTGCCGCCATTGGTGTTGGTGGTCGTGGTGTTGATGATGGTGCGGTTGGTGGTGTTATTGGTGGTGTTATTGTTCGTGGTGTTGTTAGTTGTCGTTGTGCTCTCCCCCTCACTGTCGTTATTATCATCGTTGCCGTTATCGCTGTCATCATCCGCATCGCTGTCGTTATCGTTATCATCAGGGGCAGGCAGGGGTTGACAGCGGCCCTGGCTGTTGCGGGTCTGGCCGAGGGGACAGCGCTGCGAGGTGCATTGACCGAGCGCATCGTATTGCTGGGTGCCGGGGCATTGCTCTCGGCATTGTCCCTGAAAGACGACCATGCCAGCACGGCAGAGAAGTGCCTCACAGTGGCCGGCTTCATTACGGATGTGTCCTGTCGGACAGGCCGGCAGGCAATCGCCGTTATGGAGCACCTGGCCATCAGGGCATAGCAGCGGCTCACAGTTGCCCGAGATATTGCGAAGATGACCTAAGGGACAAAAGGGCAAGCAGGTGCCAGAACGATCGTCCGGGGTGATGACCAGCTCTGTGCCCGAACCACAGCGTTGGCATTCGCTGTCACTGAGGCGGTAATAACCGGCAGGACAGTCAAGTTGACAGATGCCTTGTGGATTGGCCTCTGTCAGGGCGAAGGTGGTGCCTGTCGGGCAAGCACTCTCACAGCGGGCGGTGGCAGGATTCCATTGCTGGGTGGCGGTGCAGGTGGCACGGATGCAGATATGGTTTCTGTCATCCCATTGATAGCCGCTCTTGCAGGTGAAGGTCTGAATCTGTTCCTGGGCGGGATACCAGCGACCGGGGGTTTGATTGGGATAGACACAACGGGATTCAAAAGTCTGTGCCGTGATGGTGTAACTGGAATACTCATAGGTACGGCTGCCCGCGGGACGCTGCTCATAAATGGCTTGGGAGCTGCTACAGCTCCCCTGGCAGGGCGAGACCGGGTCATCCCAGCCGGTCAAGTTGCAGCGGGTCTGGTGGGCGAGGGATGAGGCCGGCCACAGGGTCACTATCAGGATAATGAATGTGGCCGGCTTCATGGCCAGCTAGATGCTGCGGATGAAACGCTTGAGCAAGCGAACACCCACCAGCAGGGCAGCCACACCGACGATGACCGGCAGCACAAAGGCCGCGGCCGAGGACGCCGTATCACCGATGTTGGTGGCCGCCCCGGTCAGGCCGCCTGCGCTGAAGTCAATCAGCGAGACCGCCTTGACCTGTACACCGGCCAAGGCAAGGCCCAGGCCAGGTAACAGCTTGGTAGCGAGGGTTTTCATGTTAAGTCTCCTCAATAACACTGTGGCGAGTTTTGGCGGTGCGCCGTTTCACCGTTTCTTATCACAACTGCTCAAGAAAGCGTTTTACTGCCCAAACTGACAGACCCGCCAGATAACCCGCTATCCAGGCAGCTAACAGGTAAGTCAGGGCAGCGGTGTAATAGGCGATATCCATCAGCGCATCAGGCCGGTCTTAAAGCCTAAGGCAAAGGCCAACACCACGCCGCTGGCGAGAATAAGCCAGGTGATCTCGTTCAGGGAGTGCTGCAGTGGCTCGGCATTGAATAAAAAATGGAAACCGGCGGTACTGTTATCGGTAATCTCAACACCGGTCGGCAGACGGACACAATCCGCCGCCTTGGCTGGCGAGCCGGGGTTTAAGTAACACTGACCATAACGCCGTGAGGCCCCGCGGCAGGCCGATAAGCTGTCACCAGTCAGTGCCGAACATGCCGCATGACAACTGCTGGCTACCGCATGGCGGTCAACAAAGCGCAGGCTGCCAAAACACGACCAGTCAGCCGCCTGGGTTGAGATACTCAGCAAAGCACAGAGCATCAACAGGGGCTTAGGGATGCATTCGGTCAGCCTCATCCTGCCCTTGTAGGGCAGGATGAGGAATGACAGAGAACCTGCAAGCGCACTAACGCTCAACATCCGTATAGAGCGTATCGCCAATACGGGTGTGTTCATCAGATAAATCATCCGCACCAAAATCAAACGCCTGCTGAACATAATCGCCAGGACATAACGCAAAGTGATCGTCACTGTGCGCCTCATCAGGATCGAGCCGTGTGGTCATAAGCATCTCCCTAGCCGGTCGCTGTCTTGCTGGTGGGGGTAGCGAATTGCTTGAAATAGGTGGTAACCGGTATGAAGGTCGGGGCATAACCAAAACCGTAATTGAGCTTGTCGTTGTATAACTCAGGCATGACATCGACCACCACCGGCTGGCCGATAACCTTCTCCGCCTGCTTGTGCGTGCCTTTCAGATACTCGGCATTCCACAGCCTGGCTTGAATAACATCGTGACCGGACATCATGGTCACCAAGGCCGTCTCTTTGTCTCTGATAAGGGTGGTTTGTACGTCTAACACTTTGACAATGATCTTCATGGCTTGCTCTCTCCTAAGGTGAGTCGTTTAACTTTACCGCTATGACACAAATGAAATGGCTTGCTGGCACAGTAGAAACAGGTGCGTAAATGGGTAAGGTAATCATCCAGGGCAATCTGACGCACCTCAGCTAGGACTTGCGCTAATTCCGATTGACGGGATAAGGGCGTACTCATGCCACCAGCCTCAACTGCCGTGGCCGCCGATACCAGTCAGGCACAGCCAGGGGTTGCCTTACAATCTCACGGGTCGATACCACCCGAATCGGACTGAAGGTGCTGATGTCACAGCGATTGGCAATGTCTATGCCTATCTTGCGTAGGCGGGTTCTGTGTTTCTGTGCAGAACCGTTATGCTTAAAATCAAACTGCTCGCCGTGCATCCAGCGCAGCGCATAGCTGGCGGTGGTATTCGCCGCATAGGTGGTGTTGACGATGTGCTCGGTCAAGAGGGTCTGGGCGATGTATTGCAAGTTCATGGCATTAACCTTGAGTTGGTTGTCGGTATTGATGAATGTCTCGATGTGATCGGTGAGGTCTCCCTCGGTAAATAAGCCGTAGTAGCGGTAGTTATGCTCTCTAAGGAACTGGGATTTCAGCTTGAGCTCGGCGCGGATAACCCCGTGTTGCTCGCAGTAGCGCTTGACTTGCTTAACATAGCGGTATTGCTCGCTGTCTGCCCCGTAGAGCTTCTTGATGCGGGGCAACAAGTGCAGGCCAAGCTCATGCGCCTTGTGGTACATGGACGGGTAGATGAGCCGTTGCCGGTTGCCGTTGGCTGGCAACCAGTCCACGGTCTTGCCGTTGGTCAGAAGCCGGGGGATGGAATGGCGGTAACGCTGGGAGGCCATGCCCCGAAGGTAATCCTCTTCATTGCCCTGCCCGACCGATTGATTGGTGGTGATGTGCAACTCGGTAATCATCGCCCCATCGCTGTAGGTCTCGACCCTCTGGTGCGCTTTGTTCTGACGATGGTAGGTCTGGGTGCAGGGGGTGAACTCAGGCAGGCCGTAAGTGCGTAAGATGGCGTTGTAGATGGCCACACAGTCAGTGAGACGGGTATAGCCGAACAGATTATCCAAGCGGTTGATACGGGAAGGATTGCCCGTGACCGTCAGGCGGTTGGATGAGATGGTGATCGTGATGGTGGTCGAATGGCTGCCCTCATGCTTAATCGGCGGCTGGGTAAGACGGAGCTGCTCACCGGTGGCCGCATCAATGTGAATACAAGCACGCTCACCGATGAGCGGTAACTCATAATCAAAGTCCTGATACAGCTTCAACCAGTCAAAAAACCAGTGGGGCATTTATTCGTTATTAGTTTCTAAATATTTTTTTATAAGAGTAAATCTTAGTTACTAAAAAACGAAATATCAAGTAACTGATGAAAAAACTGTAATATGCAAATTAACTGAACAGTCGGTGACTGATATGCCTACTAAACACATACCCGACACAACATGGCGAAAAGTCGAAAAAAGAAGTAGTAAATGCGGTTATAGAAACAAAAGAAGCATTAAAACCTACAGAAGTACTTAACTACCTGATCTTAAAAGGAATTGAGACGAAAGCAAAGAGGAGGGATACTCAGAAATGAAAAAATGAGCGGCACCGCCCTGTACCGCGCCCTGGTTCATGCGGGTGCACCCGAGAATGAGGCGAAAGAAGCCAGTGACAGTATCGATCACACATTCACCGGCAAATTCAACACCATTGATGAACGCCTGAATAGATTGGAAGTGACAGTCGCTGAGTTAAGGGTGACCAACCGGCTAAATCTGGGCGTCAGCCTGGTCATCCTGCTGTTCATTCTCAAATTGTCGTTCGCGCCCTGACAGACAAAAAAACAGACAAAAAATAACCGGATCCGGTTACAAAGTGCGGGTGTCATAGGGACCCGCACTGATTCTGCCCCCCATCCCCCCGTTCATTGAACGAGCGTTCAACAAAAAAACAGGCTGGCCAGGTCAGTTTTGCGGGGTAGTCGGCATCCTGCCCCAGGTCACTCAAGCCCCTGTGACAGGCAAGCTGTCAAGGACGCATAATGTGGCACTATGTTCAACAGGCGGTATGGGCTGCACGCTGTCCCCCGTGGCGGCAGGATGATCAGCATAAGGATAGCCACGGGGGACAGCGTACAGGGATGGCCACCCCCGCCTGTCGGGCGGCTCGGCCTTCGGGCTTATCCATTATCCTGACGGCCTCGCCGTGAACATAATGCCCACATTATGCGTAATGACCAGCGGCAGGATGCCGGCCTTGCTAACAGACAAATCGACTTTTTTGGACAGCTGTCCAAATCGATTGGGGGGGGGGTAGTTAGCTGACGATCGGTGAATGGCCGGTGCCGGTATCGAGAAAAGCGGAAAAGTCAGACAATCCCCCATTTCGCCGTCAATTAGCCGAATCCGACCGCCGTAGATGCGATTTAAGGCGTTTTCCGGGGGTGGGCAAGGGTCAGGTATGGGGGTAAATCCACAGATTATCAGCTAAGATGACCGGATGCGCCTCACCATCCGCCCCCTGTCAGTCGTCTATCTGCCTGCCATCGCCGGCGCTCTGTGGCTTGTTCCCCTGCCAGCGAGCAGCCAGACGCTGGTGTTTCAGTGCCAGCAGGCAAATGGGCACTGGCGGTTCTCTGATGCGCCGTGTGAGCGAGATGAGGCGAGCGGGCAGCATCTCATTGAGATGAACGATCCTCTGCCTTCTGCCCCGATGATGCGCCAGTACCATGAGTTATTGGCCAGGGAGCAGGCACAGCGAAATCGAGCCGGGCAACGGCAACAACAACGTGAGCAACGCCGACAGCGGGCGGCCTGGCGGGCGCAGCATTGCCAGCGTGCCAGAGACAGCTTGCAGCGCCACCGCAGTCTCATGGGCTTAGGTTACCGAGCGGCACAAAGTCAATCCCTGCACGATAGAGAGCGTGCCCTGGCCGAGCGGCGCAATGCGGCCTGCAACGCACGCTAAGGTGGCCGTTGGCGGGGGTTAATTCCCTCATAGAAACGCTTGCGCTTCGGGAATTAACCCCCGCCGCCTGGCGGTTATCTCTTCCCGTGGATATGGTGGATAACTGCAAAAGACGCAGTTACCCACATACCCACCGGTTGGTCTGCTGTGGATATGCTGGATAAAACACACGACGTTTTATCCACATACCCACAGCCCTGGGGGTTTTTTTTGTATTGTCTTTTTGTGTGTTCGTGGCAACCGGAACGTCCTGGCTGCTGTCATCAGGATAATGCACGTATCGGCTTTCTCTGCACCAGCGGGTGCTTGTCAATGCCGATTGCATCGCTTTCTGATCTCATCCCTGCGGTGCACCATGCCCTGCCTGTTTTAGGCTCGCTAGACAATGCTCACCTGAAACAGGCGAAGGCGGGGGTGGTTAGCTGGCGATCGGCGGATGGCCATTACTCGGGATGCCTTGTCCGTGCGGGCTTTCAGCGATGAGCCAGCGCTACCCATAATAGCCAAAACCCCCCATTTCGCTGTCAATCTGTCACATCCGACCGCCGTATTTTCGATTTAAGGCGTTTTTTGAGGCTGGGCAAGGGGTAGTATGGGGTAAATTCGTGGGGAGTGTTATCCTGGCCGCTGGCAGGTCATGCCGTATTCATAGGCCAGGGTCATCACCGGTTTGCGCTGGCAGATGGCAAAGATGAGCAGGATGGCATAAAGCAACAGGCGAAGGCCAAAGTTGACAACATCCTTCCATGTCCGGCGCTTGAGGTAACGGCCTTTTAAGTGCCAGGGCGATAGGTAGCTGTAGATGCCATGGGCATAGAACGGACTGAATATCTGCCGGGTATCATAGAGCTTGTAGTAGCGGTCGGCCTTGTAGAGCCAGGTATCGACTTTCTGCTTGCCGCCATCGAGCATGTAGTAGACCGTACCGAGGTGGAATTTGAACGGCAACAGACGGATGATGGGCAGTTTCTTGCCGGCATAGCAGTTGACCACGTGCTCACCGATGAGTTGCCTGGCCTGACTGTCCACCACCTCGAAGGACTGGACGTTGAAGTACAGATCCCAGCCCAGCTTTCGGGCATGGATGAGCCATTCAATCAAGGCCTGGCGGCCCTTGTCGTTCCATTGCCGGGAGTTAAACCAACTGGCACATTCATCCAGCAGGATGAGGCCGTTCTGACTCTCATCATAGTCGCCCGCATAGGCTGTGCCGATAGCGCTCAGGTGCTCCGCTGTGGGTTTATCGGGCAGGCGGATGACGTGCAGCTCCCGCCGGTGGGGGTTAGGGTAGTGTTCGAAGAACAGGTTGAAGTTGGTGGCCACCCGTCGGCCTCGCTGGATGTATTTCTCCACCATATGGCTGACCGAGACCAGGCCCTTCCCTGCCCCCAGCTTGCCCGTGATAAAAAACACCCCGTGCTGCATATCAGGTGCGCCGGATATCGAGGATGACCCAGTAGACCTGCCAG
>OY728594.2:0-52210 GCA_963422205.2 Gammaproteobacteria bacterium | reverse complement strand
TGGCAGCGGACGGATCGACGGGAGGGACGATTGCGGGCGGGGGGAGTAGTCCGGCAATAGTCGGCCTGTCAGGCTCGGGGAGTAGCAACACGGGGGGCGAGCCGGGTGCTTCTATATCAGCGTCTACATTGACGATTGCGAGCGGGCTGCGAGAAAGCGCGCCGGATATGACGCCACCACCGCCGCCCAGTATAGCGCCAATGCCGATGTTTGTGAGCACATCGCTCATCTCATAATCTAACTGCGCATCACGAGAGAGACCGTAATACAGCGGCTCTAGGAGGGCCGCGCCCGTGGCGCCTTGGATAGCGCCGACTTTGGCCCGTCCGGCAATGCGCCCTGCCCGCGTCGCTGCATTGACGCCCAGCGCTGCCCGGCCCGCCGGTCCGACAACCGGAATAAATGCGCTCGCTAGCTCAATCGGATCAGTCGCAGATGCAATAATATTAGCGCCAAAGCCGACGGCGGCGGTTGTGATCCCCCGCGGGGCGCGGGCTGCTATTTGCTCCTGTATTTGCGCCCGCCTGGTCTCTCCTGCCAGCGCAGCCGCGCCCGCGGGGGTCATAGGCGCGTCAAATGTCAGCCCCAGGTGCCCGTACTCTGCTGTAAGCTGGTCAGGAGAGATTAGCCGCCCATCGTCGTATTGCGCGGCCTCGATTGCAGCGCGCTGCTCTGCGACAGCGCGGGCATTGTAGGCCAGGGCTACACTGAGCGACTCCCGCCGGGCTGGATCAGTCTCTCGCCACTTCTGCAATCCGAGATCGATGCGCTGTTGTAGCAGGGCGTCAAGAGCGGCCTCCTCATTGTCGAAGAGATCGGGAGATCGACGGCGGGCAAAATAGCTGCCCAGCTTGTTGGTCGCGGTGTCTATCGATAGCTGAGACCGGGCAAATGCGCCTCGGGACACAGTTAGTTGCGGGCCGCTGAGGGTCCGCAGGAGATCGAGGCGATCAGATACGGGATCGAGACGGGGGCCGGTCATTAGTCGTGTTTCGTTTCCATTGATTGATTAACGGTTGCTTTGATTATGCATCAGCGTTGCGCTAAAGCAATCGCAGCGCAGGAAATCCGATTGATTTGGATTTGTTGCAAGTTTGGCCCAAAATGATCCACGGAAACAATGATTTGTCCGTGGAAGGACTTCGGCTTAAACTTGCTGCGCGAGTTGCGCGGCAAATGGGGCTGAAAGTCAGGTCAAGTAAAGATCGCGAAGGTCGGATAAGCAGCTATTATATCCGCAAAAAAAATCGCACTGTCAGAATCAGTGATCATGATGTTCCTTGGACACATCAGCGCGATGCCCGATCGGGCGGTGATTTCTGCGGCGCAGCTGATATTTATGCAAGCGCTGATCCCATCCGCCGCCCGCTCTGGTGGAAGCGGGCGCTGACCTTAGCGCTAGCCAATCGCTCGGTCCCGGGTGCCTAAATCATTCCTCGCCTTCGGTGTTCATTCCGGCGGCAAGGGCATAGGCGATGCGTCGGGCTGTATCTCGATCTGTCACGGGCACGTGCGCGTGGGTAATCGGTTTGTCTGGATCGCCCTCTATCACCCGTTTTTCGGATCGGCATTGTCTCGTTTTTTCCCACCAAATACAAGCGCTTACGTTGCCCTTTCTCGCTTGATTATAGAGACTGTTTGAGACGTTTTGATTCGCCTGGGTAAACGCGTTTTTGTATTCGGTCAGGTATTTGCGATTAAATGTGCTTTCGCTGATTCCGAGATAGCGCGCGCATTCTGGGGTCGGGACTCCGACTGCGCCAAAATCGTGGACGGTTTTGAGATTTTCTTTGGTAACGATATGTTTAACACCCTGCGCCATGATTTGATTTTAGCGGTTTTTCGAGTCTCGCAAAACTAAAAAATACTGTTTAAAATCAAGAACTTAAAAAAAAATCTGAAAAAAATTAAGATATTGGGTTGACAGTTAATGCATAGATGATTAGGTTGATAGTTGTAACAAAGGAGAGAGAAAATGACGAATTATGAGAAACAATTGCTTAAGCGTCACACCATGACAGACAAAGTCGCGATGACAGAAGCAAAATTGCGCGGCTGGGACGTGTGGAAACTGGCATCGAAGGACGGCTGGATCGTGTCTAAATTTGACGAGAAGACGCAAACGCAAATCAGGCACGAGAGCAACGGATTTAGCATGCGTAAATTTGCAGTTATGCACGCAATTGAGCGTGATTTTGATCCGTCATTTGGCTGAGTAACCAGGGCAATCAACTGAAAGGATATTGAGCGGCTTTGACTGCTTGATCTGATCCGTAGCCCGAACCCTTTAAAAACGGCCCGTACAGGGCCGTTTTGTTGTTTTTGGGGCAGGGGTAGCTAAAAACCTTTTAAGGGCCTCTGAGGGGCCTTACAGCGCCTCTGAGAGCTATTTCTGATCCAACCCATCGATGTTTTGCTTTGAGTCTCACCCTTGCGCGTACATGCACGCGCGCGCGTACATGCGCCCGCGCGTGACAGCTTTACATATCTATACACTTAGAAATACATAGGGACAAATGTAAATAACTATATAATAATTTATAATATATTGATTTTATTACATTTTTTTGCCTTAGTTTTGTCCCAAGTTTTGTCCATTTGTCCAGTTATGTCCCGGCCAAAAAATGTAAAAACGGTTAACAACGAGAGTTATTAACCGTTTTGTCCGGAGTTATGGGACAAAACGTTGTATAGTGATTTCAATGACTTAAGGGGTTTTGTCCGTTATGGCCAAGTTTTGTCCCGGTTTTGTCCCAAACCGCTTGAGAATTGCATGCGGTAGGGGTAGCTTGTGTGTGAAGAGGCTCATGCAGCAAGCCTCTCCCAAACGCTTACACAAGGAGCGACCACACATTGACAGATATACCCGAAAAACCGACGGTTGAGAAGGGCGAACTTGACCTCTCTCCCTATGCCCGCGTCGGATCAAATCTGCGCGAAAATGGCTATCACGTTATCCCGATCAAGCCCGGCACACAGATCCCCGGTCAATATAAAAACGGCCAGTGGCGTCCAATGCCCGGATGGACGAAATATTGCGACACGCAAGCCGCGCCCTTTGTACATGATCAGTGGGAGACGTGGCCCGAGGCAAACGTTTGCATAGCCCACGGCGCGGTGATCGGTCTCGATCTTGACAGTGATGATGCAGAGATTGCGACTGCGATTTATGCCGCGCACGAGCCCTCTATGGTGCGGCGTCGGGGCAGCAAGGGCTGGATGGCATATTATCGACAGGGCCCGGGATTGGAGGAGCACACGGCACGTGTCCGCTGGTATGATAAAGACGGCGCGGTGCGGGTCGAGCTGCTGCTGCACGGCACACAGTCTGTTTTGCCGCCCTCAATCCATCCCAAAACCAATCGTCCGTATAAGTGGCTGGTGGCGACGGATACTTTGGAGAATACCGATATTTCGGAATTGCCGGAATTTGGCGGGGCGGAACTGGCGGCGCTGGATCGGGAACTGACAAAGATCGGTTTGTCAAAGCAGGCCCCGCGCCGGGTTCGGGAGACAGATTTTGAGCGATCGGTCTCCACGGATCACGATCTGGAGAAGCCGATGGGCCGGTCTGTCAATGACCGGGCCATGGAATCGATTGATGTCTGGTGGCCTGAGTTAGACATGCCAAAGACGCGGCAACGCGGGCCGGGCGCATGGGAGGCCGTGCCGTTTTGGCGCGATAGCTCGCAGGGAAGACCGCTGCACGACCGCAATCCCAATCTCAAAGCTGTAACGGGTGGCATCGTGGATTTTGGCGCGGATCGGTCTTACACGCCTATTGACGTGGTAATGGCCGCGCGGGACTGCTCTGTGGCGACTGCAATGGACTGGCTGGGCGGGTATATCAGACCGGAGCGAGGCGCGGGAGCGGCTGAGGTGATACCGCCAGAGCAGAGAGTCCCGCCGTGCCCGGAGGCGGCTGAAGTTGAATCGGTAGAGCCAGGTCGTTGGGGCACATTACCGGTATTTCCGGGCACACGCAGCTATCGTAAAATCAAGCCAATTGCGCCACCGAGTGCAGGAGATTGGGATAAGATGTTGCCGCGCCAGGTGCCGGATTTTCCAATTCAGGAATTCAGCGTTTGCGACGGGCTTTTGGGAGATTTGGCCGCGCATATCGATAGCGCATCTGTAACAGCAACAGAGGCAGGGGCGCTGGCGGTGGCATTGCCGGTGCTGGGCGCGGTCATGGGACGCCATTATGAATCCGCGACAGGGCTACGCACAAATATTTACAGCGTCGCACTGGGCGGATCAGGGCGGGGCAAGACCTCGCTGGTAAATCCCGCAAAAGAAATAATGAGGGCAGGCGGTGTGGCAAATTTAATCGGGCAGGACCGGATTGCATCGGGGCCAGGGCTGTTGAAAATGCTGACCGTGGAACCGCGCCGCGTTTGTTTTCTCGATGAATTTGGGCACATGCTGCAACAGATTGGGCTGCCGGGCACCGGGATGCACGCAAAACAAATCTTGACAGAGTTCACCGCGCTGTTTTCCGCAGCTAACACGATTTTTACCGGCACAGCCTACGCAACCCAGGAACCTGCGCAGATTGACTGTCCGAATCTGTGCCTCTTTGGAATGGCAACGCCGGAACAATTCTGGCGTGCCTTTGGCTCGTCGCACATGGAGGATGGGTCGATTGCCCGGTATCTGGTGTTTCCGTTGGGCGATACTGCACCCAAAGCCATGGATGTTTCGGCGACGGAAGAGGTCGCGGATGCAATTGTGCAGTTGCAGGCGGCAATATCAGAGCGCGCGCGCGGTAATCTGGGGCATTCCCCGGCCGTCACAGTGCCGATGAATGAAGCAGCGGAAAAACAAAGGGCTGGATTGAAAGAGAAAGAGACGGCTTTTGCTGATTATGCCGAAAAGCAGGGAGTCAAGGGGGCTGCCCCGGTGCTGCGCCGCGTCACTGAAAATGCAATCAAAATCGCCTTGATCAGCGCCGTGGGGCGGAATGTTGATCGCCCCGAGATCGATGGCCGCGACATGGAAATTGGTCATGCGCTGGCGTGGTGGAGTGCCAATGTCATGATCAGCAATATCAGTAGTCACATTGCCGACAATCAGCACGAGCGCGATGTAAATGACGTGGAGCGATTCATCCAAACCGGCGGGGATAAGGGCCGATTGTATAGAGATGTTCAGCGCAAATTCCGACGCATCAAGTCCCGCGATTTGCGGGATATTCTGGAGGCACTGGAACGGCAGGGGTCAGTGCGATTTGAAGGAGAGCAAAACCCCAACGGCGGGCCGCTGAAAAAGACATTTTTTCCAATTTAGTGAGATATGGGGTTGACAGTTAAAGAATAGATAAGTAAGTTGACAGATACAACAAATGAAGAGAGGACTCATCATGTTAGCTTACCACAACAATCCTGACCTCAAGACAAAAGCGCTGGCGATCATGGCGCGCCTGGAAGACAGCATTTTCGAAGCCCTGCCGTTCGCTGATGCGCAGGCGTGGCCCGAGCGGTTTCTTGGCGCGATCCAGCCCGGCGCTGATCTAAGCCGCGTAATCTGGCAATTTCTCGACTGGCTGCTTGAGGACCTCCCCAAGGTGGACGATGCGAACGTAACAGAAGCTGTGGCGCGTGTGCGCCGCGAAGTCACAGGGCCAGCGGCAAGAGGCGAAAAGGTAGATAAAGAGGTGGCAAGAAAAGCCGCTAATGTTGTTTGTGCCGCCTATGTCGCCTATGTCGCCGCCTGTGCCTCAGAAGATACCCCCCGTGCCGCAGATGCCGTAGATGCCGCCCGTGTTGTAGATGCCGCCGCCTATGCGGCCCGTGCCGCCCATGCCGCCTGTGCCTCAGAAGATACCGCCCGTGCTGCCTATGCCGTAGATGCCGCCGCCTATGCCGCCGCCTATGCGGCCCGTGCCGTCCGTGCCGCAGATGCCGCCCGTGCTGCCACTGCTGCCCGGCAGCGGCAGGCCAATCAATTGATCAAGCTGCTAGAAGCGGCGTAACATCAAGCAACGAGAGCGCCAAGGGCGCTCTCAACATCAACAACAAACGAGAGAGAACTTATCATGCTTGCTTATCACAACCAACCCGACTTAAAAGCCAAAGCGCTGGATATCATGGCCAGCCATCGCAAAGCCGAAACGCTGGAACAAAATCGCGGATACTGGATAAATGGCAAGGGTTGCGCGGTCGGCTGCCTGCTGCACGACCTCGGCGGAACGCCGGACAGACACGCTGACTACGAACGCTTGCTGGGCATTCCCGAACCGCTAGCGCGCCTGGAGGATGACATTTTCGAATTTCTGCCAGCCGCTGATTCGCAGGCGTGGCCCGAGCGGTTTCTTGGCGCGATCCAGCCCGGCGCTGATCTAAGCCGCGTAATCTGGCAATTTCTCGACTGGCTGCTGAGCGATCTGCCGGAAGTCAAGTACGCCGATGTGACGGCGGTAGTCGCGCGGGTGCGAACGGAAGTAACTAAGCCGCTTGCGCGGGGGGAGACGGTCACGAAAGAGGTTGCCCATGCCGCCTATGCCGCCGCCGATGCCGCCCGTGCCGCTATCGATGCTGCCCATGCCGCTATCGATGCTGCCTATGCCGCTATCGATGCTGCCCATGCCGCTATCGATGCTGCCTATGCCGCTATCGATGCTGCCTATGCCGTAGATGCCGCCGCCTATGCCGCCGCCTATGCGGCCCGTGCCGCCCGTGCCGCAGATGCCGCCCGTAAGCAGCAAGCCGACAAACTCATCGAATTGCTCAAGGCCGCGTGAAAAGTGAAAAGGAACTATCATGAAAATCGAACGTTTAACGCCAGCAGAATTGAAGAAAAGGCTTCGCACTTAGGCACTTATAAGTTATGGGCTTTATCCCAGCGGCAATTGCGGCTCTCTTTCTCCCCGCGCTCGGGCAATCGACGGCATTTCAAACCGCTTGCCTTCAAGTATCTCGCTCACGGTAAGCATTTGCATTCGCGAGTAAAAAATGGGAATTATATACGATAGTGCCCAATAGTTTGGACTCCTACATATAGATTTTGTATAACGCAAACGGCGCAAGGTGTTGTAGCACCTCACGCCGCCTTTAAACCACGAGCCGTTGGCTGGCCGAACCTTGGCTGCGTTCTTTGTAGCAAACGTTTGCGCAAAAGGTCAACGTCTCGTCAAAAACGGGAGTTGACCATGAACTGGTACACATATCACTTCATTTCCGACGGACGCATCCTTCACGGTGGCATCACAACAGATCCCAAGCGTAGGGAGGCCGAACATCGTCAGAAATGGCCAAGCGGATTTCTTCAAATTGCAGGTGGTCCAATGACGGAATCAAAAGCCAGAGCTTAGGAACGCCTGAACGGCTATTCCTGATTGTCGTTATCGGCGAAATCATCCCAAGGCCCGCTCCATCCAATTCCAAAAAGGCAGGATACAAACCAGCACCAGGCATGGGCGGGCCACAGGCATACAAGATAAAATCGACTTCGAAAATCAAGTTTTTTCATTAAGATTCTTGTTCCGGCTCTTTGCGATCCGCTCCACCTTTAGTGACGGCTTGCGCCAGTTGCTCAGGCGTTGCTGGAACGCTCATTCCGCAGCGACCGCAGAATTATGTTTGTACGTGTCCCACGTAGGCTTGTAATCGTCGGTTGCCTGATTGCCCCAAACAGTCCAGTTCTCTCGTTTGCCACGCCCAAACAATTCGAGGTAAGGCCCCCAGCTGCAACTTTCGATGATGTCGTATTGCTCGTCCGGCTTGCGGGAATGTTCGCGCTTACGCGTCCCGAACAGGTTTACCTGACGCCGCCCTGGCTGCAATGTTCTGGCGTTCTTACCACGTATTCCGAACAACAGAACTTCCGTCACGTTGCGAAAATAGAAACCGACGCCGCGCCCATCAGACCCGCCGTCTTTGCGTATCTTGTGCCAGATGATATTTGATTTGTAGGTGAAACCCCATTGAGACATGACGAGTAGACCCTCGGGAAGAAGGGCATTCGGAACCCAAAGGTAACAATGCGATCTGTCTTCCATAAAATCAGCAACCGGTAAGGCGCAAATGTTTTGCAACGTCATTGTCGGGTACCTTGCAAGCCGCTTGTGTTCCGGTGCCATCTTCCCGGTTCTGTTGGTAAAACGCCAAGGCGGATCGGCCATCACGGTTGAGAATTTATGTGACCCGAGAAAATTGGAAAGGTCGGTTGCGGCTTCCACCCCACTCATGACCGCGCCCCACTTGGTAAACCGTTCGGAGCAATCAGGTCCACGTAGCGCAGCCGTTTGCCTTCCACGCTGGATACAAGCCTTTTCATTTGCTCGATGGTATTTTTCGGTCTGTTGTTGTGACGGCCCGAGAACTCATTCACATAGCGTTGCAGGTGCTTGGGCGACATCTTGTGATAGATGCCATGGTAACCGCGCTTCATCGGTGCCCAAAAGCTTTCCAGCCCTAGTATATAATTCCCTATTGATACCTTGAAGAGTTGCAAGTGTCAAGCCCATAACTTATAAGTGCGTTAGCCAAAGTCGATGTGGTGCGAGGGCGGATCATAGCTTCCACCTAAAATGGTATTTTATCATCTGCCTGTTTTTCCAAGTCTGAACACGTCGCCTGAAACAACGTTGCGCAGAACACAGCCCATTGCTCAGAGGTCAGTTTCCGCAAATCAAACTGACTTATCTGCTCAAGATATGCACCAGCCGCCTGCCCGCCTATGACAAGGGCCGCTTGTTCATTTGTTTTCAAAGGCGTGTCGGACATGTAAAGCCTCGCACATTTTCGACTGCACAGATGTTGCAGTTGATGGTTTTCCAAGCTGATTGTAATTGCGCCCCCGGCGCGCTTGCAGACAGGACAAGGATATCCCGGCATCCCCGTCATGACAAAATTGATCTGTATTCGACCGGAACTTTGTTCAATTTTGCTGCCTCAATCGATTGCTTCATTCCTTTTGAAATTCCTAAATCTTGATAAACAATCACCGCGTCCGCCACCTCGTGCCATGCGAGACCGGCTGCGATGCCTTTGTAGCGATCAATCTGAACATTATAGTCTAGGACATCTAGATAAGTATAAAGCAGGTGCAAAGCGAAAGGTGACTCACAACGATTCAGGCTATCGCGTATTGCTTGCCTTGCATATTTGATATTTTCCGCAACATCTCCCGCATACGGGCTTTCGATGATTACACGTCTCATTTCTTTCCTCTTTGTTTAAGTCTTTTAGCGCGGTTCGAGATATGGCCCTCCTGGGCGCTGGTGATCGTGACAATCGTGACCGTGCCATCCTCTGCGCGCCGCAGATGAAACCGCAGCCCGTCGCGGATCACGGCACAGTCCCCGAACGCCTCAACCGAAATTTCCGCACAGGGCACCTGCGCGGCAACCCGCCGCTTCAGGGCGGCCACATCCACCCCCCAACCCCGCTCCAGATAGCGCAGCGCCGCGTGATCAGTGATATGAAATTTATGCGTCACGCTGCATTCCTTTTCTTGTGCCCCCGCGCCCGGTAAATCCGATCATATTTGCCTTCGCGGCGCACGACGACCTCCGCAGGCGGTCTAATTTCATTCTGCCGATCCAAGGCCTCTGCAACAGTTGCTGGCGGTGTCGTGCCTGCATAGGCTTGCCACCATTGGACAGCCTTCTGGCGCGGAAAACCGGAATGCTCCAGGCACACCCATTCTTTAACGCAGCAATTGCTGACCAGATATTCAGCCCGCAAAGACACAGGCCTCCCGTCGCGTGGATCGTGTTTGCAGACAATGAAGTCCTGGACAGCCTGCCAATTCTCATCAGCAGTCATGTTCATGATTGCCGCTGTGCTGGCGCGCTTTTCAATTTTTGGTACGGGCGGTGGAAACTCAAAGCCGCAATCCTGACACTCGCGAACTGCCGCGTGAAGAATTGACTTGCAATTAGGACAAACTTTCGACGGCGCCTCGCCTGTGCCTTTTGTTTGATGCGGTGTTTCCAGGACCTGCACTGCATCCACCGGCCCGTGTCGCAGCACATTGCCCGCGTAGTCCAGCACAAGGCCGTTTTCTTTACCCGGCGCAGTGCGCATGGCTCTGCCTGCCATCTGGAGATACAGGCCCAAACTTTGCGTTGGACGAAGAAAAGCCAGAAGATCTGTTTGAGGCGCGTCGAAGCCCGTCGAAAGCACATTGACATTCGTTATAGCCCGCAATCTTCCTGCTTTGTAATCTGCCAATATCCGCTGCCGGTCTATTGCTGCCGTGGCACCAGTTACCACGGCGGTGGGAATACCGTGCTCAATAAGTACATCCCTGACCGCAGTCGCGTGATCCACGTTGATGCAAAAAATCAGCCAGGATTTTCGATCCTGCCCCAGTTGAATAATTTCCTGAACGGCGGCCTGGGTGATTTTATCCGTGCCAAACCGCTGCACCATCTCGCTCTCAACCCATTCACCTGCGCGCGTGCGCAGGCCGCTGGTATCGAAGACAATCGATGGTGACTTGCTGACAAGCGGGGCCAGATAGCCCTGCTCGACCAGATATGTGATCGGAATGTCGTAAGATATGCCGTCAAACATCGCGCCTTGGCCTTGATCCAGCCGCCCGCTGTCGACACGAAACGGCGTGGCGGTCAAGCCAATAATTTTGAGTTGCGGGTTGGTATTCTTGAGGCCTTCAATAAACCGCTGATACATCGTCGCAGACTTGCGCGGTATAAGATGCGCTTCATCAACAATCATTAAATCGATATCGCCATATTCATCAGCCCGTTTGGCGACCGACTGAATGCCTGCAAATGTGATAGGTCTGTTTACCTGCCGCTTGTTCAGCCCAGCGGAATAAATTCCTGCTGGCGCATCAGGCCAGAGGCGCATGAGCGCGTGGTAATTTTGCTGGATCAACTCTTTGACATGCGTGGCACATATAATGCGAGTGTCGGGATAGTCTGTGAGTGCACTGCGGATGAACTCGGACAGGATCAGGCTTTTTCCAGATCCTGTTGGCGCGACAACAAGAGGGTTGCCGCGCCCTTGCGCCATGAATTGATACGTCGCATCGACGGCGGCTAATTGATAATCACGCAGTTTCATGGCGCGATTGCGTAGCCAAAAACAAGCGCGCACCACATCATAACAAAGATCGACAGCGCACCAATCAGATCACCGATCCAGTGATTGTCTAATGTGCGCACTGCACTCACAATGCTGGCAACGCAGACTATGAAAGAACTCTTGACGGTTGATAACAAGGCCTGTGTCATACCGCCGCTCCAAAATCAGGCACCTCATCATCAATCGGCTCCACAACCGGCTGCGACAATGATTTGACGCTATAACTCCATCCCGCAGCCAGAAACTTTTGATGAATCTGCCGTGTTCGATCCACGTCCGAGCTGCAGTAATGTGCAATGCGCAGATGTTCTCCATCAGCCCACGCCTGCGCCACCTGTGATCCGTCAAAATCGTCCTTGCCGATGATGCCAAGAATACCGCAAAGCCGGTTCATCGAAATCATATCCCGCGCCCCTGCCCATGCTGTCATTGTATCAAACACCCGCTTGTCCCATGGCTTTGGATCACGTGGAAAAGCTGTTTCAGGTGGAAGCGGCACACCAAGCACGACTGCACGCTTGAGCAAAAACGGAATGTCGAATTTCGCGATGTTGTGACCAACTAAGGTGTGGCTTTTGTAATCTGACAGATCGTTGAAAAATGCAGTCAGGATATCGTGTTCTTCGGCAACAGTTTCCGCATGTTCAACGCGTATTTTACCGTCGTTTTTTGCCCAGCCAATTGTGCAGACATGCCCCGCCCCGCCGTCCAAAGATGTTTTGGCAAGCGCCTCTTGCGCCGCGCTGTAGCGGTTTTCTTCAAGCCATTTTTCAATGCTCTCGGGCTTTTTGTAACTTGCCGGTGCTTTGACCTGCTCTTTGAGTTTCTCAAAGGTTTCAGGCCGCTGGTTCGGAATTGTCTCTATGTCAAAATAAACAAAAGTTTCAATGTCATAGGACGCGATGACAGGCGCTGCCAACGGCGCTGGTTGCGTTGATTCAGGTAGTTTGGTCATAAGGGTTTCCTCTCGTTTGATGATTGACACTTAGCATTTTGTCGAAAATATTTCAACAAAATTGTTGCATATTTTTAGACAGCGTGTACAGTCGCGGCCATGGAACCTGCAAAACATATCATATTAACGCTGGGCGGCGCGTCAGCGGTGGCGCGTGAATTGAACTTGCATCGCGCGACGGTATACAAATGGATGGAACCGCGCAGTCGCGGTGGTCAGAATGGGCAAATTCCAATGAAGCGCGTGTCCGCATTGATGAAAATGTCTGATCGGCTTGGGGCCGGATTGACATTTGATGACTTTATGCCGGTCGAGATGAGGATAAATCAGCCATGAAAGTACTTTTACCTTGGATGTACAAAGAGCTTAGTCCAAATTTTCGCACACGGTCGCTCTGGCTGATTGCGGCGCGACGCAAGGAATATCGCAAAGCTTGTTTTGAAGCGGCGTGGGATGCAGGCGTTAGACCGCAGCTTCATTTGATCTTGCGCAGCATCACATTCCGACTGCCCAGCAAGCGTCTTTATGATCTTGACAATCTCATTGCGCGGTTCAAATCGGGGCAGGATGGGCTGGCAGAGGCCATGGGTGTAGACGATTTTACGTTTAACAACGTCATTCGCGAGATTGGTGAAGTATTCAAGGGCGGTTCAGTTGTTGCAGAATTTGCAACAACTGAATGAAACACAGAGAGAGGACGTATCATGTTAGCGTATCACAACAATCCTGACCTTAAGACAAAAGCGCTGGATATCATGGCCAGCCATCGCAAAGCCGAAACACTGGCGCAAAATCACGGATACTGGGAAAATGGCAAGGGCTGCGCTGTCGGCTGTTTGCTGCACGACCTCGGCGGAACGCCGGACAGATACGCTGACTACGAACGCTTGCTTGGTATTCCCGAACCACTGGCGCGGTTGGAGGATGACATTTTCGAATCTCTGCCCGATGCTGACTCACAAGCGTGGCCGGAGCGGTTTCTTGGCGCCATCAAGCCCGGCGCTGATTTGACTCTGGTCATATGGCAGTTTCTGGACCGGTTGCTTGAGGACCTCCCCGAGGTGGACAATCCGGACGTGACTGAGACGATCGCGCGGGTGCGCCGCGAAGTCACAGGGCCAGCGGCAAGAGGCGAAAAGGTGGATAAACAGGTGGTGGAAAAAGCCGCTGATGCTGCCAGTGATGCCGCCTATGTCGTCGCTTTTGCTGCCCGTGCCGCAGATGCCGCCTTTGCCGCCTGTGCCGCGGACGATGCCGCCCGTGCCGTCGCCGATACCGCCTATGCCGCCCGTGCTGTAGATGCCGCCCGTGCCGCCTATGCCGCCCGTGCTGTAGATGCCGCCCGTGCTGTAGATGCCACCGCAGATGCCGCCGCCAAGGCCCGCAAGCGGCAGGCCAATCAATTGATCAAACTTCTAGAAGCGGCGTAACGAAGAGAGAGGAACCTAACATGACTATATCACTTAATAATCTGGTTCAGAAAAAGCCAGATAAACCGCCGATGATAGTGATCTATGGGCGCGGAAAAATGGGCAAGACAACGCTTGCCGCCGGATTTCCCAAGCCGATCTTTATACAAACTGAAGATGGCGCGGGGTCGTTGGAACTCACCAGTTTTAGCGAGGAACCGCTGACCAGCTTTGCCGATGTCAATCAGGCGCTGATTGAATTAGCAACCGAAGAGCATGATTTCCAGACTCTGGTTATCGATAGTCTGACGCAAATGGAACCGTTGGTTTGGAAAGAGACGTGCAAGCGCAGTTCAGATGATCCTAATGGGCGATGGTCGTCAATTGAAGACCCTGGCTACGGCAAAGGGTATGTAGCAGCTGATGAGGTCTGGCGCGATTTTCTATCTGCCTGCGCGTGGCTGCGTGATCACAAGCGCATGACAATCATTTTGATTGCGCATGAGATGGTCGAGAGGTTTTCCGATCCCGAACGCGACGACTACGATCGTTACAAAATGCGTCTGCATAAAAGGGCCGATGCGATGATCCGCGAAAGGGCGGATATCGTTGGTTTTTTGAATGCAGTTATCACGTTGGATCAAGAAAAAACGGGATTTGGCAAAAATACCAAGAAAATTACGAAAGCCAAGGGATCAGGCCAGCGGGCGCTTAATCTTGCCCCTCGTCCAACTTTCGAGGCAGGCAATCGCTACCGTATGCCGGACAAAATCCTGATTAACGAGACTGACGGTTATACCGCACTGGCCCCCTATATGCCGGGGCATTCTAAAATATCCAATCAAGCAGAGGAGACTGAAAATGGCTGATCTTGGAGGTGAATACGACGCTACTGGCGGCAAAACCATGAATGAGGTGACTGCGTTGCCTGCTGGGGAATACGTGGCTACACTCGTCAAAAGCGAAAAGCAGTTTGCCAAGTCTGGCAACGGAAATGCGTTTGTAAACTGCGAGTTTGAAGTGCAGGAGGGTGATGCACAAGGTCGGCGTTTCTGGACTATTTTAAATTTGTGGAACAACAATACAACCACTATTGAAATTGCCCAGCGTGAACTGAACTCAATCATTCACGCTTGCGGGAAACTGCGCATTCAGGACACCGAGGAACTGCATGGGATACCCATGCGCGTAAAACTCCGGGTCAAAGACGATCCGAATTACGGTCCGCAAAACCGCGTCGTGTCTTACAAGCCCTACAACTCTGCGCCTGCAAACCCAACGCAATCTGATCAGGCTTCGGATACTGAAACAGCGCCATGGAAAAAATAGGTCTGACAAGCAACGAGAGCGCCAAGGGCGCTCTCAACATCAACAACAAACGAAGAGAGAGGACCTATCATGTTAGCTTATCACAACAATCCTGACCTTAAGACAAAAGCGCTGGCGATCATGGGCCGTCACCGCGCAGCGGAGACGCTGGTGCAGAATCGCGGATACTGGATAAATGGCAAGGGCTGCGCTGTCGGCTGCCTGCTGCATGATCTGGGTGCACAGCCCAACGATCACAGCGCCTACGAGGATTTGCTTGGTATTCCCGAACCACTGGCGCGGTTGGAGGATGACATTTTCGAATCTCTGCCCGATGCTGACTCACAAGCGTGGCCGGAGCGGTTTCTGGGCGCCATCAAGCCCGGCGCTGATTTGACTCTGGTCATATGGCAGTTTCTGGACCGGTTGCTTGAGGACCTCCCCGAGGTGGACAATCCGGACGTGACTGAGACGATCGCGCGGGTGCGCCGCGAAGTCACAGGGCCAGCGGCAAGAGGCGAAAAGGTGGATAAAGAGGTGGTGGAAAAAGCCGCTGATGCTGCCAGTGATGCCGCCTATGCCGTCGCTTTTGCTGCCCGTGCCGCAGATGCCGCCTTTGCCGCCTGTGCCGCGGACGATGCCGCCCGTGCCGTCGCCGATACCGCCTATGCCGCCCGTGCTGTAGATGCCGCCCGTGCCGCCTATGCCGCCCGTGCTGTAGATGCCGCCCGTGCTGTAGATGCCACCGCAGATGCCGCCGCCAAGGCCCGCAAGCGGCAGGCCGAAAAACTCATTAATCTGCTAGAAGCGGCGTAACGAAGAGGAATCAAGCAACGAGAGCGCCATTGGCGCTCTCAACATCAACAACAAACGAAGAGAGAGGACCTATCATGTTAGCTTATCACAACAATCCTGACCTTAAGACAAAAGCGCTGGCGATCATGGGCCGTCACCGCGCAGCGGAGACGCTGGTGCAGAATCGCGGATACTGGATAAATGGCAAGGGCTGCGCTGTCGGCTGCCTGCTGCATGATCTGGGTGTACAGCCCAACAATCACAGCGCCTACGAGGATTTGCTTGGTATTCCCGAACCTCTGGCGCGCCTGGAAGACAACATTTTCGAAGCCCTGCCGGTCGCTGATTCGCAGGCGTGGCCCGAGACGTTTCTTGGCGCTATTCGTCCCGGCGCTGATCTAAGCTTGGTCACATGGCAATTCCTCGACTGGCTGCTGGGCGATTTGCCGGAGGTAGACGATGCGGACGTAACAGAAGCTGTGGCGCGTGTGCGCCGCGAAGTCACAGGGCCAGCGGCAAGAGGCGAAAAGGTGGATAAAGAGGTGGTGGAAAAAGCCGCTGATGCTGCCAGTGATGCCCGTGATGCGGCCCTTACCGCCGGTGCCGCCCGTGCCGCCCGTGCCGCCGCCCTTACCGCCCGTGCCGTCGCCCGTGCCGCAGACGATGCCGCAGACGATGCCGCCCTTGCCGTCGTCTTTGCCGCCTGTGCCGTAGATGCCGCCCTTACCGCCCGTGCCGCCGCCCTTACCGCCCGTGCCGTCGCCCGTGCCGCAGACGATGCCGCAGACGATGCCGCCCGTGCCGTCGTCTTTGCCGCCTGTGCCGTAGATGCCGCCTGTGCCTCAGAAGATGTCGCCCGTGCTGCCACTGCTGCCCGGCAGCGGCAGGCCAATCAATTGATCAAACTGCTCGACGCGGCGTAACGAAGAGAGAGGGTATGCCTAAATCAATAAAACTGAAAACTGCACGTTGGAGTGACGGAACATCGCCGGACGGCCTTGTGAACATCGTCTGCGAGGAAATGGAACTGGTTGTTGCGAAAGAAGTCAGCACAGAAATTGCAGAGGAAATTTGCCGCCTGTGGAATGCGAAGGGAACTACCAGCCTAATTAGCCAAGAACTTGTTGCCTAAATCTCTGGATTCATGTAAGTTCATCGTGACAGAAAGAGGTTAACGATGAAGAAGCAGGACACACTCAGCACATTTCAATTTCATGAGATGTTCCCGGATGAGGCAAGCGCAGTTGCGTGGTTTGAAGGCGTCCGTTGGAAAGATGGTCGATTTTGTCCTCATTGCGGATCAGTACGAACAGTTGCAGTAAAAATGCCTCAACCTTATCGCTGCAAAGATTGCCGCAAGCACTTTTCCTGCAGAACCGGGACAATTATGCAATCTGCAAAACTCCCAGTTAAAAAGTGGCTTTATGCCATGTATCTGATGAGCGTAAGTCGCAAGGGAGTGTCCAGTTTGCAATTGGCACGTGAGCTGGGTATTGCGCAGGAAGCTGCGTGGCGTCTTGGACACAAGATACGAGCTGCGTGGAATCAGGGTGGGCTTTTTGCTATGACCGGACCTGTTGAGGCCGACGAAACTTATATCGGTGGCAAAGAGAAAAACAAACACGCAAACAAGAAATTCAGGGCGGGTCGTGGTCCGGTTGGCAAAACACCAATCGCAGGTGTTAAGGATCGGGCAACAGGTCAGGTTTCAGCCAAAGTGGTAGAGAATACAGACGCCAAGACGTTGCAAGGCTTTGTAAACGATCACGCCGTCAAGGAAGCTACGCTCTACACCGATGAATCCAAAGCCTACAAAGGGATCGACAGGCCGCATGAGGCGGTGAACCACTCAGTCGGGGAATACGTGCGCGATGATGTAAGCACGAACGGGATGGAGTCGTTCTGGGCCTTGTTCAAGCGAGGTTACGTAGGAACATTCCACTACATGAGCAAGAAGCACTTACAGCGTTACGTAGACGAGTTTCAAGCCCGCAACAACTTGCCGCGCAACGCCGTAGATTTTATGACGCAGACGGCTAGGCAGTTTGATGGTCGATTGCTGACGCATAAGCAGCTTGTGGGAGGCGTAGAATGACAAATTGCGCTCCATCTATCCCCGCCAATTTTGAACAACTTGTGTCCCGTGTCGCGGGTGTCAAAATTCCCGATGAGAAAACCATTGTCAGCTTGTTTTCAGGCTGCGGTGGAATGGATCTTGGTTTTCTTGGCGGTTTTGAGTTTATGGGCAAAACCTACGACCGATTGCCCTACCGTATTGAGTTTGCAAACGACATATCCGCATCAGCTTGTCGGACCTATCGCGACAACATTGGCGATCACGTTCAACAAGGCGACATCCAAACGCTAATTGGCGATCTTCCCGCGTCCTGTGATATCGTTATCGGCGGCTTTCCGTGTCAGGATGTATCAGTTAACGGTAAGCGATCAGCTGGCGATGGAAGCAGGACAATCCTTTACACGAGCATGATTGAAGCGATCCGCAAGACAAAACCGGCTGTATTCGTGGCCGAAAATGTCAAAGGATTGTTGGCTTGCGATTTTGGGCAAAAGGTTTTGGATGATTTTGCACTGCCAGAATATTGCGTCACGTCGCGAGTTTGTATCGCGTCTCAGTGGGGCGTGCCTCAAAATCGTGAACGGCTTTTGATTATTGGTGTTCGCGGTGACAAGCGGTTTGAGTTCCCAAGCGCGCTTGCAAGCGCACCAACAGCCACAGATGCGATTTGTGATCTTGAGACCATGAACGAGGATGCAGAGTTCAAGCATATATGGAGCAAGGCTAAAGCCTCACCAGATCAAGGATCACGGAAATTAAAAGCGGATGTTCCAGCAACAACCATGCGAGCCGAGCATCACGGGAATGTTCAGTGGCATTACAGCTTGCCCAGACGTATTTCGTTACGCGAGCAGGCGAGATTTCAGTCCTTTCCAGATGATTTCGTTTTTCCATGTGGTATGCGTGAAACCGAACGCCAGATCGGCAACGCGGTCCCCCCGGTCATGGCGTGGCATATTGCCAGAGCAATTTGGGAGCAGGTGTTTGCATGAACCGTGAAGCGTTCACCGACCTGATGAATCGCGCAACAGTCCTGATGAACGAGCAAGCCAAGGCGGAAATGCCGGGGTACTCCAATGACAAGGAGTTTGAGAAAACCGTCTTGGCGCAGTTGCGAGTTTGCTGTGAGGGTTCGTCAATTGCCAAGCCTTCGTTCCATGACAGTGCGTTTCCCGATATCGTTGTCAACGGGTTTGGTGTCGAGGTTAAATTCACGACCAGATCGACGTGGCACGGAACCGGAAACAGCATCTTTGAAGGAATGAGGGATGAGGCTGCAAGAGATATTGCCCTTGTGTATTGCAGAGCTGACATTCCCGAAGTCAGATGGCGTTGGTATCACGATTGCATTAAGGGAATTAGAATATCCCACTCGCCCAGATACATGATTGATATGGAGGGCGTTGCTTCGTTCTTTGGCGAGATCGGCATAAGCATGGACGATTTTAGACAAGCTGATCTGCGATCCAAAATGGCTATCGTTAAAGATCACGTCAAAGAACGCATAGGTGACGATGTAAGGTTGTGGTGGTTTGATGAAGAAAGTGAGCATACATTGCCCGTAAATGTGCGCATTTATCGCTTACTTGATCAGGGCACCAAAGACAAAATGCGGGCCGAAGCTGCCCTTATGTGTCCACAAATCTTCAAGGGATCAAGACAACGCGGAAAATACGATGACGCCGCACTCTACATGCTCACGCAACACGGTGTTTTTGCGCCACAAACCCGCGATCTGTTCACAGCCGGAAGCGTAGCGGGAAAAGAACGCGGTGGTGATTACCTGATCCGCTCTATTCAGAACAACGCGCACCGCATTTCCGAAGCCGCAAGCAAAATGAACGATGAATTGTTCCTTGAATATTGGGGCGAATCCTGCCTGCCGGCGCGTAGGTTAAGCCGGTGGTTGGAACTCGCAGACAGTTATCGGCCGCACGATCCACCTTCGCAATACATCAGCTTTGGCTAATTAGGCTGGTAGTTCCCAATGCGAAACTAGATAATGACACTTAATTGCCATTGCACACCGCCTCCCACACGTCTAAAAACTGCGCCGCCTCCTGCTTGCTTTGCTCAGTGTCCTGCGCACTCCACGTCGGCAAGGCGGGCCTGAGTGCGTCACAGACAGCTTGAGCAGGCGCGGGCGAAAGTGAGGTGCATCCAGCCAGCAGCAATGCCGCTATTGCCGCCGAAAGCCAAAGCAAGCCTGGGATCGAGGCAAGCAGGTTAGGCAGCATTGGATCGTGCGGATCGTCGTCTTTGGGTAAGTCGGGCAAATTTGTCATATCATACACGTTTCAGTCATCTCTAAGCCGCCCGTGTTCCTCAATCCGATCATCAACAGGGCGCATATCGCCTTCGGAACGGCGCAGTGCTTCGTCCGCGCGACGACGGATGTCCAGAGAGGATTGAACATCCGCCGCCGCGCGATCCCGCCGGGCAGCGTTGTAGCCAGAGCGTCGAATGCCGACAACCAACAAAACGGCTCCAACTGCGATTCCGACTGCGCGCCCAAAGCGAGAATTGATTATAAAGGATAGCCACATCATCGGTCGCCTTGTGCCCACCGTTGCAGCCGCTTGCGCATGAGATAGAGAGCCAACAGACAGACAACGCCCGCAAAGGCAATCGCGACGATTTGCGCAGCACCATCCAGCGCAGCAACCGCCGATACACCCGCGCCCGCGCCTGCCGCAACTTGCGCTGCTGAGGCGCGCACCTCTTTAGACTGTGCTGGGCTTGTGCGAATTTTGACATTTGGCTCTTGCCGCATCGCATTGCTTATGCCACGGCGCAACTGGTCTCCAATCTCAATTGCGCCACCAACGCTCGTCATCCCAGGCAGCCAGCGGATGTCCCATTTGCCGCGTTGCTTGATGCCCAGAGTAGGCTCAACTTCGGCATGAGTAAGCACAGTTTTAGGGGTAACTTTGATCCCGTAAGTTTCGCATAGGTCAGCGCACAATTCGATCAGTGCGTCAATTTGTTTTGATGTCAGAGGGTATTTGCCGGTTGTGAGCGGAAAATCTGTTGCGCCATGCATTCCCGCCAGCGCTACCCCGATTGCACCTGTGTTACAACGGCGTGTGTGGGCAGCATAGTTGCCATCAGTGCAATCAAGATTGGCCTCAGGCTTGAGATTGCCCTCATGAACTTTGCCGTCCCCATCAATGATAAAATGATAGTGCTGACGATCCAGTTCGGAAACGCTGTTCGTGCCGCCTGTCCAGTGTATGATTATACGCTTCATGGTTCCCCTCTTTAGCAATTATTAAATAAAATTTAACAGAGGATGTCAAATGTGGGCAATTTCCGTTGACAGTTAAAGAATAGATAAGTAAGTTGACAGATACAACAAACGAGAGAAGAATTTATCATGCTTGCTTATCACAACCAACCCGACTTAAAAGCCAAAGCGCTGGATATCATGGCCAGCCATCGCAAAGCCGAAACACTGGTGCAAAATCACGGATATTGGAAAAATGGCAAGGGCTGTGCAGTCGGCTGCCTCCTCCATGATCTGGGTGCACAGCCCAACGATCACAGCGCCTACGAGAATTTGCTTGGTATTCCGCAATCACTGGCGCGCTTGGAGGATGACATTTTCGAATCTCTGCCCGATGCTGACTCACAAGCGTGGCCGGAGCGGTTTCTGGGCGCCATCAAGCCCGGCGCTGATCTAAGCCTGGTCACATGGCAATTCCTCGACTGGCTGCTGGGCGATTTGCCGGAGGTAGACGATGCGGACGTAACAGAAGCTGTGGCGCGGGTGCGCCGCGAAGTCACAGGGCCAGCGGCAAGAGGCGAAAAGGTGGATAAAGAGGTGGTGGAAAAAGCCTATGTCGCCGCCGCTGCTGCCTATGCCGCCGCCTATGCGGCCGATGCTTCTTTTGTCGCCTATGCCGCCCGTGCCGTCGCCCTTACCGCCTGTGCCGCAGACGATGCCGCAGACGATGCCGCCCGTGCCGTCGTCTTTGCCGCCTGTGCCGTAGATGCCGCCGTAAATGCCGCTGTTGCTGCCCGGCAGCGGCAGGCCGAAAAACTCATTAATCTGCTAGAAGCGGCGTAAAAGGGAGTTAAAATGACTTACGAAGATTGTTATGAGGCAGGCATGACGCAGGCCCAAACCGCGCAACAGCTTGGCGTGAGCCGCCAAGCTGTTTCCAAATATGCAAAGCGCCACAATCTGGATTTTCGCGCAGATAAACAGCGCGGCAAACCGGTTGGAAATTACCGAAGTATGTCGGAAGCAGCGCGCGCAGAAGGAATTACGCCGCAAGCTATTAGGCAACGACTGGAGAGGGCAAAATCAATTAACTCCCAAGATGCAGACCGCCCCGCAGAAAGAATGCCACCACGGCTAGAATAACCGCACCCAATACAGTTCGCGTTGCCCAAACACGGTGACTATCCATTCGGTCAAGTCGTGCCTGGATTTCATCCAGTTTTTCAAAGATGCGCTTGTCACGCTCTGAGCGCATTGCGTCATTTCCGCTCACTTTTTGCTCAAGGGTTCTTACGCGATTTCCAAGATTTTCCTGGCCCAACTCAAGGCGATCCACGCGTGGTCCAAGATTTGGGGTCAAGTTTGCTTTTTCCGTCATGCCAGATCACCGTAGAGGTAGAAATTTCCAGTAAAAATGTTGCCGTTGTTCATGGCAAAACGAATGCGCGTGTTGTCAGCGGTTGCAGATACGCGCCCGCTCCCTGCTGTGTAGCGATACCGCTGACCCGAAAAATGAGAAAACCGGCTCATGAACGTGGTGGATTGCGACGCAACGCGCGCTTGGTAGATTTCAACCTCGCCGCAAGCGCTTTGCGCTGACCGCACGAACGCCGTTGAAATCTGATAAGCGGTTTGTCCAACATCTGTCGCAGAAGCTCGGGAGTCTGTTTCAGCTTCTAGTGTTTCCGCCGCACGAACGTAGCCTGTGGTTTGGAAGCTCGTCCCATTGCCCACTTCCATGCGCAGATTGGAGTTGTTGGTCCCCGGCTGCACTCCATCCATGACCACACGAAACCGCGAATATCCTGACGGCAGGTTGAAGATAATTTCGCTTGAGTTGCTGGCAGTGGCACTCGTGATCAAACCGCTCCCACCCGGACGCAGCACAATTGGCATTCGCATCCAGTCTGCGGGCGTGTTTGCTGGCGTGTTGTTGGTCTGGCAGATGTAGATTGCGCCTGCTTCAAGCGTGACACCATTGACCGCGCCCGGATTGCTCTCTGCCGCAAAGAGCGTGTCGCCTCGATTGGCCGCTGGAAAGCTGGTGTGGTTGACGCCTGCCGCTGCCGTCTGGGCAATGACGCCAAGAGACTGCATCCGGCCTGCCGCGTCAATGAAGTCCTGTGCGCGGGCAGGAGAAATGACTTTCGCAGTGCTGGTTGCAGCGGCAGCCTCTGCACTGGATGCGAAGTCAACGTTCAGGCTGCGATCCGCTGAAAGGTCACCACCGCCGGTAAGGCCAGTGCCCGATGCAATGCGACGGCTGGCATCTACGATTGGAGAGCGGATGGTCTCTTGGAGGTTGAGCGTTGGGCTTGCGATTTCGCCGGGGAATGGGCTGGCGGTTCCGAAAAATACACCATCATCACCAGTCACAGCAATTTGCAACGTGTCGCCATTGGCAACCGCAGTTTCGTCAATTGCGACGTAGAAGAATTCTTCGTCGCCCGCAGTGTCGCCCACGGTAAATGTACGAGTGCCCGGCTCACGGATGGTGACAGGTGTTGTGGTCGCTGGATTGACCGCGTTGTTGACGAAGTTGACTGAGCGGACGCTAAAAGACGCTGTATTCATGCCCGCGCGGGCGCGCACAAGAACACCGATGCCGCTGACGATCCGGTCAGCGGTGAGGGTATAGTTGAACGTTGCAAAATTGGCTGTAGCGTCAACAATCTGGTTTGCGCTCTGGTCCGATTGAACCGAGAAAATACCAGTTACATCGGTGGTGATCTGACTGCCCGACTGGCGCAGAAGCGAGGTTTCCGCTGTGCCGCTGCGCACAAGAGGAATGGCGTTACTCTGCACGTTGCTGAATGTGTTGGGGTTCAATTGCTGACGGTTAGACGCATCCGCGCGGGCAATCAGGAGTTCTGCGAAAATCCCACCGCGTGACATACCGCGAATGGCAAAGCGTTCGTCAGTGTCTACGAATACGCGGTATTCTTCACCAGGCTCCAGCGCAATAGGCGCGTCGAACTCGAATTCTTCTTCTTGGGCAACGTTGGCTGCGGTGAAGTCTTGCCCGTTGCCTGCACGATAGTCGGCCAGCGTAGGCCAACCAGCCAGCGCCATTGCAGCGTTGCCGTTTTGACCTGTGGACGCTGGTTCAATGCCAATCCGAAGGCCCTGAATTTGACCGCCTGAAAGCCCGTCGCCGATAATGACTCGCACCCCGTACACGGTAAATTGGCAAGCGTCGTCAGGCGCAGTGAAAAGAGTGGATGGAGCGGGCAGACCAGGCAAAGTTGGATCGGCACTGATATTAGAAGACATGTCGCCCTGAACCGTCAATTCCGCTTCAACGGATGGACCATCTACAAACACGCCGATTTCGCGGGTTGATCCAACTTGTCCGGTGGAGAGGACCGAGTTGCCAATGTTGTCAGCCCCGATGGAAACGGGGATGGTCTTGCGCGTAAGACCAGAAAGTCCAGCACCAGCGATTGGCAAAGCAATCCAGTTGGCTGGCATGGCGGCTGCGGTGTCGGCATTGCAACGGTAGCGCGTACCGACTGCGAGCGCGACGCCATTGACGGTGACAGCGGTTGAAGCGATCAAGTAATCGCCGATGTTACCGGCGGGCCAGCTTTGGAAGTCCGCTGTGGCGTCGCCAATGGTACCGAGGTAGCGGTCTGCATTGGGCTGATAGGACACCCGCTCACCAAGCTGGCGGGAAATGCGGAATTCAGGCAGGTTGGTTGAGGGCGCAACACGAATGTCCCCACCGTCCGTCTCCAAAGTGAAGCGGTACTGACGGGTTGTGGTAACAAAGATAGGGCCAGACGTGTCTTCAAGGTCCAACGTGACAAGTCCGGGCGCGTGGTTCGTGCCGTTTTCTTCCGTGAGGAACGACAGTTCGTCAGGGTAATACCAGACCGGCTCCCCTGCTGGTCCGTCAGTGGTGTCATCGAGGCGGATGCGCAGATTGTCCAGTGCGTCGATGCCGTTAAATTGAAGCTGCCACGCGATACCATCGAAATTGGGGGCCCAATCGAATTGAAAACCATCGGACGCCACTTGCCCATCGTCGGGCGGCGTGACAGTGTAGATATCGGTTAGGGCAGCTTCTTCACCTGCGTTGAAAAAGAACTGGCTTGCGCGTCGAGAACCAGAAGTGCGAGAAAATCTGGCGTCGATCAAGAAGAATTGCTGGTCGGTGACGATGTTTCGAAGCAGGCCGAAGCCGCCGATCTGCGTCTGCTCCACCTGCGGGCCGAGTGCGGCGACGCGCTGCTGAAACGTGACATTTTGCGGGACCATGATCTGGTCGCCCAGCATTTGAATCCCAGAGTCCATGACCGCGCCAACGCTGTCGTCCCACATGAGAAGAGAGCCAGAGGAAGGTGGTGAAGACTTGGGATAGGTTACGACGGCGTTCGGGCCGTCTAAGATAGCTTGTAGGGCGGTGACTGTGGATGCTTGGTCTGTGCCAAGTTGGTTGCCTTGTTCATCTTGGTAAAAATTCCAAGGAAGACCATAAAATGCATTATTTGATGAATTTTGAAGTAAAACGCTTTGCGATCCGGAAGCAATCGCGCTTAATGCTCCGGGTACAGAATTAAAACCTGGGATAAACGTGTCTGTAAAAACACCATTTGATTCAAGATTATACCAAAATCTAGGCATACTGATTACCCCCTAGTACAGATATTTCCGTATTTATAAAATTCACATAAAAAGTGATATAATATTCTATAAAGACTTTGGCGGATCGGTTAATTTCTCCAGCAGGTTTTCTTATATTGAAAGTAATATTTTCTAAACTGCCATTTAGCCTAAAATCGGTGCCTACAACTACATCCGACAAAAATTCTCTTCTAATTAATGATCCATTTTGTTGCTCCCAACGCGCTCTACATGAAAAAGCTGTCTGTGATACCATGCCTAGAATGTTAAAAAACAAACTAACGTTCAGATTTTCGCCTTCCAAAACGCGAGACATGTCAAAATAGCCACCTGTTGCCGATGCACCAGACCCGCTGTTCGGCACCCATGGCCCTGCGCCGTCGCCCCATTGATCGTTAACCGTATCCGCGCCGCCGCCGTCATTTGTCAATGTTAAAACGCGCGATGGATTCTCTGCTTCGGCTTCGGCAAAACTTTCTATTTGGACAGTTTGCGAACGTCCTTGCCGCACCGTGCTGGAATTCACCATCCGCTGATACCGCCGCCGCAGCCTTGTGCCCTCGCTCACCAACGGATTATTCGTCACAAACCGCACCGTCAGTTCCGGCGCAACAATCCCCGGCGCTGATGTCAGGCCAAAGAACACGCCGTCAATAAACTCCATCTCGAAATCCACAAAAGCGCCGCTCGGGATTTCAAAATCATCCAGCGCATAATTGCGTATCTGCCCCGTCGAATTGCTCGCCGGCAAGGTCATCTCGCCCCGATTAACTGCAATGCGCTCGCTGATTGTCGACGAAGACGTACCGCCATTGCGAATTCTGATCTCGGTCACGTTAAACGTCACCGTTGATTCACCCGGTCGCGCCTGCGCCCAGACGCCAATGCCGTTGACTTGTTCGTAATTCCTGCTCGCCACAAACGAGGGCTGTCGTGCAATGGCTGTCCCGCTCGCTGTAAACGATGTTGTCCGACCCGGACGTTCAATCATTGTGTTTTCGCGACCCAGTTGGATCACACCGCCGCTTTGGCTTAGCAAGCTGTCAGTCACACCACCCGCGCCATCGCCAATCGCTACTTTGCCATTCTGGATATTCAAGGCATTTCGAATGCGGGCGTCAACCTGGGCTTCGCTCAAACCCATACCCATTCCGCTAGAACCGCCAATTGTCACTGGTGTAAATGGCATATCTCTTTATTCCGTTTGAACAATTATGGCTTGGATGTGATTAACGCCGCCGGTAATTCCATTTACAACCATACGGACGTTACGAACAGGACCCAAAATACGTGGAACAGTATAAGTCGCGTTTGGTCCCGCCTCTGTCGCCTGAACAACGCCGCCAAGGGATGGAACCTGCCATTGTCCCGGCAAAACAGAACCTGTAAATGTAACGGTTCCGCCTGTAGGAGTTACAGGATTACGATTTAAATCATAAAAACTAACATGAAAAAACGTGTTGGATGCGCCCATCCAGACCTGACGTTCATACGTAGCATCCACAGTTGGCAATTCAGTACCGCCAATTGAATTTTCAAAATATAACTCAGGTCCGCCCGGCATAATGCCCTCCACGTTTCCAATACATTATGACGAAGCAGACATTTGTTCAATCCTGTTCATAATTTCAATAATAGCTTTAAACGCCGCGCGTGCGCCTTCTGCGCATTCCGGTCTTTCTCGCAAAGACACCAAATATTCATTTACCTTGGCAGGGTCTTCAAAGCGCAAATGCTGGCAGGAAAACCCTTTTGGCTCCATGCGCTTACGAATAACTGCGCCACCCCGAAAATGTGCGCCAATCATAATATAAGCCCAGCCGCCTCGCTCTGCGTCACTCATGTTTGCAAAGTCATATACCCCCACTGCCAGTTGGGCCACAATCGTTGCCTTGCAATCCGTCTTTGCCATATCCCAGCCAAGCGCCATTCCACGACGAGACTCAGCGGGCATGTATTCATCCAAATCACGGTGAATAAGCCACAAATTCCAAAGCCAATGCCAGTACTCAGCTTGGCTAATATCTCCCTTAGCCATCTTCGCGCCCCATGAATGCGCTTCGGCATCGTGGTGCAAATCTCGTGTGGCGTCATAAAGGTTCATCGTGTCAGCCATTGCAAGGCGTCTTCAAGGGGGGCGTCTTCAATAGCAAGATTGGTAGATGGTTCATTGATCGGCTCTGTTCTTGGTGCACCAAAAACACGATTGGCAAGAGAATTAGTCAACACATTCATGTTTTGAATATCCTCATATCTTATCTCAAGCAGGTCGCCATTTGTGTTTTCAACAGGCACAAACGCATTGCCCACACGGTAATGTAAAACAGCACCCACAGGTACGCCCGTTTGATCCCGCTGGGTTAGCCAAGTGCCTGTGCTTGTCAGGCTTTCAATTTGCGTGGGTACATCAATCTCACCTATGCCCGTCAGCACAATGGGAGCCAGATCAAACGCTTCAAGAACATCCCGTTCCTGCAATCGATCAAGCGCGCTTTCCAGCCTGTTTTCAAAAGAGTTGGTATTCAACTCCATTGGTAGCAACAATTTCTTGTTTTCAAGATTAATTACACCCTCATCAAACAGGGTTGCAATAATGCTCGCAGCTTCATCCTCGGGTTGCTGACTTATGGCTGTGCGCCCCAATGCAATTTTATAGGCCGCCTCGGAATACATATTGAAACCCCGAACAGCCTCAGTTCTTTGATCAGGACTGACGCTTAAAAACACGCTTTGAAAATCTTGCAAACCCTCATTCAAAGCATCTTTCAAAGGATTAATCAGATCCGTGCGGTTCATATTACCCTCAAGTTCATCCACGGATAACTCTGCAACACTTGCCAAATCCGCAGCCAAGACCGGATTGTCTGAAAATGTATATCCCGCCACAACATATCCCGAAGGCAGGCCCGCCTTGTCCAACCCAGCGATGACGCGACGCCGATCATCAGGCAACCAAGGTTCCAGGAATGAAGCCATTGCTGCGGCCTTCTGGTCTTCTGGTGCCTGTTTGATATTTTCTACAAAAGCAGCGTTCTGACTGTTTGGCAGAATGTTACGCTGGCTATAAGGTACATTCTTGAAGTCATAGTAATCATCCAACACGGTAACATACTGATTTCGTGCGCTGGCAATCTGTCCTTGGTCCTGCGACTGCAATGCTTCCTGATAGCCCTGAAACGCCTCCCGCACGGCCTGGCTGCCGCGCTGGGCCTGCACTGCGCCGTCAGCTTCAAACCCTTCCTGTTCTACACGAATAGCCGTCATAAGACCTTCAAGCGCTTTCTGTTCCAGTTCCGTATTGCCTGGAATGGTTAAAAGCTGCTGCCACTCACTGATAATGTTGCTTTGTTGAACCGGACTCAAATCGCCCCAATTGATCAACTGTTCTGCCATATCCGTGATAAGCGTGACATTTTCTTTTAATTGTGTCGCACCTTCAGTCCCGACAAGCCTGTTCAGATCATACGCTTCAATATCAAATTCGTCCGGCAGGCGGCCGTTGGCTTTGGCAAATTCCAAAGCTTCATCAATATTCGCCTGCGCTTCAACAACAAGTCTTTGCCGCTCTGCATCCGCAGCCTGTTCTACGCTGGCAAACTGTGCTGCCGTCGTTCTGTCTTTAACCCGTGCCTTCGCAGCTTCTACACGCTCTTCAATCTCAGCCGGGCTTAAATCCTCAAAACCCGTAATATCCTCAATTGTCTGCATGGCATTAGACCAGATGCCCTCAAACGCTTCCACCTGTTCAGGACTGTAAAGCTGTTCAAACGCTTCCTGTGGAAACGCCTCCGATGGCTCTGCTTCCAATGTGCCAAGCGCTGTATCAATCCGGTTTTCAAAGTCAGTCACCAACTCGGTTCGTTGTGTTCTCAAATACTCTTTTGCAACCCTATCATACCTCTCTAAAGATTTATTTTCCTCAATGTTTCTCCCCGGTTCGCGCAGCAATTGCTCATAACCGGCAATGACTTCCTGAATGTCTTCAAATGACGCGCCCTGTATTTGACTCAAAAACCGCCCGTCTCGTTGCGCTTCCTGAAACTCGGCCACCATATTACGCGCTTTAATCGGATTATCAGCCCAGAGCGATCGAACCTCTTGCGCATTCCACGAAAAATCAGGAGAGGTTTGTCCGCCGTTGTCCAGCATAAACTCAATTTCCTGATTAAACATATCGCTGTAAGACGCTCGCTCCAAAGCCAAGCGGCTATTCATTTCTCTCTCAGCCCGCGCCAACAATCTTTGTCGTTCATCATAGGGAATATCCAGATAAACAGAGTTTGCAGGCCCGGCAGTGGCAAAACTGACAGGGCCGTCTGTTGGTGATAACCCCAAACTGCCAAGAATTTTGCGCGTGTACGGCAAGGTTTCCCGTTGAACACCAGACGGCAAAACAGACCAGTCACGTCCGTTTTCAAGCCATTTTTCAGCGCGTGACGCTCCAGCATTATAAGCAATCAAAGCAGCTTCAAGATCACCGTCAAATTGCTTCAAACGTTTATTCAAATAATATCGACCATAGCGGCGTCCGTTTTCAGGAATTTTAAGCCACTGTTTGATGTCTTCATCGGTTCCACCAATGGGAAAAGAACTGTCCTGAAGTTCCTGAGCAATGCCACGCGCGGTTGCAGGCATAACCTGCATTAAGCCAGACGCACCAACAGACGATTCAGCTAGAGTGTTTCCCGATGACTCTGCCTGCTCAACAGCCAGTGCAATACGGTCAAACTGATAATCTGTTCGCTGTTCTAATGTACCGCCGCCCAGCGCAATACGAGCCTGTTGCGGATCAAGTGTGAATTCACGGTTCCACTGGCCTATAGCCGCTTGTTCTGTCCAGTTTTCTTCAAGGCCGTATTTGGTCAATTCCCGCAATCCAGCGGCGTCAATTAATTCCCGCCCTTGTAAAACCCCATCTTCATAAGAAATGCTGCCTTCAGAAACCTGCTCATATAAGTCATCCAAAGCCGATTTAACTTCGGCAGTGTAATAGCTTTCCTGTAACTGCGATTGTTGGCCTTGCGTATTGACAGAAATCTGACCCGCCAAACGGGCAAGTCGTAAATCGTATTCACTCCTTAAACGATCAGGAACGGTTTTAAAAAATTCCCTAGCAGACGTTTCATAGTTGCTTTGCACCGTGCTGGTTAAACCAAAAGCACCCGGCGGCGCTGCATCCCAGCTTTCGCGCATTTTGAGATTTTGTTCTGTTTGAAATTCAACAAAACGCCGCTGAACGTTAAAATCTTCTTCCCTGTTTCGCTCCGCTTCTTCTCGCTCAAAACGTCGTTCAACATTTTGACCAACACGCGCCAGCCCTTGTGCCAGCCCCCTTGCATTCGCAACAGGCCCAGTAAAGTCAGCACGAAACTCTGCCCCCGGATCGCCCGGCGACGTGCGAAACTCTGTTGTTACTGTTGGTATTCTTGCCATGGTTTATCCGTATGTATAATCACCGCCACCGTCACCGCTTTTTGCAGAACCGATTTTTCCAAAGCGATCAAAGGCCGTACTGCCTGCACCGAGAAAAGAACCAACGCCGTCCAGAATACCTTGTCGTCGTGCCTGGCGCCCACGCAAGCGCTGGCTTTCAGCACGTAGTTGTAAACCGGCCGCCTGACTTGTGCCACGAAACCGCTCAATATCAGCCGCATACTGCGCCTCCGCTTCGGTCGTTGCCAGAATATTCAGGACAGACGGATCACCTGCACCACCTGATGCAGCGGCAATGGCACGCTGACGAGACTCCATCAATCGACCTTCCCGCCGTTTTTTTGCCGCTTCCTGTTCACTGAATGCGCGTGTTTGCTGCGCTTCACGCTCTGCCAGCTTGGCCTGATATTCATGCTGAACCTGCTGCGCTTTGCCAGCCTGAATGGATGAAATTCCGCCAATAACGCTAGATGCAATCGAAGCAGCCGAAGCAATTGTAAGCATTGTTATTGGATCAGCCATTTTTGCATCTCCATATTTCCATATTGTTCTTTGTTTCGCCTGTTTTAACAAACCCAAGCCGTTCAAGAAAGACATCAGACCGCGCAATGCTTGAATCACAATACGCACGAACTGGACCGCACCCACGTGTTGCCAGCTTTCTTAAACCACGTTTTACTGCCCGAAACATCCAAGGTCCCCGCGCTTGCGCTTTACACCACAAAAACGCCGTCAATTCACCATCTTCCTCAACAGCGACACCGCCAATAGCCATAACAACATCACCTCGCATTGCCGCCATTCCTTCAAAAGGAACAGGACAAGTCATTCCAAACACACGTACAAAGTGTTGTTGAGTTGCGGGAATCAGATCAAGTTTCACGGCGGCGTTCCGACGACACACTTGCATTCGTATCCATACCCACAACCAAAGCAGCAATTGTGCAGGGGTTTGGACTTTGGACCTCAATGCAAATACGACTGTCAATATCCCATTTTCCGCCAAAGGGTTGTGGGTAAGCCGTGAATTCCTCGTGCACTGTATTAAAATTAATTGGACGGCCTAACTGAGTGCGTGCCAGATCATGCGTGTCGTTAAAAGATGGGCCGATTTTAACACTCGACAGTCTTGTATTCAGCATATAAAGCCCAAGATGGTGCACACGCTTTTCAGCACCCAATGCCGTATTAGGTGCCCCTGCCCCATAAGCCAGCTTGGTGGACTGCCAGCGCCCTGTATAAGACGAACCAGTGTCATGATCCTGCATCAGACTATTTGCACCGCCTTCGGCATCACTGAACGGTCTCAATCGTTCCAGAAATGTTTGTCCACGTGTATTCTGGTAAACAATCAGAACATGATCCTGCACAGGGCCGGGTAATGTGCGCACTTGCAGAATATTGCCCACAGTCGTAATTCGAGACCATGCCAGAACATTTTCTGACGGTTCATAGGTTAGGCAGCGCATGGTGCCATCAGACATTGAACACCATATTCGTGTTTCAGGTTGTCGCTGAATGGCAAAGCTGGCCACACCCGGCTCAAGAATGTCCCGGTTTATTTCCGTTGTATCCAGAATCTGATAATCGTTTTGGCCGTCTCCACGCAAAATATACAGTCTGCGTCTCGTATTATCCAAAAATACGGTTTCACTATCCAGCACTTCGCCCTGATAAGGCGCGGCACCTACCGATACTGCAATACGGGATGTAAAATCAGAAGCTGTCAGGTTTTCTGAAAAGCTTGACGCCCATGCATAAGAGACTGTGTTTTGTGCGCCGGCAATCAAGCGCTGATTGTCCAAAAGCCAAAGAACGCCATTCGTTGATTTTGAAAGCACGGATCGTGTAAATGCAGTTGCATCGCCTTCAACATTATCATCAAAGTTTTCAAACCTGTCAGACTCCGAGGCAAATACTTGATTGCGTCTTCCCCACATGAGCCTGCCGGAATGGTAAGCTACAGAAGTGGGCCAGCCCTTGGTGCCTGACCACGATCCTTCATCCCAGTCCGATGTTGCACGTGTTGCGCCAAAAGGTTTGAGAATATTAACCCGAGCACTTGTTGAATTAATGCGCGATGTAATTCTGGCAACGCCTTCCGTTGAACCGCTAGCATAACTCAGATTTACAAACACCGCCTGTCTTTCAGTTTCTGATGTTTCGTACCGAAACCGGTAATAGACTGCCACATTGGGAATATCATCAAAGATTTCTTGGCTTTGTCCACGCTCAAGATTCAAGGCAACAGTTGTTTCTGTCTCAAGACTGGAATTCAAATTTACGCTTGTTGACGTGTCTACTTGATTTGTAGAACCTGAACCTGATGTAGTATCACTGCTTGCCGATGCATCAGCATCACCTTGGTTATTCGTGTTTTGCTCTGTGATTGTAACAGCCGAGACAGACCATGTGCGATAAGACCGCCATGAACTTTCATCTCCAACAGATTGCTCAAGAATAAGCCTGCCGTTTGATGAATTCCTCGGATCAACGGCAAAACCTGCACGGAACCGGCGGGTTTCTTCGTTATTCCCAAAAACTCGAATAGAGGCACTTACCGTGTTACTAGATCCAAGTGTTTCAGCAACGTTTTGAACGCCAACAGTGCGCAGCCTTAAAAGCTTGCCAACGTCGCCAGATGAAAAAAACGAAGCAGAAGATGTTATTGTTGCACTGTTTCCTGTCAGCGCGCTTGGTGTCAATGTAAATGGCTGTTCCTCTGGTCCTATATCAAACGGCCCATCGTCCGGCTGATATTCAGATAAAATCCAGCTTGATCCACCTCGAAATTCCAGTTTTCTGGGCGATTGTTCCGAAGCAATAAAAAGCACGTCATTAATCTGTGTGGCCTTGATATTTGCAGCTTGCGAAGCAGACCATGGCGCGCCAGTAACCGTTGCATTGACCGTCGCACCGGCTTGTGTCACGCTGTAAATGCGAATGGTTGGTCCCATAAAATGAATGAGAAAACTCAGGTTATTTGTGTTGTAAAATGGAAACCAAAAACCACTATTGCCGTTTGTGACAGCCATAAGATTTTGAAATCCCGGTCGAAGCTGCATTTTGCCTGACTTGAATGAAATAAAATTCTCCATTGTCGTTGCAGCAAAACGCAACCGATCAAGGTCAAACCGCGCGATAATATCCGGCCCAACCTCTCCGCCATTGAGCGCATATATTGCTGTGCTTACCTCAGCCATGGCAATGGATCACCGCTTAAACCGCTAAAGGTCAGGTCAAGTTCGCCGCGCCCTTCTCCGTTGTTGATATACGGCCCCCACATTCCTTGTCGGGATCGCAACCAAGTGCCGCGTGATACAGGGGTTTGGCGTTGATTAAGGGCGTTTTGCGACCGTGCCCGAAGAATGCGGTCCTTATCCATTCGATCCAGCATATCTATCGTCGTGGCAGGAGCCTGAATGTAATAAGCTACACGCCGCGCCAACGATGAAATCACAAATTCCGTAAAAAGCGACGACCAAGAGGGAATGTGGGTCTCTGCCAGATAATCTTTAGACACATAGCCTACAAAGATAGGGCTGCGATCACTGCGCCATGCGGTTCCCAAGTCTTCAATTGTTGAAAGTTGATCACCCCATCCGCTGGTAAATCCGCCTTGGGAATAGACCTCTGCTCGCGAAGAATAGGACAAATAGGTGGTATGCATCCAGTCATCAGGCTTTGGATAAGTCGTAAACCCGTCTGCATCTGTTGAAGCGCCTTTTACACCACAAGAGACATCATCAACATCAAGTTGTAGTTCTTTTGTCGCAAACTCCCAGAACCCGCGGGACAATGCATCAGAAACCGTATTGTCCCAAGCATCATCCAGTGCAAACCGAATAGGCATAACATCACCAAGCGAAGATAGCCGAGGCTGACCCACTAACTGCAATGCTTGATTATAGATATTTAGCCGTGGTCCTGTTTGGCCCGACAACAAAGGAGCCTGAACCTCCAAGGCAGGACGCGCTTCGCGATCAAGGGCTTTTTCCAAGCGACGTTGACCCATCGCCTCAAGAGCCTCAACACCAGCCGCATCAACTTGCGCAAGAGGCGATATTTCCATTGCTATCAAAGACGCAACATACGATCGGAATAAAGGTGTCCAATCCTCAATCGTATCAGGTTCAATATACGCATCGCTGATATATTCCAAAGCAATCGTATCACTGTTCGAGTAGAACCGACCATTCGCCTCAATAGCCGTAAACTCAGGCGCACTTGCAACATCATCAGAGGATACATTTCCAACCGCCAGACGAACCGTTTGAAGCCAGTCTGCTGGACGCGCAAACGCATTCGAATACCCTTCGTGGCTGGCTAGCGTAGTATCTGCCGTTAAATCCGCAGACTTAATCGCAAACTCCCAGAACCCGCGGGACAATGCATCAGAAACCGTATTGTCCCAAGCATCATCCAGTGCAAACCGAATAGGCATAACATCACCAAGCGAAGATAGCCGAGGCTGACCCACTAACTGCAATGCTTGATTATAGATATTTAGCCGTGGTCCTGTTTGGCCCGACAACAAAGGAGCCTGAACCTCCAAGGCAGGACGCGCTTCGCGATCAAGGGCTTTTTCCAAGCGACGTTGACCCATCGCCTCAAGAGCCTCAACACCAGCCGCATCAACTTGCGCAAGAGGCGATATTTCCATTGCTATCAAAGACGCAACATACGATCGGAATAAAGGTGTCCAATCCTCAATCGTATCAGGTTCAATATACGCATCGCTGATATATTCCAAAGCAATCGTATCACTGTTCGAGTAGAACCGACCATTCGCCTCAATAGCCGTAAACTCAGGCGCACTTGCAACATCATCAGAGGATACATTTCCAACCGCCAGACGAACCGTTTGAAGCCAGTCTGCTGGACGCGCAAACGCATTCGAATACCCTTCGTGGCTGGCTAGCGTAGTATCTGCCGTTAAATCCGCAGACTTAATCGCAAACTCCCAGAACCCGCGGGACAATGCATCAGAAACCGTATTGTCCCAAGCATCATCCAGTGCAAACCGAATAGGCATAACATCACCAAGCGAAGATAGCCGAGGCTGACCCACTAACTGCAATGCTTGATTATAGATATTTAGCCGTGGTCCTGTTTGGCCCGACAACAAAGGAGCCTGAACCTCCAAGGCAGGACGCGCTTCGCGATCAAGGGCTTTTTCCAAGCGACGTTGACCCATCGCCTCAAGAGCCTCAACACCAGCCGCATCAACTTGCGCAAGAGGCGATATTTCCATTGCTATCAAAGACGCAACATACGATCGGAATAAAGGTGTCCAATCCTCAATCGTATCAGGTTCAATATACGCATCGCTGATATATTCCAAAGCAATCGTATCACTGTTCGAGTAGAACCGACCATTCGCCTCAATAGCCGTAAACTCAGGCGCACTTGCAACATCATCAGAGGATACATTTCCAACCGCCAGACGAACCGTTTGAAGCCAGTCTGCTGGACGCGCAAACGCATTCGAATACCCTTCGTGGCTGGCTAGCGTAGTATCTGCCGTTAAATCCGCAGACTTAATCGCAAACTCCCAGAACCCGCGGGACAATGCATCAGAAACCGTATTGTCCCAAGCATCATCCAGTGCAAACCGAATAGGCATAACATCACCAAGCGAAGATAGCCGAGGCTGACCCACTAACTGCAATGCTTGATTATAGATATTTAGCCGTGGTCCTGTTTGGCCCGACAACAAAGGAGCCTGAACCTCCAAGGCAGGACGCGCCTCGCGATCAAGGGCATCTTGAAGGCGCATCGTTGCCGCATCCTTCAAGGGTTCAATCAGTTGCAACTTATTTGTGGCAGAAAACGCAATTTCCAGAGCAAGCTGCGTGGCAACATACCCAGTAAAGAGTGGCGTCCAGTTTTCAACATTGGCATTGGTCAAAGCATTGGAACTCAGATATTCCAAAGCAATTGTGGTGCTGTTGGAATAAAACATGCCATTCGCCTCAATGGCTACCTGTTGTGCGCTCTGATTAACGGCTTCAATGCCAGGAATGCTGTCGCCGCTTGCCGTTAGTCGAACCGTTTGAAGCCAGTCAGAGGGTTGCGCAAATGCACGACTATAACCTGCATATGTTGTTGCAGTTGTTGATGAAAGCGTTGTGGACCTGATTGCAAACTCCCAGAACCCGCGTGACAACGCATCGCGCGTCACACGATCCCAGACCGTATCTAGTGCATAGCGCAAAGGCTGATCGTTTGTCAGCGCCGAAAGCGGACTTTCCCCGATATAAATCAGGGCGGTGTTGTAAATCCCAAGACGGTCTGCCACCTGCTATACCTTTCACGCAACTGCTGTATCGATGTATTTTTCAGCATCTTGCTTGTTGGAAAATCCATGCTCAATACGCTCACCATCTTTAACAACCATAAACTTGTATTTGGAGCCACCCCATTTAATACTTAGCCCATCCGGTCGTGGGGGTTTTTGTGCATTATCTTTGGATTTGTTTTTCGATTTCGGTTCATGATGAATTGTCATAACACGCACATCAATCCGAAGCCGATCAACTTTCAAAACTCGCAAAACCACATCAAGTTCATAGTCTTCGGAAAGAACGCAAACCTCGCAGCCTGGCGTCAATGCCTCATGATAGTTCAGCCAGTAAAACGGGTCTAGAACATCGCTTAGTTTCGTACCTTGTGGAACATTGGCTGCAAAAGAAGGAATTTGAAATTCTTTTTCAATCACACGCCCGCCATACAGTCGGTTTTGCTTGATCATTATAAATCTCCTTGCATAGAAGCATCATAAAAGAAACCTGACAAAAAAAAAGACCCGGCTTGCGCCGGGTCAGTTTCTATGGAGAAGTGTATCACGCTATTTCTATATAGCACTTGTTTTAGAGTCGCACAAGAGTAGCAGCACCCACGTTAGTGCCCGTTGTGCTGATTGCCGATACAAAAGCCCAGTCGCAAGCAGTGTTGCCAGATTCCAGATCACCGCGTGTGTAAGGGTCTGTATAACTGTCCCAGCGACGAACAAAAACCGGATCACCGACCTGCATTCCCCGATCCGCCGCGTCGGTAATATATCCGGTAGACAAAATAGAGTCGGCTGTACCCGCATTGCCCCAGTCGTCGTCACTGTCCAGTACCCATTGCTGATAGTGCTGACCGCTCAGGCCGCCATTGGCAACGCTCAAACCACGTGTGTTGTAAGCCATAAAACCCGCTCCTTATGCGTTGTCATTGTGGGTGATTTCAATAACACCCGATTGCTGCAAGAGGCGCGCGCCGTGGGTAATGAAGTTCCGATGGTAGTAATACCCTTCTTCTTCATTCTGTCCCATGTAAACACCTGTAAGACCCTCAGCCACAGCATGACCAACAGCCGCTTTGGCAAAAGCATAGCACTTGGCGTTGTTCGTCCCCATGCCAGGCAATCCGGTGTGAATCATATGTTTGGCACCGCCCCATTTGATTGGCGTATCGTAATCGCCCATCAGTGGTTTGGTGTCCACATATTCAACGTTAATTACCGCAACTTGTTGTGTGAACTCGGCCCATGCCATAGGCGTCCACAAGAACGTAATCATATCCGCAGAGCGCACATTACGTTCGTGCAGGGTAGCAAGAATTTTCTGCACCGTGCCTGCCGTTACCTGAACCGCGTTACCGCTGTTATAGGTGTTGGTGGCTGTTGCCAGCGCGTCATTGATAATCACATCATCAATTTCACGATAAGACTCAAGAACACTTGAGTTCTGCATAAGTTCACGCACATCGGCCTGCGCGGTCAGAAGGTTAAAGTCCAACTCACGTTGCAACAGGTTCTTTTCCTCAATAGGAACACGAACCTGACGTGCGCCAGTGCGCTGGGCAGGAAGGCGACCGTTTGCGCCACGTGCGCTAAACTTTGGAGCCTGTTCCTGAATTGGGAAAACGGCCTCGTTACCTTTGAGAAGCATTTCCTTGGTAACAGAGTCCTTGAGATAGGTCATACCGCGCTGAAAAGCGACGGTCCATTCCTGACGATACTGTTCCTGCGTGATTTGATAGGACACGACACACCTGTAGAGTTAATTGAAAGGAAAGCTGAAACTTTCAACGGGTGTCCGCTCAAACGGGGCGTTGTCAGTAGCAGAAGGGGCCTTTGCAGGGGTGTCCTTAAGTCAAATATATAACATCAGGAATTTAATGTCAAAAACCTTATTCTAATTCCTGATTTGTCACGCCGTCGCACCTCGACCTTCCAGCCGCTTCTTGCGTTCAAACAATTCCGCCACTTCTTTTTGTACAGACGCTGATTGATATTTCTGCGGATCACTCAGCCGCAATGCCATCAAGTCATTCAGCGACTTGGCGACATCCTCGGCTGTCTGTGACATAGATCCTGACACAAGCGCTTCACCGCCCACATAATCCCGTGCAGGCTGTGCAAGAAGGCGCAAAAGATGCGCATTATCCAACAAGCTTGATCCATCCGACAAACGCAAACCATTCATCACCGCTCTACCATCCTGACCCATGGTTTCTGTCAAATACACATCAATGGCATTGCGGTTAGCATCAAATTCCTTACCCCATTCTGCTTTTAAAGCATCATAGGTTTCACGTTTTACCGCAGCAGCGTTTTCATTGATGTTTTGCTCACCTTTCATCATCAAGTTTTGATAGTAATCAATTGCAGCCTGCGCGTATTTTGGAGGCACGTGGTTGTCATACATGCTCTGGGCAAATTCTTTAACCAGCGCATCGTCGCCATCTTCACCCTTAAAATCTTCCGAAAATCCAACTGCGTAATCGTCAAATTTATCAGGCAAACCCATGGCCTTGCGATACTCAGCCACCTGTTCCTCGGTTGCATTCTCAGCCAGTTCAGGAACCTTGCTGCTTTCCGCAATTTTCTGGCGTTGGGCCGCAAACGCTTTCGCAAAAGCAGCAGGAGAACGATACCGCGCGACCATGCGGGAAATATCATCATCCCCACCCGACAATGCTTTCTGAATGTCTTTCCATGCCAATTCAGAACCTGCATCATCTTCGCCAGACCCAGTCTCTTCTTTTGGTTTTACATCGCCTGCCGCGGTGTCAAGAACGCCTGCGTCTTCGTTATTCTCAGCGTCAAGATTGCCCAAAATACCGCTGTCATCCGCACTGCTTTCATTGCCACCTTGATCGGCACCTTCTGCTGCACCACTGTCCAAAAGCTCATCAGCCATCTTTGGTTTCCTTTCCATCAAACTCAATATTAATCTCAATCAGCTTGAGAAGCTGCAATCCAGCAAACCGCATTCCTTGAGCAAAAGAACTGTCTCTTTCACCACCCAGCGCGTCAGGATAATACGTCACATCACCTGCTCTTGTCACGCTCCACACAATCGCTTCCAGTGCACGCCGTTGTTGATGCTCGGTTGCTTCACCTCGCCAAACCGCTTTTAAGGCTGCTATGTCACGCTGCGACACCACGCCTGGGACGCGGTACCTCGTTTCTTCATCTGCAACTCGCACAGGCTTCCACGGCTCATGCATTCGTGTCACCTGCTCCCGTCACACCAGACAACTCTTTTGCCGCCAGAGCCACTTCACGGGCGGTTGTCGCGCCTTGAGACAACTCGCTCAACAGGTTTTGATCTGCTTGTTCTTCCTGCGCCGCATCCTGTCGCTCCTGCGCTTCTTTCTCGGTATAAAGCCAATCAGACGGTGCCACTACATTCATCACATCACGGAACATTTTCTTTGCATTGATTGCGCTCACAACACTTGGATCAAACTGCGCTGCGGCACCAATAACACCAATGGATTCCTGATATTGCTCAACAACCATACGATCCCGCGCATCACGTAAAGGATTTTTGAACTCATACGTTAAATCATTGCCCTGCAATTCTTCAGGGAAATCTTCACCATAGGCTCCCAGCCGCATTAGTTTTGAAACACTCAAGTCAATTTCTGCGCCAATGCTTTCGCGCTCCATCGGTTCAAAGATCGGCAACGTGCTGCGAATAAACTCCTGATAAAGCAAGCGCACCTCTGTTGCCGTACGATTGCGCGTATCCGGCAAGGTAAACTTGTCCAGAAAAAACACGCCAGCCATTTCTGCAACCTTGCGATCGAGCAATCCCTGACCCAACCCCGCATTCTTGCCCAGATCAAGTGGACGCACGGCAGGTCCCAACCGTTCGTCATATTCACTATCCACCCACGTAATAGAGCCTGCACTCAAAGAAACCGGTCCCAGAATACTTTGATTGGTGGCAATCAAAGGCGGTTCCGTGCTTTTTTCCGTCGCCTCAATAATGCTAGCGGCAATGCGCTGCACAAGCCGCGCATCCGGTAATGCCACCATAGTTGCAGGGCTATATCCGTATGGCCATCCGCACACCGTTTGCCACCGGCTTACCACATAAGGAAATTCCGGTTCCGGCGTTTCTTTCAGAACATCACCTTTATTCGTCAGATAAACAGAGGCAAAACGCGCCGAAGGCGGAAATTTGCGGTCCGGCTCGTACAAGTCAATCGGCAAAGCTACATGGCGCACTTCATGCTTGGCATAAGGCTTGTTGTTACGCAGATTTTCTTTGACCGCTTCCGGCAGCTTCTCTTCATCAAACATGGATTTCATGTCAATGGCGCAAAGCTTCATCTTGCGATGCAGGTTATTAACAACGCCCCACTGGTCTTCACACCACGCACAATCCTTTAATCGCCACGTCTGGTAATAAAGACCGTTGTTGTACCGGTTGTTCATGACGCTTTTGACGCTGTTTCCCGTCAGAGCAAAATCAAAATCACCCTGCTTGGTCGCCCTGATATAACCCGCATCCCCTGCATACATCGCAGCCCGCGTTGTGCGTGTCATTGCCTCCAGCTTTTGACGCGCCGCCGTGCTGTTCTTTATATCGTCCCGATTGACTGTCAGACTAAACCAATCCAGATCAGGCGGGCGCAGCATAGACCCCAAAGCATTCGCCAAATCCCGAAATATCTGGGACGGCTTGCTGTCTACCAAATGATCCGTGAATTCCTCGCCGGGCGAAATCGTACTTGTGGCATCCGCACTGGCAGGCCAGAACCATGTCGCAATTTCATCATTTAGTGAATCCCATGGCTGTTTCTCGGCAAAAAACCGATCCCCCATTTCCCACAGATTTCGCCCGGACTTGCTCATTAATTGCTTCCCAAAGTAGAGCGCGTAAACGTACTGCTTGCTCCGCCATTATTCTGCAATTGCGTAGATAGAATACCGCTTGAAGCCCGCATTCTGCGCAGTGCTTTGCGACGGTTCTGATCAATCATATCCGTATCCGGCAACGCCGTTGGATCAGGAATTGGCGGCGGTTTTGGCGTTTTGAACAACGAACTCATATTTTCATTCCTTTCCCTATCGCAGTTTTTTTCGAAGAGCCGAGATAGTTCTACTGTCATTTAACACGTGTTGTTGAAGATTTGCACGTGCTTTGCGTCGATCGCTTGCAATTCTGGGCTCCGCAAGACTTTTGGCAAAAGCCGCATAGGCCATAACCAGCGCATCGCCCTTATCCGGGGACCGCCCCAACTCAGCCCGCATCAACTCCTTGGGCAAAGCATGAATAATCTGCTTGCCACCCCGTTCGCGAACTTCATACCGATAACTGGCCAGATCGGCCGCCAGTTCTACGTCTGGTGGCAGGGCAATCCGGCTTTGATAGTCAGGGTCCAAATCCTCGCGCAAAAGCCACAGGCATTCACTGCGAAAATTATAAAACGCAAACACACCTTCACGCGAGACCGCCCGACTGCCGCTTGCGCCTTTGTGTCCATAACATGGCATATCAGCCTGGGCCAAAGCCGTCAGCGTATCGCCGCCATAGCCGCCGCCTGCATCCACAACAACCCGCGCCCTGTCGCGCAGCCTGGAGGCCACCAGAGCGGCCACAGACGGCCCGTCAGGGGTATCAGCGCCCTCATGCACATCCGGGCGTCCATACCAGTCTCCATGGCGCGCTATGAGCACTGTGCGGTCCTGACCGCCCTGTGCCACATCCACACCAAGCGCTGTCATATCTTCCGTTGATGGTGTTTCCGTCCAACGCGCCTGCGCCGCTGCAATCCATTTTGACGGAATAATCTGCCATGCATCATCTTCGGGTTCCACGTCAAACCGACCATACCGCAGACGATCACGTAATTCCTTTGGAGCCGCTTCAAGGCGTGATGCATAATTTGTCTCCATTAAATCGGGGTTGTCTTCCAGACGGCCAGCAATAAAGCATCGCGATTGCGCCAGAACCTCGCGACCATCAATCATATGCGGGCCGCGGCCGTCTACTTCATGATCCTGACCATTCACAGTTGTAAACCAACGCAACTCACCGGATTTGGCAGGGTTGGGGTGGTGCTTGTCCAACCAAGGGGCCCAGTAGCGAATAACCCACTGCCCTTGCGTTGTCGTGGGCGGATTGCCCGTGCAGACAATTCGGCAGCGTTTTCCCGATACATCCCGAAGCCAGTTGATCAAATACCGGTACTGGCTTTCCGTAAACTGCGTAATTTCATCAAACGCTTTCAGCCGATGCGCCCGGCCCTGATACTTTTCCTTGTCGTCCTCATGCGCAACACCTGCAATTTCAATGGTTCCGCCTTTGGGCAAAGTCCATATTCCACCACCATTGACAGAAGTGGCTGCAAATTTAGCGTCATTCTTTGGTCCCAAAATGCGCTTGATTTCAGAAACCAGAGTGCCCGCTTGTGCAGATTCCCGCCGCAGTAACAATGCCGGGTGATATTCATTGACCGCAAGTCCGCAGATCAGAGAACTTTTACCGCCGCCAGCGGCCCCGCCGTAGAACAATTCGTCGGCCTCGCACAGATAAGCGTCTGTCTGCGAACCAGGATTGGGAACAAACGGCATGTGCGCCGTGACTTTCAGCGCATCTTTTTCAATTTTCTTTTGCTTGGTTTTTGGCAAAGCCTTGTAGGCCGCCAAGACGTCCTCAAGGTTCATTGGTAAGCCCGTTTAGTTGTCTATGACATCAACCGCAGTTACAACACTTTCAAGACCATCAATCTCAAATGTGTTAGTGCCCGCAAAATCGTCATTTTGCACAAAGAATTCAGCAGTCTGGTTCAAAACATAGTTAATGCTGTATACCATGCCTTTGGGATTATCTTGAGCAATGACAAGATATTCTCCACTTGTCAGAAAGAGTTTTCCCAAATCAATCTTTCGTTCATCTCCAACGGCCAAAGCTTCCCCTTTGTAAATTGGTATAAAAGCACCTGATACATCAAGACGATTTTTATAGATTGTAAATTCAGACTGTTCTTCCTGCCATGGATTGGACACGATAAAATCTGTAATCAAGCATGTTGCAAATACAGTGCGATCCTCCAAAGGTTCGGGTTCTGTAACCAGATACAGGGGACAAATCAAAACAGCATCTGACTGCAAAGACACTTGCCCCGTTTTGTTCTGATACACATTCAACGGAGGTCGTTCGGTTCGAATTACAGGCGTATTATGAGAAATAGAAATCCGACCATTACTATCCGAAAAATTGTTCAAGTTGGTTGATGAGGGAAACCTTTCAAACGAATTTACGTATGTTGTAATGCAAATGTCATTATCATTAGCGGGATTAAATGCTATTGTTTCAACTTCATTTAAATTAAAGGAAAAATTCAAACTTTGATTTGCAATTGATGTAATATTATTAGCCAGCATAAACATGCTGGGTGTAGAGGCAATTCTAACAAATCTGTTTTGAACAACAGCATAAATATCAATTATATCTGCGTTGTTTGAATCACGAATTCGACGAAAAGCCAACCCGCTAAATCCAGTGGGAAGATCTGCTAATGCAGAAGGTGCACCAGTAACAGTCATTTGATCACTTTTGGGAACTTGATAAGCTTGCTCTATTTTTGTGGAGGGTATTATGTAAAAACCTTCACCATTGAATATAAAAAGGTTTTTTAAAGAATCTTGATTTGATGTTGAAGTTATCGTTGTGTTAAGAACATCACGAACCGAAGCCAGTTTAGAAGGGGTCGGGGTTCTTGGCAAAATACGCAAGTTGTCCTCAGCAGTATCAACCCGCGTAAGTTCCCCGGTTGTAACATTCATCGTATATAGGTTGTTATCTCCACTTGTAGCAATGTTTCCAATCCCATAAACTATGTCACTTTCTGGAATTTCAGACAAACCACTCAAGCTAAAATTGTTATTAATTCCATATCCCAAAGACCCAATTGGCGTTGCCATTCCAGTCGTTAAATCAAGAGAGTACAAACGGTTTTTATCGTTTTCAACGCTTCCAGTTAAAAATGCATCGCCATTATTACGAATTAAAAACGATTGAATCGTGCGAGTCGCTGTGGCTCCTGAAGGAAAAGACACAAGCTCATAAATATTTTGACCAAAACCCACAGGTCCAACCGCCGTTGCAACGCCAGTTTCCGGATCAATTGTATAAAGCCGATCCGCAGCCATATAAATTGTCATGGCGTCCTGAGATATTGCCAATTGTGCATTTGTATTGAGTGGAACACTTGCGCCCATTCCAGCCGATCCGATCTGATCAACTGTTGATAAATTTGTAGGAAATTGCGCGTAAATAAGCTGCGAAGGAATAGAAACTGGACTGTTTATACTATTTGTAATTGGGGCAATAAAACCACTAAACCAAGTGTAAATTTCAAGATCTCTAGGAAAATCTAATGAAACATCAACATCTCTTGAAAAGAGGTTTTTTTGCTGAAATGTCGCGAGATCACTAAACGTTAGTGTTCCGGGAATAGGGCGACTTACGCTTATAAATTCTTTTTTTACGTTTGGATTATATCCGCGAACAAACATTGGTTATTCTCCTCCCAAAGCCAAAATCAATGGCAAAGCTATGTTTTGTACACCGCGCTCAAAGGCCAACCCTTCCACGATAGAACGCTCAAAATCCACACGCAAATCTTCGCCCAGATACGTATCACCCGCCTCAGTGCCAAAGGTTGCATTAATTCGCGCCACACCATCAGACAACAGTGCTTGCCTTGGTTGCGAAAACGCACGCCCCGTTCCCCGCTGCGAAACAGGCAGTGAATTCAGGTTTACGCCAGCGCCAACATAGGAAAATTGTTGCCCTGTTGCTTCCACCAAACTCTGGAAAAAAATGCGATTTGGCGTAGCTATTGCACTGTCTAGCATAGCAAACAGAGCATTCAGCATATCTTCAGCAATTGTTGCCGCCGGACACCGAGCCGCAATGCGCTGACGAATAATCTCCCAGGAACGACGAATTTCAGGCAGATACTGATCGTTAAAGTTATATTGCGCATTCCAGTCAAAAAAGCTGTAGACAAAATTTTTGCTGCTGCTGTCCTGCGCTGTTCCGGTATCATCACCAATCGCATCCAGAAGCCGTGCCGCATCCCGACGGCAAGACGCCTCCAGCGCGACATTACTTCCGATTGTCATGGGAAACTCTGTAACCAACTGGTTCCAGAATTCATCAATAATCGTCGCGCTTTCGTCCATGATTTGCTGACGCAGCGCAGGATATTCTTCGTAAGTGTCTGTCGGCTGATCCACAATCTCGACAACTTCACGAGACCCCGTGCCAACCAACGCATAATCGCCAAACGAATTATTCGAATTTGCAATCGTAACGTGACCACCCAAATGACACCAAATACCTGCGCGAGCCCAGTTTGTGAAAATCGACACAAGTTGCATAAACCCATTGCGCAAAATCAAATACGCCACACCATTGGGATTAATAGCCGTAAAACTATCTACCACAATCGATCGCAGCGGTGTATTCGGACTCAACACATTCCCATCACAAATTACACAGCCACCCACGCGCGGTATAAGAGGATTGCCCGCCTCCCGATCAATTGGGTCACGCATCTGATTCAGCGTCAGATTATTAAACACCGAGCAATTCGATACATAAGGAGAGCGCAAGATAACTTCGTTTTCCTTAAAACCACAGGCAAAACCCGTTTCAGGCGGCGTATAAATCCGATCCTCATTGTTAATCACCGCCTCTGGCTGGCGGATGTTTAAAAACGTAAATCCTGTCACGCGGCACCCGCTGCTTAACCGCAGCATAATGCTTTCTTCCGATCCCGCTGGCAGCGACAGCTTGACTGAACGCAAATCATCGCCTGCCAAAACACAATTCGCAGGCACAACCGTATCAGGCTGTACCACGTAATCGCCCGCGCTCACCTTAATCGTACAGGACTGGCCTGTGGCCTCCGCCAATGCCAGACCACGCCCTACCGTCGCAACTGGCTTAGACAGTGACCTTCCGTCATTGGCATCATTACCATTCGCCGTGACATAAAACACCCGCTCTACATTTGCAGCAGGCAGAGCCGTTGTGGGAATGGTATAATTGTTCGGCCAGACAATCGAAGATGCAGTTGTAATCGGGGAGGCAGGCAGTTCATTCCATCGCTCAGCTGCAAACAAATAAACCTTGCCATCATCTGTTGTCACCCACCCCTGGCCCGTTTGTGCCGTGGCAGGACGTGTCGTTATATTTGCTGACGTGCCTATAATCTCAATTGAAGGCGCAATCGCTGTAAAGCCAGGGTCTCCTTTAGGGCCACGCAGGCCGCTCGTGGCTTGAACACGTAATCCCAACCGATGCAGATTGGTTTGGTGATCTATGCCAAAAACTTCAAAAAATGGACGCGCATAACGCGCATTGCGTGGAATTGGCAGATCAATATCCTCTGCCTCCCCCTCTCCCACAACAAATGTCTCCGATTTCAAAAGAGATTTTACAAACAAAGCGTAGTCTGTTTTGATAACCTGACGCTCTATCAATGCGCCTGTGGTATTGTACCACTCTATACCATACCGAACCCCATCATTGTTCGGATCGTTAGAGTCAATGGTTCGTGAATAAGCAACAGTAAGGGTATACGTTTCACCTGGAAAAACAGGTGTTCGCACCAAAGGCATTGCAATATCAGGACCTTCATATTGAACCGCCTGCCCATACCCCGTTAACTTTATAAGACCATTACCCAGATTATATCCTGCCGGAAAATCCCCGGGCGATGTCAGGAAAGGCGATAAAGAATCGTAAAGCGCCAAACTCAAATTATTAATAGCACGGCCCGTTTGAGCAAACGCAACATCCAGATCAGCGGGCGTAACACGCCCGTTTTCATCACATATCTCCGCAATCAGCGGATCAATGAATGTGAAATTTTCATCAGTGCTCATTCATCACCTAAAACCACCGCCGCGAGCCACCACATTAGACGGGGCCAGCCAGTATTCCGTTCCATCGCGCCGCTGTAGCCTGCGTTCTTGACGCTTAAGATAACCCGGATTTATCGCTTCCTGCAACTGATACCAAATCATGTAATCCAAAACAGGCTTTACATAGAAAATATTGGCAAAAGGAATGTTGGATTTGACCAATTGAAGAACATCGCCCCAGCGCGCTTCTCCCTGTCGCCCCAAATTCCAAAGATTGATTATTTCTGCCGCTGTCCCTAGAACCGGTCCCGCCAATGTATCCAATGCACCTGTTCCGTATCGATTTGTTTCTGCAAAGAGAAAATCACCGTAAATGCCCGCGCCGCCGCCTTTCAGCAAACCCGCCACAAAGGACTTCCAAGACAATTCCCGGGGCTCACGACCCGCTTTCAGATCATTAATCCAGTTCACAAACATGCCCGTAATTCCGGCACCAATAATCAGATTTACTGTCTGATAATTTACTGCTGTTTGCAGAAATGACCGCTTTTCCAAACTTTGACCATGCAAAGCACGTCCCCAGCCCTTGGTTGCAATCGTAATCGGAAACGCTTTTAGTTGCATTAAAAACCGCAATCCCTGACCTGCCCAGGTTCCTTCCTGCAAGCCTTGTTTCATAATCGCGTTTTCGCGCGCCCCCGGCTCGGGAATGGAATGGCTAACTTCGGTCGCATACATTGAAAACAGTTTTAGCCGCACATCCCGCTTGGCCCGCGCTTGCTGGGCCTTCGACATACCCCGAAACACCGCACCTGATACATTGTCAATTTCACCGGGAAAAATAAACGTGTCCCCATCCACGTCCTTTGTCATTGCCAGCCGTGCAATATCCCACTCCTTGGCGCTGATATTATACAAACCCAGCAAACGCTTTGTCGCATCATCCAGATCATCAAACCCTTTGCCCGCCATTGCGCCAAGCTTCGTTGCGTGCAGCATAAACGCTGCTTCACGCTGAAAATCCGCCTGATATGACATCAAGTTTGCCTTGAAAAACTTGTCTGTTAGCCATGACATATACCCACGACTATCATCCGAGGCGTCAAACCGGTTGTAAAAACCGCCCCAAACTGCCTTTGCCCCAACACCCGATTGCCGCAGCGCCTCTTTGAGTTCAGGACTGCCCAGCGCCCGCCTGCCAATCCCTTTCGGCAAACTCAACAGCCCCTCCATCGTGGCTTTGCTCATGCCATCCCCGTGATAGCGCCGCGTATTGGCCACATTTACCCAGTCCGTCAGCGTTGAAATCACCGAACTCCCCAGAATAGCCATGTTTTTCAAACCGCGAATTGTCTGACCCCAGCGCGCCTTGGTCGTCTCCGATCCCAGCGCCGTTGTCCCATCAACCTCCGCAATCAGATTGTTGATGTGATTTTTCTGATTGTTAATTTTAGCCATCGCGTCAAAATCAGAACGATACTCTTCCCCAATAGCCTGCATAAGACGATCCACCATCGCCTTCGGATTGGTGCCCAGCCGTGTAAGAAGACCGACATTTCGTGACGCATTTAGCATATCCGACGCAAACGCATTATGAAGACTCGACGACGAAAACTGCTCGCGGTAATCCATCCACATATCAGCGTCTTTGAATATCAAAACACGCGCCGAACTTACCCGCTTTGCTAAATTACCGGGCCCGGTCCAGGCACTGGCGATATCTTCAAGAGGACGGTTTTCGGACAAGCGCACACCGGATGTAATTGCCCAGTAAGCGCTATCAAGAAACTTATCGATATCCCCAACCTCAACCTCCATACGAGCGTAATCCAGCTTATCGCGTACCGCCGCTTTCCAGTCCGCGCGACCCGCCGCCGCCATTTTAATCGTGTCATGATTCTGGCGGCCAATATACCCCTCGTGTTTTTCAATATTGGCATTGCGCGCATTCAATTCCCCGCGCCAAATCTCACGCCACTTATGCATGATTTTTGCAATGCCCATAATATCCGCTGGTGCCGTCACACCCTGCGGATCATCCAGCGACATATCCCAAAGCACACGCGCCAGCTTGCGTTCATCGTCCTTCGTCAGCCTGCCAAAGCGCCGCATCAGATCAACCTTGCGACCGCCTACCTCGACACGCGCTTTTTGCAAATCATTCCACGCACCGCCCATCAGCCGCGTGGTCATGCCCCGCGATATCGCATCCACAGACCACTGCGCCCCAAACAGAGGCGTATTTACGCCGCCCAGCGCAGCCCGAATAGCCAGCGTTGGATCACCGGTTTTTTCAAAAGCCGCCTTCGTTTCATCCATAATGCCGCGAAACACAATAACATTTTGAATTCTATTCTTTTTTTCAATCATTGCCGCGCGGCGCGTTTGACCAACTTTGCCACGCGCTGCCTCCAACGCATTGCCAGCCGAATCCAACTCGTCGTAAAGCTCGTCAATCGTCTTTTGATTAAGCGCATTAACCGCACGCTTGCGCTTTTGACTCTTGTTGAGCTTTTTAGCCGCCGCATCCGCCGCTGCCTTGCCACGCGCTTTGCACCTGTTTGACCGTGCTGACATTAAATCTGCCCCTTAGTGATTACCATGCACTCTGCCATAGCCAACATCGCTGCGTCCTCAACCTCAGCCTGCGCAATTGCATCGTCTATCTCATCCAACTCCGCAATCTCTGCATCCGACAATTGCCCCTGCTCGCGCATATCCGCAACAATTTGCTCGTCAATTGCAAACTCACCGGCCAGATCATCGCTATCCCCGCGCTGCGTCGATGACCGCGGTGCCTGTGTCGCTTGCAGACCCTGCTCCTCTGACACCAATGTCGCCGCCTTCGGCGGTTCTGGCGCGGCATCATCAGGCGCCGCCCGCGCCCTCGGAAAAGGACGCTCCAATCTTCCAGCGCCAGACGGTGGCACAGTGCCCTGCTCCCGCAGCATCAGCGCATATATCCAATCAGCAGGCCGCTCTTGCTGCGCAGACCGCGCCAAAGCCCGCGCTTGCGCGCCCTGAATATCAATCCCGGCATCGCGCATCGCATCAACAAATTCCCGGCCGCGCTGCATTGACCGCACCGCTTGATCAATTTGCCCCGCGCCAACATTGGTCTCTCCCAGACGCGCTAGGTACTCAATCAGCGCCTGACGTGATCCCTGCACACCATCTGCCACGCGGTCTGTCAGATTGAGGCGCTCCCACGCCTTGGCAATTGACACCTCCACGCTATCGCCCGCACGGGCAAATTGCAGAGCATCGTAGCGCACGTCAGCATTGGGCGATGGCTGCATTGCGTCCGCAACGCGATTGATCGCCTCAATATCGACGCTGTACCGTTTGCCCAGCTGCTTGCCGTATGCCTCAAGATCAGCAATGCGGCGCACCGCGTCCTGCTCCTGTAACGTCTGATACACAGGCGTCCCGGCCTGCTCGCTCACAATCGCGTCTATCAGAGCCTCGCGGTCAATATAAAAACCATCATCAGCCAGCGGCAATGAGCGCATACCACCATCGCCGTACTCGTCGGCAGGGATATTATCAATATCGCCTAGCCCATTTTTGCGAAACAATCCGGGCGTGTTACGCGCTGTTACGCCCCGCGCATTGAGATCAGCCGCTAGGAGTGTGCCGGGCCTGATGCCGCCGAGCGATTTAAGATAGTCCGTTGTAGGTCTTTTGCGCTTGATCCCCGGATAATCGCGCTTGATCTGGCGGATTGCGGCGGTTGTATCAAATGTCTCGTCCGGGAGTCCCGACCAGTCTCGCCAGTCCGCAACGGCCTCGGCATCCTGACCGGCAAAGACCAGATCACCGGCCCCGTCTCTCTCTAGCGCCCCGCGAAAATCAGCGTCACGATCAATATAACCCGCACTGCGCGCACCACGCGCAAGCGCGGTTATCTCGTCGTCACCCCGCGCGGCAATAAAGCTCCGCACATCGTCAGCGGTCACGTCCGCTGGGAGATCACCGCGCTGTACGTAATAGCCTCGTGCCCAGTCTGTGAGTGTCGGGGGCCGCTCAAGAACGCTGCGCATGAGCGGCGTCACGTCAATCGGATCGTCATTTAAAAATTGACGTAAGGCAGTCGCCGCAATCTCACTGTTGTCAGCGACACCAAGCGCCCGGCCCAGTCGTGCGATATT